>PAQN01000026.1 GCA_002709755.1 Phycisphaerae bacterium
GCTTGATAGAATTCAGATTCTCCCGCTTGCACCGCCGACAGACATAGAGAAGCAGCAATGAAACCACCAAAGAATTGAGTGCGCATATTCATCCTCACATGTATAAAATTTGTCATTAAAAAACTCGGCCAACGGCCAGTTGATGAACAAGCATAGCGTGAAAATCCATCAAATGATCAGGAACATAAAGTGGTATTGATCTGGATTTTCTTTGCGCAACTGATTCTGGCGACAGGGGACAATTCAATTTTCTTCATAAGATGAGCGTAGTGCTGACCGTCATCGTACTTATGAGTGACATTACGCTGCCCTTTGTCTGACGAAATGCTCAGCCGATCTGCCAAGCATCCCATCTGACAAGCTTGCTTCCCACCGAAAAAGTGGGTGGCCGACTCGTCATGGACGAAGCTTCCGGGGGACGCTTGAGAATCACCCGCGAGGGTGAAGCGGCCAACGCGGCCTGAAGAAGTGACTCAGCCGTGCTCGAGACATCCTGACCATGCAACAGTCGCAATGCCTGCATGCCCTTAGAAGGCAGGGCACTGCTTTTTCGACGCGGGGGATACATCGGGTCGAGAATGATCGCAGCGGGCGAACGAAACGCCTCGGGCAAAGATGGCAGTATTTCGATCGCATCACCTTTGAGGAGACTGATTCTCTCCCGAAGTACCGATGACTGGATTCTCGCATGAGCCTCCTGAAGCAGTTTAAAGAGCCGTGGCTCGCGCTCGATCGCAAGAACCTGCCAGCCAAGCGCAGCCAGAACCCCGGTATCTCCACCAAGTCCGGCGGTCGCGTCGATTACCGGGCCATCACAGCCATGCAGGAGTTTCAAAAAAGGGTGACCGCGCGTTGAGACGCCCTCAAAAGCCGCATGAACCCCCTGCCCCGGTCGATCGCAGGGCCTCCGCAGCTCGAGCCCCTCGGGGCCGTCTTCCAGAGTGATGTCGGATGAAGGATCTGGCACGGAATGAAGCGTAGCGAACCCTCGACAACTTCGTACCATGGAGGACCGGAGACCCCCCCCAAGATGACAGAATCAAGCAAGACCCGAACCGCCCCCGTCTATGGCAACGTCCTGGAGATGATCGGCAACACGCCGATGCTCGAAGTCACCAAGCTGGACACAGGCCCGTGCAGGCTGTTCGTCAAGATGGAATCGATGAATCCAGGAAACTCGATCAAGGACCGCATCGCACTGTCGATGATCGAAGCCGCGGAAGCGAGAGGTGAACTGAAGCCGGGTGGCATGATCGTCGAGGCCACTGCCGGCAACACCGGTCTCGCCCTGGCGCTCGTGGGAAGCCAGAAGGGCTACACCGTCGTGGTCGTGGTCCCCGACAAGATGTCAGACGAGAAGATCTCTCACCTCAGAGCAATGGGAGCGGAAGTCACTCTGAGCCGCTCCGACGTGACGCGTGAACATCCGGACTACTACCAGAACGTCGCGGCGCGGATCGCCGAGGAACGCCCCGGGGCGTACTACATCAACCAGTTCGCGAATGACGCGAATGCAGCGGCACACTACGACACCACGGGTCCGGAGATCTGGGAACAGATGGAAGGACGCATCGACGCCTTCGTCGCGGGTGTCGGGTCGGGTGGAACGGTGACGGGTGTCGGACGATTCCTGAAGGAACAGGACCCATCGGTTCAGATGGTGCTCGCCGACCCGAATGGTTCGATTCTCGAGCCGCTGATCAACGAAGGCAGACATGTCGAAGCCGGGTCCTGGCTGGTCGAAGGGATCGGCGAGGACTTCGTGCCCGACGTCCTTGACCTCGAACTGGTCGACACCGCGTATGCGATTCACGATCGCGACGCCATGATGACCGCCCGGGAACTTCTCCAGAAGGAGGGCATCCTGGCCGGATCGAGCGTGGGCACTCTGCTGACCGCGGCGCTGCGATATTGTCAAGAGCAGACGGAACCCAAGCGGGTGGTGACGCTCATCTGCGACAACGGCGCGAAATACCTCTCGAAGATGTTCAACGACCACTGGATGATCGACCAGGGCTTCATCGATCGACCCAAGCACGACAACATCCGGGATCTCATCTCACGTCGACACCTCGACGGTGAGGACTACACCCTCGCACGCCATGAACCACTGGCTCAGGCGGTGCGAAGAATGCGGATGTACGACGTCAGCCAGATGGCGGTGCTCGACGAGAACGGCACGGTCGAGGGTCTGCTCGACGAATCGGACGTCCTGCTCGCCATGACCAGACACAAGGCGGCTGGAACCACCCCGGTCTCGGAACACATGACCACGAAGCTCGAGACCATCGACCCCGATGGATCCATCGACGATGTGCTTGCGATTCTCGAGAACGACAAGGTGGCGATCGTCGCCGACGACCGGCATTTCTACGGCCTGATCACCCGGATCGATGTGATCAATTTCCTGCGCAAGCAGCTCCCCTGACTACGGAAATGAAGAAACGATGAACAAAGACGCGCACATCCTCACACGATGCATTCACGGTGGACAGCAGAATTGCGAAGTGACCGGAGCGGTCATGCCCCCCATCTACACATCGAGCACCTATGCCCAGGAATCTCCGGGCGTGCACAAGGGCTACGAATACTCGCGAAGCCACAACCTCACGCGGTACGGCTTCGAGCGGGCGATCGCGAACCTCGAAGGCTCCGGAATCACCGAGGAACAGGACGCATCGCACGGCGGATTCGCATTCTCGACCGGCATGGCCGCCACAGCAACATGCCTCGAACTGCTTTCAAGCGGTGACACGATCCTCGCGATGGACGACATGTACGGAGGCACCTATCGATTGATGTCTCTGGTTCGTGAACGAAGCCAGGGGCTGAAACCGGTCTACATCGACATGACCGATTTCTCGGCGGTCGAACGAGCCTTCGCCGAGCACAAACCGAAGATGGTCTGGGTGGAGTCCCCCACCAACCCGACCTTGAAGGTCTCCGATCTGGCGAAGATCGCCAGAATCGCGGACGACNANGGCGCCATCGCCGTCGCCNACAACACCTTCTGCTCGCCGNTTCTCCAGCGCCCGCTGGAACTNGGNATGCACGTNGTCATGCATTCNGCCACCAAGTACCTCGGCGGCCACAGCGACGTGGTGGGAGGCGTGCTGGTGACNAGANTTCCCGAACTGGCCGAACGCATCCGCTANCTNCAGAACTNGATCGGTTCGGTNATGGGTCCNTTCGACGCCTACCTCTGCCTGCGNGGCATCAAGACGCTCGGCCTGAGGATGGAACGTCACTGCACGAGCGCGATGGCGATCGCCNNGATGCTCGAATCACATGACAAGATCGANCGGGTCGTGTACCCCGGNCTCGAGAGCCANCCCCAGCATGCCGTTGCGGCNAAACAGATGAGCCTTCCNGGCGGACCGGGATACGGTGGCATGATCACCGTGTTCCTNAAGGGCGGCCTNGACGAATCNCGNCGGTTCCTCGAGAACGTGTCCCTNTTCGCACTGGCNGAGAGCCTNGGTGGCGTCGANAGTCTCATNGAACACCCNGCGATCATGACCCANGCGACNGTCCCCGCCGANTCCAGGGAGAAACTGGGCATCAGTGACTCGCTGGTCAGGCTGTCGGTCGGCATCGAGGACNTTGACGACCTGATCGCCGATCTCGAANCCGGCCTGGACGCGATNTGANCCNNATACCNCCAAAGAGAGNGCCATGAACGACACGCAGACAAAGACAGGCATGAGTTGGCAGAGAATCATCGGCATTCTTGGTCTCCTGACGGCGACCATCGGATCATTGGTGTTGGTCCTGGTCGCGCTTGGATTCATCGAACAGCTTCCGGGTTGCGGTCCCGACAGCGGTTGCGACAAGGTCACCTCCGGCGTGTGGGGTCGCATCCCACTGATCGAATGGCCGGTCTCGTTCGTCGGTTTCACCTACTTCACGGCGCTCCTGGTCGCATGGATCCTCGAGAGGCCGGGACGGGGCATTCGAAACCTGATGCGCCTCGGCATGCTCGCCTCCATCATGTTCGTGGTGGTGATGATCACCGAAGGCGCCTTCTGTCGATGGTGCGCCACGGCGCATGCGGGCAATCTCATCGCCTGGATCTGCTGTGAACTGCTCGTGCGAAACCAGGCATCGAGCGAGTCGGGCGGCCTCTCGAAGCGCGTGTACGTCGCGGGCGCATCGGTCTTCATGGGCCTGACCGTCGCACTGGCGATCATTCTTCCACTTCGACAGGGCATGATCGAATCACGAAACGCGAAGGAACTCGCCTCGAATCAGGCCGAGATCATGCAGGGNACGTCGGATGAATCGACGCTTCGCCTTCTGGATTCNAGAAACGTCATCGGTCCCNAGGACGCCAAGGTCAAGGTGGTGATGTTCACGGACTACCAATGCCCNGACTGCAAGCGCTTCGAAACCCAGGCCGAGAACATTCTCAGGCAGCGAAACGACGTCTCATTCGCGATCAAGCACTATCCGTTCTGTCCCGACTGCAATCCNAATCTCAAGGCGAANCGGCATCCGAACGCNTGCTGGGCCGCNCGNGCGGCNGAGACCGCNCGCATTCTGCAGGGNGNCGAGGGGCTCGAGCGNATGCACAACTGGCTCTTCAAGAACTCGGGCAGCTTCACNCGNTCNTCCTTCTCGGNNTCACTTCGAGAGCTCGGCTTCGANCCCACCGTCTTCATCAAGACCATGAACTCGCCGGAGACCCTCGAAGCGGTCCGGTCCGACGCCACNGATGGATTCAATCTGGGAATCTACTTCACCCCGATGATCTTCATCAACGGAGTCGAATACAAGTGGTATCTCGGTGGCGGGAACTCGCTGGCGAGGACGATCGACATGGCGGCACGCAGCGGAAGCTCGGAGCAGGTCGTCCCCCCGAACCGTCTGGAACGCCTCTTCCTCGACTGGAAGACCGGCCGATCGAAGCGATTCCCGGGCGTGGTCGATTCCTCGTGGTACGGAGACGGCCCCATCGAGGTCGTGATCTATGGCGACTACCAGCACGAATCGACGCTCACCGCGGAGGCATTGATTCGTGAGCTCATGCGTGAAGGCCAGCCTCTCAAACTCACCTTCCGACACACCCCTTTCGAACCGAAGGGAGACCTCTGGAACTACGAGGTGTCGCTGAACATGGCGAGGGCGGTCGAAGCAAGCAGGCTGCTCGGTGGCGACGAGGCTCGCTGGAAGGCGCATGACTGGGCGATTCGCTCGAGCGGCAACATGTCCAAGATGACCATCGCGGCCAGNATCGCGCAGGAGACGGGGCTNGAGGCGGGCGCCCTGAGCACGATGATGGANTCGAACGAAGTGAAAGCCAGACTCGANTCCGACGACATGGACAAGAAGCGAACCTGGAAGTCGACCTATCCNGCCCTCGTGATCGATGGACGACATGTGATGCGCTGGAAGGGAACCGGCATCGACTCGAAGGCGCTGCTTCTNAAGATCATCGACGATGCCCNGACNTCNAAGGGANGCNCTGGCNNNGGACAGGGCTGANCCGACGAGGCNGACNCATGATGAAACGCNCACCCGAGNTCGACGAGTTCATCGTCCGGTTCCTCGGNAGTGANGCNGGGGCCGGNGCCTCGNANGAGAACATCGTGGTCGATGTCTTCGGAGACGGTGAATCATCCCNGATGGCGGACGATCTTCTCGCTCTCGTCCTTGCCGGAGTNAAGACCGCGACCTGCCTGTCCGCATGGTCATGGGAGCGGGACTCGGAGATTCCNTTGTCACCCGGGATGCTCAGCGTCATTCTCGACGGAGCGGGCCANCCCAGATGCATTCTGAGAACGACGTCGGTGACNAGAACCANNTATGAGNACGTCACAGCGGACTTCGCGCGAGCGGAAGGTGAACACAGTCCGGCGGATCTGGATGATGAATCGGTGCTGNCACACTGGAGAGAGGGNCACTGGGCGTTCTACGCCAGAACCCTGCCTCTCATAGGNCGNGCGCCGTCACNGGACATGCCTGTNCTCTGCGAGCGGTTCGANGTNATCTACCANGAAGAGAATCNGNNGCAGTCAGACTGCTGAGTTGCNGATNGACTCAACCGAGTGCGATTCGNGCCACACGACGCGAGGACCAGCGAGCGGTCTTCCAAGCGACGAGNGCGACCACTCCGCAGGCAGCTGCNAGCAAAAGACCGGNCATGGGCATGCTGGCACCAGCGATGGTGACTGANGCACACTCNGTGCAGACGGATGCGAGGTCGTTTCCAAGAGCGGCGGATGAGGCGCAGTTCGGNCAGCAGGTGTTCATGATTNCTCCAAGGTNATAAATGACAANCGNGTGACGATAGTAGCGNNCNGGCGATCAAATGTAAATCGNNNANNANGGNTTCACGCCCCTGAAACGGGGGTATGANGCCATGANGGGGGACATCGGGGGCCTGANCCCGCTANCNGGAATCGTCGTCAAGGCCNTCGTTCGTCGGGNCNTCGACCCAGCGTCCGAAACGNCGATAGGGCTTCGAGACATCCACGTNTCCGAAGAGCCTGTCCATGCGACGAAGATCGACCACCATGAGCGGACGGGCGNCCTCCACCAGNAGGGCGGCCGACCAGGGCATCTCCGTCGGNGAGAGNGCCAGCATCTCGATCGAAAGCTGCTCTTCGAGCCGCCGCTCGGAAAGACGNGGNCGACGTCCGTCGAGATAGAGCTCGATCTCTCGTTCGATGCGTTCTCGACCACCTTCCATNAGNGAGGACATCGTCTCNAGCACCGCNCGNGCATCGGCGCGAGAGAGATAGNTTCGNGCGCGNGCGCCTTCACCCATTCGATACGCACCGAGCATCAGACAGAAGCCGAGTCGNCCTTCNCGGGAATGCCGNAGCANNGCATCCGCCCGCCTCTCACCTCCGCCGGCTCCGGAAAGAAGGAAGGCGGCCAGTTTGAGTTGCCGCCGCATCAACTCGTCCTCGGCGAGGTCGGCCAGAGCCAGAGCGGCGCTGCGACCGAGCGTGGTGCGATCAAGCAGCCCTGCAAGCGCGAAGAGATGCCCGGCCATGCGAAGCTCNTCCTNNGTTCGGGCGGCGTCGGAGAGCTCCTCNGCCAGCTCGAAATAGCNCACCGGACGTGANGGATCGAGCTNGGCCATGCGNGCCTCCCACTCGGNNGACAGGCTGCGTTCCTGCCCCTGNGCGGAGGNNCCNNCTNGACCGAACAGGAGGAGNNCGATGCCGAACAGAATCATCATGNGCTGACGGGGGANGATCATCCAAGGGCTCCTTCATCGGATTCGAGACGATCGAGAANNAGACGGGCGATCTCACGCTGAAGCAGGAGAATCTGATCGAGCACGTTGGNGGCGGATGCCATCNGCGCNGTGAGTTCGGAATGGCGAAGAAGCAGCTGGCCGCGAAGATCNGGCCTGAGCATGGCGGTCTCGAGACACATCAGATCCAGAAGNGAAAACAGTTGAGCGACCACCATCTGTGGCTCGCGTTCCGCCTGAAACGAACGGACGGCACGCCTGCGCGCAAGTTCCTCGACATCGGCGGGGACAGGCTCAGACGGACTTCGACCTTCGAGACGACTGANAGCGGCCTCGACGAGGCCCGAGATGAACGACGAAGCGGTTCCGTTCGAGGTGGTCGACACCGAGTCCCGGAGCCGGCAGCACGCTTCGAGCGTGTCGGTGAATTCAGCGGCCATGCGATCGATGTCGTGCATCGAAGTCTCGAGAAGCCGGAACGCGTGATCCGCAAGTTGCCGACGCGCGGCCAGAGCCCAGGTGTCATCCCCCACCGGAGGAAGCGGACGACCACTCAGGCTCTGGATGAACTGGGATGTCGCACGTTCACGTCGAGGTCGCTCGAACCCATCGAGAAGCGCGCGCGCGACGTTGGGACCATCCGAGAAAAACTCAGTGGTGATCGCCTGGGCCAGACGGCGGATGTCGGGAGTGGGTCCCTGGAAGATCACGCGAGCGAGGGCTTCCGAGTCCTGAACACCTAGGTCACCACCTTCGTAGCTTTCGAGTTCCCGAAGAGCTTCAAGTCGCTTGGAGGCATCCCTGCGGGAACGCTCCCAGATCGCGGCCCATCCTCCATCACGAGTGGTGCTGCGACCGGGCTCGCCGAAGAGTTCGCTGGAACGCCTCGTCAGTCGATAGCCATCGGATCGCAGCGACTCCGCCACACGAAGAGGCTCGAGCGCGTCAGCTCTCCGATCAAGTTCATAGTGCTCGAGTGCGAGAATCAGGTGGGCGAGGATCCGAATCTCATGAAAGCGCTCGACGTCATCGACCGCCTCGTCGAGTGCCATCGAGCTGCGAAGCAGATCCTCCATCCGCTGATACTCCTCGAGAGCGACCAGAACACCTCGAGGGCGCTCCCCGGAGGAGAAACGGGGCCACGAGGCCCCGATGAGACCCGCGGCGTCTGAACGACCGGTGGCATCCGCATCCGGGGCGATGACGAGGTCATCGGTCCACCACTCCACGTCGGCGAGCCTGAGAAAAAGACTGCCGAGCAACCAGAGATTGTGCGAGGAGATGCCCTCATCCTCGAACCAGTCCATCAGATTGAGCTTGACGAGCACCGGATCGTACGCACGAGGTGAGAACTCGACTTCCCCGATCAGACGCGCGAGGAGGTCGACGACGGGACTTGATGGCTCGATGACCACGCGCTCACGAAGAAGCTCCCCCACCGCGTCGAGAATCGCCACTTCGAAGATCGGCCCGTTGCGCAAGGCCCTCTGGGCGATCAACCATGATTCGATCTGATCCGCGACCCCCTCTCGATCCCTTTCCAGGCGGGAGAGCAGCCCGGGCACCATCGAGTCCAGAGCGAGGCCCGCTGAACGAACGAACGTGTCCTCCTGGAGACGAGCCGACGAGCGTCTGGGGCTGACGTTCGAATGCAGCGAACGTGCATGCGTGCGGATGGCTTCAGGCATGTCGGCTCCCCCGGAGATCGTCGCGAGCAGGCCCCTCGACCATGACATCCGCCAGGGTGACTGAGCCTCCGCGAGATCCTTGTCCGCAAGCGCCTCGATCTGATCCAGAAGCCGCCGGGCGCGCTGCACGCCGCTCGAAGCGGAAATCGGTCTGATCGATGCCTTGATCAACTGGGCTCGAAGATCGTCATCAAGCAGAGGCCAGTGCGAACCGGCATCATGGAGCAGTGACCCGAAGGTTCTGATCAGCGACTCGTCGGAGCCCTGCTCCGGAAGACTCGCCTTGCGTGCGATCAGGGCCAGCTCTTCGATCCATTCGAGCGCCTGAAGCGTCGCCTCGGCCCGCGAGACTCCGACCGAACCCGCCAGTGACGGACGAGTCGTCCAGACGGCGGGCTCGACCATGGGTGACGAGGAACCTGCACCGATCGAATCCTTGGATGGCTGCTCGAGAGCGATCGAACGCAGTTCCTGATCGAGCACCTCGAGCTTGACACGCTCGTTCTCCATCGAGGTGACGATGGGAGAAGGCACGTTCAAGGCAAGCGTGAAGAGTCCGATCAGAATGATGGAACAGACACCACAGGCGATCAGGATCCGTATTCGCGAACCCGGAGTCTCCCCACTGAACTCACGCGACAGTCGCATCGAGACGTGATCCATCGCCGCGACCATCCTGGGGGATGAGCCGCCGCTCATCAGTCGCTGGGCTGTCTCCTGCATTTCGGAGACCCTGCGAGCCGATGTCGCATTCGCGACGAAGGATCCCGAGGGAAGCGCCAGATCCCCATCGCGAAGCACCTGTGACAGTCCTGTCATGATCCGGGTCATCGCCTTGGGATGCACGCTGTGCAGCGCGGCCAGTCCGGTGATGCGACCTCGACTTGCCGCATTCCAACCTCCGGAGGCGACGAGAATCGAGAGAATCATTCGATCGAAGGGCGTGATGCCGATCCCGGTGGAGCGCACGGTCGGGGTGGAGACCTCGGTCGGGCTGGTGGTCGCGCCCTCGATCTCATCTCGGGCCCTGTCCATCAGTCTGGACCTGGCATCGTTCAATCGACGACGCAGTCTCTGTGCGGCGGTGGCCATTCGGGCGGGATGACGATCAAGGGTGGCCAGGCGTCGTTCGAGCGCCGCCGAGAGTGTCTCGCCAGTCAGAGGAACGTCCGATTCGAGCCCCAGAAGGGCATGATCATCGGCCCCGGCGGGCACTCCGAGAAATCTCGTTTCAGGAGTTCGCGGCTTCATTGCGATTCTCCTTGCAGCGACTCGTGCAGAGTGCGAAGCGCCACCCCCCACGCACCCGGACCGTACTCGGGATAGAGCGCGACATGCTGGTCAAGGACCTTGCGGGCTCGTTTCGGATCATGACGGGTGAGCAGTTCGAGAAAACGGTTCTTGCGCTCGAAGAAGATGTCGGTGCCGGGAGACGCGCCGCTCAGAAGAACACGCTGGGCGTTCACCGCATCCTCGAGTCGACCCGTGGCCTCCGCGACACGCACCAGACCATGAAGAGCGCGACTGTCGTTCGGACGGGAACGCACCAGCGCGTCATAGAGGGCGAACCCCATCTCTCCCGCATCGAAGTCTCGACTGCGTTCATGGGCGATCCGTTCGGCCAGCGCCATGGCACGAAGAATCAACCACTGATCGGATTCGGTGAGATCCGCCTCCAGGGGTTTCGAACCGATGAGCCCGGCACCGGCTCGACGAACCGCATCGATCGAAACGGGGACCAGGGGTGAATCGAGGGGTTCCTCTTCGAGCAGACTCTCACAGGTGGCCAGGATGATCTTCAGTGATCTCCGGGTGAAGGGATCGGACTCGATGCCCTCACCGCCGGTGAATTCGTCGATGGCTTCAAGGATATCTTCGATCTCGAGAGGCGGAAGCAGAAGAACCTCGACGCGGCGCGAGCCGAGCTGCCCCCGGTGACGTTCGGGAATCGGCATCCCACGCTCGCGCGCGTCATCGATCGCCTCCATGAGCGCGAGGGCGATGCCTCGGTCACGAGTCCGCTCCGCCAGTGAGACGCTGAGAATCCTCAACGCTTCCAGAAGAGACGCGTCGATCTCGTCTTCGGTCATGCCGGGGGAGAACGTCGGCATCGAGACGCGATCGAGAAAGATCCGACCGGCGTCGACCGAGGTGGCGCCCTGCCCGCTCTTGAAGAGACGATAAAGGATCCGGAGAGCCTTCTTTCTGGAGACGTCCGCGAATTCGTCATCCTCGGCGAGGGCGAGAAGTGCGAGCGCGTCATCGATGGTGGGATCGGTGGCGTCCTCCATCCTCAAGAGGCGAGCGCGCGAGACTCTCGGATGAGAAGGATGCAACATGAGAAACCGGTCGAGCAGGTCCATCCGGAGCCGGACCTGATCGAGGCCGACCTGCGCCGTGCGTTCATGCTCCAGGAAGCTTTGAATCGACGACCAGAGAAGATCACCCGCATCACGACCGCCCGCGGCCTCGGATGCGGCCAGATAATCCTCCCCTGCTGCAAGATGATCCCCGATGAGACGATGGCACAGCCCGCGCATTCTGAGAAGTTCGAGACGCAATTCGGGAAACGCCGTGGCATCAGGCTGACGTTCGGCGGCGATCATTTCAGCGAGCGCCTTCCGATTCAACTGACGGGCGCCCCCCTCATCGCCTTCCGCCGAACGAACCTCGGCATCACGCATCAATTGCCATGCACCCACGAATCGAAGAAGGAATCCCTCCTTCACATCGGGCAGGCCGAATCGCTCGGAAAGCTCGGAGATCAGCCTGAAATCACCACGAGATGCCAGCATGTCGACCGCCATCCGCGAGAGCGCCGCGGCTTCGGGATCATCTGATGCCTGAAGCGCCACGACGGATGCCAGACGAAGCATCTCGGACGTCGCATCATCGGGCGATTCGGAAAGCACGCGAGCGGCCGTTCGAAAGTCCCGAAGATCGAGCGCCAGTGCGATTCGCCAGAACGGCAGCCAGGTGCGTGGCCGTTCAGCTGCGGTCTCCTCCATCAGAAGATCGAGCCAGCTTTCGAGCGTCGGCATCGAATCGGTGAGGCTTCGGGCAAAGGCCGTGCCGATGATCGACCAGGCGTACCAATCGTAGGAACGTCTGTCGACGGAGAGTGCATCAGGTTCGGGATAGGTGTCACCCGTGTCGAAGAGGGTGCCGAAGAGCCGCTGTGACAGGGCCGAATCCTCCGAGGAATTCGTGAGCCAACCGAGGTAGGCCCGAACCCATGCCTCCAGATAGGTCGCCTGTCCCAGCATGACGTCGATCGTGACGGTGTCACGCGAGAGCAGTTCCGCGTCGATTCCACGGGTCCGCCCCAGCTTCTTCTTCTGTGATTCGTTTCGTTTCTCGAGGCGAAGTCGCAATTCACCGAGTTCGAATGCCAGAGCATCCAGACGAGCGATCATTGATTCACGATCGACCGAATCGAGACGCTGCAGACGTATCTCGAGACAATCCGATTCGGCGAGGGCGTATCGAGAACGAAGCAGAACCAGACGAAGTGGATCCCCCGTCTTGATCTTCAACCCCTTGAGCAGGCGTCGGCCGCGTTCCTCGAGTCGGCTTCGTTCCTCGTCGCTCAGACCGGAATCGAATCCGCGAACGTAGAGCTCGATCAATTGTCCGATGAGGACATCCTGCTCCTCTTCGACTCGTGAAGAGGCCAGCATCTCCTCGAGCCTCGACATTCGAAGACGATCAAGGCCCTTCGACTCCAGCCATCCGGCCACGGCGTCCTGTGCGGAAATCGAACGGTTCGATCCGGGCAGCGAGACGAGAAGGAACACGCACCAGATGAGCGTCCCGAGTCCGTGGGAGAAGAGAGGTCGTCCCTTGGGAGACGATGGCATCATTCGCTCTCCGAAGGCACGTAGGTCACACTTGAGAAACCGGCATCCTGACCGGCCTGCATCGCCGCCGCAGCGAAGCCGACGGTCGGACCGTCATGCACCCTGATGAAGAGATCCGATTCGGTCTCGAGCATCCCGAGCGCCTGCGTCAGAGAATCACGATCGGTGAAGACCCGGTCACCCAGCAGATAGCTTGGTGTCGAATCGACCATTCGAACATCCACGATCTGAGGCTGGAAATCACTGGCGAGTCCGGAGGATGATGTGCGATCCATCTTGAGATTCGAGGACAACTGATCCTCGGGATCGAGAACGACCATCGTCAGCAGGAAGTAGGCGAGCAGGAGGAAGGTGCAGTCGATCATGCTGGCCATGTTCAGGATGAGACGTCGACGACCACGACGGTTCTTGCTGGCTCCTATGCGCATGTCGAATGCCTCCTTTCTCGAATGCCCCGGTCACCATCAACGTGGTGGTGATGTCGCCAATCTGACTCCGGAGAGTCCTGCTCTGCGCAGTGAATTCATCACCTGATTGAGTCGACCGGCGGGTGCATTGCGATCCGCGCGGATCAATGGTCGATTGAGACTGCCTCCCGAATCGTCGGATCCGCCGGAGGACATCGCGATCAGATCGAGCTCAGCGATCGAGATCACACGCTCGCCTTCGACGATGGAGCCGTCGGCGAGAACGTTGAGAATCAACCCCGCAGGTTGGACCGCGGGATCCTTCTCACCCATCTCGACCGGCAGTTCCACATCAGCTCTGGAATCCCTGGCCAGCTGCATGGTTGTCAGGAAGAAGATCAACAACAGAAACACGATGTCGATCATCGGAGTCATGTCCAGAAGAAGATTGCGTTCCTTGCGGGAAGGTGCGTGGATCTTCATGAGTCGTTTCCGGTTCTGGGCACGGACGCGCCGGCCTGGGGACGGTTCTCCGCCGGGACACGCCGGGGCGCAGACGTCCTCGCGGGTGCGGTGGCGCCGGGAGCCCCCGCCGATTCGAGCAGCATCGCCAGCTGATCGAGTTCGTTGCCCGCATCGGCCGCGATCGCATCGATCCGGTTTCTGAAGTACGAGCAGAGGATGACGCAGGGAATCGCGACGATCAGACCCTGCATGGTCGTGATCAATGCCAGACTGATGTTCGCGGCGAGCTGTTCGTAGTAGGCGGAGTCATTCACCGCGCCGGCGGACACGGTGTCGAATGCTCCGATCATCCCCCAGACGGTTCCCAGAAGACCCAGGAGCGGTGCGATCGAACCGATGACGAAAAGACCGTCGGTCGAGCGATAGAGCCGCTCGGTCTGCTCGGTCCCGGCATCCTCGATGGCGGTCTTGATCTCGAAGGCCCCGAAGGGTGACTTCAGATATCGCGTGAGACCTGGTGCGAGCACTCGAGTGAGGAAACTGTCGTTGGTCGGAAGCAGACAGAATTGGAGTGAATCCTCGGCACGACCTGACGACAGCGCCTTGCTGAGAAACTCGACCTGGAGTTCCGGAATGAGCTGGGTCCTTCTGATCTGGAGCGCATGCACCACGGCCAGGATGACCGCCAGGATCGAGAGCAGGATGATCAGATATCCGATCAAACCACCAGCTGTGATGAATTTGATCAGACTCGAGCCACCCTCTCCGGCGGTGACGGTCAACAGCATGTGGGAAAAAGACGTCATTCGTTCTCCGTTTCGAGATCGGTTGTCGAATTCGAGGCCGGGCCTCGGGACTCGTCGAGCGGAAGCAGACGAGGGGTGAGCACGGGGGGGACTTTGCGAGTCGATTCCTGCAGAATTCTCCTGAGGGTCGCGGATTCCTCCTGACGACCCTCGCCTGCAAGCACTCGAGCGGACAGCTCGATCGCCCGACGGGCGAGGACAGGATACGAACCCTGATGAACTGCAGGGAGTTCCAGCAGATCCAGGAGGATGCGATCGATTTCCACCTCGCCGGACGCGAGTTCGGAGGTTGCCCCGAACCAGGCCCTCCATGCCTCGATGAACCCCGGGGCGTCGTCAAGAGAGGACAGTTCCTCGAGAGTCTCCAGAGCATCCCGACGAAGACCGGCGTCGAGCGACCGGGAGCCGAGAATCGCCTCCATCAGAATCACGCCGAACTCGGATGAGCCGGAAGGCCGGACACTGCGTCGATCCATGGAGGCGTAGAGTTCGGCGAGACGGGAGACGAAAGGATCGGAATCGATCCTCCAGTGACGCAGCTCCTCGGAGAGTCGATTCATGGAAAGATCATTCGTCGCGATCGGGGGCAGGTGTGGAATCAACCACGAGCGCTCGTCGATCATGACGGGAAGGTCCCGGTATCGGTCGGTGGTCAGTCCGGCACGTCGCAGTCTGATGGTCTCGAGTGCTGCGGGAAGAATCGCCTCGGTCTCACCGGAATCGAGCAGACATCGCAGCAACCCCTCGGCGATGATCAGCGCGAATTCATGATCTCCCTCATCACCGGTTCGAGGCGAGAAGTGACGCTGAAAGAGCGCACGCGCCAGTTCCGGATCGCCACGTTGAAGTCGGGTACGGGCACGCCAGACATCACGCGCGGGTTCCTGCAGCTGCGTCCATTGATCGATCAGAATCGGATCGGTGAGATCCTCGATGCGAGCCACCTGATCGAGTGCGAATCGCAGATTCTCCCCGGACGATGTGACGAGTTCCAATCCACCGGGAACGAATGCCACCCTGACGGCGTCCACGGAAGCGGCGCCGTCACGAAGATGGATCACTTCGGCGTTCGCCACCATGAACGGTGCAAGCAAAGGCAGCAACAGGGTGATGAGATCTCGAGGCATCCTCATGGACCACCTCCCGGAAGTCCGATCTGCTTGCACTTGCCCCCGCTTTCACGGGCGATGCGCAACAGAGGCGCCACGTCGGCCTGATCGCCGAAGGCGAAGGTGTTGATGATGACGGGGCGCCCCTTGGCGTTCAGTTCCGAGACCCGGTCGGGCGTGTCCTGGGGGATCGCGCCGTCGGTCAGGAAATAGACGACGTCGGGGCGGTTCTCCAGCTTGAAGATCTGCCGAAAAGCGGGAAGGGGCTCGGTCCCGTTTTCGGGTGAAACGTCCTCGATCCAGCGGATGATCTGCTGCTTGTTGCGACGATTCATCGGCAGCCAGTCCCTCTGGAACGGTGGTTGCAGAGGGCTGTCCGCCCCGCTGGAGAAGAGGGAAAGACAGATCGTGATGAAGTCGGGCAGATCGCTGATCGATTGTCGCAACTGCCGGACCGCACGTTTGAATCGATCATCCTCCTTCATCGAACCGGACATGTCGATGATGAAGGCGAAACGTCTTCCTCGCCCCCCCACCCCGAAGAAGGACGCCGAACCCGAAAGTCCGGTCCCCGCACTGTCGGAATCGGAGAATCCACTGGAACTTCCCGGAGTCGGCACGGAACCGGAATCATCGAACTCCGTGACCGAGGCGACGGAGAGGTCTTCAGCCTCCTCGGCCAGCATCTCGGAGAGTGCGTCATCGAGCTCGGTCTCCTCCGCCGCGAGCTCCTCGATCTCAAGTTCGACCTCCATCTCCTGAAGCTCCGACTCCGCAAGAACGGCGAAATCGATCACACTCTCGACCTCGGGCAGCCCCGGGGGCCCGGGAATGCGGATGAAGGCGAGATAGAAGATCAGCAGGAGGTGGAACGGGATCGAGATCGCGCAGCCGAGGAGGATGAACTTCCTCAATCTGGCGCGGCGATGCCGCCTGCGCTGGAGAATCAGCTCGGAAACCTCATGATGAATACGGCTCGTCGCATCATCGAGAGAGTCGGGAGTCGAGGCCTGAGATGTCTCGGTTTCGTGTGCCACTCGTGTCTTCAAATACGTATCGGATCGGAAAAATCATTCATCGACCTCACGTATTCTATGAACTAACGCAGAACAGGGCCCTCGAAGGCTTGACCGAAGCACCGGCTGGCGGTTCCAATTGGTTCAGAAGGCCCTTCTCGCACATCCACCGCACTCGACCGGACACCACATGACTTCCAAATACAAGAGAATCGTCCTCAAGATCAGTGGCGAAAGCTTCACCAGGGAGGGCGAACTCGGCATCGCACCCGAGGAATTGATGCTGATCGCGGATGAAATCGCGGAGGCGCATGACGCCGGTACCGAGATCGCGGTCGTGGTCGGTGGTGGAAACATCATCAGAGGTGCGAATCTGGCGGCTCAGAGCGGATTCGACCAATCGACCTCAGACTACATGGGCATGCTCGGAACGGTCATCAACGGCCTCGCCCTCAAGGAAGCCCTCGAAACCCGGAATCACCCCGCACGAGTGATGAGCGCCATCAATCTGACCTCGGTCGCGGAACCCTTCATTCGCGGGCGTGCACTGCGGCACTTCGAGAAGGGAAGAGTCGTCATTCTGGTGGCGGGAACGGGCAATCCGTTCTTCACAACCGACACCTGCGCCTCCCTTCGATCCATCGAACTCGGTGCGGACATCCTGCTGAAAGCGACCAAGGTCGACGGCATCTACGACAAGGATCCCCGCAAGGACGATTCGGCGGTTCGCTACGACACCCTGCACTTCGCCGATGCGATCGAACAGCAGCTGGCGGTGATGGATCTGACGGCGATGACGATGTGCATGGAACACGAGCTGCCATTGTGCGTCTTCGACTTCAAGGGCAAGGGGAACATCGCGAAGGTCATTTCAGGAGACACGTCCATAGGAACCCTGGTCACCGGCGGAAAGAGCCGCAAGGACTGAATCAAAGAACGAATAAGCGTTCAGACGAGACACCAACACGCATTGAACTTCGGTGCCGGAACCATCGGCCCGCCAGACACGGAGAGACTCATGGAAGTCGAAGAAATCCTTCTTGAATGTGAAGAGCGAATGGACAAGACCATCGAGCACCTCGGCAAGGAGCTCAGAGGCATCAGAACGGGCCGCGCCAACACCGCTCTGGTCGAATACATCAAGGTCGACTACTACGGCGCGCCCACCGACATCCGGGAGCTGGCGGGTGTGAGCGTGGTCGAATCGACGACTCTCATGATCAAGCCGTTCGACCCTGCTGCGAAGAACGAGATCATCAAGGCGATCGAATCCTCCGATCTCGGCCTGAACCCGCAGAGCGATGGAAACACCATCAGAATCAGCATCCCCGCACCGACGAAGGAGCGTCGAATGCAACTCGTCGGCCAGGTCAAGAAGCTGGGCGAGGACTCGAAGGTCGCCGTCAGAAATGAACGAAGGGATGCCAACAAGTCTCTGGATTCCGCGCAAAGCGATCAGAAACTCAGTGATGACGAGATCAAGGGCGCCAAGGAGAGCGTGGACGACCTGACCAAGGCCCACAACGCCGAGATCGAGGCCCTCGTCACCAAGAAGACCACGGAAATCGAGGAGATTTAAACCTGCCCAGTTTGAATCCGGCCCGGAGAGCGGCCGGAGATACCGCCGATAAAAACACGATTTTCCAATGAATCAAGCGAACGACCCGAGGATGCTCCTTCCCCGGGTCGTTCTTTCTTGCATGCCGTTGTTGAAATGACACCATGGAGCCGGAATCGATGAGGTGTCGGCGTGACACCTGACTCCAGCTTCTCAAATGAGGGTGCAGACGTGAGGATCGGACACATACTTTCAGCGACGTGCCTGATGGCTCTCTCGAGCATGACGTGCACCGCTGACACGATCGAGGATCCTCTTGGCCTGTCCACGCACAGTCTTCACAGCAGCACCTCCTTTGTGACGATCATTGACACGCAGAGCCTCGAGTACGAAGCCCCGAGTCAGGAAGCCCAGCAACTCGGCAGCATGATCGGCGCGACCTACTGTGCAGGAACCAGCGTGACCGCAAGCATGTCGTCGGCGGATTCGGGGGTCGACCAGGTCGTCTTCGACTGGTGCAATCGCGAGCTCTTCTCGCCGTTCGGCATGACGGCCAGCGGAAGCAGCTCCCTGGAATTCAGCGTTCATGACGAGGCGATGATCGGCCTCGGTTTCATCCCGGACACCAGTCTGCTGGCGAATGATGCGGAGTGGAGCATTCGCCTCACGGACGAGGATGGCGGACTGATCGACACCCTCGATGCGGTGTCTGACTCCCTGCTGCTTCTCGCAGGAGGGATCTACTGCCTCGAATTCACGATGCAGGGTGCCGATACCAGGACCGTAGATGGATCCACCCTCGAATGGGGCATCCAGATGGCCTATGCCTCGTCACCGGCCGTGGTTCCGGGTGCCGGAGGCTTGGCGCTGTGCCTCGGATTCGCGGGCAGGCGACGACGACGAAGAATCTGAGCGGACGGTTGACCTGAACCTCCGGTGCGCGGACGATGGTGACCAATGCAATGCCCCTACTGCGGAGTCATCGATTCGAAGGTCGTCGACAGTCGTTCCAGTGAGAACGACACCTCGGTTCGTCGCCGTCGAGAATGCAACGCCTGCGAACGCAGGTTCACGACGTTCGAGAGAATCGAACGCCGTGGACGTCTCGTCGTGATCAAGCGGGACGGCCGCAGGGTCCCCTTCTCAAACGACAAGATTCTCAACGGCATCAGAGCCGCCTGCGGCAAACTCCCGATCTCGGAGGAGGTGAAACTGGAGATCGTCCGCCAGGTGGACGATCTGATGCACAGAAGCTACGAGCGAGAGGTCGAATCCCTGAAAATCGGTCACGAAGTGGCTCGATACCTCAGAGGAATCGATCAGATCGCGTTCGTCAGATACGCCAGTGAATACCTGTCGTTCGAGTCGATCGAAGACATCGAGGAAGTTATTCAGGAATTGAGGGAATCCCCCCCCGCCGTCGAAGGCCAGAGCGAGCTTTTTCCCTCGGAATGATGTGGCCGCATCGCGTACACTTCCATCATGCTCAAGATCAAGCTTCCAGACGGCAGTGTCCGAGACTACGACGCACCCACGACCGCGGGGCAGGTGGCCGCAGACATCGGTCCGGGGCTGGCCAAAGCCGCTCTGGGCGCGAAGATCGGCGGTGAACTCGTCGATCTGACCCGTGAGATCTCGGAAGACTGCGAACTCGCCCTGATCACCGCCAAGACACGTGATGGCGAGATCGATGCAGACGGCCTTCAACTGATCCGCCATTCATGCGCGCACGTGATGGCCGAGGCGATCGAGACCCTCTTCCCCGGCGCACAACTGGTCTACGGGCCTCCGGTCGACAACGGCTTCTACTACGACATCGCCTTTCCCGAGGATGCCCGCATCTCCAGCGAGGACTTCGCGGCGATCGAAGCTGAGATGAAACGCATCATCAAGGAGGACCGCCCATTCACTCGATACGGCCTGTCTCTGGAAGAGGGCATGAAGAAACTCGAGGAAGAAGGCTCCAAGTACAAGATCGACAATGCCGAACGAGCGCGTGATGCCGGGTCGGAGGAACTCTCGTGGTACGCGTCCGGCACCCCGGGTGACCACTGGGAGGACCTCTGCCGGGGTCCGCACGTGCCGTCCACCGGAAAGATCGGCGCGTTCAAGCTGATGTCGATCGCCTCGAGCTACTGGCACGGGGATGAGAATTCAGACAGACTCACCCGTGTCTACGGAACCGCCTTCGCCGACAAGAAGCAGCTCAAGGCCCACCTCAAGAGACTCGAGGAGGCACAGAAGAGAGACCACCGTGTCCTCGGACGTAAACTCGGCCTCTTCACCATCGACGAACAGGTCGGTCAGGGACTCATCCTGTGGAAGCCGGCCGGCGCCGTGGTCAGACAGGAGCTGCAGACCTTCATCTCGGAGGAGCTCACCCGACAGGGCTACAACCAGGTCTTCACACCGCACATCGGCAAGCTCGATCTGTATCGAACCTCGGGACACTATCCCTACTACCAGGAAAGTCAGTACACCCCGATCATCGACCGGGAGACCCTGAACGGTCTCGCCACGGAGGGGTGTTCGTGCGGCGAACTCGCCAATCGCATGGACGACGGCGAGATCGACGGCTATCTGCTCAAGCCGATGAACTGCCCTCACCACATCAAGATCTATGCGAGCGAACAGCGCTCCTACCGGGACCTTCCCATACGCCTCTCCGAATTCGGCACCGTCTACCGTTGGGAACAATCCGGTGAGATCGGTGGGATGACGCGAGTCCGTGGATTCACGCAGGATGACGCCCATCTCTTCTGCCAGGAAGAGCAGATCGCCGACGAAGTCCAGGGCTGCCTCAAGATCGTGAAGCTCATCTTCGGGACGCTCGGCATGACCGATTACAGGGTCCGGGTGGGCCTGCGAGATCCGGATGGCAGCAAGTACGTGGGTGATCCGGAGAAATGGGATCGAGCCGAGCAGGCCTGCCGGGATGCGGCGTCGACCCTGGGCGTGCCGTTCAGCGAGGAGCCGGGAGAGGCCGCCTTCTACGGACCGAAGATCGATTTCGTGGTCAAGGATGTGATCGGTCGGGAATGGCAGCTCGGGACGATTCAGGTCGACTACAACCTGCCTGAACGGTTCGAACTCGAGTACATCGGCGCCGACAATCAAAGACACCGACCGGTGATGATCCACCGTGCTCCGTTCGGATCGATGGAGCGGTTCATCGGAGTTCTGATCGAGCACTTCGCGGGCGCCTTCCCCTGCTGGCTCGCGCCCGAACAGGTCCGGGTCCTGCCCATCAGCGACAAGAGCGCGGACTATGCCGAGGAACTTCACCGGGCGCTGCTGGAACGAGGCATGCGGGCGACGGTGGATACCAGCGCCGAACGCATTCAGGCCAAGATCAAGGTCGCCGCGGATCTGAAGATCCCCTACCTCGCGGTGGTGGGCCCGAGAGATGCGGAAGGACGAAATGTCTCCATCAGAGCCTTCGGAACCGACCGCAATCTGGGCGAGATGCCGTTCGATGAATTCGTCGAGACCGTCACGCAGGAAGCACGCACCCGTGGAGAGGTCAGACTGCTCGATCGGTTCGACACCGAGACGAAGGACGGCGAGACCTCATGATCTCGATCGAGGACCGCCAGAACG
Organism: Phycisphaerae bacterium; assembly: GCA_002709755.1. Taxonomy (GTDB): domain Bacteria; phylum Planctomycetota; class Phycisphaerae; order Phycisphaerales; family SM1A02; genus UBA8087. The sequence continues at coordinate 21,717 of PAQN01000026.1, forward strand.
ACACTCCGAAGAACGTCCTGGGCGGCGCGCTCGAGGCATGCTCCATGGATCCCCTCACCGGGTTCTACCGGACGGGGTGCTGTGAAACAGGGCCCGACGACCATGGTCGCCACACCGTGTGCGTGCGGGTGAATGAAGCCTTCCTCGCCTTCAGCCGGTCACGTGGGAACGACCTGTCGACTCCGATGCCACAGTACGGCTTCCCGGGGCTCGATCCGGGCGATCGCTGGTGCCTCTGCGCACTGCGCTGGGTCGAAGCCTTCGAAGCCGGCATGGCCCCTCCGGTGATCCTCGAGGCCACCCACGAGGCCACGCTGAACGTGACGACGCTGGAAGCGCTCCAGAGACATGCCGAGCATCCTTGAACGCATCACAGGCATCCGACAACCCAAAATCCACGGAGAATCGATGCATAAATTCGAATGTTGCGTTTGCCGGGATTCCCCCGAGGCGGTACCTTTTGAGAACCCGGACGGCACGTTGCCGTCCTGACGAAGGTCGCGCTGGTCTTCAGCGCACGGAATCATCACTTGACCCAATGCCTTGATTTCAGAGTGTGGTCGACTTCGATTGCTCGCTCTTCATGAGCCCATCGATCCGACACATCATGCCCTCGTCGTCCCAACGCTCCGAGATGCCCGCTGAACACGAACGTGCACGCACGTCGGTGAGGGCGGTGTCGTCATCGACGCCCTCGTCCACAGGCACTCTCCACTCATAAGAAAAGGATTCGACCCATTTCCCGCAGACGCTTCCAGCGCCCAGTCCAGGCCAACACCGGACCTCGTACCAACGAACGCATCAGAATCACCCCGATCCGCCTCATCGACGAGACCGGAGAGATGGTGGGTGTCGTCGAAACCGACGAAGCACGCCGAAGAGCCCATGAACTCGGTCTCGATCTCGTCGAGGTCGCCCCTGATGTCAGACCACCGGTGTGCCGAATCATGGACTTCGGAAAATACAAGTACGAACAATCCAAGAAGGACCGAGCCAACAAGACCAAGGCCACCGAGCTCAAGGAGATCAGACTCGGCCGTTCGATGAAGATCGACCCGCATGACGTGGAGATCCGAATGAAACAGGCTCGCAAGTTCCTGCTCGAGGGTCACAAGGTGCAGATCGTCCAGAACTTCCGAGGCAGGGAGATGGCTCATCGCGAGCGCGGAAGCGAACGCATGCAGGAAGTGCTGAAGTACCTCGAGGACGTCGCGAAGATCGAACTGGCGCCCCGCATGGCCGGAAGACGCATGTCGATGGTGGTCTCACCCGACAAGGCCAAGGTCCAGAAGATTCTCAACGAACGCAAACGTGCGGCCAAGGAGGCAGGCAAGGTCGAGGCCGAGGAGGCCACGAAAGAGGCGCCGGCACACGATGCCGAACAGGAGTCGACGGCGGATGCCGCCGCCAAGGCGGCTCTGGCGGCGGTGCTCGACACCGAGACTGAGACCACCGATGATGCCGGAGAGAGCGCCGAATCGGACGCCTGAATGCCCGGGAAGCGCGCCGGACCGGGTGAACCCAATCCCCGGAACGAGAACACAAGGACGAGAAAACAGCCCGCTGACGAGTCAGCGGGCTGTTTCACATTGAGTCATGCCTGGCTTCGGTCTCGAGGAGGGACTCGAGCCCGGACAGATTCAAGTCATGAACGTCGACGTCGTGCGACGAGTCCACCGAGACCGATCAGAGCCAGTGCGCCGGGAGCGGGCACGTAGGTGTCGGGCAGGGTGATGATGGCATCGTCGTTGTTGACGCTGGCGTTGAGGTCGGTCAGCCACGTCGTGGGCTGTGCCGTGCTCGAATAGCTGTAGATGCGAGCTTCAACCATGAAGCCGACACCCTTGGATGAATCGAAGGTGAACTCGGCGTTGATCTCGGTCCATTCGGAGTCGGAGGAGCTGTAATCCGAAGTCGTGGTACGGTCGCCGCCGCCGGAGTTGGTGTAGTTGCCATCCTCACCGACGTAGAAACCCCAGAGGCGAACCTTGGAGAAGTCACCACCACTGCCGGAACCCCAACCAAGCGCGGACGTGGTGATGACGTCCCCGTCGTTCAAGTTGGAGAAGATGCCGATGTACACCTGAGGGGTGCCCGACACGGGATCTTCGGTCATCTCAAGGGCGGTCTTGCCCTGCCACGTGGTGCTGCCATAAGCGCCGACGTTGCCGCGGGTGAAGTTGCCATCACCATCGGCGACGGCCGCTGCGGGGGTGTCCCAGCTGTAGCTGGCTGTGACGTCAGCTGAAGCGGAACCCGTGAAGACGGCCATCGAGACCGCTGCAGCGCTGAACAAAGCAAATGCATTCTTCGTATTCATGGGAGTCATTCCTATCTGAAACTGTTTTTAGACAAGTACTTGAAAAAACGAACGGTGACCTTCCAAGTCACCGCACTGGAAGCTTGGTTGCAGGCCGTTTGAAGAAGGTGGCGATGAAGCATCACCAATCCTCAAAAGGCGCCCTTGACCCGTCGAATTTCCGAAGCAGATCTCTCAATCTCTCGAGACAAGATTAGCTGGAGCTCACTGCCGGAACAAGAGATAGGGTCCCAATTCGACTTCATTGACGGAAAACACACGCGGCATGAACAGAGCCACCCGCTCGAGTCCCAAAAAGGTGCCTTTTGGACGGGCTGAGGCCGATTTCAGCCACAGTGGTCCAGGACTCAAAATGTGGATAACGAGTCAGAACTGGCGAAGAAATCGCGCGTCATTGTCATAAAGCCAGCGCAGATCTGAAATTCCGTACTTCCGCATGGCGATCCGCTCGATGCCCAGCCCGAAGGCGAAGCCGCTGTAGACCTCGGGATCGATGCCGACGCCCTTGAGAACGTTGGGGTGGACCATGCCACACCCGCCCAATTCAACCCAGGTCCATTCGCCTTTGACCTGCATCTTCATGTCGATTTCAGCGGATGGTTCCGTGAATGGAAAATAGCCGGGACGCATTCGAACTTCGGCTTCAGGACCGAAGAAGGCACGCGCGAACTGGAACAATGCGGTCTTGAGATCGACCATCGTGATGCCCTTGTCGACGCACAACCCTTCACACTGATGAAACATCGAATAATGCGTCGCGTCATGGGTGTCGGGACGATAGACCCGACCACTGGCGATCACCTTGAGCGGAGGCTTCTGCTTCTCCATCACACGGATCTGCACGGTCGAGGTCTGGGTGCGCAGAAGAGTTCGTGACCCCTGGCTTTCACCCATGTAGAAGTTGTCGATGGGATCTCGAGCCGGATGTTCGGCCGGAATGTTCAGTGCCGTGAAGTTGTGCCATTCATCCTCGACCTCGGGGCCCTCGGTGTGGGTGAATCCCATTCGCGCGAAGACCTCGCGGACTTCGTCGATGGTCCGGCTGAGGATGTGCCTGGTTCCAAGGGGTGGACGGAGGCCGGGTTCAGTGACGTCGATCGCAGGCCCGCCTGACTCCGTCAGTCCCAGCGATGCCTGCCGCTCGAAGGCTCCCTCGAGAGCGTTCTTGACCTCGTTGAGACGCTTGCCGACGGCAGGCTTGTCCGCCTTGTCGACATCCTTCAGAAGAGGCATCATGCCCTTCAGCCGCCCCTTGCTTCCAAGGTAGGTGATACGCCAGGTCTCGAGGGTGGACTCATCGGTCGCGGATGACAGTGCGGCCAGGGCTTCGGATTCGAGTTGGTCGAGTTCGGCAAGCATGGGCAGCAGTTTACTCTAAAGAAACGACAGGCCGGCATCCGAATGGATGCCGGCCCGGGATTTTACGCGGTTGAGGACCGGAACTCACTCGTCGGTGGACTTGTCCTCGTCGGTGGCTTCCGGAGCGTCGACCTCGGGGGTTTCGACTTCCGGGGCCTCGTCTGCGGCTTCGACCTCGGCTTCAGGGGCTGCGGTCTCTTCGGCGACCGCGGTCGCGGCAGCTGAATCCTCGCCCTTTCGCAGGCCGGCGGCGAAGGCCGTCCGGGCATCGGCGATCTGACGGCGACGTGAGGTCCCCCCACCGATCTGAGGGCCTTCCTCCTTGCCGACCAGCTGAAGCAGAACCAGATCGGTTCCATCACCAAGACGGTGCTTGCCCAGCTTGATGATGCGGGTGTAACCACCATCTCGATCCTCGAACATCGGCGCGATTCGCTCGATGAGATGCTGGACGAGACGTGGCGCCTTGCGCACTTCGCCGTAGCGGTTGAACTCGATCTTGTCCTCCTCGGGCAGATCGAAGTAGGCGTTGACCTTCTTCGAATCGGGGACGTTGGGATCGGCCAGCCAGGTGAAGACCTTGCGGTCGGTGAGCCGGGATTCAAGCTGTCGACGACCTGACAGACCGGTGCTCTTCTTGGCGGTGGTGATCAGCTTTTCAATGAAAGGCTGAACGGCCTTCGCCTTGGGCAGGGTCGTTTCGATCTGACCATGCTCGAAGAGACCGGCTGCAAGATTACGGAACATCGCTCGGCGGTGTTCACTCGTTCGGTTCAGCTGCTTGCCGTGGATACGGTGACGCATATCGAATACTCCTCCCGCACCTGCGGGGTTCGGGTGACGGACTCAGGCGTCCTGCCAACCCTCGGGAACCTGCATTCCGAAATGCAGACCAAGTTCTTCAAGTTTCTTCTTCACTTCACGAAGAGACGTACGGCCGAAGCTCCGAAGCCCGAGAAGTTCATCCTCGGTGCGCTGGATGAGATCACCCAGCTGGCGGACTCGGCCACTTTCAAGACAGTTGCTCGCACGAACAGAAAGCTCGAGCTCCGAGATGGGAAGCTGGAACTTGCGGAGCATCTCCATGTCCTCGTCGGTCGCGGACATGACTTCCTCGGTCAATGTCTCGGAGCCCATGTCGGAGTACTGGACGAACGGATTGAGATGCTTCCGAAGGATCTTCGCGCTTTCGACGATCGCCATTTCGGGGGCGACGGTGCCGTCGGTCCACACATCGAGGATCAGCTTGTCGTAGTTGGTCTTCTGACCGACACGAGTGTCCTCGGTGCGATAGCGAACTCGCTTGACGGGCGAGAACACCGCGTCGATGGGGATCTCGCCGAGGACCTGGTCCTGATTGGAGTTGTACTGCTCGGAGGCGGGCTGGTAGCCACGGCCGCGCTCGACGGTGAATTCGACCTCGAATTCGACGTCGCTGGTGAGCGTCGCGATGACGTGATCCGGATTGTGCAGGGTGATCGATGTGTCGGCCTGGATCATTTCAGTGGTGACTTCACCGGGACCCTGGACCGAGACCTTCATGGTGCGCGCCTCATCCGCGTCCATGCTGACCACGATGCCCTTGATGTTGAGGATGATGTCGGTGACATCCTCCATCACACCGGGGATGGTGGTGAATTCGTGAGTGACGCCTGCGATCTGGATCTTGGTGATCGCGGTTCCCTCGATGCTCGAGAGAAGGATGCGACGAAGACTGTTGCCGACCGTCGTACCGAAGCCTCTTTCGAAGGGCTCGGCGACGAAACGTCCGAAGGTGTCCGATCCGAGTTCTGTTTGGTTTTCGACTCGAGCGGGAAGCTCGAGACCTCTCCAGCGTACGTGCATGTTTGAAACTCCAACTGTTCGGCAGAACCGATGAAAACGGTGTGGTCCGAGCGCCTATCGGTTCCTTCTCACATCTGCCGAAGTGGGAAAAAGACCTGCTTTGCGACCGGATGACGTGACCCGCCTCCCCGTGATCGGGAAGAGAAGGCCTTGAACGGGCGCCGTGGCGTCAGACGCGACGGCGTTTGCGCGGTCGACATCCATTGTGAGGAATGCCGGTGTGGTCCTCGATGGCGACGACCTTGAGGCCGTTGGCCTGAAGGGCGGTGATCGCGGACTCGCGACCGGGACCGGGGCCTCGGACGTGAACCTCGACCTCACGCATGCCCATGCGCTTGACCTTGTTGGCGCAACGCTCGCTGGCACGAGTGGCCGCGAACGGGGTGGACTTGCGTGATCCCTTGAACCCGACGGTACCGGCCGAGTCCCAGCACAGTGTTTCGCCGTTGGGATCGGTGATCGTGACCATCGTGTTGTTGAACGTCGCCTTGATGTGGACGACGCCCTTGACGACGTTTCTTCGAATCTTCTTCTTGCTGGCCATGGTGTATCAGTTTCCTTGTCGGAGTCGATTCCCTGTTCGAACGGATCGAACGGGGATCAACCCTTGACGCCCTTCTTGCCGGCGACGGTCTTCTTGCGTCCCTTGCGGGTACGTGCGTTGCAACGGGTCCGCTGACCTCGGACGGGAAGTCCGCGACGATGACGATCTCCTCGCCAGCAGCGAATGTCCTTGAGACGCTGGATGTCCTGCTGGAGCTGCCGTCGAAGCGAACCCTCGACGATGTGGTTGTCATCGATCTCGGATGCGATCGAAGCGACCTCCTCGTCGGTGAGCTCGCGCGCACGACGATCCACGTCGATGTTGGTCCGCTCCAGGATCACGGCGGCGGTCTGTGGACCGATGCCGTAGATGTACTGCAGCGAATAGAGAATCTTCTTGTTGTCTGGAATGTCTACGCCGGCGATACGAGGCATGATTACGCGCTCCGTTGTTGACTCGTGGGGATCAGCCCTGACGAGCTTTCAGTCTCGGGTTCTTCTTGTTGATCACGTACCGCTTACCCTTGCGGATCACGATCTGGCAGTCTTTAGTCCTGCGCTTGATGCTGCTGCGAACCTTCATGTCACTGGTCCTTGGTCGTGTTTCGCCGGCGGAACCGGCTGATGAAAAAAGCGATCGAAAGAAGACTCTTCTTTGATCCGTTGATGCGAATCACGCGTTCGGCGTGTCTTCGCCTCCTGATCCGGGCTGTCCCGGCTGTTCTTCGGTTCCGGCTTCGGCCGGTCCCCTGTCTCTGCGCGGCATGGGGCCGCGGTAGATGATGCGTCCCTTGGTCATGTCGTAGGGACTGATCTCGACCGTGACCGTGTCTCCGGGAACCGTTCGGATCCTGGCGGTCTTCATCTTGCCGCTGATGTAGGCAAGAATCTCGTGATCGTTGGGAAGCTTCACCCGGAACTGAGCGTTCGGGAGGGCCTCNACGACCTCGGCTTCGAGTGTGATCTTCTCTTCCTTACCCATGTGCCATCTCCGTTGATCTGCCGGCCCGAGCGATCACGCAGGCGCCGGTGNGAGCGCTTCCGAGGAGTCGAGCATTGTTTCTAGCGTGAATGAACATGAGTGTCGTTTCGTCGGGGNNTNCCGGATGAAGACCGTTAACCACGAGCGCTCCTGATACGAGGGCCCTTGGGATCGTCTCCGGANAGGAATCCGGCGTAATTGCGCATGAGAAGATTGGCTTCGATGCGNTGAATGAGNTCGAGGCCGACGCTGACCACGATCAGAAGNCCGGTGCCTCCCAGGAACTGGGAGACGAAGAAGGGGATTCCGAAGCGTTCCGCGACGATCGCGGGAATGACCGCGATGACCGCGAGGAAGCCGGCACCCACGAAGGTGATGCGTTCCATGACGGTTTCGAGATATTCCGCGGTGCGGGGGCCNGGTCGAAGACCTGGAATGAAGGAACCGTGGTCCTTGAGCTGCTTGGACATGTCATCGGGACTGAACTGGACGGTGGTCCAGAAGTAGCTGAAGAAGTAGATCAGCAGAATCTCGATGAGCACGTACGGATACTTGCCGATCTGGAAGTTGTCGGCGAGGAATTCCGTGGTGAACTGCCACCATGCCCAGCCATCGGTCTGGCTNGCGCGGGTGGCGAAGTACCCGAAGATCGCGGANGGGAAGATCATCAACGAGCTTGCGAAGATGATCGGCATCACACCGGCNTGGTTGACACGCAACGGNAGATAGTGACGCTGCCCACCGAAGGTTCGTCGACCCCGGGTGTGCTTGGCCTGCTGGATGGGGATTCTTCGCTGGGCCACGGTGATGATGATGGCCCCTGCGGTCACACCCACGAATGCGAGGATCAGGAAGACCAGAGGAAGGAGCCCGAGCTGGCCCTGCTCGGCCTGCTGTGATGGATTGAAGTTGCTGACGATCCAGGAGACGGCGGTCGGCATCTGAGCCAGAATGCCCGCAGTCAGGATCAAGGACACACCGTTGCCGATGCCGTACTTGTCGATCTGCTCGCCNAGCCACATCAGGAAGACACTACCCGCGGTGAGTGCGGTGAGACCGGCCACCATGAAGATCGTGAAATTGATCCCGGATGTGAACTGAGGCTGGATCAGGTTCTGGGTCTTGAGNTACCAGAGCCACATGAAGCCNTGGATGAGACAGAGGCCCACGGTGGAGTATCGCGTCCANTCCGTGATCTTCTGCTGGCCGGAGGCGCCTTCCTTCTTCAGTTCCTGCAGCTGCGGCATGACCGACTGGAGAAGCTGGAAGATGATCGAAGCCGTGATGTAGGGCATGATGCCCAGNCCGAAGATCGTCGACTGGCTCAGGGAGCCACCCGAGAAGATGGANGCGAACTGNGCGATGCGCGCGAAACCGGACTCGGTCTCTTCCATGGCCTTCTTCGCCGTCTCCTGAAGCTGCGACTGATCGACACCGATCAGCGGAATCCAGAAGCCGATGCGATAGATCACCAACATNGAGAGGGTGAAGAGAACCTTGTTGCGGAGTTCCGCGATCCTGAAGATGTTGAGGAAAGCCTGCAGCATCTGAAGTGTGTACTCGTTCCTTTAGTTTGAATCGGAATCGGAGACGTCAGCCGACTCGTTCTTCTTTTTTGATTCACCTTCGACCTTGGCGGTCGAGGGCTTGCGGACCGCTTCGGTGCAGGTGCCACCGGCGGCTTCGATCTTCTTGCGTGCACTTGCCGAGAACTTGGCGGCGGTGACCGAGAACTTCTTCGTGAGTTCACCTTCGCCCAGCACCTTCAGCGGAAGCTGGGTGTCACGGATCAGGCGATTGGCCGCGAGCGAGTCGAGATCGATCGTGGCGCCGTCATCGAATCGCTCCTCGATGACCTTGAGGTTGATCACGTGATAGTGCTTCTTGAACGCGGCGTTGGAGAACCCACGCTTGGGGAAGCGCTGGAACCAGGGCAGCTGCCCNCCCTCGTAGCTCGCGCGCCGGGAATACCCTGCGCGGGACTTGGCGCCCTTGTGACCGCGACCGGCCGTCTTGCCGTTTCCGCTGCCTTCACCACGACCAACGCGCTTTCGTGCCTTGAATCGTCCGACTTTTTCGGTGATCTCATGGATCATCATGGCTGCTGTACTCCACCCTGCTGGGCTTCGCGAACGGTTCCGAGACATTCGAAACCGAGATATACGTCTGTCCATCGAAGGGAGAGGNCCCAACGATTCCGATGTGCTCCGTCAGGAGCTCTTTTCTCCNCCTTCGGCCGGAGNGGNNTCNGGCGCTGGTGTGGCGGGTGCCTCCGNCTTNGGTGCGTCCGCTGCGGGCGCNGCGGCGGCNTCTGCGGCAGGCGCCTCGGCGGCTCCGCGTCGTCCACCCCCACCACCACGNCGGTTGCCGCCACCACCGCGTCGACCACCACGGCGTTCCTCGCCGACGGTGTTCACGGGGGCCTGNGCCTTCTCAGCGGAGGACGAGACCGGCATGAACCGGCTGCCTCGCGCGATGGCGTCTTCNACTGNGGTGGGTTCGAGTTCGACGCCACGNAGTTCGGCGATCTGCTGTCGTGTTCTGGTCTTCGACAGGGCCTCGATGGTCGCCTTCACGAGGTTCTTCGAGTTGGTGGACCCGAAGGACTTGGTCAGGCAGTCCTGAAGCCCCACGAGTTCGAGCACNGCTCGGACCGAGGCGCCGGCGATGACGCCGGTACCGGGGGACGCGGGCACCAGTCGNACTCGACAGGCGCCGTATCGGCCCTCGATCTCNTGCGTGATCGTCTGNCCCTGGAGNGAGAAGGTCTGNAGATGCTTCTTGGCATCCTTCTGCGCCTTCTCGATCGCGGTNGGGACCATGTTGGCCTTGCCGTATCCGATGCCGACAGTTCCCTGACGGTCGCCGACGACGACGAGCGCGCCGAAGCTGAAGCGACGNCCACCCTTGACCGTGGCTGCGGTGCGGAAGATGCCCACTGTCGTGGACTCGAGTGAAGATGATGAGTCGACCATTTCTGCCATGTGTCGTTCCTTCTAGCCCCTGAGGGTCAGAATTTGAGTCCACCCTCGCGGGCGGCTTCGGCCAGCGCCTTGACGCGACCGTGATAAAGAAAACCGTTTCGATCGAAGACGACGTCGTTGACGCCGGCGCCGGAAGCGCGTTCCGCGATCCTTTGTCCCACTGACTTGGCCGCATCGACGTTTCCGGTGGAGCCTTCATGCGCTGATTCGCAGGAAGAGGCGGAAGCGAGGGTGTGNCCCTTGAGGTCGTCGATGACCTGGGCGTAGATGTGATTGAGCGAGCGATAGACGCTGAGACGCGGGCGATCCGCGGTACCCATGACATTCTTTCGAATGCCGCGCTTTCTTCTCGTTCGACGAGCTGTTCTGAGCTTGGTCTTGTCCATGATGACTTTCCTGCCGTTGCGAAAGACGCCTTATCAGGCGCCGAATGCCTTGCCTTGCTTCTTGATGATCTGCTCGCCGAAGTAGCGGACACCCTTGCCGTTGTAGGGCTCGGGGTTCTGCGACAGACGAATCTTCGCCGCGAACTCGCCGACGAGCTGCTTGTCGATTCCTGAGACCGAGACGATGTCTCGCTCGATGCCGACCTCGATGCCGGCCGGAATCTTGTAGACCAGTTCGTTGGCGTAGCCGAGCTTCAGGACGAGGTCCTGNCCCTTCTGCTTCGCGTTGTAACCGGCTCCGACGATCTGGAGTCGCTTGAGGTACCCGTTGGTGACCCCTTCGATCATGTTGCTGACCAGCGAACGGGTCAGACCCCAGAAGGCCTTGCCTTCACCATTGGGCAGAACGCCNTCNGCGAGGTGACACGAGATCGACTTGTCGTCCTCGTTCCACTGNACGACCACTTCCGGNCGGTGGGTCATCGAAAGCCTGCCCTTGGCGCCTTCGANGGCGACTTCGCAGGACTTGGCGTTCACGGAGACCTTGACTCCGGATGGAACTGGAACTGGTTTCTTACCGATGCGGGACATCGTTCATTCCTCGATTGAGCGAACACACNGANTGGTGATTCGCGTTTCGTTCGGTCAACAGACCGTGGCAACCACTTCTCCGCCGAGTCGCTCCTCGCGACACCGACGATCACTCATGACTCCTCGACTGGTCGAGACGATTGCNATGCCCAGNCCCTGGAGGGGACGGGGNAGATCGTCGACCGATCGATAGACTCGACAACCACCCTTGGAGACCCGATCGACCGTGTTGATCAATCGCTCGCCGCGGGTGCCATANTTCAGATCGATCCGGATGAGACCCTGACGGCCGTCTTCCACCAGTTCGAACTCGTTGATGTAGCCCTCGGACTTGAGCACGCTGGCGACGCCGCGGTTCAGCTTGTTGCTGATCACGGTCACGTTCTTCGCGTCGTTGCGGACCGCGTTTCTGATGCGGGTCAGCATGTCTGAGGTCAGATCGTTCATTGACATCTGTTCATACTCCTAGCAGTACCATTCGGGGTACCAGGGTCCGTCTGAATCCTTTGNATCACCAGCTCGCCTTGCGCATGCCGGGCACCATGCCCTTGAGTGCGAGTTCTCTCAGCATGATTCTGCTGACNCTGAACTTGCGATAGATACCGCGCTTGCGCCCGGTGATCTCACATCGGTTCTGTCGTCGAGTGGAGAACTTGGGTTCGCGCTTCATTTTGGCAAAGGTTCGCTTGCTGGCCATTTGGGCTTCCTGTTCTTAACTGCGTCTTGATCCGCGTCAGCGGTTGGAATTCTCGTTGGTGAAAGGCATGCCGAGTTCCTCGAGGAGGAAAAGGCTCTTCGCGGGGTCGCTGTTGGCGATCACGAAGTTGATGTTCATGCCGTGAATGAAACTCACNCGTCCCATGTCGATCTCGGGCCACACGGCCTGTTCCGTCAGTCCCATCCCGTAGTTGCCGCCCTGATCGAACGACTTGCGGCTCAGGCCGCGGAAGTCCTTGATTCGTGGCGTGGCGAAGTTGATGAGACGGTCGAGGAAACCCCACATNCGTTCGCGACGGATCGTCACCATGAATGCGGAGGGTGCACCCTCGCGAACCTTGAAGTTCGCGACGGACTTCTTCGCCAGAATCATCACNGGNTTCTGGCCGGTGATGGTGGTCAGCGTGGAGATGACCGTGTCACGGACATCNGGCTTGAGCTTCTGGTTCTCGAGAACCTTGCCCACACCGACGTTGACGATGATCTTCTCGAGCGAAGGCTGCTGATTGACGTTGCGCAGGTTGAACTTCTCGCGCAGCTTGGGCGCGACTTCATCAACGTACTTGGTCTTCAGTCTTGTAGTGGCCTGGGTGACCATTTCCTATACTCCGACTTTGTGGTCGTTTCCGACCTCTTTGAGAACCGGCCTTCCGGTCCATGAACGCTTGGTGTCAGCCTTTCTTGGCCGTCGCACTACGAAGAACGTGCAGTTCGGAACCGTCTCGANCCGCGACGCGGGTCTTGGAACCGTCCGTGCCGACNTCGAATCGNACCCTGGTGGGCTTGCCATCGACGCATGGGCTGACGTTGCTGATGTGGATCGGCATCTCCGTACGAACGATGCCGCCCTGCTGATTCTGCTGNGTGGGCTTCATGTGCTTGGTNCGCACGTTGACGCCCTTGACGATGCAGGTGTCATGCTTGGGACTGATGGAGATGATCTCTCCCACGGTTCCCTTGTCATTTCCTGCGGTGACGATGACGTTGTCACCCTTTTTCACGTGCCGTGCCATCTCAGACCACCTCCGAAGCGAGCGAAACGATCTTCATGTAGTTCTTTTCGCGAAGTTCTCGAGCCACCGCACCGAAGATGCGAGTTCCTCGGGGGTTGCCGTCGTCACCGATGATGACGCAGGCATTGGAATCGAACCGNACGTACGAACCGTCTGCTCGACGGGTCGGATACTTGGTTCGAACGATCACCGCGCGGACCTTGTCACCCGACTTGATGTCGGAGTTGGGAAGGGCCTTCTTGACGGTGCAGACAACCTTGTCGCCGACACCCATCGAAGGGCGGGAGTAGCGACCACGAGCGGTCGTGCGTCCGAGGACACCGATCACCTGAGCGATCTTCGCTCCGCTGTTGTCAGCTACTTCTAGGCGTGATTCTTTCTGGATCATGACTGAATCGTTTCCTGGGGGTTTCCAGTTCCGGCATCAACCGCCGGTTGAGTTCGACTGGGCTTTTTCGACGACCTTGGTGACGGCCCAGGTCTTGGTCTTGGAGATTGGACGGCACTCCGTGATCTCGACCTTGTCGCCGATGCTGGAGATGTTCTGCTCGTCGTGAACGTGGATCACGGTTCGACGACGGATGTACTTGCCGTACTTGGGATGCTTGGAGAGATAGTTGATGACGACCTTGCGGGTCTTGTCCCGGCTGTCGCTTTCAACCACGCCNGTCTTGCGGGGGGCGGTCTCCGAAAATTCAAGCGTCTTGTTCTTCACGAGGTGGCCTCACTGTTTGCTGTCGCCTTTGCGATCTCTCGCGAACGGCGCTCGGTGTGGAGTCGCGCGATGTCTCGGCGAACCTTCTTGAACTGCGAGGTGTCCTCGATCTTGTCGGTGACCTTCTGACAGCGGAGTTCGAACAACCGCTTCTTCAGTCGGACGATCTCGATGTCGACTTCCTCGTCATTAAAATTGTGGACTTCTTTGGCCTTCATGCTTTCAGCTCCACGCGCTTTCGCTCGTTGCTCTTATCCTTCTGTGACTTCAGACCGCCAGACGGCGACCAACGAACCTGCATTTCACNGGCATCTTCTGAGCGACGCGTGCGAATGCTTCCTTTGCGATGTCCTCGGAAACGCCCGAGATCTCATAGAGCATCGTTCCGGGCTTNACACGTGCCGCCCAGTAATCGACCTCTGCCTTNCCCTTACCCATTCGAGTCTCGAGCGGCTTCTTGGAAACCGGCTTGTCCGGGAAGAGACGGATGTAGATCTTGCCCTGACGACGGAGGAAGTGCTGTGCCGCAATTCGACCGGCTTCGATCTGTCGCGCGGTCACCCACTTGGGTTCGAGCGCCTGAAGACCGAAATCGCCGTAGGCAACGTAGTTTCCGCGAGTGGCGTTGCCACGCAGACGCCCACGCATCTGCTTGCGGTANTTCATTCTTTTCGGAAGCATCGGCATAGATCAGTGCCTCCCGCGTGCTGGAGCACGACCACCGGCCGCGCTTGACTGTGTCTGGTCTTCATCGGTGTCCGCGTACATGCCCTTGTAGACCCAGACCTTCACACCGATGGTGCCATAGGTGGTGTGGCTGGGGACGTAGGCGTAATCGACGTTGGCCTGAAGGGTCGAAAGTGGAATCGAGCCCAGGCGGGTGTCGAATCGGCGGGACATCTCGGCGCCACCAAGACGACCGGAGATGAGAACTCTGATTCCNAGCGCGCCATTTGTCATGGCAGCCTCGCATCGCATCTTGATCTGACGACGGAAGTTCGAGCGCTTCTTGAGCTGCTCGGCGAGGGCTTCGGCGAGAAGGGTCGCATCGATCTCAGGATTTCGGATCTCGACGATCTTGATCACGACCTTTCGTCCGGTCATCGCCTGAAGATCGGCGGTGAGGGACTCGACGTCCTGGCCCTTGGGACCCACGACCTGACCGGGACGAGCCGTCCGGATGATGATCGTGAGCACTTCACGGGTGCGTTCGATGAGAATGTCCGAGACCGCCGCGAAAGGCGGCGTCCTGTTGAGGCGCTTGTCGACGTACTGTCGAATGCGATAGTCCTCGACGAGGAGTTCTCCGAAAAGCGCCTTGGGCGCGAACCAACGAGACTTGTGGGCCTCGGTGATTCCGACTCGGAATCCGAATGGGTGGGTTTTCTGTCCCATGTACTGGTCCTTGCAGCGACCTCGAGGGTCGCGTCTTGATCTAGAAGTAGATCGACTGATTCAACTGATTCAACGCTCGGCGAGCCGGACGTGGATGTGACTGGTTCTCTTGCGGATCGGGTGGGCCCGACCTCTGTCCTTGGGCTGGAAACGCTTGATCGTGGGCCCTTCGTCGACCCAGGTGGATTCGACGTAGAGGTTCGCGACATCGGCGTCACTTTCCTCGGCGTTCGCGATCGCACTCTTCAGGACGCCGCGCAGGAAGTATGCACCGCGTCTCTTGGAGAAATCGAGGGCTGCGATCGCCTGTTCGATGCTTTCGCCGCGAACCAGATCCGCGACCAGGCGAGCCTTGCGCGGGGAGATTCGAGCGAAACGATGTGATGCTTGGTAGGTCATCTTGAGTGTCTCCGGGAATGGAGTGCGTGGCGAGGAACGCCCTGCACGTTAATTCCTGATGCCTTCCTTCTTGTTGGTGTGGCCTCTGAACAGGCGGGTGGGCGAAAACTCACCGAGCTTGTGCCCGACCATGTCCTCGGTGCAGAAGACATCGACGAATGCACGTCCGTTGTGCACCTGGAAGGTGTAACCGACGAACTCGGGGACGATGGTGCAGGATCTTGACCAGGTCTTGATGGGGACGCGCTGTCCGCTTTCGACCTGCTTCTGCACCTTCATGTAGAGCTTCTCGTCTACGAATGGGCCTTTTTTCGTTGATCGCGACATGTCTGCCTCGTGTTCCTTAGATCTTCAACTGTCCGTAACGCACCGACTTGCGGCGACGAATGATTCTGGCGTCACTGCTCTTGCCGCGCTGCCTGGTACGACCGCCCTTTGCACCGGTACCGGCTGCATTGGAAGGCTCGCGTCCACCCTTGGACTTACCGTCACCACCGCCATGGGGGTGACAATGGTGACTCATGGCCACACCACGGGTGGTTGGTCTTCGGCCGAGCCATCGGGCGCGACCGGCCTTGCCGAGCTTCACGTTGGAGTGATCGGAGTTGCCGAGCACGCCCACCGAAGCACGACATTCCATGGAGATCTGACGGATCTCGCCGGAAGGCAGGACGATGGTCGCCCAGCGCCCTTCCTTGTTCGTGAGACGAGCGCCGACGCCCGCGCTGCGACAGATCTTGCCGCCGCGACCGGGTTCGAGCTCGAGATTGTGAAGCACGAGACCGGTGGGAATGTGCTTGACCGGCATGCAGTTGCCAGGCTTGGGCTCGATCGCGTCGGCCGAGCTGAGGAGCACGTCGCCATCGGTGACACCCTTGGGCGCCAGGATGTAGCGAAGGGTGCCATCCTCGTACTTCAGCAGAGCGATGTGGCAGGATCGATTGGGGTCGTACTCGACACCGACGACGACCGCGTTCATGTCGTCCTTGGTGCGACGGAAGTCAATCCGTCGGTAGCGGCGCTTGTGACCGCCACCACGACCTCGAACGGTCTTCTTGCCTTGATTGTTGCGCCCGCCGGTCTTGGAGAGCGGTGCGAGCAGTGACTTCTCGGGAGTTCGCTTGGTGACCTCGACATGGAGGTTCACCGACGCGTTGCGTCGTCCTGGAGTCGTCGGCTTGTAGATTCGAATCGCCATGGGAATTTCCGTTCGTAACTTCAAATGAACCAGCGCTTGACGGGTTCCTCGGTGAGAGGATCAGAAGAGCTGGATCGAGTCCTCCGAGTGAACTTTCACGATCGCTCGCTTGATCGAGCCCGTGGTGACATAGCCGTGCTTGCGACGAAGTGTCTCACCGCGGCGACGCTGGGTGGCGACTCCGACGACACGAACGCCGTAGATCTCCTCAACCGCACGCTTCACATCGGCCTTGGTGGCTCGACGATCGATTTCGAAGGTGAAGCGGTTGTACTCGCTGGAATCGATCGTCGCCTTTTCGGTGATGACCGGCTTCTTGATGATCGTGGTGGCTTCCATCAGGCGGCCTCCTTCTCTTCGCTGTCCTTGCCGTAGCAGGAGGAATCGATGAAGGATTCGAGCGAAGCTCGATCGATCACCAGATAGCGGTGGTTGAGAACGTCGAACGCGTTGAGCTGATCGACGCGAATGGTGTCGACATTGGCCAGGTTCCGTGCGGAGAGCGCGGCATCCCGGTTGGTCGGGTCGAGCGCCACCAGGCAGGTTCGGTCCACGCCGAGGGCCTTCAGAATGGCGGCCATTTCGCTGGTCTTGGGTGCGTCGAAGTCGAGATTGTCGACGACCTTGATCTCCTCGATCATGGCACCCTCGTAGTTCATCATCTTGGCCAGAACCGAGTTTCGGTTGGCGAGACGCCGCATCTGCTTGCTCATCTTGCGACGGAAGCTGTCACGGGTCTTCGCGAAAGCGACGCCGCCGCCGCGTCGGATGACGGTGCGGTTCGCACCCATTCGCGCGTTGCCGGTGCCCTTCTGGCGATAGATCTTTCGAGTGGACCCCTTGACCATGCCGCGGCTCTTCGTGCGAGCGCTGGCCTGACGCTGGTTTCCGTGGACGATCACGTAGGCCTGCTTCAGCAGTGCGCTTCGGATCTCGGGTCCGCCAAGGGTGGTTTCGTCGATCTCGACGGTATCCACCTTGGCGCCGCTCTTGTTGTAGACAGGAAGTTCAATCATCGTCTCATTACCTTGCCGGGCCTTCTGGCCCGTTTTCGCCGTTCTCTCCGCGCATCTGTCGTTTCCGATACGGGGCAGAGGTTGACTCAGGTCCTTGGGGTTGTCACGAACGAGTGGTTCCGTCCCATTCCGTGGGACACGGCCTTCTCGATCTCAGCGGTCAGCCTTTGTCGGCTGCCGCCTGTGCCTTTGCTTTCGGCTTGTAAAGCCTCGAGGGTGTCTTGATGTGGAGAATGCCGGTGTTGGGACCGGGAACCGGACCCTTCACAAGCATGAGATTTCGTTCGTTGTCGATCGAGACCACGTCCAACGAGCGCATGGTGACGCGTTCGCTGCCCATGTGGCCGGACATGCGTCGGCCCTTCTTGATCTTCGGTCCGGTACCGAGGTTGATGCCGCCACCGCCGATGGAACCGGGGGAACGGTGCGCGCGCTGGACACCGTGAGATGCCTCGAGGCCTCGGAAGTGATGTCGCTTCATGACACCCTGGAACCCCTTGCCCTTGCTGACGCCTTCGACGTCGACATAGACGAGGTGGGACAGCGCCTCGACGGTGAGAACCTGTCCGAGCTCGTACTCGGCGACCTCATCGTCGGAATCACAGCGGAATTCCGCATGAACGCGCTTGGGGGCGGCGCCGGCCTTCGCATCGTGAGCGATCTGCGCACGGGTCGAACGACGGGCCTTCATGTCCTCGAAACCGATCTGAACCGCGCTGTATCCGTCGGTCTCGACGGTCTTGAGCTGCGTGACGATGCATGGACCCACTTCGATCACGCTGACGGGAATGTTCTTTCCGTCTTCGGTGAAGTATCGGGTCATTCCAATTTTTCTTCCGACGAGTTCGATGGGCATGTCTGTCTTTCAGAGGTGCGAGGTTGAAGTCAGAGGTTCTTGAACGTGACTGGAGTGTGAATTGAAGAAGGCCGCTCGAACGCGAGCGACCTTTGAATGCTGCGGGCTAGGCCTTGATCTTGACGAACACGCCGGCTGGGACCACGAGACGGTTGAGAGCCTCGACGGTGCGCGGATTGGGTTCGGTGATGTCGATGATGCGCTTGTGCGTGCGGATTTCAAACTGCTCGCGCGACTTCTTGTCGATGAAGGGCGAACGGTTGACCGTGTAGACCTCACGTCGAGTTGGCAGGGGAATCGGTCCAGCGACGATCGCTCCAGTTCGCTTTGCGTGATCGGCGATTTCCTTCGCCGACGCATCGAGCGCCTGGTGATCGTAGGCTTCCATTCGAATGCGAATCTTGCCGCCGTCCATAGTGGATCAATCCAAACCAATTCAAAGAGGAGTGTCACCGAAGCGGTGAGTCGTCCCTGCCAGTTGAAGCGATGGACTGCACGTTGCGATCCATCTCGCACGCCTGCCCACGAGGACGTCCAGTGTCTTTTCGCTGCGTTCGAAGGAGACTTCGAAACCGTTGACGCCTTGAGGACAGGCCGAATGAGAACACTTGGAACTCAGAGTGTTTCGACCATCATGACGTGCGGTGGGGACGCGTTAAGACAGGACGCCTGCACGAAGACAGGCGCGAATCGGAGATGATAGAGATTCCACCCCCCCTGTCAACACACGAAACGGACTCATGACATCTTTCTTCTGGATCCTCCCTGTCGCTGCGAGGCGGTCGTGCGTCCGAGTCTTCGCTACCATGACGATGACATGAACCTCAATCCACACGACACAGTTCGAAGATGCGCCGGCCCTCCCTTCCTGGGGCTGCTGATGATGCCGCTGATCTGGCCGATAGGGTCTCCAAGCGACTCTCAGAATTGCTTTTATCAGACGGCGGCTTTCGCCCACGTCCTCACGACGTCGACGAGCCAGGCAGGCATGGCTTCAAACACCCCTCAGGACCAACTGCAAGGCGACCTCGAGGCCGAAACGCGCGAATTCTCTGAAAAAGTGGGCCTGCATTTCATCGTGCCGTCCGGAGCAGGTGCACGAGATGTCCGGCAAGGCGGGCGGGACGTCCTGATGATGCTGGATGAGGCCACGCCCCCGAAATGGTCGATCACGTTCCAAAGGCTTGATAATGGGCAACTTGGAGAAACGACCACCTCCCGAATCGACAGCCTCCTGGAGGGGCTGAAAGCCAGAAACGACCCTGCCACCCTGATGGAACGGACCAAACTGAAGATCAGAGTGATGGGTGGCACCGAACCCCAGGGATTTCCAGCCGAGCTGATGTACCTCAACGTGCCCCTCGATGGTGATCGAGTGGGCATCAGCGGCCTTCTGATCATTCAGACGGGTTTGTCGAACTTTCTCTATGGAACCCTCTTTGCGGAGGGCCAAGGCTTCGAAGCCACCCTGAAACCGATGCTTAACGAGCTCTATGCGAATCTTCGCATCGAACCCGAAGACACTCGAAGGGAGCTCGATTCGAAGAGAATCGCTTCAGGAACGCAATTGATCGAGCTGATCACCCCGGATGTTCTTCGCACGATCGCGACGGAGACCGAACCGGAGATCTACAGGATCTATGAAGAAGGACAGGATGGGACCCCCAATGAAATCGGCTGGCAGAGGCTGACCGCGAGACTGGCCCCGGTCGAGGCGGTCGAGGGCAGGACGCCATCCGATGTCGATCCACGGGACATGGGTCTTCTGATCACGCTCGAAGGGGAGATCGTGAGTGGATTCGCTCAGTCCAGAGTGACCACGGACACCATCCGACGGCACTGGATTTCATTGGACAGGAGCCGGGAACGCTGGTCGGTGCAACGCACCCCCAGAAGGCTCATTTCAACCAGCAACCGAAGGGTCGAGTCCGAAGTGGGCAACACGCAGGCCGAAACGGGTGTGAGAACACCACCTCAGCCGAGGGCCACGATCACGATCATCGACTCCGAGGGGATGAGAAACACGCTCGATGTCCCTCAGCCCCCGGTTCCCTACATGACCCAGACGGAGCTCTACGTGTTGGGGAGAATCCTCAAACAGATCTCCCTCACCGACGAGGTCAAGGCCGACTGGTACGTCCTCGATCGTTCCATACCCAGAGGGGATGGCATCAGAAAACGACAGGACCACATCGTTCCCGCCGACGAAGGGCGGGGATGGAGGGTCTCGACTCTTGGACCCTCGGGCACCTTCGAACAGACATTCGACGGCCAGGGGTCCAGGCTCTTCAAGAAAACGCCCATCATCGAGGGGGATCGTCTTCTGATCCTCGAGAAAACGGACCCCAATCGACTGCTCGAACTCTATGCTGAACAGGGTATCCCCACTCGCTGAGTGACCAGCTCGAGATCGAGACAACCTAAGACATGTTTCACGAGGCATGACATGAATCAAACGTCGCACGAATCCACGAAGGATCGCTCGAGAATTCTTCTGGCGATACCCGTCTACAACGAAGCCAAGTACATCGAACCGGTGCTCAGCGAGGTCGGTCGATACGCACGCGACATCCTGGTCGTCGACGACGGCTCCACCGATGAAACCCCTCTGCTGCTCGCGAAGCATCAGGTCGAGGTCATTCGACATGCCGTGAATCGAGGGTATGGACACTCGATCACCGACATGCTTCGTTGGGCTGATTTCGACGGCTACGACTGGCTGATCACGATGGACTGCGACGAACAACACGAACCCGCGGCCATACCGTCGTTCGTGGAAGCCATCGAGACGATGGATGCCGATGTCATTTCGGGCAGCCGATATCTGATTTCTGAAGAAGGCAGCGACACCCCACCCGCGGACCGCCGTGCGATCAACGGCATCATCACCGAGGAGATCAATCAACTGCTCGGCTTCGAACTCACGGACGCCTTCTGTGGTTTCAAGGCCTACCGGATCGCCTCATGCAGGGACCTGGCGCTCGACATCACCGGCTATGAATTTCCGATGCAGTTCTGGGTTCAGGCGGCCGCCCACAAGCTGCGGATCGAGGAGATTCCGGTTCGATTGATCTACAACGATCCGACGAGAAGCTTCGGGGGACCGCTCGACCAGTCGGAGAACAGACTCGCGTCGTATCGTTCCACGATTCAGAGAGAACTCAACCGCTGCGCGGACAGGCTTCCGATGTTGAAGCTGAACGGGTGAACCGATGAGTCGACGGACTCTCCTCTGCGGACACCAACCAGGTTTTCATCACCCGGGGATCCTCGCGAAGAGAATCATGCAACATGAACTCGCCGAGGCCGAGGGGCTTCGGCCTTCCTGGATCATCGTTGACCAGGACGTCGGTGACCCCGGAGCGATCCGCTATCCGGATCTCGATGAGCATGGCCGGCTGATAGAGAGAACATGGCATGCCGTCCCCCACGCCCCGGGCCATCCCACTGGAACGACCGACTGGCCGAACACCCTGACGGAACCCCCTGAGGTTTCAGGAGCCATTCCGGACTCCGTGCAACGCGGACTCAATGAGATGCATCAGGCCCTGAAAGACGCCGAGGGCGACACGCTCGCGGAACGGTTTCATGATGCACAAGAACGACTTCTCCAGGCGAGACTGCCCGGACTTGTCGGTCCTCCGCCGGAGCTTCTTCGTGCCACCACCATCCTCGGGACCGAAGCAGGCATGTCGGCGCTTTCCTCAATCCTCGAGGAACCTGAAGCATGCAGGAGCATGTGGAATGAGGCGGGACGCCTCGTCCCGGGAGCGGCACGGACCTTGAGACATGATTCCCATGATCCGAGCCTGACCGAAGTGCCCTGCTGGACCCTGGACGATTCCAGACGACGCATTCCCGCGACGGTGGATCACCTCAGGAGGCATCAGGCGGGTGCGTGCGTCATTCATCCCAGAGCGTTCCTGATGACCTCGGTGTTTCGATCGACGAGTCCCCATCCCATGATTCATGGAATGGGGGGTGCGCGCTACGAACTGGTGACGGATCGATGGACGCGGGACTTCCTTGGAATTCAACTTCCTCCCATTAGCGTGTGCACAGCGGACCTCCGACTGCCGCTCGAGGCGGCCGGTGCGGAAACGGTCGAACCCGATCCTAACGACGCGCTCAGACGACTCGAACACGACCCATGGCCGGGTGAGACCACGAAGATCGATCTCGTGGACGCGATCGCACGCGCCCCACGGCGAAGCTCTAAACGACGCCAGCTCTTCGATGAGATGCAGGAACGACTCCGAAAGGCGAGAGCACGCCACGAGACACGGCTCTCCGCGCTGCGGGAGGAGGCCAGACTTCAGGGAGACAGGGCCCGACAGCGACGAATCGCGTCGGACAGAACATGGCCATGGCCGCTGCATGAGGATCGTGCAATTCTCGGGCTGGAGCTCAGGACATCATCCCTCGAGGGATGATGTCGAATGAACCATCATTCCAACTCTCCCCTGTCGGTGAAGATGCCAGAACGGATTGGGCACAACTCCGAGTCGATCGTCCCGGTACCGGACAGGCGTCAGACCGGGCTTGAGGGATCCGGCCTGTAGATCTTGGTCTCGAGCGCCCAGATCTTCTCACTGAACGTCTGTCCGGGCTTGAGATTGGATCGATCCGCGGCGGACAACGCCATCGCGGTCTTCGCATCGAGATTGTCCAGCTGCGAGACGAAGATCGCTTCGGGCGTGGACGGAAGCACGGGGGAACCGTACTCGCGTTTCCCATGATGACTGAGAATGATGTGCTCGATGCAGTGACGAAGAGGAAGCGGGAAACGTTCGCCACCGAGTGCCTGCTCGGCGACCTTGATCTTCACACCGAGCAACTGGACGCCGAAGACGATGTGGCCGACGAGATTGCCTGTCAGCGTGTAGTCGAAACCGCGCTGCCACTGTAGTTCGTACCCCTTCCCGAGATCATGCAGGAAGAGACCGATGAGAATCAGATCACGATTGAGTTCGGGATACAACGGCAACGAGGCATCGGCGATCTTCAACAACTGCCGGGTGTGTTCGAGCAGGCCGCCGATGAACGCATGATGCAGCGCGACCGCTGCGGGAGCCTGACGAAAACGGCGCATCAACTGCTCGTCTTCGAGGTAGCTGTCGACCAGGGCGCGGATCATGGGATCCTTGACGGAACGCATGATCCCGCACACCTCATCGAACATGGCCTGAACGTCCTGCGTGGTGTGCGGAAGCAGGATCGCGAGATCGGCATCGTCCGGTTCGTAGGACTTGATCTCCTCGATCTTGAGCTGGATCTGATCCTTGTAGGTCTCGGTGCACCCTGAGATCCAGGCGTAACCGGTGCGCGTGATCTCCTCGGCCGAGGCGGGATCGATGGACCAGAGACGGGCCGGTATCTCTCCGGTGGAATCACGCACCAGACACTTGAAGTACGGAGACCCGTCACGCTTGGGCGCCACTTGCGGGTTGACCAGTGAATAGGCGCCATCGACACGGGTGCCTGAAGTCATCTCCGAAATGTCGAGGTGATATCGTCCGTCCGAGTACTGAGCCATTGGGTGAGGCCTCCTGTTCGAGGACAAGTGTACTCAAGAATGCGATTCGAACGCGGCGATCGCACCGGGAACGGCTTCCAGAAGCTCGCGAGAGATCAGTCGGCGAGTTCCTCTGGAATCACAGACCTCACGGGCCGCGGCGGAATGCACCCTCACCGCGATCGCCGCCGCCTGGAAGAGATCGAGACTCTCGGGAAACTGCGAGGCGAAGCCCGCGCAGAGCCCGGTGAGGACGTCACCGGAACCGGCCGTCGCCAGCGCCGGATCGATGGTCGGTTCGACGAATGCCCGCAAGCCATCGCTGACCACGGTTTCAGCCCCCTTGAGCACCACCACCACGCCGAGTCGTGACGCCAGAGAAGCGGCGGCATCCAGACGCTCCTGATCGGTTCTGGGCGCGGGCTCGAGGCCCAGCGGTTCGGCGAGCCGCTGATACTCGCCGGGGTGCGGCGTGAGAATCGCAGGGGCGCGGAGATCCGATTGCACCGAATCGGTCATGGCGAGCACGTTCAGAGCATCGGCATCGAGCACGAGACGATGGGATTCGCGGCCGATGAGACGCAGCACGATCTGACGCTGGGCCTCGCCCACTCCGAAACCGGGCCCGACCGCCAGAACCCGGGCCGCGCCCAACTGCTCGTCGATGCGCGAGGCCGCTTCGGATGCGATCGGATCTCCCATGGAAGAGACCGGGAGACCGAATCCCGTCGCTTCCGGCACGAGCTCGAGGATGCTCGGCAGAACGGGTTCGGGCGCCCCGACGATCGCGAGGCCGCAGCCGCAGCGCAGCGCCGCTTCGGCGGTGAAGGCCGGCCCGCCAACCATCATGCGCTCGCCCGCGGAACCGCCGATGACACCGACCGAACCGAAGGTCCCCTTGTGACCACGTGATTCACGGACGGGCAGGGACACGCTGGAGATCATTTCGAGAGTCATCGGTCATCACCTTTTTCGAGGCCGGGCTCATCCAAGACCACACCATCGACGCAGATCACCTCGACGCGCATGCGTCCCAGCAACGGAAGCATCTCCGACAGCGCACGCTCGCCGGCCCCACCATCGAGAGAACTGGTCGAGACCAGGAGATGCCCCGCATCGAATCGATTCTCGCGGGTGGCATCGAAATCCCACCAGACCCCGTCGATCATCACCTGCGTCCACATGTGCCACGCGAACGCTCCATGCTCGAACCCCGCCGCCGGAGCATGAACAAGACCGGTGGCGACACGTGCCGGAAGACCGGCGAGCCTGAATCCCGCCGCCAGAAGGACCGCATGTTCCGTGCAGTCACCGGAACGCGAACGCAGGGTGTCGCTCGCGCTTCCGAAGGCGACGTCGAAGGTCTTGTTCGAGATCCGTCGCGCGACGGCGGTGCGAAGACGCTCGCAGGCTTCGAGCGTGGTGTCGGTCGGACTCCGCCTGAGCGTGCGGAAGAATCGCCGAACCGAGGGGTCGTCCAGATCGATGTAGGCGGACGCGGAGAGATACGCGGGGTCGGAACGCTCGGCCTCGCTCGCCGAGGAACCGCTCGCGGCATCGATCGTGACTTCCAGAACACCTGAGCCGAGCGTCCTGACATGCTGCGCACCGGCATCCGGCAGTCCGCGGGGCGTCTCGGTCTCGAAGCGGACCCGGTAGCCCGCCGTGACCGAGTCATCGGTGCTGCCGACCATGTTGGCGACGGGCACCAGCGTCGAGTCGAGGAGTTCGGGCGGAGTCGAGTTCAGAGCCTCGAGCGCGATCTCGCGATCGACCAGTTCGATCGACATGATGCCGAGGCCCACGTCCGCGATGCTCGAGACCAGAACACCCTGGTCGGTGCGGAGCTCCTCGGAGACGATCGAGGATCCGTCGGACTCGACTCGCCAACGGCCCAGATCCAGAGTGCGACCGAGCACGTCGTGCCGTTCGGTTCCCAACCGGGTCATCTCGATGTGAAGCGTGCTCATTCCGGCGTAGGGATCGAGGGTGCGATAGCTGATGCGGGTCGCGTCCGACGAGATCCTCGCCTTGAGAAACGCACGCACTTCGGCGGGAGTCAACCAGACACCGTCGTCATCGTTTCGTGCCGGCGAGCCGTCGGGTTCGAAGGAACGATCCCGGGGTTGGCCATCGTGAAAGTCGTAGTCATGACGCACCGGTCTCCCACCGGTCTCGACTCGAACGGTGGCCGACAACGGAGCGCCCCGACCATCCTCCTCGAAGGTGAGGGACTGACTCAGTTCGACCACCGACCCACCACGATCGATTCGAAAGCGCTCGGAGGATTCGGTTCTGATTCGCCCGTCGTCTTCGGTCACGGTCTCATGGAGGTACCCGCAGGGGCTGTCACGAATCGAGATCCTGTACCAGAACTCCTGCTGTTGGGCGCCCGCGAAGAAGGCGGAGACCGTCGTCACCAGAGCGACGACGAGACTCAGCCCGACACTCACTCCGTCACCTCGGCGGCGGAATCATCGGAGCCCATGCTCACGGGGCGCATCAGGGGAAACAGGATCACGTCCCTGATGGAGGCGCTGTCGGTGAGCAGAATCACGATGCGATCGATGCCAAGCCCGAGTCCACCGGCCGGAGGCATGCCGACCCGCAGGGCGTCGAGGAAGTCCTCGTCGAGGGAACGAAACGTGGTTTCCTCGTCGTCGATGCCGGAGAGTTGTTCGGTGAACTTCTCGTACTGCAGATCCGGATCGTTCAGCTCGGTGTAGGCGGGCCCGATCTCCATGCCGCCGATGAAGAGATCGAATCGTTCCGCGAGATTCGGGTCGTCCTTGCGAGGCCGGGTCAACGGCGAGATCACACTCGGCCAGTCGAGCACGAACGTGGGCCTGGCGGGATCGATCGTGGTTTCGGCGCATTCCTCGAAGACGGCGTTCACCGCGAAGAAATGATCGAGTCTCTCGGCATTCTCGACACCGATCTCCCGAGCCTTGGCGAGCACCTTCTCACGATCGTCGGCGGGGAAACCGAGCGCCTCCTCGAAGAGTTCGAGAAACCGAACCCGTCTGAAGGGCTTGCCGTAGTCGACCATGAGCTCTCCGTAGGGAAGACGCGGAGCCTCGTCGGTTCCCAGGTCCAGTTCGCTGCCCGCTTCGAGCAGATCACCACGCCGGGCCCGTGCGAGCTCGTGGATCAACGACTCGGTCAGCTCCAGCATGGTCTCGTAGTTGCCGAAGGCCTCGTAGACCTCCATCGATGTGAACTCCGGATTGTGCGAGCGGTCGATGCCCTCGTTCCGGAAGTTGCGATTGATCTCGTAGACCCGCGGCAGACCTCCGACGAGAAGGCGCTTCAGGTAGAGCTCGGGCGCGATGCGCATGAAGAGAGGAATGTCCAGGGCATTGAGATGCGTGGTGAAGGGTCTTGCCGCGGCGCCGCCGGCCATCGGCTGCATCATCGGAGTCTCGACCTCGAGGAAGTCACGCCCGTCCATGAAGGTCCTGATCCTCGAGACGATTTTGGACCGGGCCTTGAAGGTCTCGATCGTCTCGGGATTCGCGTACATGTCGACGTAGCGACGACGGTATCTGGCTTCCGGATCGGCGAGACCGTGGTGCTTGCCCGGAGGGGGTGCGAGACTCTTGGTCTGGATCTCGAAATGATCGGCCCACACGCAGATCTCACCGCGCTTCGTGCGGCCCATGCGTCCACCCGCGACGACGATGTCGCCGTAGTCGATCTTCTTCGCAAGCTTGAAACTGCCTGTGACGAGTTCCGATTTCGAGATGCTCAGCTGAAGGTCTCCGGTGTGATCGCGCAGGACCATGAAGACGAGCTTGCCCACGTCGCGATGCTGGACGACGCGCCCCGCCACGAGAACCTTCGCGCGATCATCGACGAGTCCGACCGACTCATCCTCCTTGCGGGCGGCGACGGAGGCGGCGTGCGCCTCGTCCGCGGCTTCGTCGAAGAGGCCGCGTGCCTCCCGCAACGGGATCAGGCCATCGACCCGTTCACCGAAGGGATTCAATTCGAGTTCATCGCGAATCCAGGCGAGCTTCGCACGGCGAGCTGCGATCAGGGAACCCTCATCGGGTTCCGCCTGTTGATCCTGCACGTTTGGTTCGTTGGTCTGGGCCATGCCTCAATGGTACGTCCTCGGCACAGACGGGGGGAGAGGTCACGAAGACAAGAATGGAATCGGACCGCCCTGACAGCCCCTACTCGGAGGATGTCGACGGTCGCGAGAGATCCATCAAGGATCTTCGCCCGGAGGCATCCACACGATGGATTCGCCCCTCGTCGTAGAGAAGGCCCTCGGCCTCCGACGGATCACGCCAGGCCACGTCGATCCCGATCAACTCCGGGCGATCATCGATCGGACCGATTTCATCGACCACGGTGTGACCGACGACCACATGTTCGACATCGTGCCGCCTCAGAATGGCCCGGATCGAGTCGTCATCGGGACGGCCGCCCCAGCGCTCTGCATGCTGAGGGAAGTAGCCTCGATACCAATGCGGCCCCTGCTGATGCCAGATGAGCCCGGTGCGAAGATCGGCTCTCGCCGAAGCCGGCCAGGCGGGTGGACCGAGGCCATCACGAATCGTGCGGTTGATCTCATCGAGTTCGATCCCCAGCCGATCGAGTTCGGGCGAATAACCTGCATGCACGAAGAGAAACGGACCGACCCGCACCACGCTGTTGTGATTTCGCAGCCAACGGCCAAGCTCGGTTCCGACGCCGTGCAGCTCGTCGTAGGAGAGACCGATCCGCTCCGTGCTGAATCGATAGTTGGGATGGATGTAGCGCAGATCCCCAGCCATGACCATGGACTCATGGTTGCCGAGGACGTAATGGACACGCCCCCCCGCCTCCCTGGCCTGTCGCTCCAGACGTCGGATGAGCCAGAGCAGTTCGGTGACTCGATCTCCACGATCGACCATGTCACCATTGAGCACCAGATGCCCGTCACCCCAGATCCAGTCGCCGGAGTCGTCCACGACACCGTTTCCCTCGAGAAAACCGCGAAACGTCTCGTAGTTCCCCTCGAGATCACTGACGGCGAGAATCCGTCGGGCCTCCGGACATGACGCGGAAGGCAGTTCCGCCGGGGCGCCGACCGTGATCGTGGGAACCAGTCGGCTCGGTGTCTCAAGAACGTCTCCGACGGCCAGATCCTCCAACTCGGTCCGGACCACAGAGCCGTCCAGGACGGTGACCAGAGTGGCGTCGGTGGCGTCCTTCCAGATCAGATGCGGTCCGTCCTGAACGACTTCAGGACCGTGATCGAACAGTTGCATCCGAGTGACGTGACGGGTCCCGTCACGAAGGTCGTACTGCACACGCACGAGTCGACCGGGAACCGGAAGCGGCCTCTCGGAGTTCGCAGCGCTCACCGGCAGAACCACGGAAGAGCCGGACTCGACCACGTAGACCTCTCCACCGATGGTCCAGACGCCCGCGGCGTCGTCGCCCGCGGGTTCGAATGATTCGAGCACGCCGACCACGTCATCGCACGTGGCCGGGGAGGTGCACACGAGACAGAGGAGACCGATCGCGGAAAGGATCCAGAGAGAGGAGTGCGGGATGATACGGGACATGGTGGTCTCCGAGAGGGACTATGTGATCGATGCGTACGGATCCGGTGACACGGACGTTCCTGAACTCAGCGCAGAACGAGAGGCGGCGGCTCGTCGTCGACCAGATACGCGAATCGCTCGCGGAACTCGTCCGACGAAACTCCCGCGGTCGAGGCGAGTCGAGCAAGCGTCTGGGTATCGGAGAAGTCGGAGCGACGCAGTCTGATCATGTAGCTTCGAGAGATCGCGTAGCGGGTGCTTGACACATCGATCATGCGAACCTGCATCCGACCGGTCGTCGAATCGATCAGTTCGTCGAGCGGAATCGGAATGAATCGTCCGCCCTGAAGCGAGATCAGGTCGCCGGAGCCTCCCTCGAGGAGATACTTGCCCGCGCAGTACCCGAGATCACGACAGTATTCCATGTCGCTCGGCACGGGATCGGCGCATCGAAGTTCGTACCCGATGTTCTTGGAGACGAGGGTGCAGTCGATTCCCAATGCCTGCAGACGCTCATGCACGGCATCCTTGAGCAATGAGCCGAGGTCGACCTCGGCGAGCCTGATGTGGCCATGCTCGTCACGCTCCACGTTCTCCAGAGCCTCGAGCTCCTTCGGATCGAAGGCGAGCGCCACACCTTCGGCGACGACCGCGACACCATCACCACGACCTTCCGAACGACGCTTGATGATCGACCCGGCGAGGGTGTCCGCGAGTCGATCGAGGGACATGCCGGAGGTTTCGCATTCCTCGGGAACCACGGTGAGCGTCGCTCCGGCGGCCTTGCCTATGCCGAGTGCGAGATGACCGGCCTTGCGCCCCATCGCGATGACCAGATACCAACGATTGGTGGTCTTCGCGTCGACCATCAGGTTCTGGACCACCTCGACGCGGACCGCCCGGGCGGTTTGATAGCCGAAGGTGTCGATCGAGGGAGGCAGGTCGAGATCGTTGTCGATGGTCTTCGGCACATGAGCGACGGAGAGAGCGCCATTCGATCGGCTGGCCAGCCGGGAACAGGAGAAGGACGTGTCGTCACCTCCGATGGTCACCAGCTTGTCGATTCCTGCGGAACGGAGATTCGAGAGAACCCGATCAAGCAGTTCATCACGTCGGGTCGGGTTCGCCCGGGATGTCCCGAGCATCGAACCCCCTCGAAAATGAATCCGTGAGACGTCCCGGATGTCGAGCTCGCGAAAGGCCTCCGCATCATGGGCATCAGCCTGCATCAATCGCTCGAATCCGTTCTGGATGCCGACCACACGGGTCCCGGAGAGCCTCGTTCGAATCGTCGCCGCGGCGATGACGGCGTTGATCCCCGGCGCGGGACCTCCGCCCACCACGATGCCAAGCGCACCTGTCTGCTGACCGTCGGCCATCGAACTCACTCCTTCTCGGCGTAGGCCGCCAGTCCGGCCTCGAGGATCTCGACGCACCGCGAGATCACCTGCTTGTCGAGGACATAGGCCATGCGAACCTCGTTGCGTCCGAGCCCCTCGGTGCTGTAGAAGCCTCCCAGAGGGGCCATGCAGAGCGTTTCGCCATCCAGATCGAACTCACTGACGAGCCAGCTGCAGAAATCCGCGGCATCATCGACCGGCAGGGGCACGGCGATGTAGAAGGCGCCCTGCGGCGCGGGTACCGAGATGCCGATCGATTCGAGCCCGGCGACCAGAACGTCGCGGCGCTCTCGATAGGTCTCGATCACGTCCGTGAAGTACTCGGGAGGTGTCGACAACGCGGCCAAGCCGGCGAGCTGATCGACGGTGGCGGGAGAGAGACGCGCCTGAGCGAAGTGAAGAGCGGCGCGACGGACATCCTTGTTGCGAGTGACGAGACATCCGACCCGGGCGCCGCAGGCACTGTATCGCTTGGACACGGAGTCGATCACGATGGCGATGTCCTCGGCGCCGGCAACCGCGAGCATGGAAGGCGCAAGCGTTCCCGCGGGCTGGTCGTACACGAACTCGCGATAGACCTCGTCACAGATGAAGAAGATCCCGTGGCGAAGACAGATCTCGGTGATCTTCTCGAGGTCACCGAGGGACAGGACGACACCGGTGGGATTTCCCGGCGTTGGGAGCACCAGCGCACGGGTCTTTTCGGTGATCGCGGATTCGATCATCGCGGGATCGATCTGATAGCCATCCCGGACATGGGTGGTCACGGGTGATGCGGTCACCCCGAGCAGATGGGTGTATCCGGCATAGTTCGTGTAGTAGGGTTCGCAGACCAGGACGTCGTCGCCCGGATCCGTGACCGCGGCGATCGCGAAGAGGAGCGCCTCGGACCCCCCCACGGTGACCACGATGTCCTCGGCCGTGATCGGCGGAAGAGAACCGACGACCTTGTCGTAGTAGTTCGAGGCGAGAGCTTCGCGGTAGGCCGGATAGCCATCGCTGGGGGAATAGGACAGAACCTTCTCGTCATAGGAGCGATAGGCGTCGATCATGCCTCTCGGAGTGGCGATGTCGGGCTGCCCGATGTTCATGAAATGGACGGTCTTCCCTGCATCGACCGCGGCACGTGAGGCCGCTTCAAGCGCACGAATCGGCGAGGTCGGGGCGTTGAAGCCGCGAGAGGACGGGGTGATGGTGGTGGTCATAGGTCTGCTCCGAAACCCGGATTGAACGTTCTGGACGTGGGATCCTATCAACGAAAAGGCCTTGGCATCGGAACGAGGGTATCTTTGCCTCACGATGACAGCAGCAATCTTCCTCGATCGTGACGACACCCTCATTTCAAACGGCGGAGATCTCGGAGATCCCGCGGCGGTGGTCATGCTGGATGGCGTCATCACCGGACTGGAGAGGCTCAGTTCGATGGGGTTCGAACTCGTGGTCGTGACCAATCAAGGGGGCGTGGCACGCGGCCGCTACGGGGAGAAGGACGTGGAACTCGTCCATGAACGTCTTCAGCAGCTCGTGGGCGAGACCACCCCGCTTCATTTCTACTACTGCCCGTTTCATCCGAACGGAACCGTCGCGGAGTACGCCCGGGAACACCCCTGGCGCAAACCGGCCCCGGGGATGTTCTATGCGGCCGCCCAGCAACTGGGCCTCGATCTCTCTCGATGTTGGGTCATCGGCGATCAGCATCGAGACATGGACGCCGGTCGCTCCGCAGGCTGCCGAACCATACTCTTCTCGCGACCCGGCACCAGAGCGGAGGAAAGAAGAAAGGATCCGGACCACACGGTGAAGTCCTTCGAACAAGCCGTGGAGATCATCAGACGGGCGGAGAGCGACGGATGAGTTCAGGGGTGAGGCTCAATGCACTCGTCGGGAGGCCACTCGCGGATGTGGGTGTTCGCGAGATCGTGACGTCGACGGCCGAGGCGATCGGTGAACGAAACGGCATCGACGTCCGAGTGACCTTCGTCGGCGATGATGCGATCGAACTCGAGGTCGAAGGCTCGCAACTCACCGCCACCGCGGCAGCCGCGGAACTGAGACGGCTGACGGACCAATGGCATCGAGGCCGATACGACGCGCCTCTCTGGAGCGCCACATGACGGGGATTCCCGAACATCTTCTCGTGGTGATGCCTTCGTGGATCGGCGACATCGTCATGGCGACCCCCGGGCTGCGTGCACTGAGACGGGCGCATCCGGGCATGCGCATCACCGCGACGGTGCGACCCGGACTTCGACCGATCCTCGAAGGCGCGGCGTTCGTGGATGCGATCGAGGAAGCCGGCTTCCGAGGCCTGATGGGACCGTTCAGGGACGGCCGCCGACTGTCGCGGCTCTGCGCGGACACCGCTCTTCTGCTGCCCAACAGTCCTCGCTCGGCGCTCTTCGCACGCATGACCGGATGCTCGAGACGCATCGGATACGCGACCCAGGGAAGACGCTGGCTGCTCACCGAGCCGATCGAATCAGTGAGACGATCGGTCACGCCGACGACCACGCTCGATGACTACGCACGACTGATCGAGCGGGCGTTTCAGATCGAGGTGTCCGATCGAACGCCCGCACTCGACCTCGATGACGCCCAGCGAACCGCGGGAGACGACCTGCTTCGTGGACTCGAGGGTCCGTTCATCGTTCTGAATCCGGGCGCGAACCGGGAAGACAAGCGGTGGCCGGCGGAGGCGTTCGCGGCCGTGGCGGACCGGATTCGTGCGAGCCACGAAGTGACGGTCCTGATCAACGGGTCACCGGCGGAAGCCGAGCTGGTGAACCGGATCACCCGACTCGCGAAACCGGGTGTGATCGATCTGCCAGCACGGGGCGGTACGATCGCAGCCTTGAAATCGGTGCTCTCGCGATCGAAGCTTCTCATCACCAACGACACCGGTCCGAGACACCTCGCCGCGGCCCTCGGCACACCCTCGGTGGTCCTCTTCGGGCCGACGGACCGACGCTTCACGGTGCTTCCGGGGATCAGGGAAAGACACCTGGTGGCGGAACCGTTTCTGACGGAGGAACACGTCGCCGATGACCATGCGAAGGCATGTCGGATCGGACGAATCTCAATCGGCGACGTGATGCACGCCGCCAGCATGCTTCTCGAGGAGGATTCACGCTCATGACTTCCACCGGCTGGCTGATCTGGTGCCTGATCGCATTTTCATTCGGTTCGATCCCATTCGGCGTCCTGCTGGCGAAATTGAAGAAGGTCGATCTTCGAACCGTCGGTTCGGGCAACACAGGAGCGACCAATGTCGGTCGAGCGCTGGGCCGCAACTGGGGTATTCTCTGCTTCGTCCTCGATGCCGCCAAAGGGGCGACCCCGGTGGTTCTTGCCGGCTCGATCGCAGGCATCATCGGCCAACCGGCCGGGGCACTGGCCCCTTCGGAGGCCTCGGGATGGCTTGCAGTCGGCGTCGCCTCGATTCTGGGCCATGTCTTCTCCCCCTTTCTCAATTTCAAGGGTGGCAAGGGTGTGGCGACCGCATGTGGCGCCCTTCTGGCGATGTGGCCCCTGATGACGATTCCGGTTCTGGTCGCGGCGGGCGTCTTCATCGTGATGATCCTGGGCCTGGGTTTCATGTCTCTAGCCAGCATGGCGGCGGCCAGTGCGGTGCCCTGCACCGCATTGATTCTGGGTCTGGTGGGCGATGGCACGCAGGGCGATTCGGGGTCCGTCCTGCCTCAGACGATCACGGGACTGGTGATCGCGTTCATGGTGATCTGGAGACATCGCTCCAACCTCGCAAGACTCCTTGACGGAACCGAACCAAAGGTCTTTGGGGCCGGTAGGATGACCCGCGAATCCAATCAGGGAGACACGCCATCGGATCGCAACACGACATCTA
The DNA here is from genome assembly GCA_002709755.1 of Phycisphaerae bacterium. Lineage (GTDB taxonomy): Bacteria > Planctomycetota > Phycisphaerae > Phycisphaerales > SM1A02 > UBA8087. The sequence goes on from PAQN01000026.1 coordinate 56,353, forward strand.
CCAATCGCCACTGACCGCACGCAGCGCGACGCGTGACATGGCGGAACTCTTCTCGCCGAAAAAACGCATCACGACCTGGCGTCGGATCTGGCTTGCACTGGCCGAGGCGCAACACGAGCTCGGTCTTGAAATCACAGAGAATCAGGTGCGCCAGCTTCGTGATGCCCTCGAAGACATCGATTTCGAAGCCGCCGCTGCTCACGAGAAGAAACTTCGCCACGATGTCATGGCACATGTCCATACGTACGGCGAGGCGGCGCCCGATGCACTCGGAATCATCCACCTCGGAGCGACTTCGCAGGACATCGTCTGCAATGCCGACCTGCTTCTCTTCAACGAGGCGCTGGAGCTGATCGCACGAAAGATCGCTCTGGTGATCGACCAGCTGGGCACGTTCGCGGAACGGTACCGGACGCTCCCCACGCTCGGATTCACGCATTACCAGCCGGCCCAGCCCACGACGGTCGGACGACGCGCCACGATGTGGGCACAGGATTTCACCATCGCCCTCAAGGACGTGGAACAGCGGATCGATGCGATGAGACTGCGGGGCATGCGTGGTGCGACCGGCACGCAAGCCTCGTTTCTCGGTCTTTTCGATGGCGACGGCGCCAAGGTCGATCAACTCGAGCGAAAGATCGCGGAGAAACTCGGCTGGAATCCCGAGCGCTGCTGGGACGTCAGCGGCCAGACCTATCCGAGAATGGTCGACGCCCAGATTCTCTCCGCGCTTTCCCTGACCGCCACCGCGATTCACAAGACCTGCAACGACATCCGTCTTCTGGCGAATCTCCGAGAACTGCAGGAGCCCATCGAGACATCGCAGATCGGCTCCAGCGCGATGGCCTACAAGAGAAATCCGATGCGATGCGAACGCGCCACCGGCCTGTCCCGGTTCGTGATCTCACTCTGGCAGAATGGCGTGGATACCGCCGCCACGCAGTGGCTCGAGCGCACTCTGGACGACTCCTCCAATCGACGCATGAGCCTTCCTGAAAGCTTCCTTGCCCTCGACAACGCGCTGGACATCATGGGCAACGTGACCGACGGCATCGTGGTCAATGAAGCGATCGTCACGGCCAACCTGGCCCGTGAGCTGCCGTTCATGGCCACCGAGGATCTCATGCTGGCCGCCGCCCGTGCCGGTGCCGATCGCCAGGAAGCCCACGAAGTCATCAGGACCATCTCTCGCGAGGTCGCCGCGGAACTTGCGGAGGGATCGATGCAGAACGATCTCCTGGAGCGTCTGGCAGGCGACCCCCTGTTTGCCGAGGTCGAACTGAGTGCCTTCGAAGATGCCTCCCGATTCGTCGGGCGGGCTCCCGAGCAGGTTGATGCCTTCATACATGAGGTCGTACACCCGATTCGAGCGAAATATCGGGCCTCTTTTCCTCAGAAAGCAGAGCTTTCGGTCTGAAGACCGGCGAGCAGACGGAACTTCATTCTGTTCAGATAGTTAGCGCCTCTTGCGGCCCTCGTCCAATGGGTGCTTTTCTGGTAAATACCCATTTTTAGCCCAATATCGGCGAAAAACGTGGTGACAACACCGCATACGTCCCGATAACGTGGATAGCACATAGCCACCGTGGAGCCCGGTCGGGCCGGACTCCCTCATATAGAGAGGTCTTCAAGAAAATGGTCACGCAGCACTACGAGAACATGAAAAGAGTCCTGGCCGAATGCGAAGCAGATGTCCTGAAGGCCGCTGGCGGCAACAAGGCAGCTGGCACTCGGGTCCGCAAGGCGATGCAGGATGTCAAGAACATTGCACAGGAACTCAGAAAGTCGATTCTGGACGCTCAGAAGAGCGACTGAATCCCGCGCTTCGGCGCATTCACAGGAATCAAGCGAAGCTGGTCATGCAGATGAACGGCTTCGCTTCTTTTTGTCCATATGATCGAAACGACCCATGTCCCGGAGGGAAATCCTCAGGTCGATTGAGTTTGGTGACAAGAAACCGACTTCTCCTCTATCCTCTTGGACATGACCAAGACCCCCCAGCCACTCGCCTCTGATCGATTCATCGTCGATCTTTCAGGAATCGATTTCGAACAAGTGATGGGGGACGTCGAAGCGATCGAGTCCATCAACCCTCACCGGGGCGACATGAGACACCTCGACAAGGTGATCTGGTGCGACGAGGAACGGACCAAGGGCGTCGGGGTCAAGTACATTCGTGATGATGAATTCTGGGTCGCAGGCCACATCCCCGGCAGACCGATCTTTCCCGGCGTGCTGCAGATCGAGGCCGGCGCGCAGCTTTCGAGCTTCGTGCTGCGACATCGCTTCCCTGAAGGCTTTCTCGGGTTCACTCGAGTGAGGGACTGCTCCTTCCGCGGACAAGTCGTTCCGGGTGACACGCTCATGCTTCTGACACGCGAACTGAAGGCCAATCGAAGGCGTTTCATCACGGACATCCAGGGGATCGTCGAAGGCAAACTGGTCTTCGAAGCGCAGATTTCCGGAATGGTCTTCTGAAACCGGGCGAACCATGACACTGCCACCGCTTGCATTCGTACCCATCTTGAAACACCGAGCCTGGGGAGGCCGTCTCCTGGGGTCGTATGGTAAGGAACTTCCGAAGGAAGGCCTGATCGGCGAGTCCTGGGAGATCGCGGACCTGCCGGAATCGATCACGGATGGTTGTTCACAGGTGGCCGAGGGTCCGTTCGAAGGACAGAGCCTCAGAGCGCTTGCAAGAACGCACCGCCACGAACTCCTCGGCCGGGCCGCTCCCGGCCCGGATGGCGGTTTCCCGCTGTTGATCAAATTCCTCGACGCGCGGGAGAATCTGTCGGTTCAGCTGCACCCTTCCGCGCGCTACGCCGAGGAACACCCCGAGGCCGCGCTCAAGACGGAGGCATGGATCGTTCTGGCAGCCGAGCCGGGGGCGAAGGTCTATGTCGGATTGCATGACGACGTCGATGAAACACGGTTTCGCGAAGCGATCGAGACGGGTTCGTTTCTCGACATTCTCGAAACCGCAGAAGTCTCGCCCGGAGACGCCATCTTTCTCGAAAGCGGCCTGTGTCACGCCCTTGGCGAGGGCATCCTGGTGGCGGAGGTTCAGACGCCATCGGACACCACGTTCAGGACATGGGACTGGAATCGAGATGATCCGGCCAGACCGCTGCACATCGAACCCGCATGCGAATCGGTGAGACTGGGTGAGGCCCAGAAGACCAGATGGCCGAGGATCACCAAGGGGTCGGACGCCAGAACATTGGCCACCGAAACGGTGAAGACCAGCCGGCTGATTCGATGTGAATTCTTCGAGATCGATCACCTCGAACGCTCTGCCACGCTTGCACCGGATGCGCCGCTCGACTTCGAACAACCGACCGGAGGCAGCCCGCTGGTGCTGATCTGCACGGGAGGTTCGGGTGTGATCGAAGGCGCGGGTGAATCACTCGAACTTTTCCCGGGTCGCAGCGTATTGATCCCGGCATCATGTGACGTTTCGAAGATTCGACTGCAGGTCCGGGATAATGAAAAACCATCCCTGCTGCGTGTCAGGCCTGCCGATGTGCTCGATAACACATTAGCCTGAAAAAAGATGTGAACGGAAATTCGAGCTGAATCATCAGCCTGCCGAAGGTATAGTCCTGAGAAGCCCATGAACATCAACGGACCCAACTCAGCGATCAACCTCTACACAGGCATGCGCCCGATCAGGCCGGCCTCGACGGGATCGTTGCAGCCCGATGGAACCGTGACGAATCCGGATGGCGCCACCCGAGACTCCGATGCCCTCACCCGGACCGACCGACTCCAGGAGCTTGTCGCAGGGACGGTCCGGAGCGGAATCAACCGCGGAGTCGGTTTCGACGCCCCCACCAAGGGCGACCGGGCGGATGCGATGCAGCTCTACACCAGTGACGCCGAGCGGGTCGAAGCCGCCACCGGCGTGGCCAGGGGCCAGATTCTGGACACCACGGGCTGATCCCGGGGCCAGACGCCCCCGCCCCTCGCTCGGGACCGTCCGAGGACTCAAATTCACAGCCCACTCTCTCTGGCGCGAAACCAGCCGTCCCACTATCCTTGTCGTTTCGAGTGGCACCCCTTCGGCGCCGCCTTCATTACAGACGAATTAGGACGGAAAGACGCACACATGGCTAGTACCGGAACCGTCGCCCAGGTCATCGGATCAACCTTCGATGTCCAGTTCCCCGAGTCGGATCTCCCCGAGATCTACAACGCAGTCGAAGTGACATTCGGCAGCGATGAACAGAAAAGCATTCTCGTCGGAGAAGTCGCCAAGCATCTCGGCGGCGGACTCGTCCGTTGCGTGGCGCTTGCGTCCACTGACGGCGTGCGACGTGGAGATCACTGCGTCGACACCGGTGACAGTGTGACCGTCCCCGTCGGCGAAGAAGTCCTCGGACGCGTGTTCAACCTCCTCGGTCAACCAGTTGACGAGAAGGGTCCGGTGAACACCGACAAGCGAAACCCGATCCACAGGGATCCCCCCGCCTACGTCGACCTCAACCCCAAGACCGAAATCCTCGAAACCGGCATCAAGGTCGTCGACCTGATGTGCCCCTTCGTGCGTGGTGGAAAGATCGGCCTCTTCGGCGGCGCGGGTGTGGGCAAGACCGTCGTCATCCAGGAGATGATCGCGCGAGTCGCTCGAAACTTCGGTGGTTACTCGGTCTTCTGCGGCGTCGGCGAACGAACCCGTGAAGGCAACGACCTCTGGGGCGAGATGGCGGAAGCCGAATACACCGACAAGGAAGGCAACAAGGGCCACGTGCTCGACAAGGTGGCCATGGTGTTCGGTCAGATGAACGAACCTCCGGGCGCACGTCTTCGCGTGGGTCTTTCAGGACTGACGATGGCGGAGGAGTTCCGTGATGCATCGGGCAAGGAGACCCTGATCTTCGTGGACAACGTCTTCCGATTCACCCAGGCCGGTTCCGAAGTGTCCGCACTCCTCGGCCGCATGCCGAGCGCGGTGGGCTACCAGCCCAACCTCGCGACGGAGATGGGTGCGATGCAGGAACGAATCACGTCCACGAACAAGGGCGCGATCACCTCGGTCCAGGCGATCTACGTCCCGGCGGACGACCTGACCGACCCCGCCCCCGCGACGACCTTCGCTCACCTCGACGCCTTCGTCGTGCTTGAACGAAGCATCGCCGAAAAGGGCATCTACCCCGCGGTGGACCCGCTGGGTTCGACGTCACGAATCCTCGACCCCCAGGTCATCGGCGATCACCACTACAAGGTGGCCCGTCAGACCCAGACCATCCTCCAGCGATACAAGGATCTTCAGGACATCATCGCCATTCTTGGTGTCGATGAACTTCCGGAAGAGGACAAGCTGATGGTGTCGAGAGCACGAAAGATCGAGCGATTCCTCTCGCAGCCGTTCTACGTCGGAGAGGTCTTCACCGGCATCCCCGGAATCACCACTCCGCTGAGCGACACGATCGATTCATTCGAACGAATCTGCAACGGCGAAGGGGACGACCTTCCCGAGGGCGCCTTCATGTACGTCGGCACGCTCGACGATGCTCGAGCCAAGGCCGAGAAGATGGCCTCAGGCGTCTGATTCGAAAGACACGACCAAGAAAGTCCGTCGAAGCCCATCGCTTCGACGGACTTTTTTCATGTCGACACTTCGCAAGATGACAGGGTCAACGACTTCGCGATGGGATCATGTCGGGAAACTCGACGGGACGGGGTCCGGAATGCCTCGCCATCGGAGACTGAAGCTTGATGACCACCCCGTCTTCATCGAAGAAGACGGCCCAGACCTCGTCACTGGGAAGATCCGAAAACACCATCCCCGTGGCCAAGGTGCTTGGAGTGTCACCGTACTGCCAGCGTTCGAAACGAACGAGCACCCCATCGGTTCCGATCTGACGATCGTAGGTCGAGGATGGCTCGCCGAGAATCTCACGCACCTGGCTCTGATCCATCCCGATCTGGACCCGTTCGAAACCGGGCGTATCGAGAGTCCGACAACCGCAAAGCGGATTGAGCAGCAGGAGGATGCCGGAAAGAAGCCATGACGCTGGGGAAAGATGGTTCATGGTCACAGGATACCGCAGTCCATAGAAAACGAGGGCGCCCTTTGAAGGGCGCCCCCGGGTGGAATCCATGAAGAGGAAATGAGTGATCATTTCCAGGCTGCGAGGAGTCGTGCAAGATCCGCACCATCGACCTTGCCGCTTCCATCGAAGTCGCCTGCACCGCTCTGCCCCCATGAAGCGAGAAGCTGTGCAAGGTCGGCTCCGTTGACGCTGCCGTCACCGTTCAGGTCCTCGGGAGTCGAGGCGCCGGTGTCGACCGCGATCGAGCTGACGTGATCGATTCCATTTCGATCATCGACCCAGGCACGAAGGGTCAATTCCTCGTGATCACCCAGATCGAGACCGGCAGGGATTTCGAACGCACCGTCCGGGCCGCTCAAGCCCGAGAAGATCGGTCCTTGAGGACCACTCAGCGTGACGATCGCATCGGGAACGGCATGCCCCAGATCATCGAACACCGCGAGCTCAAGAGGAAGTCCGGGGTTGAGAACCTCAAGATCAGGGAAGAAGATCTTGATTCGGAAGGGAGCCCGGTTGAAGACGCGCATCTCGGGATCTCCGAAGACCGAATAGACCTGCTGGTTCCAGCGCGATAACTGATCCGCATGCGTCATCGCCGCGGAATTGAGCGATGACATCGTGGTCGCCGCGATCGAGTTGAGTGAATCGGACTGCAGCCAGATCCAGGCGTATTCCGCGAAGGTGTTGTTCGCCCAGCGATAGGACGGATGCATGGCACCCACGCTGGCACTCGCTCCAGCCTGGTAGTACATCCACTCACGACCGATCGCGTCCGCGTCGAGCTGAATGGCATGGTTGCTGCAGGCCACGTTGAAGACGACGGGATTGTGCTTGGTATCGGTGAGCGTATCGAGGTCGTTGTCGTTGAGGCTGTGACCGTCGAAATCCCAGGGAGACCATGCACTGGTCGAGCCATGACCTCGGAACATCACCAGACCGACATTCTTGACGTCGATGTCGGAGATGACATGCTCGTCCTTGCCGTCAGCGGTGTCACCGCCACGATCGATGAAGTTCCGGTGCCGATCGTAGAGATGCGTCTGAGCCATGATGGTGTCGATGCAGTCAAGATAGGCGTTGACCTCGCCGGGATGGGCGGCGAGAGTCGCGGTCTCGTAGAAATCGATGTCGAAGAAGGCATCCGTCTGATAGGCGACGGACTTGTCCACCATGATCTTGCACTCGGAGGCCGACTCGGCGGGGAAACGCCCGATCCAGAGACTCGGCGAGTTGTCAGAGTGGATGAAGGCGTAACGCATGTCCGAGCTGCCCCATCCCATCAGGGGATCGAACATCGAGGTCTGTCGGTGCGGTACGCGCGAGGTGTCTCCGACAAGCAGCACGTACTTCTCCTCGAGCACAGGCGCGTCGAAGTACCAATCCTTGATCTCATCGAAGAAATCATCGGAATCCACGCTGTTGATCGATTCGATCGTGATGAGGTCGACGCTGTATCCACGCTGCTCCTTCAGATCGATGAGAGGTTCGAGCTGATCGATCCATTCCTCGGGGTGAATGATCAGATATCGCCCCTTCCACTGTCGAACCGGACCCAGGATGAAACCCTTGTCCCGCAGCCAGTCGAAATTCTCCAGGAAGCGGGAAGCCGCCTGGGACCAGCTGCGCGAGAGCTCGAAAGGCTGTGTCGTCTCGCTTCTGAAGACGAGATCGAACTCGATCTCACGGGCGACATTGAGCTGATTCTTGCTGGGATTGTATTTGAACATCTGCAGGTTGGTCCTGGCGTAGGGCAGGGTTCCGAACATGTGATCGGGACCAGCGGAGGCGGACCCGGGGCCCTGGGGCCATGCATCCGGATAGTTGCGGTAGAAATTCTCATCGATCTTGAAGGAGGCGGACTGCCCCTCCCCCCCGACAGGTTCGAGATCCGGCCCCTGGAATGGAAGGATCGGAGCGTTGTCGAAGGTCGCGTAGAGGCGAAGATCCGGCGCATCGATCTTCACCTGCGAGGTCATTCCGGGAAGACCCAGTGCGGTACGAATCATCGGAAGCTGCGGTAGACCGATCTCATCCGTCACACCCATACCGGGGACACGAACTTCTAGAAACGAGAAATCAATCTCGGAGTCGACGTTGCGATGTGGTTCGACCCAGAAACCATGGACGCGGGCGAGCACCTTGTAGCGCTGTTCGTCGCCCTGTGAATCGTATTCGATGGAGTAGGTCGGCATCGCTCCGACATTCTCGCGACCATGGTCATCCAGAGGAATCCAGGTCGGCGAGTCCGAAAGTGAGGATGGGGTCGGGAAATAAGGATCGCCCGGAACCCAGTCATCCCCTCCCTGAAGGAATGGCGTGGCCGCGAGCATGAGGCATGTGAATGAGAAAGACATGGAGGTTCTCCTAAAAACGGGTGAATCATGCCGAGCTTGGTACCGGCAAGAGGGGATGTGACGGAAGACTTCCGCAGTCAGGGCCCGTTTCTCTCAGCCAAAAGAAAAAAGAAGCCCACCACCCCCCCGATAAAGCTCCTGAATCCCGCTCAGGGGCGACTATCATTGGGTCATGAGCACCACAACGACCACGAGCGGCACTCGAAGCACCATCACCCGACTGATCGAGGAACATGGCGAATCCCATCGCGAACGCATCGAAAACGGCGTCGAACGATGTGCTTCGATCTGGTCGGAGGCCGATGGCAACGAGACGGAATTCGACCAGTTCTGCGTCGATCACTTCATCGCCGACCCCGCGGACGTGGCGCGGCTGGTCGAACGCCTAGAGACATCGATCGCGCAGGTACGGGGCCATCTCTATGAGATGCGACGGACCCTCAGGCGGTGGGCCGATCTCCGAGGTGACGAGATGGAGAACATAGACGAACTTCTGGCGACCTTCGATCCTGCACCCGACCTGTCGGAGCAGGTCTACGTCCAGAAACTCGCACATCTCGCGCTGCTCAATCTGGATCGACCATCTCTTTCCGAGATGCTGGAGGATGGCGATCAATGGACCACCGACGACTGGGCGAGGACTCGGATTTCCCGACACTTCGGCGCACGGGTTCCGAAGGATGTCGCGGACATGGCACGTGAGCTTGGATTCAAGGCGTCCCACTGGGTCTCCAACTTCCATGTCCCGGTCGGGACGATGGTCGACGCGACCGGGAAGCGCTGGTTCGAATCAGACCGGAAGCTGGTCGCCCACTGGCTGATCCGTGAGGAACTCAAGGGCGGCTACAACGAGCCCGACGGCGTCCACAAGCAGCGGGCACTTGCATGGGTCCTCGGAAGACACATCGACGGATCGATCCCCCGGTCGGTGATGGACGGAAGCAACGAACTCGACTGGGATCCGGGCATGAACACGCTTGGAGGCGAGAAGGCGGAAGATCTCGTCGGACTTGAAAGATACGACCATTGGATGATGCAGGTCGAAGTCGCGAAGGCTCTGGATCCACATCACCCGGAGCACCCCACGGCGATCGCCAGAAAGTGCGAGCTGCACCGCGAGATACCGGAGAAAGACGTCGAGAAGATGCTGGTCGATCTGCTTTCGTCGGAGGTACGCAAGGATCTCTCCAGGATGATGGAGAAACGGCTCGATCGCGAACTCGAAGCCCATGACGTCTACTTCGACGATCTCTTCGAGTCGCGAAAGGCCGCTGAAATGGATGCCGCGGTGAAAGCGCACTTCGAAGACGAGAAGGATTTCGAACGAAGACTTCCCGAGGTCCTTCGAGGCCTCGGATTCGAGGATGAACTGGCTGAATTCCTTGGAACCAGAATTCGAGTCGAGATCGGCAAGGGTGCGGGACATGCGATGAGGCCGATGCTGCATCAATACGATGCATGGCTGCGAACGAGCCGGCTCAAGGATCAACTCGGGTGGGATGGTTTCGACACCGCGATGCATGAACTGGGACACAATCTGGAACAGCTCTGCTCGTGCTACTTCGCTCCCAGACCGATCCTCGAAGGCGTGCCGAACACCGCGTGCACGGAAGCATTCGCATTCCTGTATCAGTCGCTGGCGAAACGCGTGCTCGGCATCGAGGACGCGGCAGCCGCTCAACGCGCCTTCCATGAAACAACTCTCAGCACGATGCTCATGGCATGCCAGATCGCCGGCCCGTCGTTGATGGAACTTCGCACCTGGCGGTGGATCTACGAGAACCCCGATGCGGATGCGGCCGCCCTGCGGGAGACCGTGCTGCGGCTCTCGGACGATGTCTGGGCGGAGTTCTTCGCCGACCACTTCGGACAGGACCCCTACCGGATCCTTGGAGCCTACCAGCACATGGTGGCGCATCCGCTCTATCTGCCGGACTATGCGATCGGACAGATGATCAGCCACCAGGTGAGGGCGCATGTCAGAAACAAGGACATCGCAGCGGAGACCAAGAGGATCTGCTCGATCGGCCGGCTCACCCCGGCGGCATGGATGAAGGTCGCCGTCGGCGGGGAACTCTCCGCGATGCCGCTCATCAAGGACAGTGAACGAGCGATCAAGGCGCTGTGCTGAACCTCCTTTCGGAGGGGCGGTCTCAGGCGACTGTCGTGACGCTGCGCGATCTCACTCTCATCGCAAGGGACGCCGCATACCAGGCCGTCAGCAGGTAGCAGGGCAATTCGAGCCACATCCATGGTGGATGAGGAAGATCGATGAGGTTGATCACACCCCCGATCAGGCTCAGCACTCCGATCACGAGGGCCATGCTTCGAGGCCGGTCCCGGCTGATCAAGGCCGCGACGAGGCCCCCGAAGAAGGCCTGCCCGAGATGTGCGACCAGAATGATCGCGAATCCCGTGGCTGGAATGCTCGCGAAATAGGCGGGCATCGCTTCGGTCTCGGAGAAGTCGACGCCCTCAGGCATGGGATATAGAAAGAGTGCGAGCAGGACGAAGGTCATGTTGACCGCCATGCCCGCAAGCATTCCCAGGACGACCGCAAGCAGATCCCTCAACATGGAAGATGGACCTTTGCCGAGTGAGACGCAGAACCCACGGAATTCGGATCAGGCGGAGAAGCTGGAGCCGCATCCGCATGAGCTGGTCGCATTCGGATTGTTGAAGACGAAACCTCGCCCCATCAGCTCATCCTTGAAATCGATCGAAGTTCCGTTGAGGTAGAGATATGACTTGGGATCACAGACGACGTTGATGGAGACATCACGTTCGTTGCCACCATCCTTGAGGGTGTAGTCATAGGACCAACGCTCATCGGAATCCTTCTGGACTTCGGTCAGATCGAGCAGATACGAGAATCCGCTGCAGCCTCCACCTTTCACGCCGACGCGGAGGTGGATCTTCTTCGCATCGAGGTTCTGCTGCTTGATGATTGATTCGATTTCACGGGCGGCGGTATCGGTCACGGTGACGGGCATAACTCGGAACTCCGTATCTCAATGGTCGTGGTCGTGGTCGTGGTCATGATCATGGTCGTGGTCGTGGTCGTGGTCGGCCACGCCATTCTTCTTCTTGTAGTCGGCGATCGCACTTCGGATCGAATCCTCGGCGAGAACCGAGCAATGGATCTTCACGGGAGGGAGACTCAGCTCCTCCACGATCGCGGTGTTCTTGATCTTGAGTGCGTCATCGACGGATCGGCCCTTGATCCATTCGGTCGCAAGTGAGCTTGACGCGATCGCGGAACCGCATCCGAAGCACTTGAACTTCGCATCTTCGATCATGCCATCGTCGTCGACCTTGATCTGAAGCTGCATCACGTCGCCGCATTCAGGGGCTCCGACGATGCCGACTCCGATGTCGTTGCGCTCCTTGACCTCGTTGGAGGCGCCGAAGGAACCGACGTTGCGGGGGTTCTGGTAATGCTCGACGACTTTTTCACTGTATGCCATGTCTGAATTCCTTGAGAGATCCGATCAGTGGCTCTGCCACTGGATGGTGCTGATGTCGATGCCTTCGTTGTGGAGATCGTAGAGGGGACTCATCGAGCGAAGGTGGTTGACTGCATTGATGATGTTCTCGATCGCGTAGTCGACCTCCTCGGCGGTGGTCCAGCGACCGAAACTCATGCGAAGGGAGGAGTGCGCGAGGTCGTCGCCGACCCCCAGAGCCTTGAGAACGTAACTGGGCTCGAGACTGGCGCTGGTGCAGGCCGATCCGGAGGAACAGGCGATGTCCTTCACACCCATCATCAGCGACTCGCCCTCGACGAACCCGAAGGAGATGTTGGTCAGATTGGGAAGACGTTTGTCGGGATGTCCGTTGACCTGGACCACGTCGATCGCATCGACGAGGGAACGTTCCATGTGCTGCCGAAGCTTGAGCAGACGTTCTCCCTCGGCCTCCATCTCGCGGCCGGCGATTTCGCAGGCCATTCCCATGCCGACGATGCCGGGGACGTTGAGTGTTCCGGAGCGCATGCCCCGCTCGTGCCCCCCACCGTCGAGCATCGCTTCCAGACGGACACGGGGTCGTCGTCTTCGAACGTAGAGCGCACCGACTCCGTTGGGACCGTAGAGCTTGTGACCGGAGAAGCTGAGCAGGTCGATGTTGTCGGCCTCGACATCGGTCGGCATCTTGCCGACCCACTGCGTGCCGTCGGTGTGGAAGATCGCCTTGCGCTCGTGACAGAGCGCCCCGATCTCGGGCACTTCGTTGATCGTTCCGATTTCGTTGTTGGCCCACATGATCGAGACGAGAATGGTGTCGTCTCTCATGGCGCCGGCGACCATGTCCGCGGTGATGAGCCCGTCGGCGCCGGGCTCGAGCCAGGTCACGTCGAACCCCTCGCGCTCGAGTCGTTTGCACGGGTCGATCACGGCCTTGTGCTCGTGGATCGCAGTGATGATGTGCCCACGTCCGGTCTGTCCGGCAGGCGCCTTGGCATACATGCGGGCGGCGCCCTTGATCGCGAGATTGTTGGCCTCGGTGGCGCCGGATGTCCAGATGATCTCCTTGGGCCCGGCACCGATCAGATCGGCGACCTGACGTCGGGCATTGTCGACACCGTCCTCGGCGGCCCAGCCGAAGGAATGGTTCCGGCTGGAGGGATTGCCGTAGGTGTCCAGGAAGAAAGGCAACATGGCTTCGAGAACTCGAGGATCGGTGCGAGTGGTCGAAGCGTTGTCCATGTAGATGGGCAGATCAAGGGTCATGAGGCTCTCTCGAATGATATTCCGAAGAGGTCGGAACAGGCCTGAAGGAGGTGACGTTGGAGACTCTATTGTACCAGTGCTCAGGTGGTATCTCCACCTTGAAACAATCCATATGATGAAGGGCGGACCGATCGAACCCTTCAACCGGTAACTGGATATCCTAGACATCGTGAAAATCATCACCACTGGTTCAGAACTCACCAAAGTGACGCGAAAACTCCCATTCGAGGACTCGCGGCCGGTGGTCGTCATGACCATGGGAGCCCTCCACGAAGGCCATTGCTCCCTGATAAGAAGGGCCGCCGAGATCGGTCGCCCGGTGCTGGTCAGCATCTTCGTGAACCCCACCCAGTTCGCCCCGCACGAGGATTTCAAGGACTACCCCAGGGATCTCGATCGGGACTGCAGGATCGCAGAGGACTCGGGTGCGGATCTCCTGTTCGCTCCGGATGCGGATGAGATCTACCCGGAGGGCATCAAGAACGCGATCTCCACGGCGCAGAGACTCAAGCTTCCGGATGTCGCCACACGTCCGGGCCTGGAGGATGCGATCAGACCCAATTTCTTCAGCGGAGTCTGCCTCGTCGTGAGCCGGCTCCTCGAACTGACGAAGCCGAGACATTGCCTCTTCGGTGAGAAGGACTATCAACAACTGCTTGTCCTGAAGGAACTGATCAAGGAAAGAGCGGATCGCTTCGGCATCATCGAAGTCGAAGGCTCCCCCACCATCCGAGCGGAAAGCGGACTTGCGCTCAGCTCTCGCAACATGCATCTGAGCGAAGAGCAGAAGGAACACGCTCTCGGACTCCGACGCTCCCTGGAAGCCGCCAGCAGCTGCACCACGATCGAGGAGGCTCAGGTCAGAATGCGCCAGATTCTGGTGGAGCATGAACTCGACATCGATTACGCGGCGATCAGGGATTCCGAAACGCTGACACCACCGACGCAGTCCGATCGCCCTCTGCGCGCGCTCGTGGCCGCGAGACTGGGCGCGGTGCGCCTGATCGACAACTGCGAAATCACACTTGCCACGGCCTCACCGGAAGAGGAAGGCGAACCGCGGGACGCGTGAGTTCGTGGTTCGATCCGGACGGCAGGAGGTTCGGATTTGTTCGAAATATTCCAACCAATGAGGATGACGCCAATGTCTCGACGACGACTCTTCGCGACCGCTCTTGGGGTTTTGATTCTCTACGCTCCAACGACCGCATCGCACTCGGAACCATCGAATTCCCTGCCGACGAAGGAAATACTCTCTTCCGACAGTCAGCTTCGCTTGGAACGGACCTCGGGCGGGGAGAAGACCGAACAACTCTGGTTGGAACGCCTGAACAAGGCCGACGCGATGGCGGCCTCGAAAGCCGCGGGCTGGGCCGCCCCACCATTTCCCGAGGATGCAAGGTGGTTCTCGGGAACAGGGCCCGAGCTGGAGGATCTCAGAGGCAGGGTCGTGGTGATTCAGACCATGTCCACGAAAGGGCCCGGCAAGGCCGCCGGAAACAGACTCGGGAAGACCCTTCGAGACCTGAAGGACGAGGAGGACCTCGCGATCATCGCGGTCCATGTCCCTGACAACCTGAAGAGAGCCGAGTCCATCCTCGAGTCGATGAGCATGACCGTGCCGATCATGATCGACGAGGACGGTTCATGGTGCGATCTGGTGGGAGCCTACGAGAGACCGATGATTCATGTCATCGATCGCAGAGGGAACCTCCGGTACGCGGGCGTCTCGGGCTCGAAACTGAAAAAGGCAGTCAAACATCTGCTCGCCGAGCCCCGTCCGACCGAGGATGAGATGCCTCGAGCCCGGCCGACCAGGGAGGAACTCGAGAAGCTGAATCCCAAGACCCCCTTTCCCAAGACGACGGGCTCGGTCAGATCCGCCACGGACAGACGCAATCAACGGGCGGAACCCTTCTACGTGGAATCCTATTTCCTTCCCGCCGCAGGTGACGCGACGGGGAAGGTGGTGATTCTCGATTTCTGGGCCACATGGTGCGGCCCATGCATCAGAGCGATACCTCACATGAACGAGATACAGCGCCACTTCGGCCAGGAAGTGATCTGTCTCGGCATCTCCGACGAAAAAAATTTCAAGGTCGATTTCGCCGTTCGAAAACTGAAGAAGCAGGATTTCGACTACGGACTGGCGGTGGACACCAGTGGCCGACTGAAGAACTTCTTCGGAATCAGCGGCATCCCCCACGTGGCGGTCCTGAGCTCGGACTGGGTCGTTCGCTGGCAGGGGAATCCGATGTCGCTGACGACCGACATGATTCAGGAGATCGTGGATGCCAACGCCTCGATGGTCGATTCGAAGGAGCCGCTGGGCGCACTTCCCGAGTCGCGCTGGAGAAATCGGCTTGGTCGCTCGAATTAGCCGGTGGCCCGAACTCGGACGAATCAGGCCTGCCGGTCGACAACCGCATCGGCGAGCGAATGAAGCAGATCCCGGGCGCTCGAAGGCTCGAAGGCGGACAAGCCGTTCTTGGCCTCGCTCACGAGACGGTTCGCTTCCGCCCGGGCGGCTGAGATCGATCCTGAATCCTCTAGACGCTGACGAAGTCCCGCCTGATCGCACTTCCTGATCATCGTGATGGTCTTCTTGCGTTCTGCTTCGGACTCCTTCTGGAGGTGGAGAAGCAGAGGAAGCGTGAGTTTCCCGGTCGCGATGTCGCGTCCGGTCGATTTGCCGACGACCTCGAGGTCACCGAGAAGATCAAGAAGATCGTCCTGAATCTGGAAGGCGACGCCCAGGTGACTGCCGAATCGCTCGGCGGCATCGACCATCGCATCCGGCGCGTTCGAAAGCGCCGCTCCGAGACGACAGCATGCACCGACAAGCACGGCGGTCTTGCGACGAAGAATCTCCATGTAGGTCTGGACATCCAGCTCGAAGTTCTCGCGATTGGAGAGCTGCAGAAGCTCCCCCTCGCAGAGAGTGTTGGTCACGGATCCGAGCAGCTCGTTGATCGATGGTTCGCCTTCGGTGGAACAGAGATGGAAGGCATTCGAGATCAAGTAGTCGCCGAGCATGACCGCGGTCTCGTTTCCTCGGAGTGAATTCACGGTCGCACCCCGACGTCTGAAATCTGCCTCGTCAAGCACATCGTCATGAACGAGGGTCGCCATGTGGATCATCTCGAGCACGGTCGCCACGGTTCGATGTCGAGGGGAGATCGCCGAACCGTCACAGGGATCCCCCTCGACGGCCAGCGCAGTCAGCAGAAGCAGGGTCGGCCGGAGCATCTTGCCGCGATATCGCTCGACGTGCTCGCAGAGTGCGTTGACATCGTCGAGGTCACTGTGAAGCTGACGAGAGAAGATGATGCCGACCTTCTCCAGTTCGGCGCGGAGAACCTTGGCGATCTGGAGATGTCTGGGTGCGGTCTGAAGCATCGTGTCCAATCATAGGCAGCAAAGACCCGGGTTCACTCACTTCTCGGCGACTATGTAGACAATCCATCCGGCACAGGCCTCGCCCACGGTTTCGGCGGTGAATTCACCGTTGCCGTCCTCGCCATCCTCTTCAGTACCCTCCCAGTAGACCGAGGCCTTGGAAAAACCGGCTTCGAGGAGAAGTTCGGTGATCTCGGGAAGGGTCCATAATCTCCACTCGTAGATGAACGCATCCTTCATCTTGGTGCCATCCGGGAAGTGAAAGTGGATCTTGTTGACCACGTCCCCGTTGATCGGGTTGTAGTGATTCTGATCCCAGACGTAGGTGAAGCCGTCGAGATCACGCTCCTCCTCCATCTCGGTGAAGGAATCACTGCCGCCGTAGGCGTCGAGGACGAACAGCCCGTCATCGACCAGGGACGCATGCACCTTCTCGAAATAACCCCGCAGATCATCTCGGGTCTTGAAGAGGAAATAACTGAAGTTCATCGCAAGCACGGTCTCCACCGGTCGGATGGAGACATCAAGAACGTTTTCCAGTCTGATGTCCATGCGTTCGAGCTGATCTTCGGTCAGGCGCTCACGATTTCTCGCCATGCCCCAGGCGACGACCTCCTCGTCGAGATCGACGCCGATCGAATGGTTGTCATCGCGACGGCGGATCCATTCGGCGCTGGTCTGCGCGGTGCCGCAGAAATCCTCCCGAAGAACGGTCGCGGTCCGCCCGCGAATCTCGCTCCAGACCTGCTCGACGAAATCGATCTCGGCCTCGGTGTTCTGGACGGATCTTTCGTAGAGATCGTGCCTGTCAGCTGTCTCGAGGGTCTCCCAATGGGCTCGGGCTTCGGCCTTCTCCTGCGCCTTCTTGCGGCGCCGCTTCGACTTGTTCTTGGTGTCGCTCATAGGTGGACAAGTGTAACGAACGCCCGCTTCAACGTGCGGGTTTGACCGATGACCTCGGTTCGAGGATCCTCGGTACATGGCAGTGATGAAATCAACTCTTCTGGCGCTTGCAACGCTCCTGGCGGCAGGATGCTCGAGCCACGGCCCCGTGCTCGATCCGGACAGCACCCCCCCACGATCCCTGACGATCCATCAGGGTGACACGGGAGCGCCAACGGCGTTTCTGGATCTGATCGCCCTCGGACTCGAGGGTGCGGACGTCATCGTGATTGGCGAGGAGCACGACGACATCCTGGGCCACAGGCTGCAACGTGAGATCGCGCTCGAACTGATCAGACGCCGACCGGGACTCGTGATCGGCCTGGAAATGCTCGAGCGGGACAAGCAGGAGGCCGTTGACGCCTACATGGCCGGGGAGATGGACGCCGAAGCGCTGCTCATCGAGCTGCATGATGGCCCGAAGGCACGCGCCAACTTCTCGCAGTTCTCCCTTCCGATGCTCGAGCTCGCCAGAACACATGACATTCCGGTCTTCGCGGCGAACGCCCCCAGGCGGTACGTCAAACGTGCGAGACTCGAGGGCTACGAGGCGCTGCAAGCGCTGCCCGATGAAGAACAGGTTCTCTTCACGCTTCCCGAATCGCTTGACGAGGGGGCCTATCGGGACCGTCTCAGTGCACTCATGTTCAAAAATGGAGCCGAGCCGGACGAGGAGATGTTGATTCCCTGGCAGAGAGCTCAGGAGGTGTGGGATGCGACGATGGCCGATTCGGTCACCAAGGCCCTGATCGAGAACGGCGACCCGGTCCTTCTGGTGGTCGGACGATTTCACGGTGATTTCGAGGGTGGCACCATTGCACGCATCGCCGCATCGAACCCGGAAGCCGACATTCGATACGTGGTCATGGTGGGCTCGCCTTCAGGGCCACTGCAAGACGAAGATCAGGGGCGCGGCGACTTCGTCATCTACACTGATGCCCGACGAGCCAACGACTGACCCCGGGACGTCCCAGAACATGACGATCAGAAACAGCATGCATGATGATTCGAAGACGGACGGGCAGGACCTGGTCGCATTCATTGGTGGCTCGGGGCGAAGCGGGTCGACACTGATCGATCTGATGCTGAACAACCACCCATCGGTGCAGTCGGTCGGGGAGGTGCACCGACTGAATCTCTATGCACGAGAGAACAATGAACCGTGCACGTGTGGGAGTCCGGTCTCGGAGTGTCCGTTCTGGCTCGAGGTCGAAAGCGAGGTTCGACGCCGGCTCGGCTGGAGCGCGGAACGACATCCACTTCATGAGACCGAGATCATGCTGGTGCGCGAGGATGTGCATCCCACTCTGGCGCTGATGCAGAAAGCGATGATGCTTGCCGCTCCCCGCAGGGTTGGCCGGTGGATGAACGGTCTGCTGGCCCCCGCTCATCAGAGGGCCATCGAGATGTCCCTCGTCTGGCACGACGCCATCAGGAGCGTCACCGGCACGAGCGTGATCATCGACTCCTCGAAGGACGCCCGCAGACTCAAGGCGCTGTATCTGAACGCACCGGGACAGTTCAGATTGATCAACATGGTTCGAGACGGCCGGGCCGTGAGCGCCTCCGCCATTCGGAGGACGGGCATGTCGATGAAACAGGCCGCCTACGAGTGGAAACGCAGCCAGAGGCACACCCGCCTGAGCTCGTATGGAATCCCCTCCGGGAAGAAGATGATGATTCACTACGAGGCGCTGTGCCGGGATCCTGAAGCGACCATGACGAAGGCATGTGCGTTTCTCGGCGTCCGCTTCCACCCAGAAATGCTCACGCTTCGCAAATCCGAAGCACACAACATCGGAGGGAATCCGATGCGATTCAAGACCGGTGACCGTGAGATCAAGCTGGACGAACGATGGCGGGAGCAGCTGTCCGAGAAGGAACTGCTCGAATTCGACAGGGTCGCCGGAGACGAGAACCGAAGACTGGGGTACGACTCCTGAGCCGGCCCGACCGACGGGACAGCTCTAGAGCTTTTTCAACCACTTCTCGAGCGCCTGGTCGTTCTTCTGCATGTCGAACATCTTGTGGAAACGCATCATCTTGAAGAGTGCGTCGAGATCGTCGTTCAATCCATGGATCGCGACCTTCGCGCCGGCGCCCATCGCATGGTTGCGAAGTGCGACACAGGCACCCAGTCCCATCGAAGACATGAACGTCACGTCGGAGAGATCGATGACCAGTCCCTTGAGGTTGTCTCCCGCCAGTTCGAAGAGGCCCTTGACGTCGGTGTCGATGATGGGAGCCTCCCTCTGACCCACATTGGGTCCGACGGGCTTGACCGTGATGACGAAGGCTGAAAGCTCGGCACAGACGATTGGATTCTTGACCGTATGTTCGGACGACATGGTTTGACCTCGAGTGGACTGGGCAGATGGAGGGTCGTAAGTCTATCATCAAATGAGACCGATCAGCAGCCGACGGACTCGAGCCATGCTGGCAAACTAGCCCGAATGGAGAGACATGACTGAATTTCTTTTCAAGAACGGCCGCATCCTGACGATTGCGGGCCAGGGCAGGCAACCACGACGCAACGAAGCCTTGAGAGAACTGTCCGCCTTGGAGTCGGGCTGGGTGCTGGTGAAGGACGGGCTGATCCATGATGTGGGTGACGGACCCGGACCGGACACACGAGGTCGAGTCATCGATCTGGAAGGACGAGTTCTGATGCCGGGCTTCGTGGACTGCCACACGCATGCGTGCTGGGCAGGGTCACGCTACGACGAATTCGATCGCAAACTCGCGGGTGCGAGCTACCTCGAACTGCTTGCCGAAGGCGGCGGGATCATGTCTACCGTTCATGCCGTGCGTCAGGCGTCGGTCGAGGAACTGAGCGCGAACCTGATACACAGGATCGAGCAGATGGCGCGGCTGGGGACCACGACGGTCGAGGTGAAATCCGGATACGGACTCAGCACCGAAGCGGAACTCAAGATGCTGGATGCGATTCGAATCGCGTCGGACACGATGCAGTCCACGGTGATCGGAACGTTCCTGGGCGCCCATGCGATCGACCGGGACACCCCGGAGTTCGTGCGCACCACGATCGATGAGACCCTGCCCGCGGTGGTGGAGGCGCATCCGGGGATCACCTGTGATGCGTACTGCGAGGAGGGCGCATGGTCACTGGAGGAATGCAGAAGGCTCTTCGAGGAGGCACAATCGATGGGATGCCCCATCAGGGTGCATGCGGATCAGTTCAACAGTCTCGGAGCGACACACTTCGCGGTGGAGGCGGGCGCACGCAGCGTCGACCACCTGGAGGCGACGAAGAACGAGGATCTCGCGCTGCTCGCACACTCGAACACGATGGGCGTTCTTCTGCCCTGCAGCGGTTACCACCTGGATGACCGGTACGCGGCGGGACGAGCCTTCGTGGATCTCGGCGGTGCGGTGGCGATCGCGAGCAACTGCAATCCGGGCTCGGCCCCCACGCCATCGATCCCGTTCACGATCCATCTGGCGGTGAATCGATGCCGGCTCAAGCCCGCGGAAGCCATCGTGGCTGCCACGTACAACGCGGCATGCGTTCTGGATCTTCAGGATGACCGCGGGTCGATCGAACCGGGCAAGCGTTCGGACCTGATCGTGCTGGACACACGCGATGAACGATCCCTCGCGTGGGAATTCGCAACTCCGGGCCCGAGGATGGTCATGATCGGAGACAGCCTTCACGATCTCACTCCCTTCGGTGGCTGAGAACGAGGTCACGACGGGTCCCACTCGATATCATCGAAGACATGATTCTTGAATCACAAACTGACATGGACGGCGCCCGAGCCGCGGCGGAACGGGTCGTCACCGTTCATGAACGCCTGGTCGAATGGCTGAAGCCCGGACAGACTCTGGCGGAAGTCGATGCCTTCGTCGCCCGGACGCTGAAGGACCTCAAGAGTGAAAGCGCTTTTCTCGGATACAAGGCGAGACCCCACCCGAGGTTTCCCTCCCACGCCTGTCTTTCGGTGAACGACTGCGTGGTGCACGGAACACACGACATGACCACTGCGCCCCTGAAGGAGGGCGATGTCTTTTCGATCGACATCGGCGTTCTTCATGAAGGGTGGATCGGCGATGCCGCCTGGACCTATGCGATCTGCGGGACGGATCCGCAGAACCTCGCGCTCATGAACGCTGGAAAGGACTGCCTTGCCGCGGGGATCAAGGCGATGCAACCGGGCCGGCCGTTGCTCGACTGGGCCCGAGCGGTCGAGGACGTCGCCGAGAAGAAAGCGGGATTCAAACTGATTCGAGGCCTCGGCGGGCATGGCTACGGCCGGACGCTCCACGGACCTCCGTTCATCTCGAACGTGATCCCGAAGCACTCGGGTGAATGGAGCGATGCGTTCACGCCATTCAAGACAGGGATGCTGGTGGCGGTCGAACCCATGCTCACCGTGGGAACGTCCTCGGTCCGTTCGGAGGGAAGAAACTGGCCGCTTTTCTCAAGCGACGGCTCCATGAGCGTTCATTACGAAGCGGATGTCCTCATCACTCCCGAGGGGCCGCTCAATCTGACCGAGGGACTCTTCGATCTCCCCGACGTCGTCGGAACGTGAACCAGACCAGCAAGAGAGGCGCTCCCGAATGGATCACATGAAACATGGCAGGATCGTGCTGCTGGAGGGGATCCACCCCAGCGCGGAAACACGCCTCGAGAAGACGGGCATGGAGATCGTCAGAGTCGACGGCTCGCTCGGCAAGGGTGATCTTGAAAGCGTCCTCCACGAGGCGACCATGGTCGGCATCAGGAGCAGGACCCAGCTCGATGATGAATTGATTCGCAAAGTACCGAATCTGCAGGCGATCGGCTGTTTCTGCATCGGCACGAACCAGGTCGACCTCGAAGCCGCCGCGGGGCTCGGCATTCCGGTCTTCAACGCGCCATTTTCAAACACCAGAAGCGTTGCCGAACTGACTCTGGCGGAGATCGTGATGCTGATGAGGCGCATTCCGCAGCGAAGCGCGGACATGCACTCGGGGAAGTGGCGGAAATCCGCTGCCGGCTCCCGAGAGGTCCGAGGCAGAACGCTTGGAATCGTCGGATACGGTCACATCGGATCGCAACTCTCCATTCTGGCCGAAGCGATCGGCATGAAGGTGATCTACCACGACCACATCTCCAAGCTCCCCCTCGGCAACGCGCATCCGGCCCGTGATCTCGAGGAACTTCTCTCGACAGCCGATGTGGTGAGCCTGCATGTTCCCGCCACCCCCGCGACTCGGAACATGATCGACGCCGGTCGTCTCGCGATGATGAAACCCGAAGCGCTGCTGATCAACAACTCCCGCGGGAACGTCGTCGAGATCGATTCCCTGGTGAGCGCTCTGAAGAACGGCCGACTGGGCGGCGCCGCGATCGACGTGTTTCCAGAGGAGCCGAGAAGCGGTGACAGTGCGTTCGAAACGCCACTGGCAGGCCTTGAAAACGTGCTTCTGACGCCACACATCGGAGGAAACACGCTCGAAGCCCAGGCATCGATCGCGGACGAGGTGGGCGAGAAGATGGTGCGTTTCGCCTGCGAAGGCTCGACTGGAACCGCGGTCAATCTTCCAACAGTGGATCTCCCGTCCCGTGGCTCGGGACAGCACAGGATCCTTCACTTTCACAGGAACGTACCCGGAGTGCTTGGAAGCATGCACTCCGCGCTCGCGGGCCTCGGTGTCAACATCAACGCCGAATACCTTCGATCACAGGACGACCTGAGCTACGTGATCCTCGACGTCGACCCCGCCGACGAGGGCGCCATCAGATCCGAACTCGAAAAGATTCCCGAAACGATACGCATGCGTATCATCGTGGACTGATGCAAACCCACCACCCAGAGAGAAACCATGATCACNATCACCTGCCTCGTCGCAACCGCGGTCCTTCAGACCACTCCCCCACCCACGAAGATGATCCCGGTGGAGGAGGTGATTCATGACACCACCTTCGTGGACGAATATCGCTGGCTGGAGGCGCTCGAATCGGAGTCCGCCGAAGTCGAGGCATGGACCACCACNCAGAACGACCACACNCGTGCGATTCTGGATCGCCTCCCCTGCAGGCCNGAACTCGAACGACGATTCGAGGAACTNATNCTNGAGATAGGAAGCGTCTCCGCNCCCTCGATGAGGGGGGATCTCTACTTCTACCGNCAACGATCACCGAGACAGAACCAACCNGTTCTCATGGTTCGAAGGGGCATNGATGGCGAACCCCGGACCCTGCTCGATCCNAACGAACTGGATCCCGACGGACTGATCTCGCTCGACTGGTACGACCCCAGCCCTGACGGATCNCTGGTCGCGTTCGGAATCAGCCGGGCCGGCGANGAGATGCCGGTNCTGCACCTGATGCGCACCGAGGATGGCGTCTGGCTGGCCGACGAGATCACCGGCAAGGCCAGCATCTCCAGTTGGAGCCCGGAGGGAGACGCCTTTCTGTATTCATGTCTTGCCGATCCGGATGATGCCTACAGTCGATCGATCCGATGGCACGAGGTGGGTCGGAACAATCGCCATGACACGGTGCTTTTCGACCAGCAGGCCCCCTCCNGAGTGCCGTTCGCATCGCTCGACGACAGCGGNCGCTGGTTGATGCACGGTGTCACCGACGGTTGGTCGAAGAACGACCTGTTCGTGGTGGATTTCGACCGATGGCTTCGTGAAGGGGTNATGGANTCGAGTCCCATCGCGGTCGGCCTCGAGGGACGCTTCCGTCCGATCGCGGTGATGGGCGACACGATGTGGATGACGACCACCTGGAAGACGTTGAACGGAAGCGTGTGGTCGGTCGACCTCAACTATCCGGAACAGTCCCGCTGGACCNCGATCATTCCGGAGCGAGAGGATGCGGTGCTCAGAGGGGTCTCCCACGCGAGNGGAATGCTCATCGCCCGCTACATCGAGGATGCGGTNACCAGGTTCGAACGCTACGCCATGAACGGACGCAGTCTCGGNGCGTTGGAGACGCCGGGTCTCGGCAGCGCCTCGCTCTCGACGCAGGACGATCGAACCGAGGCGTTCATGAGTTACTCCAGCTTCAACGATCCNCGATCGATCTATCGAATCGACCTGAAGGACGGCAGCCGCTCGGTGTGGGACAGACCCGAGGTTCCGGTGGATGCCTCGACGGTGGCCGTGAGCCAGATCTTCACGACATCCAAGGACGGGACCAGAGTGCCCTACTTCCTGGTTCACCACAAGGACGTGACGCCNNACGNAGACAACCCATGCCTGATCTACGGCTACGGCGGGTTCAACATCTCGATGGAACCTCGCTTCAACGCGTCGCTGTTCCCNTGGCTGGATGCCGGCGGCGTGTACGTGATGGCCAACCTTCGNGGTGGCGGCGAGTACGGCGAGTCATGGCATCGGGACGGGATGCTTGAAAGCAAGCAGAACGTGTTCGACGATCTGTACGCGATCGCGGAGGATCTCATCAGCGACAAGTGGACCACNCCGGATCGCCTNGCGGTCATGGGAGGCTCCAACGGAGGTCTTCTGACCGGGGTNGCGGTGACGCAACGGCCGGANCTCTTCGCCTGCGTGGTCTCGAACGTCCCCCTGCTCGACATGCTTCGGTATCAGGACTTCCTCATGGCACGTTTCTGGGTTCCGGANTACGGCTCGAGCGAGGACGCCGAACAGTTCGAATGGNTNCGTGCCTACTCCCCNTATCACAACATCGAGGAAGGCCGTCGCTACCCGGCGACGCTGATCACCGCTGGCGAGAACGACAATNGAGTTCACCCGCTTCACGCNCGCAAGATGGCGGCACGCATGCAGCAACTCGCGGCGAACGATCATGACCNGGATCCGATCCTGCTCTGGGTGGACCGGGATGGCGGCCACGGAAGCGGCAAGCCTCTCTCGATGAGAATTCGAGACCGCGTCGACACCTGGGCGTTCATCATGTCGCAGACGGGACTCTGCCGTTGAACCTGTCTTCNAGAGGCCCCGGAGGCGTCGCGGCGCTGANGCTCGGCGCCGTGCTGCTCGTGGGCGCCGCGGTGTGGATCGGTTTCGCGGAAAACAAGTCNTGGGCGATGGTGCTNGCCATGGTCGCNTTGATCCTGGCACGCACGCTNTACGTCGGAACTCCNACCGGGACACCCGAGGAGAACCCNGAGGAATCGGACTGAGNTCGGAAACTATCGGCCCTCNNTTCAAANACNCGCCGGNACGCCTCGTAATCGGGACCNCGCTCAAGACGACTGGCTCATGAGTCGATCCTGATCACATGAACGAANTCNCAGACATCAGGCGGTTTGACATGATCTGCATCGGCAGCGGCCCTGCAGGCGAGAATGCCGCGGTCCTTGCCGCGAAGCGTGGCTACCGGGTCGCGGTCGTNGAAGGCGAAGGNCTTCCNGGCGGTGCGATGGTGAACACGGGAACCGTCGCNTCGAAGGTNCTGCGTGAAACCGCGATTCTCTGCTCGTCNTTTCGCAAGAGACCGGTTCCCGGCATCGATCCGGAGATCGATCGAAGTGTNTCATTCGATCAGTTTCTGGCGCGCACCACGCTGGTGCAGATCGAGGAGCATGATCGGATCGAACTCGATCTCGACAGNGCCGGCGTCGAGGTGATNCGTGGCTGGGGACGCCTGGCAGGACACCNGACCGTGATCGTCGACACNCCTGCCGGGGAATCCATCAGACTGCAAAGCCCCCGCATCCTGATCGCGGTGGGTTCACGTCCCAACAGACCCGACCATCTGGACTTCGAACACCCCGCGATCGTCGACTCCACTGGAATNCTGTCTCTCTCGAGGATGCCNGAGTCTCTGACGGTGATCGGNGGTGGTGTGATCGGCTCGGAATACGCNTCGATCTTCGCGCAGATGGGAGTCGAAACCACGGTGGTCGAGGCACGTTCGACGATCATGCGATTCCTCGACGAGGATTGCCGTGAATGCCTGATCGATCAGATGAAGGATGCCGGAGTGCGTTTTCAGTTCTCAGCGGAGATCGAAGAGATNGTCGGCCTTGAGGACGGCCGCGCGAGTATCACCTTCAAGGACGGGCGGACGCACGAGAGTGACGTGGTCCTGTGGGCGATGGGACGAGACGGCAACACCGAACGGCTCGGACTCGAGACGATCGGACTTCGAACCGACCGACGCGGACTCTTGAAGGTCGACCACGGCTACAGGACCGAAGCGAAGGGCGTCTGGGCCACGGGCGACGTGATCGGATTTCCCGCCCTCGCATCGACCAGCATGGAACAGTCCAGACTCGCGGTTGAGAACATGTTCGACAAGGTGGCGGAAGGACGCATGGAGGGCCTGCTGCCGATGGGGGTCTACACCATTCCNGCGATCGCGGCGGTGGGCGACACCGAGGAGGANCTCGCCCGAANGGGCGTCGAGTTGATCACGAGCAGCGCCGGATACCGAAGAAACNCCCGNGGACGCATGCTTGGNGACGATCGCGGAANATTGAAACTCGTCTTCGACGCCGAGAGCGGNAAGCTCCTCCACGCCACGATCNTCGGTGAGGATGCCACCGANCTGATTCACCTGGGCATGCTGATGATCGCNGAAGGATGGACCGCCGAGGACATCGCNGCGGCGCCGTTCAACTACCCNTCACTGAGCGAGCTNTACAAGACCGCGGCCATCGAGGCCGCCGATCGGNTGCATCGAGGCANGGTCGGTGCGGCTGACGCCCCACTTGANCGGGCCGCGTGACGGGACGAACGTCAGCCGTGAACGATTTCGAGCCTCGCATACTCGAGGATCAGCGTCTTGGTCCCGATCCCATGGAAGGTCACCTTCGCTGAACTCACGGTGCCTCGTGGAGAGATCGACTTCACGGTNCCGATGCCGAACTGAGGATGACGGACGACCGTGCCTGCGGGGAAACGAGNTCCGAATCCGCTTCCNTCCTCGTCATGGATCTCATCGACGAATTCGGAGTCGTACACGATCGAGAGCCCCTCGTCGAAGCCGGCCGAACCATCGAGTCGCTCGAGCGACACATGCTCTTCGGGTATTTCGCTCAGAAAACTGCTGGGCACGGTGCGATTTCTCTGACCTCTCACGGCCCGGCTCGCCGCCATGGTCATGANCANNGTCCGTTTNGCACGTGTCATCCCCACGAAACAGAGACGCCGTTCCTCTTCGAGNTCCTGCTCCCCTTCCTGCGAACGAGCATGCGGAAGCATGCCTTCCTCGAGACCGGCCATGGCGATGAAGTCGTACTCGAGCCCCTTGGCGGCNTGAAGCGTCATGAGAGTCACGGCGCCTCTGGATTCATCGATCGCATCCTGNTCGCTCACGAGGGCGACGGACTCGAGAAACGCTCGCAGGGCCTCGAGNAGTCCGGCGACGGGAGCGGAATCACTGATCGATGCCNNCGAACCNNCCTCTTCGACGGNGACGCCNTCGAGTTCATCCTCGGGCAACTCGAATTCCGCCGCGGCATTCACAAGCTCGTTGAGGTTNGCCACGCGCTCCTGGCCGTCTTCGTCACCGGTGCCNAGNTGCATGGCCTCCAGNCCGCTTTCCGTGATGACCTGNGCCACGAAACCNGCCAGCTGTGCGAGATGTCCGTTCTGGAGTTGTGCCTGCCATCGAGCGAAGGTCTGGGTGAAGATCTCCACGGAACGCTTCGCTCGNGGCCCGATGCCCTCGACACGGTTCACATCGAGCAAGGCATCGAAGAGTGAGATGTCTTCNTGCATGGCNTGACGAGAGANCGCCTTCAGGGTCTTGGCNCCGATCTTTCTCGCGGGAACATTGACGATTCGAGCNAGTGCGACGTCGTCCAGNGGGTTCGCNAGAGCACGCAGGTAGGACAGGGCATCCTTGATCTCNCGACGNGCGAAGAACGCCGTGCCTCGTGCGATCACNTAGGGCACNCCCGCACCNCGAAGCGAATCCTCGAGGACTCGACTGAGCGCGTTCACACGATAGAGAATCGCCATCGATCGATAGTCGATGCCNTCACCNGCGGCNGAACGGATNGCCAGNGCGATCTGCTCGGCTTCATGCCGCTCGTCCTGGCANCGAATCATCCGAACCTGCTCGCCGTCACCGAGTTCGGTGTGAAGATCCTTGTGCTTTCGTCGACGATTGTTCCTGATNAGAGCATCCGCCGCGGACACGATGTGTCCGGTCGAACGGAAGTTNCGACCGAGGGAGATGATCCTGGTGCCGGGGTATTTCTCCTCGAATTCAAGGATGTTCGCGACATCCGCTCCCCGCCATCCATAGATCGACTGGTCNGGATCACCCACCACGAAGAGGTTTCCGTGAGCGTTGGCGATGCCGTCNGCGATCACGAACTGCGCATGATTGGTGTCCTGATATTCATCGATCAGAACGTATCGGAATCTGTTCTGCAGTTCGGATCGAACGGCCTCGTTCGTGCGCACGAGCTCCGCGGTGAGCAGGAGCAGGTCATCGAAGTCGACNGCNTTGTTACGACGAAGAATCNTCGAATATGCCTGATAGGCCCGAGCCACCGCTCTGGTGTAGAAATCACTCGCCTCTTCCTCGTACACGGCCGCGGTCTTGAGGTCGTTCTTCGCCTTGCTCACGGCGGAGAGCATCGATGCAGGCGTCCAGTTTCCGGAATCGAGATTCGAANTCNCGAGNGCTTCCTTCATCGCCGANCGCTGNTCACTCGTGTCGTAGATGGAGAAACCGGAATCCAGNCCGACGAGTTGTGCATGGTTGCGCATCTGACGTGCACAGAANGCATGAAACGTCGCGACGAAGAGACCACGACGATTGGTCATCGATGAAGGAAGCAATGCNTCGATGCGNTCGCGCATCTCCCCCGCCGCCTTGTTCGTGAAGGTGAGNGCGAGNANCTGCCANGCGGGAATGCCCTGATGAAGAAGCCAGGCGACACGNCGAGTGATGACACGGGTCTTGCCACTGCCGGGNCCGGCCAGGACCAGAGCNGGGCCATCGACATGNGCGGCCGCNTCGCGCTGAGGTTCAGTCAGACCATCGAGAAGATTGTCGGGATCGTTGATCATGGAAGGTGAAAGCATACGGGTTCAGTTTCTCTACAGCGGTCGNAAAGTTGCCCACAGCNNGGTCTGNAATTTGCGNGATCNCGATTGCNTTCGGTAAAGTCGTGCTTGATAAGGATTTCTCNATTCTTTGACGAAAAGCCACCATATTTCGTGCCTGNGCCCATTGCAGCCACAAGATATAGAGTTAAAGTGGCCATGTGCTTGANTCCAACNTGGTTGGANCAAGCATCGATCTGGNGGATCAAAATCNGCCNTCAGAGTCGNTNAAGCGGCTTTTTCGGACNGAAAACACCNTGNAAATCGTTGGAGAACGATTTTCTCGGACCCACNAGATCGAAGGTGGATGTCGNGCCTGAAGCACTCGGCANCCACGGTATGCGGACGGCCACGANGTGGTGTGTTCCGCCTGGGGGGCGTGCACGCGACGTGTCTCATCGGCGGCTTGGCCTCCGAAATGNNCATGCGTCNTCNGGNCACGCCCGTCAGGCTGACAGCACCTCGTCGAATCCATCCGAGTTCACCTTCGATGCCTTCGAAGGCCGAGTTGTCCCGCTTCGACGCCCATTGGGCGGTGAGTTGTCAGCCGTCTTGTTCCCAGGTGCCAGGGAAAGGCCACTCGAAGAACTTCTTCGGAAGTCGAGTGACCGAGGCGCATGATGAATGAGACGAGTACAGGCTGTCGACCCCGACCTCTGGGACTCCCGTGGTCAGGGCTGGATGCCCTGCNCACATCAATCAGGTCGATCATCTCGGCAGGGATGCCGGAGGATCGAACTTCCTCTTTCGCAGACTCCGACGCGAAAAGGGATCAGAGGTGCATTGCGGGTCAGCGAGTCTGAGCCCACAAGGATGGAACACGGCATGGACATGATTCGCGAGATCAGCACATCGAACACCCGATCGGGAATGGGCGATGTCGTTTGCCGCGAACAGGTCCGACATACCGTTGCCCGTGATGCACCACTTTTCAGTGAAGCCTGGCTTCATTGCTCNAANACCATGAAACAAGGCANTCCGAGCTAACGCTCGGATCCGACCCNGTGGTCACGCATGATGGCTCTCCGAGCATGCGCGATCACACCGACCCAGAATCAAGTCCAGAACCAAGTCCAGAACCAAGTCCAGAACCAAGTCCAGAACCAAGTCCAGAACCAGTCCAGTTCAGTAGATGAAGCAAGGAAGCAATTCGCACATGAAGTTCACCCGCCGATTTACGAAGAAAGGCGAGAACGTGTTCGACGCAGTCGAATGGTCCTCTCGCAGTTCACGAATCACCAACGCCGACGGTTCTCTCGTCTTCGAGATGAATGATGCCGAGATCCCCGCCGATTGGAGCCAGCTTGCCACCGACATCATGGTGAGCAAGTACTTCCGCAAGGCAGGCGTCCCCCAGTTCGAGAAGGACGGAACGCCCATCCTCAACGACGATGGCACACCCGCCACCGGCCCCGAACGTTCCGTCCGACAGATCGTCGATCGCCTTGCAGGATGCTGGCGTGAATGGGGTCTGAAGAACAACTACTTCGCGAGCAAGGATGACGCCGACGCCTTCTACGATGAACTGTGTTACATGCTCGTCAATCAGATGGCCGCTCCGAACAGCCCGCAATGGTTCAACACCGGCCTCAACTGGGCCTACGGAATCAACGGCCCCGCACAGGGACACTGGATCGCGGATCACACCAGCGGCGAACTCGGGCTCGCGCCGGATGCGTACACGCACCCCCAGCCGCACGCCTGCTTCATCCAGAGCGTGAATGACGACCTCGTGGGCGAGGGCGGCATCATGAATCTCTGGACCCGGGAAGCACGACTCTTCAAGTACGGCTCCGGAACCGGCACCAACTTCTCGAATGTGCGCGGCGAGAACGAACCCCTTTCGGGAGGTGGAAAGAGCTCGGGACTCATGAGCTTCCTGAAGATCGGCGATCGTGCCGCCGGCGCGATCAAGTCCGGTGGCACGACACGACGTGCGGCCAAGATGGTGTGCCTGGACGTGGATCACCCCGACATCGAATCCTTCGTGAACTGGAAGGTCAGGGAGGAGATCAAGGTCGCCGCCCTGGTCGAAGGCATGAAGCACCTCGACGAGGACCAGAAGGAACTGGCCGAGAGTCTGGGACTGGAACTCAATTACGACTTCAACGGCGAGGCCTACTACACCGTCAGCGGCCAGAACAGCAACAACTCGGTTCGCCTGAGCGACGAATTCTTCGCCGCGGTGGAGAACGACGAGGACTGGCAGCTCATCCAGCGCACGGACGGCAAGCCCGCCAAGACCATTCGTGCCCGGGACCTCTGGGAGAAGATCAACTTCGCCGCCTGGCGATGCGCCGACCCGGGCGTCCAGTACGATTCGACGATCAATGCATGGCACACCTGCCCCGAAGGCGGACGCATCAATGCGAGCAATCCCTGCTCCGAGTACATGTTCCTGGACAACACCGCCTGCAACCTCGCCTCGATCAACCTCCTCAAGTTCTACGACAGCGAGACCAGGACCTTCGACATCGAGGGATTCGAACATGCGGTTGGAATCTGGACGATCGTCCTGGAGATCTCGGTCCTGATGGCTGCGTTCCCATCACGTGAGATCGCGGATCTCTCGTGGCGGTACCGAACACTCGGCCTCGGCTACGCCAACCTCGGCGCGATGCTGATGCAGGCAGGCATCCCATACGACAGTGAAGCCGGCCGTGCGATCTGCGGAGCGATCTCCGCGATTATGACCGGTCGCTCGTACGCCGCAAGCGCGCTGCTTGCCGCGGAACACGGTCCCTTCGCCGGCTTCGCCGACAACAAGGACCACATGCTCCGCGTCATCCGCAACCACCGCCGAGCCGCGCACGGCGTCGACCGCGAGGCCGGAGAATGGGAGGATCTCACCATCCGGCCGGTCTCGATCGATCACACGATCTTCGAGAACAACCAGATCAACATCGCGAACGCTCGGGAGATGCTCGACCGCTCGATGCTCGCCTGGGACGATGCGCTTCGATTCGGCGAGAAGTTCGGCTACCGAAACGCACAGGTCACGGTGATCGCGCCGACCGGGACGATCGGTCTCCTGATGGACTGCGACACCACCGGTGTCGAACCGGACTTCGCACTGACCAAGTTCAAGAAGCTCGCCGGTGGCGGATACTTCAAGATCGCCAACCAGTCCCTGCGCCCCGCACTGGAAGCGCTCGACTATTCCCAGACGGAAGTCGACGACATCCTCACATGGGTGATGGGAACTCTGAACCTCGACGTCCAGATGCCGAGCGCGGATGGCACGATGAGCGGCGATGAAGGCACGCTTCGTGAATTCCTGATCAACGGCGCCGGCTACCAGAGCGAGGACCTCGTCTCCCTCGAGAACCAGCTTCCCACCGTCTTCGAACTGGGCTTCGCATTCAACGCCTGGACCATGCCCGAATACGTGATGGAGGCCATCGGAGTCGACCCGGAGTCGGCCAAGGCCGATCCGACGTTCAACGGTCTCAGGGCGCTGGGGTTGACCAAGGCCCAGGTCGATGTCCTCAACAGGATGGTGTGCGGAACCCAGACCATCGAAGGCGCCCCCTTCCTCAAGGAAGAGCACCTTTCGGTCTTTGATTGCGCGAACCGATGCGGCACCACAGGCAAGCGGTTCATCGCCCCCAACGGTCACATCCGAATGATGGCGGCGGCTCAGCCGTTCATCTCCGGAGCGATCTCCAAGACCATCAACCTCCCCAACGAAGCGTCGATCGACGAGATCGGCAAGTCCTACTTGCTCAGCTGGCAGCTCGGACTCAAGGCCAACGCCTTGTATCGAGACGGATGCAAGCTCAGTCAGCCGCTGAGCACTTCGAGTGAATCCGAAGAGGAGGACGTCGACGTCGAGGACAGCGCGGGAACGACCACGAGCGAACCGACCTACATCGAACGCATCGTCGAGAAGATCATCGAGCGACCGATGCGACGTCGACTCCCCGACACGCGTGAGTCGCTGACTCACAAGTTCAACGTGGCCGGGCACGAGGGATACCTGATCGTGGGTCTTTACGAAGACGGCACGCCCGGCGAACTCTTCATCACCATGGCGAAGGAGGGTTCGACGATCGGAGGCCTGATGGATTCATTGGGAACCGCGATCTCGGTCGCTCTTCAGTACGGGGTCCCCGTGCAGAGTCTCGTGAACAAGTTCGCCCACCAACGCTTCGAACCGATGGGCATCACCACCAACACCGACATCCCCTTCGCCAAGAGTCTGGTCGACTACATCTTCCGGTGGCTTGGCATCCAGTTCATCGAAGGGTATCGCGAACAGAATTCGCCGAATCGCGGCGAAAAGAAGACGGGCAAGGATCTGCCCCGAACATCGAAGACCACGAACAACGTCACGGAGGACGCACCACGGTGGAAGCAGGACGCAACCAATACCACGTCGAAGGACTCGAACATCACCGACCCCGGAACCACCGGCACGGTGAAGACAGAAGCCCCCTCCTCAAGCACACCGACGATGACGCCGTCGATCACGTCCACGGACGTCGAAGACGACCTCGGCAAGACCACCCAAGGTGGCGGAGCCACGACGACTCAACCGTCGGCATCGGTGCTCGATCAGCTGAATGCGAATCTCATGGGAGATGCACCGGCGTGCGACGTCTGCGGGTCGATCACGGTCAGAAACGGCACGTGCTACAAGTGCAACAACTGCGGTAACTCGATGGGCTGCAGTTAATCACATTGCCACCCCCGGCCTGGCCGGGAGGTGGTGGACAGTTTTCAGGCGCTGCGAAAGCGGCAAGTGAATGTCGGCGATTGGACGGAACCAAGTTGCCGTCGATCGGATGAGCACGGAGCTCGCGAAATCCGGTCCTCGAGACCCGACGACGGGTCACTCCGCTGGACCCTGCCTGAACTGTCCGAGTTTCAGGACGCACCTCACCTGGACTGAGGTGCCTCCAAACTCGATTCACCCTCGGGACGAAGCCCACCTCGTCCCGAGGGTGTTCTTTTTTGCCAGGAACAGCCGCTTCGAGTCCAGAAAAACCACGAGAATGACGATGGTGAGATAGTCTGAGTTCCAAGGGAGGACCAGAGTGATGATAAAAACCGCACGAACAAGCATTCTCTGCAGCCTGGGAGCGCTCCTGATCTGTGCAGGAGGCTGTTCGACCGGGCAGCAAACGCCCCATGATCCGGGGACGATCAACCACGTGGTGCTGATCACTCTGAACGACCCTTCGGACGCGGCGGAACTCCAGGCGGACTGCGACGAGATGCTGTCGACGATCCCGAGCGTGACGGTCTATGCGTGCGGCGCTCATGTCGATGCAGGGAGAAACAGTGCGGTCGATGACCAGTACACACTGGGCCTGCTCGTCAGTTTCGAGGACATGCCGGGATACACCGAGTACCTCGAGCATCCCGGGCACCTCGCGCTTCTGGCCAAATGGAAACCGCGATTCGCCGGCTTGAAGATTTATGATATCGGTAACGAGCCACTGACCAGGTAAACGCTCGAAGCCGCCACGCCGAGGGAGCGACACATCATGCAGAGCATTCACACACCCATGAAAAAAGGACGCAAGGTCAAACTGATCGTCATGATCGCGGCCTGCATCGTGTCGGCCGCCTACGGGAGCTGGCAGGTTTGGATACGGATTCCGGAACGGGTGACGGAGGCTGAAACCTACCGAACGGCCAAGAAGACCTACGACGAGCTGGTGGTGATCGCGGGAGATCTGAAAGCCAAGGGGCAGACGCTCGACGAGACACAACAGCTCGAGTACACGGAATCCGAGCGGGTGCTCTCCGAATTCAAGGATGAGAAACCACAACCACCAAGCAAGTACGACGCGATCATCAATCTCTGGATCTGGGTCATCGGAGGCGGAGCGACGATTCCATTCCTGATCTGGCCGTTCTGGAAATTCCGGCACGGGGGATGGATCCTCGGCGAAGACGGGTCACTCACCACCCCCAGAGGCGTCAGACATGCTGCGGATCACATCAGTGACATAGACATGTCGACCTGGCGTGGCCTTCTCGATCCACAGGCGAGCAACAAGACCACCTGGCAGGCCAAGGTTGTCCTGTCCGACGGCCAGTCGCTCGTCATCGATGACTACCTGTGGGAGGATGCTGACAAGATCATCGCACGACTGGCGCACATGTTTCATCCGGAGACATGGGACGCGGACGGCGAGCTGGTCAGGAACGACGAATCACCCGAGAAGGACCCGTCGAGTTACGAGTCAGCGTCCGAGAAGTGAATGCGGGAAGACTCGCTGGATTTCGCTGGATCATGAGACGGTGAAAACGACCGACGGTGCGCCTGATCCACCTCGAAGAGGCTGCTATAGTCCCACTTCGTGCTGAATCATCATTCGAAACAAAGACATGAATCGAGTCGAACGCCATGCCCAGAGTGACGAACGAACCGACAACTCCGCTTCAGAAGATCGATCGATGCGAGACCCTGAGCCACAGACCGAGGCTGCTTCTCGGCAAGATCGGACTGGACGGTCATGACCGAGGCGTGAAGCTCATTGGAAGATTGATGCGAGACAGCGGAGTGCATGTGATCTACTCCGGACTTTGGCAGACGCCGAGAAGCCTCGCGATCAGCGCCCGAGACGAAGACGTGGACATGGTGGCATGCTCGATGATGAGCAACTCCCACCTCGTGCTTGTCCCGAGATTGATCGAGGAATGCGCGACGGTGGGTCGACCGGACATGACGATCAGCGTCGGAGGCATCATCCCTCAGGAAGACGTCCCCGCCATGCTCGAAGCCGGGGTGGCCCATGTCCATCACACCGGTACCACTCTCGAGGACATCCTCGAATGCGTCAGATCAAGCGTACGGCCATACGAAACGATCGACACGCTCGAACACCCGATCGCCAGACTCGGTCGAGCCATCAGCATCGTCCATGATGGTGGACAGTGCGAAGCTCCCAGACGCCGACCCGCTCGAGTGGTGGGAATCACGGGCGCACCCGGCGCAGGCAAGTCGACGCTTGTCGCCTCGATGGCATCGGAAGCCGTACGACGCGGAGAGAAGATCGCCGTGCTGGCCTTCGACCCGATGAGCCCGATCACCAGTGGCGCCCTTCTCGGCGATCGACTTCGGGTCGATTTCAACAAGATCGACGAGGGCATCTTCTACCGTTCCCTGGCCATCGTTGGCGAGGACTATCGAAGTCTTCCGGACATCATCGAGCTGATCGGCGGGGCGGGATTCGACAAATTGCTGATCGAGACGGTCGGTGCGGGCCAGAACGACGTGGCTATTCGAAATCAGGTCGACAAGACCGCGGTCGTGGTGGTCCCCGGCATGGGTGATGCCGTGCAGATGGACAAGGCAGGGATTCTCGAGATCGCGGACCTCTTCGTCTGCAACAAGTCCGACCATGTCGGCGAAGCCAAACTCGTCCGGGAGCTGCTGGACATCGCGGAAGGGCGACCCATCTACGAGACGGTGGCCACTCTGGGCAAGGGCGTGGTCGAGCTGCTGGATGAACTTCTGGACGACTGAGCGGAGCCGTTCAGTCGATATCACCGGATCTGGCCCGACGCCAGGTGCTCATGATGTGTGAACGATCCATGGAGCCACAGAGCATCGTCCTCTCGCCGGAGCTTCCCGACTTCGCTCCGTGAAGCACCCGACGGTTGTCGATCACGACGAGATCACCGGCCTGGACACGGAAATGGTTCTGAATGCCCTCGCGCTCGACCACTCTTGAAAGCAACTCGTAGGCCTCGGCGCAGACTCCGAGACGGTCGTCGGGACAGGCGAAGTCGATCGCGGCTCGGTCATTGAAGATGATCCTGCGCAGAGAGCCGTCGACGCCGGTCTCGAGCATCGGCACCAGACGACGCTCGCTGCCGGAACGATCACCGACGAACAGCATCGGCCAGCGCGAGAGTTCCGCAGCGGCGATCGGTGATTCCATGGCGAGGGTGTTCACTGCATTCAGTCCATCGACGAGGATCATGTCTCCACCCTTGAGCGACGTCTCGACGCACAGGCGGATGTGATAATCAGGCATCGGATCGCGGTGAGGCGCTTCGGTATGCGGCGAGAGAAGGTGTGCCGAACCCCCGCTGCCATCATGATGAAGGACCTCCCGTTCGGTGATCAGTTGAGACTGCGAACCATCGAAGCCCAGCCTTTTCAGAATCTTGAAGAACGAGGCATCATCCGTCTTCACTCCCCGGATTCGACCATAGCCTCGACGGAGGAGCGAATCCAGAAACGAACGGACCGCGGCCGGCGATTCAAGCGTCTCACTGTCGATCTGACGATTGGGTTGATCGGAGGAGTTGAATGGGGTCTGCTCGGGCCCGTCTCCAAGGAGCATGTCGGAACTCGCACCGAGGCGATCGCGGTCGATCCTGAAAAGCTGGTTCTCACCTTCGAACTGGACGTCCCAGGCGTCGAACTCCTCGAGATAGCTGATCGATCGAAGACGAACATCGGTGGGAATGACGGTTGAAAGGGCAGGTCTGGGAGCGAATGAATCGGACTCCTCGACGGAAAGCACCATCATCCGCAGCCAGCGTGCGGGCACACGGCGTGAGAATTCCCCCCGGTCGAAGACCGCGGCTGCGCCTGATTCGGCGACGCAGAGGGAGACACTGTCTGATTTGAGGGCCTGATCCAGCATGAGGGTGGACAATACAACAGAATCGCGACCTGTGGGCGGAAGAGAAAAGAATGAACGAGGGAAGTTCCAACACTTTGTACAATGACGAGTTCAAGACAGATCGCTCACAGACCGGAGATTTCAGAGAATGACCACGATGACCAGCAAAGATTCAGTGACCCTTGCACGAAACACCAACCAGGCACTCGGCATCGGCGAATTCGCCGTTCGATTCCTCGGACCGGATTCGAAGGAACAGGGCACACCGGACCAGAGCGTTCGTGATCGAACGATGCTTTTCTTCACCGA
This sequence comes from Phycisphaerae bacterium, assembly GCA_002709755.1. GTDB lineage: Bacteria > Planctomycetota > Phycisphaerae > Phycisphaerales > SM1A02 > UBA8087. The sequence continues at coordinate 94,752 of PAQN01000026.1, forward strand.
CAGCATTCTCTGCGGCGTCTCCGCTCTCGCCCTGGGCACCAACGCTCCACGCATTCTTCGGGAGGAGGCGCTCGACTATCCCGGGGAAGACGGCGTCCCGGTCATGGGCTCGACCACGAAGGTGAAAGCGGAGAAAGCGATTCTCGCCAACTGCTCGGCGGTTCGTGAATGGGACTCGAACGGCACCAACTTCGGATTCAGACCCGAGCACGGGCACGTGGCCGGTGAATTCGGGCACAACGACTTCTACTCCGTGGCCATCGCGGCCGCCCAGCTGGCGGGACGAAGCGGCGAGGACGCGCTTCTGGGCATGATTCTGCTCGACGAGATCCGAGGCCGTCTGGCCGAGGTCTTCAGCCTCAAGTCGTACAAGATCGACCACGTCGTGCACGGAGCGATCGCCAGCGCGGCCGTCTACGGAGCGATGCTCGGCGCGACCGCCGAGCAGATCGAATCCGCGATCGGCATGTGCGTCGCCCACTTCATCCCCTGGCGGGCGATTCGGGCAGGCAAGCAGCTCAGTGATTCAAAGGGCGCCTCGGCGGCGATCTCCACCGAGGTCGCGATCATCTCGATGCAGCGCTCGATGCGTGGATTCATCGGGCCCAAGGACATCTTCAGAAATCCGGAGGCGATCTGGCGACAGTTCGAACCCACGGATGGGGACGCCCCGTTCGATCTGATCCTGTCCCACAGCGGCTCCGATTTCGCCGTGATGGGCATGCATTTCAAGCTGGGCCTCTACGAGCATCAATCCGCCGGTGCGCTTCAGGGTCTGATCAACCTGCTGCTGGACAACCCCGAGATCACCGACGACCCATCACAGATCAAGAAGATCAAGGTGACGGCATACGAACCTGCCTTCGGCATCATCGGCGACCCAGCCAAACGGGATCCCAGGACCCGACAGTCGGCGGACCACTCGATGGTGTTCATTCTCAGCCGGAAGCTCAGAAAGGCGATCCTGGCAGGCAAGGAACTCGCCAAGGACAATGACGCCATGTGGAAGCAGTTGATGCTGATGCCGGAGGACTACTCGGACGAGGCGCTCTTCGATGAACAGACCAGAGCGCTGATGCAGCTCATCGAATTCGAGCATGGTGGAGAGGAATACGACAGCCGGTATCCCGACGGAATCCCGACGTCGATCGTGNTTCAGATGGCNGACGGCCGGGAACTTGATTCGGGACTGGTCATGTACCCNTCAGGACACGCACGAAACGAAACNGCCGATCTCAAGGGNATTCTCTCGACCAAATTCGCGCGCATGGGTGAACTTGGGATGGATGACCATGCCNTNNCGGTGGANCGACTCAACAGCCTCANGACACTGGATTCAGCNGNGCTCTGGAACATCTGGGACTTCGACATCAAGGATGTCGGNGGATTTTCCTGANCCGGCTCAGGCCTGAATCAGCCTGAGAACGCTTTCGACCTCGTCGGGGCTGCCCAGAAGCACNGGAACCCGCTGATGCAGTTCCNNGGGCTGGACCTCGAGAGTCCTCTGNTCTCCGCTGTAGGACAGGCCNCCGGCCTGNTCGATGATCATCGCCATCGGATTCGCTTCGTACAGAAGACGNAGCTTGCCCTCGGGATTCTTGACGGTGGGNGGNTANATGAAGACTCCGCCGCGCATGAGAATTCGATGNACGTCGGCCACCATCGANCCGATGTAGCGGCTTGAATAGCCGTGCTCGTGGGCCCACTGGAGATAGGTCCGGTACCCAGTCGGGAACTGCTCGGCGTACGCCTCGTTCAGGGAATACGTCTTGTTTCCGGGTGGTATCTTCAGCCCGCTCTCCACGTGAAGGAACGAACCGATCGCCATGTCGAGAACGAACATGTCGACTCCATGCCCGGTGGTGAGCACGAGGACGGTGGATGATCCGTAGAGGATGTACCCGGCGGCCACCTGCTGAAGTCCCTTCTGACAGACCGTCCGCTCGGCATTGCCGATCTCGGAATCATTGCGCAGAACGGTGAAGATCGTGCCGACCCCCACGGCGACNTCGAGATTGCTGGATCCATCNAGAGGATCGAACAGGACGCAGTATTTTCCGCCATCGGAACCCGAACGCAGGATCANGGGCTCCTCNTCCTCTTCCGAAGCNAGCACCGCGATCGATTCCCGACCTCCNAGGCACTTNAGNAGAATCTCGTTGGCGATGACATCGAGCTTCTGCTGCATCTCGCCCTGAACATTTTCNGATCCNATGGCGCCGAGGACGTCATCGAGACGAGCCCNTCTGACCTTGTTGGCGATNGTCTTTCCCGCGAGTGAGATGGCGGAGATGATCCATGAGAAGTCACCGGAGGCGCCGGGGTGCTTCGATTCCTCGGAAAGAACGTGGGTCTGGAGGGAGGANAGNTTGTCATNGACCAGATGATTCGNTTCGGNTGTGTGATCGCTCATGGAACNCTCTTCGGCTCGATGGGCTTCTNCGGTCCAAACCTCGCAGAAAGCCGGTACTGGCTATAATTGATGACCCNAATACCCGTTCAGANTGCTGAAGGAGCCACATGAGCATCGATCAACCCGTCATTCTTTCCGCCAAGAGAACCCCCATCGGCAAGTTCCTGGGAGGACTCAGCAGGACCACCGCACCCGAATTGGGCGCCCATGCGATCAAGGCCGCCCTCAAGGAGTCCGGTGTTTCAGCCTCGAACATCGAGGAAGTCTTCATGGGATGCGTCCTTCAGGCAGGCGTCGGTCAGAACCCGGCTCGCCAGGCCGCGTTGAATGCNGGAATCCCNGACACCGTGACGGCGGTGACCATCAACAAGGTCTGCGGNTCGGGACTGGAAGCGGTGATGCAGGCGGCACGAGCGATTCGTTCGCAGGACATCGCCTTCGCGGTGGCAGGTGGCATGGAGAACATGGACCTNGCCCCCCACTTCGTCCAGGCTCGAAACGGCGTGAAGTACGGACCGACCTCGATGATGGACCACATGGCCTCCGANGGTCTGACCTGCGCNTTCGAGAAGTGGCCGATGGGCAACGCCGCCGAATGGATCGCGGACGANCACGAGATCAGCCGTGAGGAACAGGATCGTTTCAGCGCNCAGAGNCACAACCGNGCNGANGCGGCGTGGGACGCGGGACACTTCGATGCGGAGGTCGCGNCGATGTCGGCCGANGANTGCAATGCACGTGCGGGCGTNGAACGAGACGAGGGCATNAGAGCAGGATCCACCGCGGATTCACTGGCGAAACTTCGCCCNGCGTTCACCAAGGAAGGCTCGGTCACGGCAGGNAACGCCTCGCAGATCTCGGATGGAGCGGCTGCGATCGTGGTGGCGGGCGCCGCCGCNGCGGANGCGGCNGGTGCGACACCTCTGGCGCGAATCGCNGGCTACAACACCGTGGGAATCGAGCCNAAGAAGCTNTTCTGGGCNCCGAAACTGGGTATCGAGAAGATTCTNCGCACCCANGGCCTCACCGTGCCGGACATCGACATCTTCGAGATCAACGAGGCCTTCGCGGCCCAGGCGCTCGCCAATGCGAAGGGGCTTGGGATTCCGGAAGAGAAGATGAACATCTGTGGCGGCGGNATCGCACTGGGCCATCCGATCGGCGCGAGNGGNGCACGAGTCCTGGTCACGCTTCTNCANCAGATGATTCGAACCGGTGGCAAGCGAGGCATCTGCAGCCTGTGNCTCGGAGGCGGAAACGCCGTGACGATGCTGCTTGAANGNGACTGATCACGAGNTCCANNNCGAGCCGGCAACGAACTCCGGATCGACTGANCGGCCGTCAGGCCGGTCAGTCGGTCATCGGCTCCCCGGTCTGGACTCTCCAGAGAGTCGCGTAGACACCGTTCAAGGCGAGCAGCTCGTCATGCGTGCCTCGCTCGACGACCCGACCGGCATCGAGCACGTTGATGCAGTGGGCATGGCGAACGGTCGAGAGGCGATGAGCGATCACGATCGTGGTGCGCCCGTCACAGATCGTCCTGAGTGAACGCTGGATGGCGGCCTCCGTCTCGTTGTCCACGCTCGCGGTCGCCTCGTCGAGCACCATGATCGGCGCCGATTTGAGCACGGCTCTGGCCATGGCAATCCGNTGGCGCTGTCCACCGGACAACTTCTGCCCGCGCTCACCNACCAGCGTGTCNTATCCATCGGGAAGCGCGCAGATGAACTCATGCGCTTCAGCGAGACGCGACGCACGGAACAGTTCTNCGTCAGGNGGNGGAGACCAGTGAGANGGATCCTCGCCCGGCCATCCGTATGCGATGTTCTCNCGGATCGTGCCATCGAAGAGATAGACNTCCTGGCTCACCAGAGAGATGGCCCGGCGAAGCTCCCGCACCGAAAGCGTTCGAAGGTCGTGATCATCCACCAGNACCGGCCCCGAACGCTCGCTGTCGACGTCATAGAACCTNAGCAGCATCTTGATGATGGTGCTCTTGCCGGCGCCNGTCGAACCCACGATCGCNGTGGTCTCACCNGCTGGACAGTTCAGATCGAGACCATCAAGCACCGGCGCCTTCGGGTCGTATGCGAAGTGAACGTCATCGAAACGNACNGATCCCTTCACGGCATCGACNGGAAGCNCCACGGCGCCNTCGATGATGGTCGGTCTGACGTCGAAGAGCTCGAAGATGCGCCGGGTGGACGCCATGGCACGCTGGTAGAGATCGAGGATCGNACCGACNCGNGTGAANGGCCAGAGAAGNCGCTGGGTGAGAAAGACCAGAAGGGCGAACGCACCCACCGCAAGATCACNNTCGAGCGTGAGCCAGCCTCCGTAGAGGAGGGTNACCATGAAACCGCACATGATCACCACTCTGATCAAGGGGCTGAACGCNGCGCTCAGAACGATCGCNCGCCTGTTGCGNTCCGCNTACCCATCNCTNTCCATGCGNAGTCNTTCNAGTTCGTTNGACTCNGCGGTGAANCTCTTGACGGTGGCCATGCCTCCNAGTGAATTNGCCAGTTGNGCGTTGAGGTCACCGACCTTTCCTCTCATCGCGTCGTAGTGCGGNTCCANTCGCTTCTGGAACCAGAGNGANCCGANGATNACGACNGGAACGGGAATCATGGCNAGCCAGGCNAGATCCGGGGAGATCAGGAANAANGCGGTGATGACGGTGAGCGCGGTCACGGNGAGCTGGATGATGTCGTTCGCNCCNCCNTCNAGAAANCGTTCGAGTTGATTCACGTCATCNGANAGNACNGCNAGCAANCCNCCCGTCGATCGATCCTCGAACCAGGTGAGATCCAGNCCCTGGACGTGATCGAAGACNTCCATCCTGGCCTCATGCTGNATNGACTGGGCGAGATGNCGCCAGAGGACGCCGAGCAACCATTCGAAAAGTGATTCGAANGTCCAGATGATCGCNGTCAGNCCCCCGAGCAGAAGAAGCTGCATGAAGGGATCCGGNATGCCGAGACGGGCGACGATCGAATCCTGCTTCTCGACCACGACGTCGACCGCCGCACCGATGATGAAGGGTGGCGCGAGATCGAAGATCTTGTTGAGAATGGAACACGAGGAGGCCAGCACGATCGTCCGCCTGAACGGCCGGGCGTATCTGAACAGGCGTAGAAGAGGCATGTCGATCATGTGTTTCAAGGACTCATCTCAAGATGCGGGCGCGACTGGTCCGGCCTGCCGATCTTAGTGGATGAGCGCCCGTCGAATCGGAATGAACCGATCGAATTCCGACCACGGCGACGTGCATCTTCCTCGAGGAAAAGATCGATCTTGGTCGGCGATCCGGACACGCGGACACGGCATGAAAAAGGGAGAAGCCCGTCCGGGCTTCTCCCTGTGTCTTCGTGGAATCCGATGATCCTGCAGGGATCAATAGCGGTAATGATCGGGCTTGAACGGACCGGCGACCGGCACGTTGATGTATTCGGCCTGATCGTTGGTGAGGGTGGTCATCTTCACGCCCAGCTGATCGAGGTGAAGTCTGGCGACCTTCTCGTCGAGGTGCTTGGGAAGGGTCACCACGCTGTCCACGTCATAGGACTCCGCATTCTGGTGCAGTTCGATCTGTGCGATCACCTGGTTCGTGAACGAGGCGCTCATCACGAAGCTGGGGTGTCCGGTGGCGCAGCCGAGGTTGAGAAGCCGCCCCTCGGCGAGGACGATGATGGAGCGTCCGTTGGGAAGCGCCCACTCGTCGACCTGAGGCTTGATGACCGTGCGAACCGCGCCTTCCATCGACTCGAGACCGGCCATGTCGATCTCATTGTCGAAGTGGCCGATGTTTCCGATGATCGCCTTGTCCTTCATGCGGGTCATCTGCTCCGCGGTGATGATGTTGAAGTTTCCTGTCGCGGTGATGATCAGATCGGCGGTGTCGAGGACGTCGTCGAGACGCACGACGTCGATGCCCTCCATCGCGGCCTGGAGCGCGCAGATGGGGTCGACTTCGGTGACCTTGACCTTGCAGCCCTGTCCGCGAAGACTCTGCACGCAACCCTTGCCGACGTCACCGTACCCGCAGACCACAGCGGTCTTGCCGGAAAGCATGACGTCCGTGGCGCGCATGACGCCGTCGACGAGCGAATGACGGCAGCCATAGAGATTGTCGAACTTGCTCTTCGTGACGGAGTCGTTGACGTTGATCGCGGGAAAGAGGAGTTCGCCGGATTCGGCCATCTGATACAGACGATGGACACCGGTGGTGGTTTCCTCGGTGACGCCCTTGATGTTGGGTGCGGTCTTGGTCCAATGACCGGGAAGCTCATGCTGGAGGGCTGAAAGAGCTTCGAGGACGACCTTGAACTCGGCGTTGTCCGTGGTCGATGAATCGGGCACGGAGCCGGCGGCCTCGAACTGAACGCCCTTGTGCACCATCATCGTGGCATCACCGCCATCATCGAGGATGAGGTTGGGCCCCTGACCGTCCGGCCAGTTGAGGGCCTGGAACGTGCACCACCAATATTCCTCGAGGGTCTCACCCTTCCATGCGAAGACCGGTACGCCGGCGGGTGCATCGGGCGTGCCCTTGGGGCCGACGGCCACCGCTGCGGCGGCATGATCCTGGGTGGAGAAGATGTTGCAGCTTGCCCATCGGACTTCGGCGCCGAGGTCGACGAGGGTCTCGATGAGAACCGCGGTCTGAATGGTCATGTGCAGCGATCCTGTGATGCGTGCACCTGCGAGCGGGTTCTTGCCGGCATGTTCCCTTCTCAGGGCCATGAGGCCGGGCATTTCGTGCTCAGCAAGCTCGATCTCCTTGCGCCCGAACTGAACGGTCTCGGGGGAGAGATCACTGACCTTGTACGGAAGTGCGTTGACGAGTGGGAGCTCGGTGCTCATGAATGTGTTCGTTTCTGTGGCAGGCAAGGGAGTTTCCTTCTTCAAACGGCGGNANGGNGCACGCCGGTCATGGGGGCGNGCACCGACNTGANNGGTTATCGGTCNNTGTTCATCCGAGTATCCGGATATACGGATGAGTATAGCCCNNTGGNGCTGTGGAAGGCAAGTCGATAGNGATTTCTTTTGAAANAGTACGNTAGTCTCGANACNCGANAACACCATGTGGAGCCGGATNTNGATGCGAGCAANCCCNACAANTCAGTACGNGNGCTTNCTNATGCTCTTGTTNNTACTNGCATNTCATNCGGGGTGCGCGCCNGNCNCCNNGAAGGACATCGCAGGGACGAAGATGCCCGAGAAGGCNATGGNCCCNGCGACCACCTGCGCGCTCTCCAACCAGCCATTGACCGGGCAGACCTCGGTTCGACGGTTCGCAGGTGAGAAGATCTATTTCCAGAGCGAGGCGCAGGCGGCGGCNTTCGACGAGATGCCAGGCGGTTCGAAAAGGGTGATTGCCGGNAGACAGNTGCTGAATCGTCGAGGNGTGATCAATGAATACTGCCCCATNTCCCAGGAGCCACTNCCTCTGGACGCGGGCNTCATCNAATACAGATCGGTGCTGATCGGATTCATCGANCAGAACCATCTCGATCGATTCAACGCNCTGCCNGANGATGTCACGCTTCGAATCTGCGCCAGATATCTGCTCGAGGCCGATGGCGTCGCCAACCAGCGTTGCCCGATCACGGATGAACTCCTGCTTCATGANGCCCCGGTTCTGGAAGGTGGGAAATACAAGATCGCGTTTTCAGANGAANCCGCGCTCGCCACGTTCGAGNCCCTTGCTCGACAACGNAGGAACGAACTGACGGCGCGNATNATCCTGCCCGATCAGGGAGTCGCCAATGTGACCTGCCCGATCACGGACAGGCCCATTCGNCTGGATTCACCGATCATCACCATCGACGGTCGGAACATCGCACTGCGNAACGTCGATGCCGCGAGAGCATTCAACAAACTTCCCCGTGCCGAACAGGTACGCTACGCTTACCCNGAAGAAGAGCATTGATTCGCANNGAGTACGACACTGGAAACNATTCAATGAACAATCACATCAGAATCCTCACCACCCTTTCCGCTTTCATCACGAGTCTCGCCCTCATGGGGGCGGCGACACAGGACGCCGCCCAGAAAAGGATCGGCGACGCCTATCCGCTGGCGACCTGCCCGGTCTCCGGAAAACCACTGGGAACCAACCCCGTGGTGGCCATCCTCTCCGAGACTCCCCGAGCCTCGGACAAGGGCCGTGAAGTGCGATTCTGCTGCAACGGGTGCCGCGCCAACTTCGAGAAGGATCTGAGGACAAACCTCCCCGAGCTGGACAANAAGATCATCAAGGCACAGATGCCGTACTTCCCCACGGGAAACTGCGTGGTGATGACAAGCGAACCGATGGCAGCCCCAGACAGCCCCGAAGCCATGACCGATGGGCAGAATGTCGTCATCGGAAATCGTCTCTATCGATTCTGCTGCAAGGCCTGCGTCCGTAAGTTCAAGAAGAATCAGGAGAAGTACGACGAGATGCTGATGGAGAGAATCATCCAACAGCAGTCGAAGTCGTATCCGCTCGAGGTCTGCGTCATCAGCGGTCGAGCGTATGGTCCGAATCCGAATCAGATCGTGGTCGCCAATCGCATGGTGCGGACATGCTGTGCAGGTTGCTCCAACAGGGTGAAGCAGAATCCAGCTCAGTACATCGCGGTGCTGGACAGGGCCAACGCCAACAAGGCCAAGTGACAGATGCAACGAAGAGACATGAGGTCGTCCGGGCTCGATGGGCGACCTCCTGTGTCTTTGATGGGGTCTGATGCCGCTCAGCCGGAGGCGGGCTTCTGCATGATGCAGGCGAAAAGAGCGGGGCCACGCCCGTTCAAGGAGGCGTGGAGCCTTCGTNTGCTTCGAATCACGAGACCGGAATAATCCGCCCAGCCGCTGATGGTGGCCTCCTCGAATCCTAGATGATGATGCTGCATCGCTTCGACCAGGTCGAGGCGGTCGTGGGAAACCATGTCCACGATCACCAGATAGCCGCCATCCTTGAGGACTCGAGCGACCTCCCGGACGTTCGACTGGGGATCCTCCTGATGATGGAGGACGAGCATCATGATGGCGGCATCCAGAGACCGCTCATCGAAGGGCAGACGATCGAGCTCGGCTTCGATGAACTCGACNTTCTTGTGATCGGAGAGCCTGTTCTCAGCGGCAGCCAGCATGGCGGGCTCGCGGTCGACCGCCAGAACCCTGGACACCACGGGTGCCAGACGTTCGGCCGCATCACCGCTTCCGCATCCGAGATCAGCCACCACCCAGTCGGTGGGAAGCAAGCCCAGAAGAGCCTCTTCGGTGAATCCGAATCCGAAGAGTTCACGCCTGATCGCCTGCCACTCGGATCCGACCCTTCCGAAGAATGAACGACTGTCGGAGGTCCGCTCGAGCAGGACCTGACGGAGCCTGATCAGATCGTCACGAACGTCCTCGGCATTGGAGACTCGTGAACTGATCTCACTCCAGAGAGTGGTGTCAGCATCGTCACGCAGATCCATTCGATAGAGACTGGTGGTCCCTTCACTTCGTTTGGCGATGAAACCAAGCTCGAAGAGAGGCTTGAGGTGTCGGCTCACCGTNGACTGAGGCATGCCGAGTGTTCGGGAGATCTCCCCCACTCCGAGTTCCTCATGCGAGAGCACGAACATGATCCGGACACGGGAACGATCACTCAGAGCGGAAAGCCGGGCAAGCCATTCGTTTCCGGAATCGTCAAGATCCGCAGCCGAAACCGAGGGTTGATGATCCATGAAATCCGTCATCACACGATCCTGTTCCGACGCACAACGGCGTCATCTCATTTCAACGCCCGGGGGCGAGACCGATGGTCGGACCGGGAATTTCGCCGTATTCGACAAGAAGAACGGAGATGCGCTGATCTTCGGGAGAGATGCCGTACGCCTGTCTCAGACGACGAATCGCCTCCTCCGGCCGCCCGACGCGCCCAAGAACCAATGCCGCACGGTAGTAGGGTTCCGATGTCGAACCCGTCTCGATCGCGCACGCGTTGGTGAGCGCTTCCAGAGCGGTGTCGAAATCACCAAGCTGTTCGGCGTATCCCGCCAGAAGAAGCCAGGCGGGAATGCTCTGATTGTCCCGGGCACGATCACGCAGCATGGTGAAGAGCTTCTGATACTGCTTCTTCTCGTACATGGCCTGAGCGAGTGCGAAGAAGACTTTGTCGTCCTCTGGATCGATCGAACTCGCGACCTGAAGGGCGGATTCCGCCTTGTCGTATTCACCGATCTTCGTGAGGGTGATTCCGTAGCGATACTGAGCATCCCCGTCATGAGGCTCGCGCGCGACGACCTCCGCGTACAGCTCGGAAGCGGGCTTCCACTGCTGATATTCNAAATCACGATCNGCNCGACTCTTCAGAACATGAGTGGGCGTTTCNTTCATGGAGTCACAACCGGACATGCTCCAGANGGTGAGACCGGAGAGCAGAAACAGGATCAGACTGGANAGGCGGACGGTGAACATGCGATATTCGCTCCTAAAATGAGCCGGAGGCTCAAATCAACCGCACCGAGCGGTCATTTACACGATGATATCGAAGTGAACTCGTCACGTTGGCAAAAGCACGATCCATCCACCACGAATCAGCCGAAGGCCCCGGCTGACTGGTGTCCGATTTCNACCTGNCTGCACGCCCCCACTTCCGAAATACCCCATNTNGACCTGTTTCTCGCCCCTCAGAGGACGTTTGAGGATGACGATCGAGTGNTGAGGACNTGGCGCCTGGNGGAGGATCCCATGGGACTGAAGCTNGGTGAACGNATCGANGCCACACCCCTCNANGCACATCGGGGGGTCTANGCGAGGCTGCAGGAGCCGATCCGNCCCGAATCCGTCAGCGGGGTTGTGACGCCGCTCGCCANAGGGATGGCCAGAATCAGGGAAGAGACCAGTTCCAGACTNATTCTGGAGGTCAGGTGGCAGGATGGCCGNACCGCNCNATATCTCCTGACANCGGACACATTCGAGCGAGTTGGGTAAGGTCCANGTCANCNAGGATATCTCGACGANGAAATCCCAATGAGATTCCGTCTTGAGCGACGACGTGTNNTTNCAAGACNTCAGAACCGTAAGGAAGACCTCATGGTGTGGCTAGACCTNGTTGCCGTNCTCATCTTCATCATNCTNGGAGCCGGTTCGATCACGCTCGTGGTGATCGGCCTGCCGGGAACATGGTTGCTGATCGGTCTGGCCATCGGCCTGGAATTCATACAGCGGCTCTGGGCGCCNTCGGGAAGTGAATGGCTNATCCCATGGTGGGTCTTCATCGTCGTGGTCGTGATCGCGATCATCGGGGAGGTTCTTGAATTTCTCGCGGGAGCGCTTGGCGCGAANAANGGCGGNGCCTCGANACGTGGCATGCTGGGATCGCTGCTGGGNGGTCTGATCGGCACGGTCGNGGGCACCGTTCTCATTCCGATTCCGATCGTCGGCTCGCTGATCGGGGCCGTGATCGGCTGTGGGGCCGGAGCCATCATCGGTGAATTGACCGCTGAGCACGATGTCCAGCTGAAGGACACCATCAAACCGGCGGCGGGCGCGGTGGTGGGCAGGATCCTGGGCACACTTGCCAAGGTCCCCTGCGCGGCGATCGCATGGGTCGTCCTCTGTGCAGCAGCGCTTCATGAACCGATGAGCACGCTCTACCGATCGACTGGACTCTAGGGACGGCGGTTCAGATGGTTGCTTCGGTGACCCGGAGGACCTCTTCCAGCGTGGTGAGACCCTGTTGGATCTTGTTGAATCCGTCATCACGCAGAGTGGTCATGCCGCGCTCGATGCAGACGCGTCGAAACTCCGTGACGTTGGGACTGGACGCGATTCGATCACGAAGAAAGTCATCAAGCACCAGAAGTTCGTAGATTCCGCCTCGGCCGGCGTATCCCGTCTCGCGACAGTTCGCACAACCGACACCGCGACTCAGAGTCTTGCGGGTCACGCCGTGTACGGCGAGAAATTCGGCGACATCCTCGGGCACCGACTCCTCGACGATGCAGTCGGGACAGGTCCTGCGGACCAGACGCTGAGCGAGAATGGCGTTGAGGGCCGCTCCGACGAGAAACGGCTCGATGCCGATGTTGATGAGACGGGTGACGGAACTCGGCGCATCGTTTGTATGCAGAGTGCTCAAAACCAGATGGCCGGTCAAAGCGGCCTGAACCGCGGTGGTCGCGGTGTCGATGTCGCGAATCTCGCCCAGCAGAACGACATCAGGGTCCTGACGAAGAAGCGCCTTCAAGGCGGTCGAGAAACCGAGTCCGATCATGTCATGGGTCTGGATCTGGGTGATTCCATCGAGGTGGTATTCGATCGGATCCTCGACCGTGGAGATGTTCAATTGCCGACGATCCATCTGCCTGATCGATGAATACAGGGTGGTCGTCTTTCCCGAACCGGTGGGTCCGGTGACGAGGATGATTCCGTGAGGCTGCGAGATCTGGTTCTTCCACGTCGTCAGGGAATCCTCGGAAAACCCGAGATCGTTGAGCGTGACGTTGATGGATCTCGTGTCGAGGATACGCATCACGGTCTTCTCGCCTCCGGGGGTCGGAATCGTCGACACTCGAAGATCCATCCGACGTCCCATGACGTTCACTCGAATTCGACCATCCTGGGGGAGACGGCGTTCGGCGATGTCCAGGTTCGCCATGATCTTGATGCGTGAGGTCAGAGCACCATGCATCTTTCTCGGGGGGTTCATCATCTCGAAGAGAACCCCATCGATACGGAATCGAACCTTCAGGGACTCCTCGCCGGGTTCGATGTGGATGTCGGATGCACCCTCCTTGACCGCGGTCTGGATGATGTGATTCACATAGCGCACGACCGGTGATGACTCCGCCTCGTCCTGGAAGTCCTCTGCGTCCTCGTCGTTCTCCTTGATCTCGACGCTGTCGTCGTCATCAACGTCTGCCAGAAGGTCGTTCATGTCGATTTCATCGACGGATTCCTCACCATGTCTCTCGATCACGGCGAGTATGTCGGACTCGATGATGATCACGTGCTTGAGCACCGCCACGCCAAGACGCCGTTTGAGGTCCTCCATGAGGAAGAGATCATCAGGCGTCGTGGTGCCCACGACGATTCGCGATCCCTCGCGACGAATGGGAAGGACTGAACGCTCCCGGCAGTACTCCACACCGAGCTTCTGCATCAATTCGGATTCATGGGATTCAGGATGTCCGGCATCGATTCGTTCGAATGGCAGTCGCGAGATCTCAGCCACGAGAGACTGGATACCTGCCTCGTTCGCGCCGGCATCGATGAGCAATGCCGCGAATGATCGACCGGCGGACTGGGGTTCCATTCTTCGTGCCGATTCGATCTGCTGACTGTCGGCGTATCCACGATCGAGCGCAAGGGCACCCAGATCCGTTTCCGTTCGGTCTTCCACTTCCGGGGTCCAGAGTTCGCTCAAGGCATCGCCCGGTCGGATCACGGAGGCCGACGACGTCGGAGTGGGCGCGTCGATCTCGCCGAGACCCTCGCCTGCAAGATCGGGGCGTCTGCCGGCCTCATCCGAGGCAGGACTGTCCGATGGATTCGAATCTGGGGCTGGCCGGGACGGATCCCTCCCTGCTGGAATTCCCAGATCGTTCATGAGTTCATCGAATCGAAAATTGCTCATCTGTGCCTTGCTCGCGACCTCTGGTGGTTAATTGTTTCCGTCCATCGAGACTTCGATCTCATGCCAGCAGTTCCATTTGGTGTTGAATGTGCCGAGAATGACGGATCTTCGAGAAGTGTCCTCGATCGTGAATACAACTTCCGTTTTCGCGATGTCGAACGTGTCTCCAAGAGACAGAAGAACACCCTCGAGATTCACCAACGCCCGCTTCGAACCTCCACCCAGGACGGACTTCAACTCGAGCTGCAAGGCGATCTGCTCGACCTCGAGACGCCACTCCTCACAGAGGGCCTCCATGTCCGGCGCCTTTTCGGTGGTGATTTCCGCGATCATCGATTCCTGATCAAGCATCGAAGCGGGACGCCAGGTCTGGAACGGGTCCCTCATGCACTCGATCTCGTACCCGTGGGAACCGTTCGAAACCAGGTCCCTCATGATCTCGCGACCGATCGGATCGATCATGACCTGCGAGGGTAGCGAGGCCATTTCAATCTCCCCGGCATCCGTGGGACGAAGCGTTCTCATCGACCAGAGCCCGATCACCGCCGCGATCAGCGTCAGGATCAGGACCATGGCGTTCCTGTCGATCCTGCGATGGGACCCACCCTCGATGCTCATGCCGAAGCCGCCGTCATCGGAGAAGTCCATCGACCCCTGCTTTTCACCGTAGGTGGCGTCATCTGAAAAATGCTGATTCGCGGGCTGTTCTTCGTTGGGAATCATCAGACATCAGCCTCCTTGGATGGATCCGCGTAGATCGATATCGTCATCTGAGCCTTGACGTGATCACGAGGCAGGTTCATGTCACTTCGTGACTTTCGAATTGGCTTCTCGATCGACATGTTCAGGATGCGGGTGATTCTGGGCATGCTCTCGAGATCGTGAAGAAACTGATGAATGCCCGCGAATCGCCCCTCGATCACAGTGGCAAGCGGCATCTCGGTGTAATGCGCTCCGGGCACTGCTCGCTCGCGCTTGAATGAACGCACGACAAGTTCATTCTCGGTGGCCATTTCGGCGATTCTTCTGAGCACGTTCTCGATCGCCGCCGCATCGGGGATTCGAGCACGCAGGTCCTCGAGGGCTGAATCGAGCTCGGCGAGGGTCTGTTCAAGATCGGCGTTGATGGCCTCGATGGCATGCAGATCCTCGAGCTGGGCGAGCTTGATGTCGATGTCGGCTTGCGCGGCCGCGATGTCGGCATTGCGGGGCTTGAAGACGAATGTCCAGGCTCCCAGGGGTACAGCCAGGAGGATCATGATGAATGCGATCTGACGCGTGAAGATGTTCATTTCAATCCACCATCCCTTCATCGGATTGCGCGGTGAGGTGCACCGCTCTGGTATCGGAGGGATCGGCGTGCCCCCCCGCCACCCGGCCTTGATCATGCATGGGTGCGTTGGAATCGAGCTTCATGGTGATCGTGAAACGACGCATCTGGAGATCATCGACTTCCACGATCTCGGTTGAATCGGGCATGACCGAATCGATCATGGAGAAACTCCGAAGCGCCGCGACATACATGGAGACATCGACTTCGTCAGGAGCGAGACCGGTCAGAGTCACGGTCGTCTCGTAGCGTTTCGGTCGAGGACGTTCCTCCTCGGAGGACTTCTTGCCGTTCGCCCCCCGCGTCCGGACGGGAACCGCCTTTGGACCGCGAGGCTTGAGACGATCCCGTGAGGCGTCGCCACGCTCGACGGGCTCGACGATCTCCTTGGAAGCGAGAACCAGACTGCTCCAGCTGACCCGCGGTGGCATCCGGGTGACCAGTCCGTCGAGCAGGATCGACTTGGGAAGCCTCGAGACCAATGCCGAAGCCAGTTCGGCACGTTCGACGAGAACATCACGATTGCCGCGGAGCTCTTCCATGCGGGTGATCTTGCCCGCGACTTCCTCGAATCGAAGAGCGACATCCTTCTGACGCTCATGGACGGAGTCCCACTGCTTGTTCGTCACCAGAAATGCCGCGACGACACCAGACATCACGATCATGAAGAGAAGCACGCCGAAAATCGTTCGACGGATCTCCTTTTGTTCCTTGACGTAGGCATCTGGAATGAGAGTTGGTTCGTTCATGATCACAGGAATCGCGTGAGAGCGATCATTCCTTCCGAGTCAGAGATCAACAGGGGCAGTGCAGAGTCCGCAAGCGACCGCCCATGAGGGAGAGACATGGCCGGGTTCGGGAAGCATGGGATCGTTGGGCCCAGTCGCATAACGCGCCATTGGATCACCCAGCTGGGCGGATATGTTCAGCGAACGGGCGAGCCCGCGACACAGTGCAGTCGATCGGGATTCACCACCGAGGAAGATCAGGCGATCGACGCGCCGACCGTTGAATACGGCGGTGTGATATCTCATGCAGAGAGAGAGTTCGTCGGACATGCTCTCGAGGAGTTCGGTGCAATCGACACCGGAGGAGATCATCGCCCTGTCCGCGGGGGGGATGCCAACGACGATTTCAGAGGGTTGCACACCACTGCGTCGGTCCGTCGCGACCGCGGCGGACTGTCGTATCGGCTTCGGAATGTCGCCATCGAATCCATCACGCGAAAGTCCCGCACGCAGCATGGCCAGACCATCCACGGGTGGCGCGACGCGTTCGCGTGCCGTCGATGCTGGAGCCGTCCCATCCTGACGGATTTCGGAGATCCTTCGCATTCGAGCAGTGAACATGTCGGTACCGGAACGTTCCGAAATCAGGCCGTCCAGCTGCCGGCCGCCGATCTGCACCTGCTTTCCGAAGATCATCTCCGGACCGTGGGCGATCGCGATCTTCATCCCGCCCCAGCCGAGATCGACGTACATCGTGCAGGTCTCGGTGTCACTCAGGCGTCGATTGAGATGATCGAACGCACCGACGATCGCACGGGCCTGGGGGTGGATCCCGACAAGCTTGAGTTTCATCGACTTGAACAGCGAGACGTGCCGCATGGCGTCTTCATGAGCCATCGCCCAACAGAGCATTTCTGTTGCGGATCGTCCGTCCTTGAGAGTCTCGGCGATGGAATGCGAGCGAACGACGAGCGACCCCGGCATTCTCTCCAGCTGGGCCTCGAGCTGTGCGGTCACCACGTCCGAATGATTCAGGGAGTCGGTTCGTTCGATCTGCATCGGTTGCATCAAGACCTGTGATGCCAGAGGTGAGCAGACCACGCGTCTTCCCTTGAAACCGCTGGACTTGAGCAGGCCGGGGAGTTCCTGTTCGAGGAACGAATAACGCTGTTCACCATCGAAGCGAATCGTGTCAGGAATCTCGATCTCGGCCGTCGCATGAATCGACGGGGCATCTCCCAGAACCACTTGCAGCAGCTTCAATGAGGATGTGCCAATGTCGACCGCGATCGGAGAGAGTTGAGTTGTCAGGACGGAAAACGCCATGATGACCTCCTTGCCCACGACGAAGCGGGCCGTGAGCTTCCTCATTGCGGAAGAATCGACCGGATCGGAGGCGGAATTTAGAGTGAGATAGGCAGATGGTTCGGACTGGCGCGACAGGGACAGTCATGGACGTCCGATAAAGGAGTCCGAACCCGTTGAAACCGTTCAGCGGCCCTGCAGGCGGGCATCAAGACCCGGGACGAGATCAGCAAGGATGGACAAGGCGTCATCAAGTCTCCAGACCTGATTCTCACGATCACCGGTGGTGTTGCTGATCACGCGAAGCTCGAGGGCGGGACAACCGAAGACAGAGGCCGCATGCAGAACCGCGGCCCCCTCCATGGCCTCCGCCACGGCACCTGTTCGATGCGCCACTTCAGCCGATGCGACATTGGTACCCGAACACGTCGCGACGGTCGCGACAGGACCGGGACGTCCGAGACCCTCGAGTATTTCGAGAAGATGTGGAGATCCCGGGACGCGGTTGCCGGGAAAGGAACCAAGTGGGAAACCCATCTCCGAGGTGTCAGAAAATCCCTTCGAGGTGACGAGTCCCTCCTCGTGATAGACGGACTCGGAGGCCACGATGACATCGCCGATGTCGGGCGTGAATCCGCCACCTGCGAGCGAACCTGCGATACCCATCGAGAACACCGCATCGTATGGTCCATCCTGGAGCAAGGCACGCGTGGTGGCGATGGCGGCATTTGTACGGCCCACACCACTGACGACCACCTTGCAGTTCGAAAGACCACGAACGGCCTCCGCCTCACGTGGTACGGCGCAGACCACGAGCGAGTTCACGAGAGAACTTCCTCGTCGTCTTGATCGATGATTCCAACGAGATCATCGAGAGCGACGGAAACCTGAGTGCCCGCCTCGAGATCCTTGAGGATCACCACCTCATCGGCGAGCTCGTCACCGAGAATAACGGCATGTCGCGCACCGACCTTGCCGGCTTCAGCCAGAAGCTTGCCGGGATTTCTGGTGCTCTTGTGACTTCGACGGGCATGAATTCCACTTCTTCGCAGAGCCACCAGCAGAGAAGACATCCTGCGATCACCCTCCTCGGTCGTGCTGACGAGAAAGACTTCGGGACGTGGCAGAAGATCCTCTCCCTCACCGGATCCAAGAAGACCATGCTCCTGAAGAACGAGAGAGAGGACGACATCCCCCATGCCGAATCCACAGGCAGGAGTCGGTTGACCACCGAAGAGTTCGACCAGCTTGTCGTATCGACCGCCTCCTGCGATGGCACGCTCCGCACCCTTGACGTCGAAGATCTCGAAGACCGTTCCGGTGTAATAGGCAAGACCACGAACGATTCCGGTGTCGATGACGCACCAATCGGCTAGACCGGCGTCGAGCAGCCCGGTTCTGATGCCATCGAGTTCCTCGAGAGAGTCCTCGGAAACACCCATCGCCCTGGAGAGGTCTGCAAGCGACCCCGAAAGCGGCAGAGTGGCACGAGCCGCCTGATCGAAACGGGCGACGGAATTCTCATCGAGACCGAGACCTGACGCGGAAGCTCGAAAATCCTCCTCCGACATCTTGTCTCGACGGTCAAGAAGCATCAAGGCGTCCTGAAGACCTTCATCGGAGACCCCAAGAGCTCTCAGGACACGTGCGATCGAATCACGATGGCTGAGCCTGACCTTGACATCCTCCGGCCCGAGACCGAGACGTTCAAGAGCCAGCAGAGCCGTGGAGATCACGTCCACGTCCGCGGAAAAGTCCGAGAGCCCGAGTACGTCCACGTTCCATTGAACATGTTCGCGAAGTCGACCACGCTGCGGCCGTTCCGCACGGAAGTGACTTGGTATCGCGAACCACTTCGTCGGTACGGATAGGGATTTTCCACGAGCCACCGCCATGCGAGCGAGTGTCGGTGTGAACTCGGGCCGAAGCGCATAGAGATCATCGCCCCCTTCACGCTTGAAGGAGAAGAGCTGTGAGATGATCTCATCACCACTCTTGACGGTGTAGAGATCCAGATGCTCGAACATGGGGCCTTCGATCTCATCGAAACCGGAATCGATTCCCGAGGAACGCCAGGCCCCCTCGATGTGTCGACGAATGGCCATGCGAGGTGGATAGAAATCCCTCGTACCCTTGGGAGCCTTGTGGATTTCTGAGGAGGCCATGGGGACGATCCAATCTTCGGTCGCAGGAGGGACCGTGGGGAATCAATGGGCTCGAGATGGTCTGCGAATCACACTTGAGCGAAGTCACGAGCAGTATAGGTCGATCCCGGAGATGCGCCCCGAAGCACACGTGAAATCACCACTCGGGACCGCCTGTGTAACGACCGTACACATCACCCATCGCAGAGACCATTTCACCGAGAGTGCAGCCGGTGATGGAGGCTTCGACGAGAGAATCCATGACGTTTTGATCCGACCGAGCGGTGTCCCTGATCACATCGAGAGCCCGCGCGACCTCGTCATCGTTTCGTTGCTTGCGGAATGCGGCAAGTCTCTCGCACTGAACGGTTTCAACCTCGTGAGGAATCTGGAGGATCTCGACGGCATGGTCATCATTCCCCTCGTCGTACGCGTTGACGCCGACGATGATGCGATCCCCCGCTTCCATCTCCTGTCCGAATCGATACGAGGCTTCCGCGATGGACCGACGGAAGTAGCCTCGGTGAATTCCTTCGACCACACCACCCATCTCGTCCACCTCGTCGAAGATGGCGAGGGTGTCCGCTTCCATCTGATCGGTNAGNGCCTCCACGAACCATGANCCGCCAAGNGGATCGGCCGTNCGATGCACGCCGGTCTCATGGGCGAGGATCTGCTGTGTTCTGAGCGCGACCCGNACCGCGGTCTCGGTGGGCAGNCCCAGTGTCTCGTCCATGGAATCGGTGTGAAGACTCTGNCATCCNCCNAGGACNCCGGCCATCGCCTGATAGGCGACTCGAACGATGTTGTTCANGGGCTGCTGTTCGGTGAGCGAACAACCGGCCGTCTGAACATGAGTTCTCATCCAGAGCGACCGTTCATTCTTGGCCCCGTATCGCTCCTTCATCACCTTGCTCCAGATGCGTCGGGCGGCACGGAGCTTGCAGATCTCCTCGAAGAACTCGTTGTGTGCATTGAAGAAGAAGGAAAGTCGGGGGGCGAAGAGATCGACGTCCAACCCACGCTTCATNGCAGCCTCGACNTACTCCATNCCNTCACGCAGAGTGAAGGCAAGCTCCTGAACNGCACTCGACCCGGCTTCNCGAATGTGATAGCCGGAGATCGAGACGGAATTCCACTTGGGACAGTGCTGCGAGGCGTATTCGATGGTGTCGACCACCAGCTTCACNGATGCTTCGGGGGGATAGATGAATTCATTCTGGGANTNNAACTCCTTGAGNATGTCGTTCTGAAGGGTTCCTCCCACGTCGGAAAGCGGGATCCCCCGCTGCTTGGCCATGCCGAGATACATGGCCCAGATCACACAGGCAGGGCCGTTGATGGTCTGACTCACCGTGACCTTGTCNATGGGGATGTCGGCGTAGAGACGATGCATGTCTTCGATCGTGTCGATGGCGACTCCGCANCGNCCGACCTCACCGGAGGAGAGTGGGTCGTCCGAATCACANCCCATGAGNGTCGGNAGATCGAATGCGGTCGAAAGGCCNGTGTTGGCCTTGGTGCCTTTCGCGTTNTCGAGGAGNTANTTGAACCNGGCGTTCGTGTCATCNGCCGAACCGAATCCTGCGAACTGACGCATGGTCCAGAGCCGCTTGCGATACATCTCCGGGTGNATNCCGCGGGTGAANGGGTAGCTCCCGGGAGTTCCGATTCGATCCTGCGTCCGGGACACATCATCCTCGGANGTGGTCTGAATCTGNGCCGGCCCGTANCAGGGATCGACTTCGTAACCGGAAATCGTCACGGTTTCGGGGTCAGGNGCACTCGNNGCATTCGGGTCCTGAGTCTTGCCTTGGTCGATCTTGGTCATGAATCGTAATCCTTCANAGTCCGNCGATGAATTCNGTTCGATGNTTGAATAGTATCGAGAAGNTGGCCNTGATCACCACGAGAAAAAAAGGTCANTCCGTCGAGTAGTCGTAGACACCGATGCCGCTCTTGTTTCCNAGCCTTCCAGCGGTCACAAGCTGCCGAAGCTTGGGACAGGGGAAGTANTTCTGATCACCGAGCTCCTCGTAGAGGACCATCATGATNTGATGGCANACATCGAGCCCGATAAAATCAGCGAGNCGAAGCGGCCCCATCGGNAAGTTGCAACCAAGCTTCATGATNCCATCGATGGCCTCNGGCTCGGCCACGCCCTCCATCCANGCGTGNAACGCCTCATTGATCATCGGCATCANNACNCGATTCGAGACGAATCCGGCGCGATCGTTCGCCGCAATCGGNGTCTTGCCCATGGCCTCGGCAAGTGCGATGGTGCGGTCCGTCGTCNGCTTGCTGGTGGCAAGTCCGTTGATCACCTCGACNAGTTTCATGACCGGCACCGGATTGAAGAAATGCATGCCGATGACNCGGTCCGCAGCGTCTCCGACACTGGAGGCGATTTCGGTGATCGAGATGGAGGACGTGTTCGAGGCCAACACCACATCTGACCCGAAGGTCTTCACCATCTCTGCGAAAAGGGTCNTTTTGAGTTCGACGTTTTCAGTCGCGGCCTCGACAGCCCAGTCGGCGGCGGAAGCAGCCTCCATCGAGGTGACGTACTGAATACGGGAGGCGGCCTGATCAGCCTCGTCCTGGCTCATTCTTTCCTTGGCGACATTCCGAGCGAGATTCTTCTGGTGGTAGCCACGCGCACGATCCAGCTGATCCTGAGACACGTCGATCTGCCANGCNTCCAAGCCACTGATNGCAGCCGTCATGGTGATGCCTGANCCCATNGTTCCAGCGCCAATGACNGCGATGCTCTTGACCTCTGACATGTGTNCTNTCTGCCTTTCTTCCAGTCATTCGGGGGGAATGGGNGGATCNTGGTGTGACTGGNNCGNCCATTCTACCCACTCGACNGGTTTGTTTTCCTGCCTCAAGNGNCGNCAGNGGGCTTTTTTNAGACNGTTGCACNAGNNCGGATGACGACATANAATGTAAACGTTCGATGACTTTTCAGTNCCNCCCCACGGTTGCCGTAAAGATCCTTATNCATCGAACGCGGTGAGCTCTCCTCAANAACTCACCCGAANTGANAAGCGGCGGAACTTCCGGGCTCCGCCGCTTGTCACTTGTCTTGAATGTCNCCGTTNTCAACGACTGGAACCNNTCAATCGTTCCAGTTCNTGAGTTCGGGNCCCGTGTATTCNGCCAANGGGCGGATGATACGGTTGTTNGCATGCTGCTCCATGATGTGAGCGCACCATCCGGTGATTCGACTTGCCACGAAGATNGGTGTGTANTGNGGAACGGGGATGCCCATCGAGTAGTAGGTCATGCCGCAGGGGAAGTCGACATTCGGATGAATGTTCTTCTGTTCGAGCATGATCTGCTGAACTTCGTCGCCGAGATCGAACCACTTCTTCGCGGAAGCGTTTTCCTCGTTGGCGTACCGGAGTCCC
Organism: Phycisphaerae bacterium; assembly: GCA_002709755.1. Classification (GTDB taxonomy): domain Bacteria; phylum Planctomycetota; class Phycisphaerae; order Phycisphaerales; family SM1A02; genus UBA8087. Next base: position 117,702 of record PAQN01000026.1, read on the forward strand.
CAGTCACGAAGAATGCCGGCTCGGTGATCGCCGTTCTTGTAGACGCGGTGTCCGAATCCCATCAACTTGCGCTTCTCNTCGAAGGCCCTGGTCATCCATGCATCCACCGAGAGNTCNCTGTNCTCNGTGTCATTCATGATGTCNCGAAGCATGTCCATCGCAGCNTCGTTCGCTCCACCGTGAAGGTTGCCCTTNAGTGCCCCGACCGCACCGCAGACGGCGGAATGCAGATCAGAGTTCGTGGATGCGATGACTCGACCGGTGAAGGTGCTGGCGTTGAAATCATGTTCCGCGTAGAGAATCAAGGAGACATCCATGACCTTGGTGGCGATTTCACCGGGCNTCTCACCTGAAAGACACCACAGGAGATTCGCCGCATGACTCAANGNTGNGTCCGACGCGACCGGATCCTTCCCNTCCAGACCGCGCTGGTGCGCACCGATCATCGCNGGNATGGAGGCAAGNAGACGCTTGGATTTTCTNAGCTCGGCTTCAGCGGAGTTGTCNTCNCACTCCGGATCATGATGAGANGCGAGGGAGATGCCGGTTCTGAGCACNCTCATGGGATGGGCATCCGGAGCCGTGCGAGCGAGTTCATGAATNGCCTTGATNACTTCGGGGCGGGGATCNCGCATCGCNCNAAGCTCGTCTTCNAATCGNCGAAGCTCGTCNGCCGAGGGNTTGTGACCCTCNAGGAGAAGAAAGGCGACTTCTTCGAACGTGGCGTTCGCGGCGAGATCCGCTATTTCGAAGCCACGGTAGATCAANTGAGTCTGATTCACGGAACAGACCTGNGTCTCGCCNATCGTCTGGCCGGCGAGGCCTCGAGTGTCAGCTGCCTTCTGGGTTGAACTCATGTACTTTTCCTCATGTGGAAGGGCGCTAGGAAACGTCCGAATACGAATCCGGACGACCCTACAAGGTAGCAGATTGGGGGGAATGAGATGGTCGATACAATCGAAACGAACGATCTCCCAGGATGCAAGAGGGACAACTCATGAAAAACGCTCTGAATCGCCGCTTGACGACACGTTTCACGAAAACCGTGCTGGCGGTCTCCTGCCTGCTTCTGGCCACATGCGCGCCGAGTCTGGTCGAAGCCCCCGAGGAATTGCCTCCTTTTTCGGATTCATTGGTGCGATGCACGAGATGGCTGGACGGAAGCTTCAGTCATGATCGACCTTCCGATGATGCCGGCGCCTCGCGGATGGAAATGAATCAGGCGAGGATCTGGCCCNNCAAGACCGACGGNATNTGGTTGTATTCCGAACTTCTGGTNGTGGAAGCNGACAGNAANCGAGTCATGCACCAGNTGATCTACAGGGNGCAGGATGACCCNTCAGGTGNAATTCTCATCGATTCGTACCAGTTTCCNGGAGANCCCTCGAGGTTCACGGGNGCCTGGAGAGATCCGGCCCTNTTCGATCNAATGGACTCGTTCATGCTGAANGCCGAGACCGGNTGCGCCATGAGACTCCGCAGAATGGCNGGCGGCACCTTCNAGGGCGCGACACTGGGCGNGAACTGCCGNACGNCGCGAGGTGGCGCNGCCCGCCTGCACGANACACTCACCGTCGGCTCNCTCGAGATTCTCTACGGAGTGGANGGATTCGACGCAGAGGGNCGGAGNATCTTCGGCNCCAGGNAACCNCTGGCCTTCACACGCCGNAATCCCACCGAGGAACCTCGCNCCATCAAGCCGGGNACGGACNAGCCGACNGACCTCNAGATGTACAACATGGACCCNCCNTCAGANTGATCGACGCNGAGTCAGCGGGTGCTGGCGGGAAAATGCCAGGCATCACCCGGAACATATCCAAGAAGNGAATAGAGCTCCTTGCGCGTCTGCATCGANTCGAGAGAACTGGAGACGCAACCGTTCTCNTTGAGAGCCTTGAGTGCCGGAACCACGGCTCCCATCGCCACNCGCATCATGCTCAAAGGGTAGATCACCATCGAGTACCCGAGCTCACCGAAACGATCGAGTGAAATGATCGGAGTCTTGCCGAATTCCGTCATGTTGGCCAGAAGCAGGCCGGGCGAGGTCTGAGCGAATCGGTCGAATTCCTCCTCATCGCGAAGCCCCTCGGGAAAGATCATGTCGGCGCCGGCGGCACGATAGGCATTCGCCCTTTCGATGGCGTCCTCCATGGAGGTCACGCCGCGGGCATCGGTCCGAGCGATGATCAGAAAATCNGGGTTCGCTCTGGCGCCCACCATCGCCTCGATCTTCATGCACATGACGTCACGATCGACGAGTTGCTTGCCATCGAGGTGACCACATCGTTTGGGAAAGACCTGATCCTCGATGTGGAGTCCGGCGGCGCCGGCACGTTCATATTCCTGGATGGTTCTCGACGAGGTCTCGAGCTCGCCATACCCGGTGTCGGCATCGGCGATCACGGGAAGCCCGGAGGCGAGTGCGATCTCACTGATCGTCCGACACATCTCCGTCAAGGTGATCAGGCCGATGTCGGGATACCCTGCGACGTTGGCGGTGGCTCCTCCGGAGATGTAGGTGGCATCGAAACCGGCGTCGGCGACGGCTCGCGCGACCAGGGCGTTGAATGCGCCGGGGACGGCGACGACGCCGTGCTTCATTGCGTTACGCAGGGTGGTTCCGGGATGAGCGATGNTCGACATGGTGCAAACCTCCGTCTGTGAGACAGAGTTTACCGAATGACCCTCTCACTGGCTCATATTTTCCACNAGAGGNNCATCCGANTGNGAAACCATGTCATCGNGATCNAAGATNGCGATCTNATCGCCGCCTGTGAGAAAGATNAACTCCCCGATGCCAAGCTCGTNCATCATGNCCACNAGCTGNGGAGAGAACGGNCCATCGAACTCCAGAGACANGTTCTCACGGATCNACCGTGCNTCATCGGATTCTTCGAACGGCAGGACGACGATCCGNNCCGCGTTCATGNCGGCCTGANTCCATNTCTCGTNTTGNGAANGNTTCAATCTTTCCGNGTACCCCATGAGCANGTAGTCATCAAGCAATGCNTCCAGACGTTCCGACATCANTGGGTCCTCGGAAATGTCNTCGGNATGCCANCCGATGAGGATCTNGGGCAGATCCGAAGNGCCTTCGNTNGGATGCAAAGGCAGAAACACGACTTCTTCGTCGTCATTGACNCCGAATCTGGCCGAGTCGCCATTCACCCAGGCAAGGTGTTTNCCCGGATANCCGGNANNNCCATCGTGAAACNCAGGCGATACGGCGNNTTTTGANGGNCCNANGAGTATCCATGATCCNNCNANGANAGCNACCATCACCACCACGACGCCNCCAAGCGCCAAAAGCATNCCAGTCGGACGATCGGAGGGNACATCCANNCGGGANCGCCTGCTGGCNTGACGCGAACTGATCACAGGAGGCGGNGGCGGGACCGGAGANTTCGANGGAGGTGGCNTNGGCANGGCGATCGAGGCGAGTTCGGGACGAAAGGACGCACGAGNTGGTGNCGNGGNNACGGGNCGGCCCCCNAGTGATGGNAGATCTGCAGGAACCATCGCCCAGGGATCCTCCGCANCGGCGAACGCCTCGAGNTCCGCAAGCATCTCGGCGACCACNGCATAACGTTTGTCATAGTCGGCCATCGCNCGACGGACGATCCAATCNAGGGCGGGAGGAACCTCGTNCTTGAAACGACTGAGTCCNCCCTGNGCGGGAAAATCNTTGGCCAGAACGAAGTANAGAACCGCACCNGCACCGAAGATGTCGAATTTCGCACCATCNATTTCATGGACCTTGACGCCACGNAGAGCCATTCGAACCAGCTCGGGATCCCTGAANTATTCGGTTCCGTGGGTGGTCAGGGTGAGGGATGAGGACAGNGAACTCATCAANCCAAGATCGACCAGATGNGTTCTGTCGTCATGAACGATGAGATTGTCGGGTTTCACATCCTTGTGCCAGAGTCCCGATCTGTGGAAATGGTCGAGCGTCTCTAGAAGATCGCGCACGAACTGGATCAGTTCCGGAAGAGCAGCATCATTCAGTCGGCCGTCATGGCGGGAATCATCGTGGATCATCTGCACGGCTTGAGTGAGGGNGGGTCCGGCGNGATACGGCATCACGTACCAGAATCGTTCGTCCTCCAGATGATGTTCGAGCACGAGACCGATTCGACTGGCGCTCTCGAGTGCACGTGATTCACGCACGATCGATGGAAGATTGGAACCATCCTGAAGGGTGAAGGATTTGATCACGACGGTTTCCGGAAGTCGCTTGCCTGANGACCCACGACGTTTTCTCGGGTNCGCGACGAAGAGCCGTGCTCCTGACCCTCCGGATGGNAGNTGCCCGATGATGGTGAAATTGGAAAACGCCTCCGGGAAGAACTCCTCCGAGATTCTCTTGTCCTGGATGGATGAGTCGTGNCTTGCGGGCGTCCCNGACACTGGTCCCGTGNCGAGAATCATCGGCCCATCGGGAAGCTCCCTTGGAAGTCTTTCCGAAATCGAGTTCGCGGCATCATCNAGNAAGAAAAGACGAAGCGGCCGGATCACGACGATGCTGATCTTCAGCATGCAGACCCTGAGCACTCGATCGCCAAGCAGTCTTGCCTGCCCGTTGGCTCCCTTCCATCGTCCGAGGATCAGCAGCACGACGGCGAAGAAGGCGGCGAAGGGAATGCCGAGAAGATTCAAAATGATGATGATGATGTCGGCGATGACACCGAAGACGAAATTCACGATCCGAGCGATGATGTGCACCAAAAGCACGGTCCCCTTGAAAAGAAGAAGCAGACTCACACCGACCACCACTGCGGCGAGAAAGAAATAAAGAATCAGCGTGAGTGCGGCAATCATGACGACGACTCCGTGTCTGAAAGTCAGTGTTTGGAGGTTCTGTTTTCATCTTCGAGGACGAGATTCATCTGACGATGCCATATCTCTGAGATGGCTTCGTCGAAGAGCGCGTCATCGCCGGAAAGGCCGGCGGAATCAGCCTCGGTTCGTTCTTCATCGGTGAAACTGTAGGTGTTGACGAATGCCTGAAGCTCGACACGAAGCGAGTTGCGAACCCGTTTGACGTGACGTGACACCTGCGGCTCGCTGATTCCAAGACGTTTGGCGACGTCCTTTCCACTGANACCTTCGAACAGACGCATGCGAAAGATCTGAAAATGAACGAAATCGGACACNGATTCCGTGGCCTTGATCGAGGCATAGACCTTNGCATGAAACACGTTCTGTTCGTATATCTCATCGGCGCGAGCCCCCCGCCACTCACCCATGAAGGCTTCATCAAGTGATGTGTCACGTCTTCCCCCACCCCGCTTCAAGGCATTCCGACGGTCCAGTTCGTCGCCAAGCACGTGCTTGGCGATGGAAAGGAGCCATGTACTGAATCTGACACCCCGCTCGGGGTCGAAACGATCGATCGAGCTCGACAGCGCGGCCAGGGTCTCCTGAGTGAGATCACGGACGGTCTCCTGGCCGACGGCGCCTCGTCCCCAACGANNAAGCTGGTTTCTGATCACGGGGCCGAAGACATCCCAAAGTTCGAACCATGCGGATTCATCCCGATCCCGCAGGCGGGCGACGAAGGTGGTTGTGAGTGGGTTCATGAGAGTCACGCTTNCTTNTTGGGAGACCCGGGACGCCGATTTCAAAAACAGAGAAGAATCGGCTCTCGAGATGAAATTCGAAGAACCCTCCCCCCAATCACATAAAGGCGGACCATGTGGGTCCGCGGAGGATCCACCTCCCGAGGGGAGGTGTGTTCCGGCCGACCACCATGATCCACGTTTACCACTGGAGTTCAAATCATGCTTGCATTCTGTACGAAAAACCTTCTGAGATGGGGACTGATCACTGCGACCGTGGTCGGTGGCACCACATTGCTGATCGGCCCAGAACGGGTGGCCGCCGGCTTCGATCAGATCAGGACCCTCGCCTCCAGCACGTTCGACGACCTTGTCGACGATCCGATCGCTTTGAGACGACAGCTCAAGGGTTTGTCCGATCAGTATCCGGAGAGAATCGCAGAGGTTCGCAGCGAGCTCGCCTCGATCGATGTTCAGATTCGACAACTCGACCATGACCAGCAGATCGCNCAGCGAGTCGTCACGATCACATCNAAGGATATCANCCAGCTGAAGGATTCCGTTCTTGCCGCCACGACCGGNGTCGAGGACACGAGAAAGGTCACNNTCCGNCGGGGTTCNTTCGACATAGGACTCGATCAGGCCCGNAGCGAAGCGAGACGCATCATNGGAATCAAGAATGCNTACGAGGACCGNTTTCTCGGAAANCAACAGCAGATCTCGATTCTCAACAGACAGAAGGANAGGCTGACCGACATTCTGGCCAAACTGGAATCCGAATTTGGTGANTTCGAAGCCAAACTCTTTCAACTGGACNGACAGATCGATTCAATCGANCGNAACGAACGCCTGATCGCGATGACCGAAGAACAGCAGGCGATGCTNAATGANTTCGAGAAACTCGGAAAGGTCGGCAATCTCAGACAGCTCGAGGCGAAGCTCGAGGAACTTCGNACGACTCAGGANGCACAGCTNCAGACCCTCGAGAGNCACGGCATNCANAGTGAGTACGANCAACGAGCCCGNGAGGAGATCGTCATCGACTCNTCGATCAGCTCGATTTCCAGNACGGATCCGGATCTNGCNTGGCTCGACGGATGAGAAAGACCGGTNCTTCGTCACCAGGCNACGACCGACTTCCATCCTGAAGACGTGCTGATCCAATCGATTCGCACCGATTCACCAGTGGGGTGGACGAACAGCAGGCCCATCGGTGCAGAAACCNCCGATGGGTCTGTGCCTTTCACTCGATCGTGATCGGTTGGACTCACATGAAACGAACAGGAATCGAAGAACTCCACCCCCGTGTAGGCCACCCTGCGCATAAACGGGGAAGCATGCAATTCGATCTCACGATTCGCGAGCAGATCAAGCTCAAGCTTGAGAGCATTGGAGTCGACTGGCCGGATAGAGGAATCCTCGAGCTCCTGCATGAGGATTCGAAGCAATTCCACCTGCTCACGAAACATTCCGACGGTTCCGGTCGTGAGGCTTCTGGCATGAGCCACCAGAGCGTTCTGGAACGCCTCAAGGGAGAACACCGGCGCGAGTCGGGCTGCGAGATCGAGATCGCCGTCTCGTCCGATCGCGACGGCGTGAAGCCAGTCCTTCAGATATGGGACCAGACGACCGTTCTCACCATGAATCAGGTAATGGACGACCAACCATGCGTTCGCCTGCATTCGAAGCGGGCCTCTTCGAAGTTCGAAATCCTCCCAACCTGCCTCATCGAGAGTGAGCATGCGTTCGAATGGAACGAGGCCGAGGTCGCCCCCTGGTGATCGAAGCGCATCCACAAGACCACTACATGCCTCTCCGCTCACCAGTCGATCTTCACGCCAATGCAAAGATCCTGCATACTGAAGAAGACCGACTCGAGCCCATGGAGGAAGCCGGTCCTCGAACAGCGGAGGCAACATCTGTTCAAGAGCGGCAGCTTGTAGAGCACGGTTCAGTGCGAGTGAATTCCGTTGATCGGTCGCCACTGCGACGAACTGGCCTTTTTCATTCTCGAAGGACAAAGCGGGCGCATGACTGTCATCAGAAACGGCAAGTCGAGTCCGCAGAGTGAAGTGCATCTCATCGATGTTGGAAAAAACGAGCAGACCCGGTGCCTCCGGAATGGCACAGGGAATTCCGATGAACAGTGGTTGGAAGATGGACCGCAGTCGCAGCACACGACGCGTGATGCTCGAGGTCGTTTCAGGGGAGTCATCAGAAAGCGTGGAAAGCCCGCCCATGCTGGGACGAGGGGTCGCTCTGAGCTCCCATGGCTTCTGAAGCGTCAGGGCGTCCTGAAGGGACTCGGTGTCTGGATTGGCCATGAGCCGCGTGGCTGGGAACGCCCAAAGCACGAGAAACGCAGAAAAGGCCATTGCCAGTCCCGAATTAAACGAATTGACGCGGAATGGCATACTCAATTCTCCAGCTCGAGCGGCGGCTCAAGTGAACCATGCCACCGAACACGATCATAGATATCCCAAAAAATCTGTTCTCAGGCAGAAAACATCGTAAAGCCTTGACTGAGCGTCTCTTTGACACACTGGAAGCCCCTGGGAGATCGAGAAGGGCGATTTGCAATCATATTTTATGAGCCAACAGCACTTTACATCCCCTACAGACCGCTGTTGATCTGGACAAAAGCATCCGTTTTTGGTCTTTAGGCAACCAATCTCACGAATCTTCGGATACTATTCCAGCGTGCCGCTTCATGGGAGTCGCGGCACACTCTCTCTCTTCAAAAGCCGATCCTTTCTCGGGATCGGGCACTAGAGAGTCGCTGGGCATTCTTTTGGGAAAAGGGAAGCCAAGCCCGGTTGTGTGATAGTTGAAGATGATCCGACGGTTGAGGGACCAGAAGATCACTCGGAGACGGAAATGGGATCCCAGAAATGGGAGTCGTACTGAAAGAGCCCTTCATCGCAAGATGTCGGGAACTCCTAAGGATTCGCGAGGGAGTATCACACGGACTACCTAGTGTGAGGGTTGGGAAACAGGGAGACACGGCCGCCGCGAGGCGGCCGTGTCCATTTTTGATCACTCTTGCGCGCCGGCCTTTGACAGTGTTTCGTCTTCAGCTCGTGGCCCCCAGCAAACGCGGACGTTGCTACCCGGATAGTAGAGTTCGAGCATCTCCCTCCAGGTCGCCCCACGCATCCCCATCGCATTCGCCCCATACTGACATAAACCACAACCGTGCCCCCAACCAAGACCCTCGACGAGAAATCGACGCCCACGAAATTCACCACTGAAGGCGGAAGACCGAAGTGGCTCCGCTTCCTCCTTGTTCGCCCGAGGCAATGTCGAGAGGAGACGGCGAAACGACTCGGCCTCGATGCGCAAGCTGGTTCCCGTGGAGTCGATGAGAGCGTAGGCAAGAGGACGCCCGGTGGGACTTCGCTCGAGAGTGATCATCTTCTGCAGAGAAGCGCCCGACGACTCGAGCAATTCGGAATCTTCACCTCGCTCTCTGAGCCAGATTCGAACCGAACGCTCGACAGCATTGCGCTTGAACTCGACCTGCCATTCATAGACGGATGACTCGGAACAACATCCCGACGGCCGTGGATTCATGGGAACAAGTGGCTTTATTCGGTGGCTGTCTCTCGATGAGATCGCATCATCCGCAGATGCGGGCAGGCCGCCACACGAGGCCGAGTAATAGGCCGGGATGACGCGACCCTCATGGACCAGAACCATGCCGGTGGTACCGAGAACCGCTTCTCTTGCTCTTGAAGAACCTTGATCTCCAGACCACCCCTGGCTTTCCGGTCCTGCAATCAGGTCGAAATGACGACGTGTGCTCCAGAATGCAGCTTCGGCCAGTGCGAAACTTCTTGCGGCGACAGCCTGAGCCTGAAACGTCTCGAATGGCCAGTGACCGTAGAGCTCGACATCCAACACCCCGGGCAGATAGGTCTCCAGAGGGACTGATACGATGACATCAAGACGATCGGGATTCGACGATTCGGCGAACGATTTCAGGGGAACGAGATCGACGAATCCCGGCAGAGCGCCATCCTCGAAAAAAATGTTGGATGGATGGTCGACCAGAGTCCTGATCGAGAGGACCCCACTTCCCGTGAGAAGGGTCGTGCGCATGTCCCCATCGACGAGACGCCAACCATCATCGAGATGGGTGATCTGCAAGGGAGCCGGCCGCAGGATCAGACGGGAATCGGGCCGATGAAAGCAGAGAAGTCGCTGCCCGGATTCCCCGAAGACGAGGGTGGAGTCAAGGGCCTTTGATCGAAGACGTATCCTGACTCTCGGCTCATCAGATGGTGGCACGGGTCGATTGGCCACATCCTGATTCTGAGCGGCCTTGATCTGCAGACGACCGCTGGATGCCACGCGCGCGCGGGGATGGGCATCCGCGAAAACGATCACGCTGCCCATGAAACAAAGAATCAGGCAATGCATGACGAGGCCCGGCACGCTGAAACCGAACCTGGCGACGCGAATCGAACTTGAATTCATGAGCTTCATGAAACTCCAAAGAACGATGAGACAGGAGGGATGGAAATACCCGTCAGAGGGAGGTCTCGTTGCGAAAAAAAACGGTCGACCACAGCGTGGTCGACCGTCGTGATTTTATCCGGTGATTTCGAGGAATGAAGACTCAATCCAGCATGCGGAGGTCGAGGTTGAAATGCCCCAGCTTCTCACGAATCTCGACGAGACTCGTTTGACCGAAGTTCTTGACTCCCATGAGCTCGGCCTCAGTTCTCGATGCGAGATCACCGATCGACTGGGCCCCGAGCTGCTGAAGCGCCTTACGCGCTCGCACGGAAAGCTCGAGCGCCGAAACCGGCTTGTTCAGAATGTGATCAGGCGCCTTGCCGCGAAGCTCCTCGTAGATCTCCTTGCGGACCTGACTGTACTGACCTTCAAGTCCCTGGCCGAGTCGAAGTCCCTTCTGGGAGAGCATCGCCTTGATCTCGACGAGAGAGGTCTCACCGAAGTTCTTGTAGGAAAGAAGCTCTGCTTCTGTGATCTTGAGAAGATCCCCGAGCGTACGGATCTTCATCTTCTTCAAGCAGTTTCGAGCGCGGACACTCAGCTCGAAGTCGGTCACCGGAGTGTCCAGAAGCGCGCTTCGCTTGGCGATGTTGCGGTCCTGCTCCTCGTCGTAGTACATGTCCTTCGATGCGAGGATGTCCTTCATGAAGAGACGAGCTCGAGGGTTGTTCGGAGCGCTTTCGAGCACCTTGCGAAGACAACGTTCGGCCGCGGCGATGTCGCCACGATCTTCATAGACCACAGCAAGGTTGATCATCGCATTGATCGAGGGAAGACCGACGGGCGAGTTCATGATGCGTTCGTAACAGGCGATCGCTTCATCCTCTTCACCGTGCTGATCAAGAAGCCAGGCCAGTTTGAAAAGCGCCTCGGAATCGTTTCCAAGCTCGGTGGCTTCACGATAGGCCTCGATGGCACCGACACGATCCATGTCAGCTTCGAGCTTCCGTGCCTTTTCGAGGCTTGCCGCGGCAGCCGCGGGGTCGCCTTCTCTGACACCGACCGTGGCACCAATTACCGTATCCAGACCTTCAGCATTCGTCATCGATGAACTCCGAATCATCGTCTCATGGACTCCATGAACAACCCGCCTCGATCGACCTTTGCCGGCAGGAGTCCTGGCTGCGCGGCGGTTCTCCGAAGCGAACGGACCATCGTAGCCACGAGGGCTCTTGGACACAAACCAGTGGGGCGTTCAGAGGTGGATAAAGCCGCCAGATGATCAGAAATCGACCAATTCGAGATCACTCTCGGCCAAAGCAGCGGTCTCGACGGGCTGCTCGGCCTCGGCGAGGGATGCAAGTCCGCTGACGGAGGCCATCTCAGAGCGGGTCTTGGCGGGATCGAAGATTGCGGGACTCACGCCATCGAGAAGTGCGATCAGCTCGAGAGCGATCTGAGACTCGTTCTTGCAGAAATCGATCGGCGTGATCGCGCGATTGAAGCTCTGAAGTCGTCCGGAGACGTTTTCAAAGGTGCCGCTCTTCTCAAGCCAGGTCGATGAAGGGAGAATCACGGAAGCGCGTTCAGAAAGCTGGTTGGGCAGCGTATCGATCATCACAAGCGGAGTGCTGCCAACGGCGGCGGCGAAACGGTCTGAAACCCAGCTGCTGGGGTAGTTCCCGGTGGTCAGCACGCATCCCACCGAGCCTTCGACTGCTGAGGTGAATTCATCGAACTCGAGAGGAGCCGAACCGCAGAGCGCCGTCAGAACACGCCGCACACCTCGTGCGTTGGGAGCTTTCTCATTGCAGATCGTGTAACCGCCGGGGAAGGTCTTGCTTTCCCCATGGACGGGAACGGGCCCGACACCGAAGATCGCACCAGGATCGATTCTTAGGGCCCAGCGAGCGAGGTGGTAGGCGTCTTCGCATGAGAGCATCGGGCTCACGAGGACAGCGAATGTCTCGCCGCCCTCGACCGCTGCGGAGGCAATTCGATTGGTCTCGGTCATGCCGATGCTCCAGGCCTCTCGTGCCTGATTGATCTCGAATGGATCCTCTCCAAGAACGGAAGGCATGACATAGCGATCCTCGGCATGCACGAACTTCCAGCCGTATCGAAGTTCGTCGGTGATCCACCACTGATTGATCTCATCGTTCCGGCGTGGTTTCACCCGATAGATGGTGCCTTCGTTGTGTTCGACGTATATGTTGTCGCCACTGGCGGTGATTCCGTCGATCGAAGGGGTCTTCTTGAGGAACCATACCCTCTGCTGGAAGAGGAAATCCTTGTCGAGAAGTGCGCCCACAGGGCACAGATCGATGACATTGGCCGACAGTTCATTGTCCAGAGCAAGGCCCGGAAAGACGTCGATCTGATTCTGGGAACCACGGCCCTCGACCATGAGCTCGGCGGTTCCGGTCACCTCACGGGTGAATCGGACGCACCGGGTGCACATGATGCAACGGTCCGAGTAGAGAAGGACATTCGGCCCGAGATCCTTCTTGGGTTGCTTGTTCTTGTCTTCCTGGAAGCGACTCTGACCACGGCCATACTGGTAGGAATAATCCTGGAGATGGCATTCACCCGCCTGATCGCAGACAGGGCAGTCGACCGGATGGTTGATGAGCAGGAGTTCCATCACCGACTTCTGATTGGCGATCGCCTTGGGGGAGTCGGTGTAGACGATCATTCCGTCGGCAGCGGGAGTCGAACAGGTTGGAACCAGCTTGCCGAGAGACTCGAGCTTGCCATCATTGCGCGGATTGGGCTGCCAGATTTCGGCCAGACAGATTCGACAGTTCGCAGGGGCACTCATGGACTGGTGATAGCAGTAGTGAGGAATCTCAAGCCCGGTGTCGATGGCAAGCTGAAGAACCGTGGTACCCGGTTCGAACTCCACTTTGTTGCCGTTGATCGTCAGGGTGGCCATGACAGGTAATCCGAATCCGCAGAAATGAGGTCAGGGGGGAACGATTCGAGACACAATCCTAGCAGGCTCAAAGGGCCGATGGAAACTCAACTCTCAAGAGGGACGAGGATCCCGTTTCTGACAAAGACCAGTACCACAGCCACCCGATCCCCGGCCAGACCGGTCAATTGGCAGGCCGCCTCCCGATAAGCCTCGAGCTGTGGACGGTAAGACTCGGCATGCATGATTTCTTCCCCCGAGGCGACACGATCGGTCTTCCAATCGATGACGAGAGCCTTCTGAGGAACCCCCTCCCGCCGCGTCACGACAAGTCTGTCAAGANTCCCCTCCTGGATCCGACCATCNGNAGTCCGTCTCAACCAGGAAAGCTCACGCTCGGCTTCACTGTTCTCACCTTCCCCAACGGCCATGGAGTCGGGATGACGAGACAGCAGAGAACGGATCTGATCATTGGCAAGCATGGCATGAAAATCCGATAGCACGGCCTCACGCCAGACCTCGGATCGATCCGGGCTGATCCTGCAGAGAGTGGAACGAAACATCGAATCATCTCCGGAAGCATCCTCGATGAAATGGATGGATTCGAACAAGGCGTGGATGGCGATTCCATAGGCGCGTCCGGCGAGAGGTTGTTCGCCGTCCGGATCACCTCGAACATCCGATGAGGGGACGGCAGATGGCGCTGAGGCGACGAGATCCAGATCACCGGGTACGAGGTCGAATGCAAGGGACCGCNCNCCNCCGGNGTCGGNTTGGACCGANACAGCGCTGGGAAGATCCTCGCGCGAACCGGCTGACGCCAGAAGCTCGGGCCTGGCCGGATCGGTTCCAACNCCAGNGCCANCCAGAACTTCACGAAGCANGGCGCCCATNGANCCNTNTCGAGANCCCGAGGCGGTCGATGGCGCAACCACTGCGAAGAGACCCTGACGTGCGCGAGTCATGNCGACGTANAGCTGACACAGACGTTCGAAGGCGACGTCAGCCTTCCAGACGTCCTGCATGGGCTGAANNTCATCGGGCACGAGNCCNTTCTTCACCCAACTGCTCACCTGNACGATCTCNCCNGGCGGGACCGGCTGATCCGTCACGAGGACCGGAGTNCCNGACACCATCTTCTCGTCGAGACCNGCAAGCACCACGAGGTCGAAGGCCAGCCCCTTGCTCTTGTGTATGGTGAGAACACGAACGACATCGGCACCGGGTTCATCGAGACCGAGACGCTCNAGCTCCTTGAGCATCAGGGCGAGGGAACGTTCCCCATTCGCTTCGATCCGCTGGACCTCGATCAAAAGCCGCTCGAGTCGGGCGATCTCTCGTCGATCAAGCCGACCCGCGAGTTCGGCCACCCAGCCTTCCATGGTCTGCGCCACGCCATCCGTGATGAAACGTCTTCGCAGACGACGTGAGAGTTCGGATGACGAATCATCCTCGNACACGAACTCCAGGAGGGAACCGAGAGGTGAACGGGCGATGTTGAAGGCGGCGGCCGAATCACCGGGATGTTCAGCAAGACGCAGGGTCTCCAGAAACACGATCGAGGCGCCGCAATCGAGAAAGGACCCCCCACCTTCGCCGGTGGCGTCGATTCCCATGTCACGCAGGTGTTCGACCACGAGCCCTGCGACCTGATTGCGAGGCGTCAGGACACCGATCGAACAACCGGGATGCGCCCGGTGCAGATCCGCCGCGAGCTGAGACGCCCGCAACGCGGCATCCTGCCGGGCCTCGGCGGAGGANCGTTTCTCCTCGTCGTCGACGCGGGTGGCGACGAGTTCGAAACAACCNGGNAGCTTCTCAACNTCACTGCGATGTTCATCCCAGAGTCGTCCGAAACGGATCGCAGCNGACTTCANTTCNGNCGCCTCNTTCACGCAATCGAGGGAGTNCANCNCACCNAAGACACGGTTGATGATTCCGAGAATGCAGGGACCNGTGCGNTANCTTCGATCGAGACGTTCNTCGCCNANTTCCGTGANNCCNCCACCCGGNAGCACCATCCGATCGAGATGTTCGAGGATGCCGGGCAACCCCCCCCGCCANCCGTAGATCGANTGCTTGACGTCGCCGACNCAGAAGAAGGTCCGTTCACCACTGGAATCCGAGACGATCTCCTCCGCGAGGGGACGAAGCACCTTCCACTGCATCAGAGACGTGTCCTGGAACTCGTCCAGAAGAAGATGGGAGATACGTCCGTCCAGGCGGAACCAGATGTCGTGACGAAGAGTCTCCGAATCCGCATGCGCGAGCACNCGCACGAGATCATCGAACGTCGCCACNTCGAGTTCGCGNCGGATNTCCTCACGAGCGGCGTGATATCGATCGAGAAGCTTGAAGGTCGAAAGCGTNCGCCGAGCGTATTCACGTTTCACGACACGATCGAAGAACGCAAGCAGATCGGACATGACCTCCAGAGTCATCTCATCGATGGGCGTCTTCTCGACATAGGTGGGTTCTCCGAGACGGACCTTGAGCGCGACACCTTTCGAGAGCGGTTCGGCCAGAAGCGCGAAACAGTCCTGATCATCGTCGTATCCCTCCAGCAACGCCCGAAGCCCATCGAGGTTCTTTGCGACGCTCTTCCGCTTGCCTTTCGGCCCGGTCGGNCGACGNTCCGCGGCTTCCTTCAATCGGGGGATGAAGCTNCGNGGATCGATCGACTTCAATCCNTCGTCGNNNGGACTTTCCCAGGGNNCGATGAGGCCGTCGGACTGGTTGTAGACGGCCATGCCATCCTTGATGATCGANCGGAGCGATTCCGTCAGGGACCGACGGGGAGAGCCCTTGCTGAGTCCATCGAGAGCGGTGGCGAATGCATCCATCTCGGCCGTGGATTCCAGAGACTCGAACGCACGTCGCAGTGTGCGGTCCTGGAGGCCACGCTGTCCATCGTCGTAGAGGACTTCGGCATCCGATGCGAGNCCCAGCTCGGCGGAAAAGGCCGAGGTGACGCGACCGATGAAACTGTCGATTGTCGAGATCTGCAGCGANCCGAGATCACGCAGAAGACCATCCANNAGNGAGAGAACCTGCTTCGAGTCGAGNTCGGGATGNCCGATCTGANTCCCGAGGCTTTTCAGATCGNCCTCTGCAAGCGCNGCNTTGGCNACACGNGTGAGAATTCGATCCCGGATCTCCGCGGCGGCGGCCCGTGTGAAGGTGGTTGCGAGAATGGCACGCGCCTCGCTTCCTTCGACCATCAACTGGAGAAAACGCGAGGTCAGTCGGTGGGTCTTTCCAGTTCCGGCTGACGCGAGCACCCGACGATGGGGATTCTGAGTCATGACTCCGATTCCTCCTCGTCATCAGCGCCGGTGAGCAGGACCGAAGAACGTAGAATTCGATCGATGCCGTCGACCTCGTGCCCGAANGAACGNCCTCTNGGCGGTCGGCTGAAGTCGTATGAACGCATTTCACGGACGATCGTCCTTGCCAGTTCGATGCCGGATTGNATGATGTCCGAATCCCATTTCGTCGCCACGCTGATTCCGACGTCCTGCAGAGCACGGGGAAGNGACACATAGCCGAGTTCGATCGAGTCACCGGGATCCGCGATCGTCCGACGCATCAGAAGGTCGTAGAGAGGAAGCTGAAGATCGTTCCAGACACCATCCTTCGAGNATTTCGAGGAGGCGGTCACCGCNTTCTCGGATGTCTTGTAATCGAGCACGCGCCANCGACCATCGACGTGACGATCGATCCGGTCGACACGACCGACCAGCGTCACGGGTTCATGATCTGGAATCTCCAATCGACATTCCAGNGTCTCCTCGACCGAATGAGCGTGCCACCCGGAGGCCGCATCNCGAGCCTGGATGAACGCGAATCGACGCAACCTGTCACGAAGCATCCTGCGCTGTATCTCGATGGCGGGAGCGCANGGNGCTCCNTAACGCATCATCACGAGATCNTCGAGCTCNGCCTCGAGAAGAGCGACAATCTCGACTTCATCNGTGGANTCTCTCAGNCCNCTTCGTCCGAAACGTTCGAGAACATCGTGAGCGAGNNTTCCGAACGAACGTGCATCGAGTTCGAGATGATTCGATTCGACNGTCTTCAATCGTGAGAGACGTTCAAGCCAGAACCGCTTCGGTGATCGGATCCAGGATGCGAAATCAGTCACTCGAAGTCGGTCGATGACCGGATGTTCGGGCATGTCCGGTGCGGGAAATCCGAGGTGCTCGCTGGGTGATGGCGAACCGATGAGCTGATGCGCCGGGAACGATCTTGGAGACGTGGACATGGTCTCGAGCACCCGATGCGCGCTTTCCTGCCCNCCCGATCCGAGAAAGAGCCGACTTGGNACCACGGGATCCCCACGGTGATCGTGACGACTCACGATCACCTGCAGATTCGGCGTTCTGGCCTGGAGCACGTGCATGGCATGCGCGTCTCGAGCTTGCCGGGAATCCTCGGTCGGCAGACCCAGCGAACCGCGCAGCGTCTGGGTCAGCCAGCCATCGGATGGTGCCGAGCCGAGTTCGCCCGAATCATTGAATCCGACGAGAACGATGTTCGAAGCAGGCTCGTTCCTGACATCCAACCAGCCGAGCATCTCGATCGCACCCCGTTCGGGATCGATCGGGGCCGCAGGGCAACGAAGACTCTTGAGCATGCGAGAGAACAGGTCGAACAGAGCGGATGACGAAATGAAGGGCAGACCGTCGCATGAATTCAACGTGTTGATGAGNGACTCNAGGGCNTCGAGCGANCGTGACACCATCTCCTTCTCTCTCTGAGACTCGAAGATCGTCCTGAGCAGGGCCCCGGCAGCAAGCAGACGCCCCTGGACATCACGAGCCTCAGTGACAGGTGCGAGCATTCGATCCAGATCCATCACGGCGTTGCGAAGCAGCTCGTCGCCACCACCATCGGAATCCGGACTCAGGGTGCGAAGATCNTCCAAGGTTCCACCGACCCGCTTCTCCCGCCACGAATCAAGATGACGAACCGCGTCCTGAGCGGACTTCGAAGACAGGCAGGTCTCACATGATGGAANCCTCAGAAGTTCGGAGAAATGAACGATGTCAGGCGATCTGAGATAGTTCGAGACACCGTCGATGACGCGTGCGACCTCGCCCTGGGACAGTGCGGATCCCGCAGCCGACCGGAGCGGAACCCGGGCACGACGCCCGCATCGCTCGAGAACTCCAGCCTGACGTTCATCACACAATCCCACGACGAAATCATCGGTCTTGAGTGGGGCGTTCTCACAACTCCGAGCAAGCTGTTCGAGAAGCACCTCACCGGCGTCGATCGGGCGATCGACCAGTGACATGGCCTCTCGAGGCACCACGGATGACCGGTTCAACCAGGCTTCCGGACGCGGTCGACCGAACTCATCGAACTGATCCTCCCCGTCATTCGGGCCCTGAACGAGAATTGTGACACGATCCGGAAAGCGTTTGAAGAAGGCCATGGTCAACGGGCCGGGATCGTTCACACCGAGAACGAAGAGTTGTCCGGGTGCATCGAGGCGAAGCACACCGTGCTGAATCATCCGGTGACGGTGCAAGGTCCTTTCCACGAGTCCGCTCGACTGCAGGCGTTCGTGCGCCAGACGTCGCAGAGCTTCGAGGGCGTTCCAGCGCTCCTCGGAGCCGACATCGAACCCAGTCTCAAGGACATCATGGGGCGTCATACCGATGGCATCGAGGTCCTCGCAGACCTGACGCAGGATCGTCACGCGGGGGAGGCTGGAAGATTCGTGAACGACTTCACGCCCGAGAAGGCGCCCCGCATCGCGACCAAGAGACTTGAACGCTTCCGCCCAGAACACGATCGAGATCGAATCATCCACGGGCCGAAGAGTCGAATTCGATTCCAGAAAAGCCTCGACCAATCCCGAGGCGGTGAGAAGACGAGGGCATTCGACCGCATCTCGACCACCCGAGCGAAGGGAAGCGTCCAACAGAGCCTTCTGCAGACGACGTCGGACGCGACGGCCTGGAAGGAGCACCGAACAGGCGGAGGCGGAGGGGTTCTCGTGCAGATGCCTGTGAAGATGCTCCGCACCGGAACATGCAAGCGTCCGAGACCAATCAAGCATTCTGAGTTTTGGAGTCGCAGGCATCGAGGACATCCCGAGTGAAACGAAAAGTGCGGTGGTAGTGAGAAAATACCGTGTTTGTGCTTCGTTCTGACCGGACGATGAGGGAGAAATTTGATCGGGTTCCAGAAGAAAATGGAAAAACCGCAGCACCTGTGCGCATGAACGGAACTCCCTTCATGATGGTGCTTTCGGGCGACGATCCGTTGACTCGAAGTTCGTGACAGACCGCACGAGGCGCGACGAAAAAAACCGCCTATGGCACCGGAGGCCCTTATTTTCAGGTTGAAAAAGGCGTTTAAAGCCCGTTATGGCACATCAAAGAATGATGCGTCCAATTCCCGGAATGATCACTTGCGAGTTGAAATACCTTTGGTAATTTTAAGGGGTACGAGTAACGAACTCGTGTCGGGCTCCCGGTTAATTCCGGTTGAGGCCGAACCTTTGACCGAGCCGGCAGTGGGGGCTGGCTCGGTCGTTTTTTTGCCGAAACTTTATTTGGGTGAACACGGATGCTTGGATGCAGACCGCACAAGGTGATCTGACTCATGACGAAGCCACCCCGCCTCGTCGATGGGCGATGACGTTCAACATCTGAAACGACCTCAGTCGGTCGACCGCCGCTCACTCGATGTTTGAAAGACGAGCACCAGCTCCCCATCCCCGAGTCGGGTTTCGAGAAGTTCGACGGTTCGACCATCACCGAGCTGGTATCGAGTGGGAAGAGCACTCTCCTGCGACGTGATTCCGCCGAACGAGCCCAGCATCCGGCTGAATTCGAACCCTCGATCGAACAGGCGAACAAGTGTCCCCGGCACCGGGAGGCGACCAAGCGAATTTCCAGCTCGGGGGAGCAATGAGAGCCCGTCCGTCCCGACGATGGGCTCGAATGCGAAGACGCCATCGGCGGAGGTCAGGAGCATTCGATCGGAGGCGAGGATCGATTGCATCGATCCGAATGCACTGAGTTCATCCCCTCCGACATGCGACACCCACTCGGGGAGACGTACCCACAACCATGCATTGAGGTCTTCCTCACGAATCCGAACCCCCCACTGCGCTTCGGGTCGTCTGATTCTGGTGAGCTCGGAGACGAAGGCCCGCTCGAACAGGCGAGCCCTCTCCGAGGCTGAATCCACAAGCGCGGGCCGAGGTGGCAGGAAGGATGCCGGAGTCGAAAGGATGAGAATCGTGCTCACGCCCAGAACGATGCCGAGCATCGCGGTGATAAGAAGGATGCTTGAACGCCGAGGTCGCATTCCTCTGCGTGAAGCTCGAGTCATTCAGCGTACCTGGTCACGATGAGAGTGTCGTTCTGTCCACCGAAACCGAAGTTGTTGGAGAGACATGTCGTGACGTTCGCCTCACGAGATTCGTTCGGAACGTAATCCAGATCAAGCCCCTCGTCCGGATGATGGAGATTTCGAGTGGGAGGAATCTGACCGCGATCGATGGCCATGATGCAGGTGATGAGTTCGACCGCTCCAGCTGCCGCGATGAGGTGCCCCATCATGCTCTTGATGGAACTCATGGGAATGGTGCCCGCAAGTTCACCGAACACACGCTTCACAGCACGTGTTTCGATCGAATCGTTCTCCTTGGTCCCGGTGCCATGTGCACTGATGTAATCGATCGGAGGACCGCCATCGGCATGAGGTACATTCGGATCGATCCCCGCCTGCTTCAAGGCCATGCCCATGGCGGCAGCGGCACCGCGGCCATCGGGCTGGATGTCCGTGATGCGGAAGGCATCGCAACTCGAACCGTACCCGACGATTTCAGCGAGGGGCGTCGCGCCTCTGGCAAGGGCATGATCAAGACGTTCGATGGTCACGATTCCGGAGCCCTCGCCCATGACGAACCCGCCACGAGTGCGGTCGAACGGGCGGGAGGCCTCGGCGGGATCTCCATCGTAGGTGCTCAAAGCGGTCAATCGGTTGAATCCGGTGACCCCCAGAGGATGGATCATCGTGTGGGTTCCGCCGGAGATCATGAGATCCGCTTCACCACGTCTGATGATGTCGAAGGCCTCACCGATCGCCTGAGTACTCGCGGCACACGCTGTCAGGCAGTTGAATGCGGGCCCGGTCACTTCGAATTCACGCGCGAGATGCGCGATGGGCATGTTCGGTTCCTGCTCGACCTCGGTGAGATCATGCATGGTTCGAAGCGCGGACTCGGCCCAGAGACGGCCATCGACTCTCCTGTTTTCACCATCCCAGCTGTGCACGTTGGTCTGAAGATAGTTCGGAGTGTCGAGAACTCCCTCACCGGCGCCCAGGTACAGACCGACTCTTGATCGATCGAGGGAGTCGAAGTCGTACAACCCCGCCTGTCGCCAGGCCTGGCTCGCGGCCCCGAGAGCGAACTTCGAATTCAGTCCGGCGGTGGCATGAATGGATGGATCGCGAACGTACTTCGTGAAATCGTAGTCCTTGATTTCGGCGGCGAACTTGGTCGGAAAGGTGCTGGCGTCGAATCGAGTGATGAAATCCATCCCCGAATCCGCCGCGATCAGACGGGCCCAGACCTCCTCGAGAGAGCACCCAAGAGGCGTCACCCAACCCATCCCTGTGACGACGACACGTGGTGGCGTGGTCATGAGCTTTCTCCATTCGTCCAGCGTCGGAGGAGCATCGCGACGTTCTGCCCTCCGAGACTCGTTGTGAACACGAGGATCGATCGCAATTTCGCATCGGTCGACTCGCATGATCCGCAGTTCAAACCAACGTCACCGGGATCGATGGATCCGATTCGTGCAGGCAGTGTCTGCTCGCGAAGACACTGTGCGGCCACGGCCACGGCGATGGCTCCGATCCCTGCCCCACACAGCCCGACGTAGGGCACGATGGTGATCAGAGGAATCTCCGAGGCACGAGAGCCGAAGACGTCTCGTATGGCGCGAGCATCGACCGCATCCATCCAGGGAATGCCGGATCCAAGAGGCACGATGGCATCGACTTCGGATGGGTCGCAGTCAGCCGATGACAAGGCCGCTTCAATGGCTCTCACCACCGAGACGTCCTCATCGTCGTAGGCACGACCGACCGTGTCCGAACACATGGCCTGGGAGGCGGAGAACCCGGCCAGTTCCGCGATGGGTTCGACCCCACGCGCCAGCGCATGATCGAGCCCCTCGAGCGCGAGAATGCCCCCCCCTTCGCCGAGCACGCCGCCCGAGGCATCGGTCGAGAAGGGACGCACGATGGAGTCCGGGGCAGCTTCAGGTGAGACGGAGGCCAGTCGCTTCGCATATTGCTGACGAAGAAGGCCCATGGGATTCAACTTGCTCTCCGCGCCGCCGGTGAGACACAGATCAGCATGACCTCGCATGATCACTCGCATGGACTCACCGATGCTCAGACCACTGGAGGCTTCCGCACAGGTGATGGTGTTCGATGGACCCTGACAGTCATGAATGATGGTGACGTGACAGGCGAGCATGTTGGGGAGATATTTCAGCAGCCACAACGGAGTGAGATTTCCCATTCCGATCTCACCCCATCGTCCGATGTCGAAGTCACCCTCGTCGTCGAGACTGGTCACCAGCGCCGCGGAAAGTTCATCGACATCGGCCGCGATGAGTCCNGCGCCGATGTGACACCCGGTCCTGGAAGGCGGGATCGTGGGAGGCTCGTCNCCATCGGTGGCNCTGGTCACGAGTCCNGCATCGGANACCGCGATGGCCGCGGCNCCCACGGCGAGTTCGGTGTCGCGTGCCATGACCTTGGTCGCCTTGCGATANGTCTTGGGNACCACCTTGCGNACATCGAAGNNCTCGGCGGGCAGACTGGCGGCGAAAGGACACTCGAAACCGGAGGCATCGAATCGCGAGTCGAGTGATGTGATTCCGGATCGGCCTTCGAGCATCGCGGCCCAGAGGGGTTCGATGCCNGGACCGAATGCGCTGATCGGGCCGAGTCCGGTGAAGACCACCCTTCGGGTCGTCGACGTTTCAGATTCCTGATGGGAAGTGCTCATGAAGGCGGAATGGTACCCGTGACGCGCAGGGTGTGCTGAACCGGGCGGCACCCGACCCCCGCCGAACCTGCTTGAGGGAGGATTTCAGCCCTTGGTGCGCCCCATGCGACCGGCGATCAACATGGCCATTTCAAGGGCCTGGTCGTAGTTCAGCCGTGGATCGACATGCGAGCGATAGGACGTGGCCAGATCATCGTCGACCAGCCCTCTGGCGCCACCGGTGCATTCNGTGACGTCATCCCCGGTCAATTCGAAATGAACGCCGCCAAGCAGNGTCCCNGCACGCTCATGGATGTCGAAGGCCTGTTCGAGTTCGGAGAGGATGTGACCGAACTTTCTGGTNTTGACCTTGCGCCCNAGCGCGGCCCCGGATTTGATCTCCACGGTCTCGGTGTTTCCGTGCATNGGNTCGCAGGTGAAGAGCACGGTGCGACCGGTGGACCTGATCATCTCGAGCACGGGAGGAAGNCATCGTCCCACCTCCTTCGCNCCGAAACGATGGATCAGGGTGATTCGACCGGGTTCGTCATCGGGATCGAGGATGTCGAGGGTGGCACGAAGTTTCGCGAGATCGGAGGCGGGACCNACCTTCACNCCGATGGGATTCCGGATGCCACGCAAGTACTCGATGTGCCCACCGTCGGGTTCGCCGGTGCGNACACCGACCCAGGGCATGTGGGTCCCGAGATTCCACCAACCGCTGCGCCGAGGCACCTGCCTGGTCATGGCCGACTCGTACATCAACAACAACGCCTCGTGACTGCTGAAGAAATCGACTCGTTTCANCTGCCCGGCCTGAGCGCCTGAGATGGTCTCCATGAAACGCAGCGATTCAGCGATGGAGCTCACGATGTGCTCGTACTGAGCTCGCAGGGGCGAGTGCTCGACGAAACCGAGATTCCAGTATTCGGGGTGATGAAGATCGGCGAAACCACCGTCGATCAAGGCACGAATGAAGTTGAGAGTNAGGGCGGAACANTCATGNCCACGCAGAAGGAGATCGGGATCGGGTTCTCTNGANGTTTCATCGAANTCGGGAAGATTGACGTTGTCACCTCGATAGGAAGGAAGGNTCACGCCGTCTCGAGTCTCTTCCGATGCNGATCGAGGTTTCGCATACTGCCCGGCGAATCGNCCGACACGAGTCACCGGACGACTGGCACCGTGCACCAGCACGAGACTCATCTGAAGAAGGATCTTGAGTTTCGNAGTGATGTGATCGGGCGTGCATTCGTCGAATCGTTCGGCGCAATCACCACCNTGGAGAAGGAATCGCTCGCCTCTGGCCGCTTCNGCGAGCTGCCTGCGCAGAGCCTCGATCTCCCAGGAGGTCACCAACGGAGGAATGCGACGAAGTCGCTCGTAGACCATGGCGGCTCGCGCCCCGTCCTGATAGGTGGGTTGCTGCAGGGTCCTGCACCGCCGCCACGAATCAGGGGCCCACCCCTNGGGTGANTCATGGTCTGAATCGGATGATGTGATTNCGGATTCTGGGCTCAAGNAGACCTCCTGAAACGGNTGGGATCGAAACTCTNGTCGACACCACGGNCCACNGGGCTTGACCCTGCTCGGGGNCCCACGGGAACCTGAATCCCGCGCGTCTGCCGATTCCGCCATGTNCGCGANTCTGGGATGCTACGTCTCCNGGTTGAGGTTCACAAGCCATCCCGAAAACCGAGGACCCGTGACAGGCATGAGGGAGGTACTATGGAACGCACAGTCCCCAACGCGCATTGGAGTCCTTGATTTGGCCGTCAAAGCACCACTTGGAATGAGCCCGGCCCTGCTTCTTGCCAGAGTCGTCCTCTTTCTCGCCTTTCTTCCCGTNGGTCTCTCCGAGCTTGGNGAGGTCGAATTCACCGGAGAGGATGCTGCACGGGTNGAAAGACTCATNAATCCCGTGCCNACCCAGCCGACTCCGGTCNCTGAAGTCNNCTTGCAGACGNAAGAGNCGGGATCCGANGCGAGCGACNCGACCGGTTCGATCNAGGCACGCCGGCTGTATNGNATCGCGCTGCACATCGAATCCGCGGGCATGGGATCGCCGGTTCTGTTCGCGTGGATCGCGGTCCTGGTGGCCTTGATCGGCAGCGGCCTTGTGTTGATCGGAATCCTCTCACGGATGTGGGCGCTGGGGATGGTGGTTCTGGCCGTGGGGAACTTCATGATCGGGACGATGCCCGAGTTCTGCGCCTCGACGTTCGCGCTCTTCTCGATGCCGACCGAGACGTTCAATGCCTTCATCGCACAGATCGGAACATTCACGCTCGCGGTGATCGTNCTNCTCTGCGGACCGGGTGCNTTCAGCCTGGACAGACTNCTGTTCGGAGGTCATNCGTCGCGGCGCGCCTACCTCGCCGATGATGANNAANATGGAATGATCGACTAGTGANNCCTCGGANGCATGATTCTTCAGNGGATGGATCGGNGACTTCCAGAGGGCCCNGGNGCCCNGNCANNGTCGGCACTCGAAGAAACGCAGTGGCATGGANCAGCAGCATTCTGGGACACGCCCTGCTTCTCCTGCTCGTGCTTCTGCTCGGCTGGAACATGTCCCGGGATTCCNAACCGAAAACNACTCCATTGATCATCGCGACGACCGACCAGGCTGATGCCCGGCCACTNGCNGAAATCGAGATGGAACANTCCGCNGCGGCCCCCCTCGTNCTGGAACCGATCGCGATCGATGATTCCACNCTTGAAACCACNGAATTCGTGATGCCGACACGNNGCGGTTTCNNCGGAAANGGCCTNCGAGGCGCTGCGCCGACCAGCCTCGGAAGNGTNTCNTTCGTGGGACTCGGAGGAGGNGCCGCACGAAGAATCGTCTACGTGGTGGATGCCTCNGGTTCGATGATCGGGGCATTNCCGGTGNTCCTGAGAGANCTTCGCAACAGCATCGATCGCCTGTCCGCNGCACAGTCCTTCTCGATCATCTTCTTCCAGCGNGATGAAGCGGTCGAGACCCCGCCATCGGGACAACTCATGCGNGCCACCGANGCGAACAAGGTGNAGACNCTGTCCTGGATCGATGAGAACATCATCCCNAGCGGACGCAGCAGCCCCTTGAACGCTCTTGAGCGNGCCATGGCGCTGGCTCCCGANGTGATCTTCCTNCTNAGCAGCAACATCACNGGATCAGGTCGCTANGAAATGAACACTGAAGCCCTGNTGACAGCNCTNGAGGCGTTGAACCCGATCGATCCGNTGAGCGGACGCAGAGGGACGNACATCAATTGCGTTCAGTTTCTTGACGAGGATCCCCTCGANGCCTTGAAATTGATCGCAAGACGGCACGGNGGAGGCGATGATGCANGAAGCAACGAAGCCGAGGCCTATCGTTTTCTGAACCGTTCTGAACTGGGCTTGAAACCCATCCAGATCGATNCGACGGATCCTTCCGGATCGACAGGGAGACCATGACATGTTCGTGACGTTCTCGANANTGCAATTCCACNCCCTTGNCATGACATGCCTTCTGGCGCCCCTCGCNANTGNGGCNCNGGCGGATTCCANCCNNGAATCATCAACGACGGNAGGNTTCACCGGAGCGTTCTTCTTCTCNCAGAGCACGGGACCCGATGGCGTGGTTCGAATGGAGTGGTTCGGCTCGATCCTGATCTGGNNNTTGCTGCTNCTTTCGATCATCGGAATCGGAATGCTCGTCAATCTGATCATGGCCAACGGGCGAAAGACCATCGCACCTCCGGAGAGGATCGATCAGATCCGGGAATTGCTCAGAACCGACAGATGGGAGGAGGCTCTGACCTTCACCCGACTGGGAGAGACGGACTTCGATCAGATGGCGTATGCAGGACTTTCGGAAGCACCTCACGGTCATCAGGCGATGGAGAACAAGGTCATGCAGAGTGCGTCGGAGCTCGCCGCGGAGCGATTCAGAAGGGTCGAGCCTCTGAACGTCCTTGGGCAGGTCGCGCCGATGATCGGTCTGTTTGGCACGGTCTACGGAATGATCGTCGCATTCGGTTCGATCGTGGCAAGCGGCGGAAACGCTGATCCCGTCGCACTCGCAGGCGGCATCGGAACCGCTCTGGTGACGACGTTCTGGGGTCTTCTGGTCGCGATTCCCGCACTCGCCGGATACGCGACGATTCGAAATCGAATCGATGCGCTGAACGGCCATGCCGAGATGCACGTGCTCGACATGCTGGAGCGATTCAAGGGATCGGACGACGAGACTCGAAGCGGGTCCGGGTCATGAGTCGGCTTCATGAACGAGGGCCTGCACGGATCGAGGCCAATCTGACCCCGATGATCGACATCACATTCCTACTCGTGGTGTTCTTCGTGGTGGTCTCGACCATCAGCGAGGTGGAATCCGTCGAGATGGAGCTGCCCAAACCCGAGCCGACGGCAAGCGCACCGCCACCGGATCAATCGAGAAGCGTCCTGAACGTGCTTCCCGACGAGGAGGGAGAGGCCGCCGGATACCGCTTGAACTCGGTGGAGTACCCGCTCGGTGCGGATGGAATCGACGCTCTGCGCAGGGCCCTGACGCCCATGCTTCGTGGAAATCCCGATCTCAGAATCAATCTCCGAGCGGACCGACGCACGAGTCAGAAGCACATCGCCCCACTGCTCAACGCCATCAACGAAGCCAACACGAGATCAGGGAGCGCCACACCCGCCAGAGTGAATCTCGTGGTCGTCACGAGAAGAAAAGAGATCGAGTGATGAATGCGAGGAGGTCGGGCCATCGAACGACTCGAGTCGGCTTGAATCTCACGCCGATGATCGATGTCGTCTTTCAGCTCCTGATCTACTTCCTGCTTGCGACGAACTTCGCTCTGGGCGAGCAGGTCTTTCGAATGGATCTCCCCGACAGAGGGGGATCCACCAGGTTGGACGATCCATTCGACATCCCCGAAGAACCGCTGAGGATACGAGTGGTTTCACTCGAGCCTGACGGGGAGAGGCTTTCTGTGACACTGCCATCGCAATATCCGAGACAGGACGACCTGACCGACCTTGAACGTTTCCTCTCGGAGAATCGATCGGGAGAATCGATCGGCCTCTTCCTCTCGGACCATCCGATTCAGATAGTCCCGACACCGGACACACGATGGGAGCATGTCGTCGATGTCTTCAACGCGGTCATCCGTGCTGGTTATCGAAGCGTTCATTTCTCGGATCCAGAACCATGACGGAGACAGGGACTCGAAGAACGACCATGCTCGGTCTGTTGAACATCATGCTGCTGACCGCTTTCGCGGTGGGCACTGTGGCGAGCGAGGAGAGAACGGATCAAGCCGGGCCTTTTCTCGAAGAGATCGCAAGATCGGAGAATGTCGCGGATGACGTGATGAATGGCGACGAACTCCGGTCACGGGCGCTGGACGAAACCATCGTGACCAGGAGCGAGCTGTTGAAGCTCGAGACGTTGCGACAGGACCCGAGACGCCCGATGTGGCTGACCGATCAGACCGAGACCCTGCTCCTGAAGAGAATCGAATTCCCGACCAGCTGGTCGACGCATCTGATGGTCGCACACCCGTCATGCCCGCTTCTTCCGCCAGACATTCCGCTGATCGTCGCCAGAGGGATTCAGGAGATTCTTGAGGCAGAAGCCACGATCGACGCGGCGATCGAACGGGTCGAGTCGAAGGAGGCATTCGATCGCGACGCCACGCTGATCTCCCTGCATGAGCGTCTGATTTTCGAGAGGGATCTGAGAATCCCACTGCTCAAGGCGATCGGTCTGTCACTCGCCGCCAGAACGGATCCCGCATCCGGACGAGAAGCCGTCGAGATCCTTCGCTCGATGAGGGATCGAACGGAGCTTCAGGACGAGGCCAGGGAGATCGTGGACCACTGGTTCCGCCAGGCGCTTCTGGCGACCGGAGACGGAGCGGAACTCCGCGCGGCATCCGATCAGGAGAACCTCGACGCCATCGAGGATCGAATCAGAGGACTTCGAGAGGTCGCTCTTCTTCAAGGAAGTGACGCCGCGAAGGCGCTCGGCGTGAGGATGATTCGTGAACTCGACCGGACCCGGGGATACGAAAAACTCCTGCTTGCGGACATCATCGAGCAAGCGGCCACCACCGACGATCCCCCTGATCTCGACACGACAGGGCGATCGCCGTGGAAAGATGGCGCAGGTGATGCATGGATCATGCTGCTTGACGAATCCAGCGGGCACGGCGACTGGAGCCTCGACGGTCCTCTGGCCGCTCGTCTGGCGGATCTTGAAGAGGTCCATGGAAGAAAGGACGCACCACTCGCCGTGCTGTGGGCGGCCGGCCAGAAGGAACTTGCCGCAAGAAGTCGCGACCTGATCGGGCAACCGGACATGCTCAACATGCTTCGAGATGCGTCATTGACCGCCGAGGTGGATGAGCCGGCCAGAGCACGAACGCTGGAAACGGCGGCCNGGATCGCNTTGCTCGAGGACGAANGNCTCGAAGCGNCGGCGCTGTGCGAGATCCTCTANCNNGAACACCCGNATCANCCCTTCGGNGGCCCCGCTCTGGTGGCGGACCTCACCGAACCATGGGCTCGGGCCGGTCACGNGGANGCGACTCNAAGATACGANNAGGCGCTGGAGNCCCTCATNGAGAATGCGANCGCCGATGANGGANGAAACGATGTCGNTGGGCAGNCNCTCAGACTCGCNGAGCACTATCTGAGACGGAANCGCCCCCGANAGAGTCGNNCNCTGCTGGACTCGTTCNGGCCGNCCACCAAGGAGGAGGCNGCANGATACCTCGACGTCNGTCTTCNGGAANTCGACCTGATTCGTGAACTCGAGACTCTCTCCGANGAGANGGTCGNNATCGAGTACGACCTTCTTCTGAGAACGGTGGATCGAGTGGTGGGTGAATTCGGACCGAGCGACACGGGCATCCAGACCGCGGCGGCACGGGCGAGAATCGCTTCGCTCAAAGACAGAACGCCGCTCTTGCGTGACCCCCAGTCGATCGGTGTCATCGAACGGATCATCGAACGGGAGGACATCCCCGCGGCGACCCGGATCGATGCGCTGTTTCTCCGGCATGGAATGAAGCTTGCGCGAATGTCGGAACGACNGGACGCCCTCGAGAACCGGCCGGAACTCGTGCNAGCGATCGAGATCGATCCCGCACTTGCAGGCAGCGCNCTTGCCGTGATNCTGGAANANCGACTTTCCCGTCTGAACGACATCCGATATTCGAACACCCGGAGTCTGGAACAGGAAAGGATCGTCGAGGACATCAGGTCCCTGACGGCGCTGACGGACACCGGCATTCTCGACACGCTTTCGATGATGGAGAAGGTCATGATCGGCCGTTCACTCAACGAAATCGGCGCCGCAGGACGTTCGATCCGCCTCTGGCGGAAGATGGCTGAGCAGCAGCCCGATGCATGGGTGGTCATGCGCGGACATGCGGACGCGCTCGCGCTCTCGGAGGACCTCGAGGATCTTGGAGAAGCGATGCGTCTCTATCGCAGACTGGGCCAGAACGGCCCGGGTGACAACGTCCCGAAGGACGTGTGGTGGAACGCACAGCTTGGACAGCTTCTGATGATGGAGAAGGCCGATCGATCGACGGAGAGGATCCCCACGAGAATCCAGAGGCTCAGACTGATCGATCCGGATCTCGGCGGACGACCGTTCAGGTCCGAATTCGAGTCACTGCTGCAACGTATGACTCAGAAGAGCTGACGCAGCTCGTTCCTGAGAATCGCGGCGAGTTCATAGTTCTCGACATCGATCGCNGCGGCGAGACGCTCCTCCATCTCCTGGCGTTGACTTGACGGCAATCTCGGAACGAACATGTCGCGCATGCCCTCCAGCAGCTGGATTTCGGGTGCGTGATCGACATCGTGACCGCGGCCCGCCCGACGCAGAGCGTTTCGTATCTCCTCCAGATCGGACTCGAGCGTGCCTCGAGCCAGACCGTAATCTCCACGAGCCGCCGCGAAGGCTGCGCGGGAACGAGCCTGAATGGTGAGAAACTGAACCGTCAGGGAATGCGCGCGTGCGCGATCTTCATCGCCTTCGGCCAACCTGATGATCATCGACATCACCGCGAGATTTCTCGTCATGTCCCTGACCACCCCGTCATGTCGTTCAAGAACCGAGAGGATGAAGGCACGGTAGGCGTAGAGAGCGGCTTCTCTTTGAAGCGCGAGACAGGTCGCGCCATCCAGACCTTGAGCGCCGGCATCCAGGGATTCATAGACGGGGACGGCTCCTTCAGGGTGACCGCCCGTCTCCATCTGAAGGATGCCAAATTCGACCCGGACCTGGATTCGNTCCCCCGCGTCCTCGGATGGCACCACCCGCGCCAGAACCTTGCCTGACTGATAGGGCCATCGAGANAGCATGTCTGCATAGGAATCCGAGTTCACGGAGANCCATCATATCGGTCGGAACNCNAAGTTATCCGTCATCAGGGTGGGTTTAGGAGGCCTGAATGGGCANGAAGTCGCCCTGNGGCCTCAAGAANNGGTCGACAGCGACCGAATCAGATTTCAGTGGGAACCCAAACGGGTTTCNNGGAGTANTGATCTAGGGCGGACCAGAAGTCTCGAACAGGACTGAAGGATCNATGGAGGTTGTGCGTCGGGTGTTAGGAGCTTCGACACGCACATGAAAGTGACCAGGGAGGTCCGATGAAGACCAATTCGAATCCTTTGCAGTCGGAATTGCAGCTGTACATGCGAGAAGTNGATCAGATNCCACTNCTGACNNCCGAAGAGGAGAAGACGCTNGGCTGGCTGGTCATCAATGAGAATGACATGGCCGCGAAGGAGCACATGATCCGTGCCAATCTCAGGCTGGTCATCGCGATCGGAAAGCACTACGTGAGGCGNGGGGTCCTGCTTGCGGACCTGATCGAAGAAGGCAACATCGGACTGATCNGGGCCGTCGANGGATTCGATCCCGCNCAGGGNGCGCGGTTCTCGACCTACGCATCGTGGTGGATCAAGCAGTCCATCAAGAGAAACCTCATCAATGCCGTCCAACCGATCCACGTGCCCGCCTACATGATCGAGCTGATCGGCAGATGGCGTGATGCCACCCGCAGGTTGGAAGAGAGACTCGGACGCACGCCCTGCACCACCGAGCTGGCGGAGGAGATGCAGATTCCTCCTCGCAAGATCGAAATCATCAGGCGTGCGGTCAAGGCGTTCAATGCGCCCAACTCTGCCCCCGTTGGCGAAGACGGAGAAGCGATCGACTTCGCGGAACTCTGTCCCGATCGAAGCAACAGTTCACCGGTGGAGGCCATCGCCAACCGCGAGGAGTTCGAAGTCATGATCAAGATGCTCGATTCGATCGATGAACGAGATGCGCAGATCCTGAGGCTTCGCTTCGGACTCACCGGCATGGAACCTCTCACTCTCAAGGAGATCGGTGAACGAGTCGGCCTGACCAGGGAACGGGTGAGGCAGATTCAGACCAAGGCTCTGGAGAAACTTCAGANCCAGTTGATGGACGATCGACCGACGAGATTCCTGTCGGAGGATTCGGAAAGACGCATGGCNTCCTGAGGNANGNCTGACGGTTCATGCGACNAACAGCTGGCCGTGAANAAGGAACGAATGACAAGGGGAGACGCCGCTCGAATGCGTCTCCCCTGTCTCATGCGATACGTTGGAACAANGNNGAGTTCAAGATCGCTTGTAGAANGGAAGCGAGCAGATCTCGGCTTCGACCTTCGTNCGACCGAGATCGACNTCGACCCGACTTCCGGGNTNCACNAGTTCGGCGTCGAGATAAGCCATGGCGATCGGACGATCGAGGGTCGGGCTCAGACANCCGCTGGTCACGACACCGATTTCCGTGTCNTNCCGAAGNACTTTCATGTCCTGACGGGCCGATCGTCGTCCATCNAGAAGNAGACCGCAGAGGATTCGAGACGGCCCTCTGTCAGCGATGGCCTTCAAGGCGTCCTGGCCGATGAAGCGTTCGACCTCGGGATCGGCATCACCCTTGTCCAGCTTGACGGCGAAACCGAGTCCGGCCGACAGGGGATCGATGTCCTCGGTGAGTTCGTGGCCGTAGAGGGGCATCGCCGCCTCGAGTCGAAGCGTGTCGCGTGCGGCGAGACCGCAGGGAGCGACAAGGGAGCCTTCGGTTCCGAAGTCCTTCAGGAACATCTCCAAAGCGGGAGTCGCCATCTTGGAATCGAGGATCACCTCGACACCATCCTCACCGGTGTAGCCGGTTCGTGAGATCATGACCTTGATCACCATCAGATCCTTCGTCGTGAAACGGAACCGTTTGAGCGCAGGAATCTCCTTAGACACTGTGCCGATCAGATCCATGACCTTGGGCCCCTGGATCGCACACATGGCCGTCAACAGAGTCTGATCATCGAAGTTGAATTCGAAATCGCCACGCTCCTTCTCGACGTGAGCGATGATCTTCTCACGATTGGCCGCATTGCAGACCATGAGATAGTCCTGCTCGCCGAGTCGGTAGACCAGAACGTCATCACGACAACCACCATGTTCATTGCAGACCAGCGAGTAGCGACACTGCCCATCGCTCATTCCGTGAATCTGACGAGTACAGATGCGGTCGAGACACCGACAGGCATCCTTTCCGTGGAACCTGAGTCGCCCCATGTGGGAGACATCGAAGAAACCGCCGCTGTTGCGGGTCTGGTGATGCTCCTCGAGGACCGATCCGTAGCGGATGGGAAGCTCCCAACCGGCATAGTCGACCATCTGACCGCCGAAACGATCATGAAGCTTGGCGAATGGAGTCCCTGCGGGCCGTGATTCTGTGGAATTGGTCATCTCGAGAAGGTATCCGCACACCGAGCGACATGCCAACCGGTGACATGACCCCTTCAAACGGTACAGATGGAACCTGCCCGGTCATGCGGGAAAAGCCCCTCCACGAAACGGCCGATTTCACGAGAGAGGAAATCATCAAGACCAGGAGGGGTGAAAGATGCCACGAAGACAGACGAAGGCCCGGGCCGGGCACGCCAGCATGCACGATGAAAAACTGACACGCGTGGCTCTCGCCATCATGGCCGTGGGGATGATCATCGGAGCGCTCCTCACCCTCTGACGGACGCCTGAAGCCCAACTCATGGCAGGAGGGCCACAAGCCCGGTATCCTTGATTCGTCCATGTCGATCGAAAGACAACGAATCGCGACCAGGGGGGCAGCGTGAGCACCCCCCCCACCCGCAGCCCGATCAACAGACTGCTTCTGGCAATCGTCGTGCTGATGACTGTCGCTGTGTCGAGCTTCTCGATGGAGGCCCGAGCGGCCGGTCGGCAGGACATCGAGGACGAAGCCCTCGCCGACAGGCCGATCGCCAGCGTCCAGATCGAAGGACTGAAATCGACCGAGCAGCAGCTCATTCGAAACAACCTGAGAACCGCCGCAGGTCAGCCATTCGATTCGCGAGGCATCCGGGAGGACGTCGAGACCCTCTATCGGCTCGGAAGATTCGACACCGTCGATGCGGAAGCTGTCCTGAATCAGGATGGCTCCGTGAGCGTGATATACATCCTCGAGGAACAACCCTTGATCAGTGCGATCCAGGTGGTGGGCAATCGTGCCATCAGCGATCAGAAACTGCTTCTTGCTATTCCGCTCTATGCAGGCGGCCCACGTGATGACTTCCTGCTGGAACAGGGTGTGATTCGAATTCAGGATGAATACCGAAACAAGGGGTTCTATCTGGCCGAGATCGAAGTGGATGAATCGAGGCTCAAGGACAGCGGAATCCTGATCATAAGAATCGTGGAAGGTCCCAGAGTCCGAATCAGGGAGATCGAGTTCGTCGGCAACAAGGCCTTCCCCGCCAAGGAGCTGTCTCTCGAGATCTCGACCAAGCCCTACATCTTTCTCTTCAGAAAAGGGCAGCTCGAACCCGAAAAGCTGCTGGATGACGTGGCCAGTCTGGACAAGTTCTACAAGGCCAATGGATTCGTCGACGTCCGAGTCGACAAGAGAATCCTCCTCTCTCCCGACAACACGGAAGCGAAAGTCGTCTTCGTGATCGAGGAGGGACGTCGCTACCGCCTCAGAGACGTGATCGTCCGCTCGAACACCGCCGATGGCGAACCAAGAATCTTCAAGCGCGAGCAGGTTCGCGATCTACTCGCGATTCGTCCCGGGGACGATTACACCCGGCTGGTCGTCGATCGCTCGGTGGAGCGACTCGAGGAGGCCTACCAGCTCATGGGGCACATCGACACCAGGATCTCACCTCGCGAAGTCAGAGTCGGTGAGCAACCCGAGGTCGACATGCTTCTGTCGATTTCAGAGGGCGAGAAGGTCACCACGGGTCTGGTCAAGGTGCAGGGCAACTTCATCACCAAGGACAAGGTGATCAGACGACTCGTCCGCATCGAGCCCGGACGCCCTCTGGATGGCAGAGAGATCGGACTGGCCCGCCTGCGTCTGCAGGCCACCCAGTTGTTTGGGAACGTGAGAGTGACCGTCCAGGACCCCGAACCGGGTGCTGGAAGCACCCGGGACGTGCTGGTCGAAGTCGCGGAGAGAAACACGGGGTCCTTCAACTTCGGGGTGGGACTGAGTTCCGATGCAGGGGTGTTTGGTGACATCACCATCAACCAGAAGAACTTCGACATCGCGGACTGGCCACTTTCATTCAGAGAATTCACGAATGCAAGAGCCTTCAGAGGTGCTGGCCAGACGATGACCATCGCGCTCTCCCCGGGCGACGACGTCAGCACCTATTCGTTCTCGATCGGAGAGCCCCATCTGTTCAACACGGACATCTCCGCGAACTTCACCACCTTCTACCGAAATCGCTTCTACTCCAACTACAAGGAGGAGCGCATCAGTGCGGCATTCGGACTTGGTAGAAGACTCGGCGACGTCTGGCAGATCGGCGTGACCGCACGAGCCCAGAAGATCACTCAGACCGACTTCTCGCCTCAGACAGCCATCGAGGTGTATGACGCCCGAGGCCCGGACAACGTGTTCGACATCAGAACCACCCTGACACGCTCGACACTGAACAGCTTCACCACACCGAGCAGGGGTTCCAGACTGTCACTGAGTGCGGCCCCCTTCTGGGTGACGAACACGGGGAACTTCTTCGTGAATCTCGATGCGGGCCTGACCACCTACCTCACGGTCAACGAGGATTTCCTGGGCAGGAAAAGCACCCTCAAGCTGACTGGAAGGACTGGACTGATCGTCGGAGGCACCGCCCCGCCATCCGAGAGCTTCTATCTCGGCGGCCTGACCTTCAGAGGATTCGAATTCCGGACCATCAGCCCCAAGGCGACAGGCACCATCGCAAACCCGAACACTCCCTACAACGAACCTGTCGGAGGCGACTTCCTCTTCTTCGCCGGCGCACAGTATCAGTACCCCCTGATCGGAGACTCCCTCGGAGGGGTCTTCTTCGTCGATTCTGGAACCGTGGAGAACACCATCGATTTCGAGGGATACAGACTCTCGATGGGCTTCGGCGTCCGAATCAACATTCCGGCGCTGGGCCCGGCGCCGCTGGCCTTCGATTTCGGCTTCCCGATCATCAAGCAGGAAGAGGATGAGAAACAACTCTTCAGTTTTTCCATGGCCGTCCCGTTCTGAGATGTCTTCGTCCGAGCCCCACAACGATGCTCGGTTCGACGTACAATCCGGAACAAGAAAGAAGGGCGTCAGCCCATGGAGGACTTCCCGCATGAGTGTGCTAAAAAGAGAACTTGCCCTGCCCCTCGGATTCGCGCTCGCAGCGGTGCTGATCGTTGTCGGACATGAAGCGTTCGGACGCAAGACGACCTACGCACCGGCAAGTCACGTGGCGACCGTGGACCTCGGCAAGGTCTTCGAACGGATCAACGTGAACAAGAGCTGGGAGGTCGAGATCATGGGCCTCGCCGAACGACTGAACGTCGAGGCGAACAGCCGGCAGGAAGCCATCGGACGCAAGCTCGAGGATGCTGAAAAGGCCACCAATGAGAGCGATGCTCAGAAGATCCGGGATTCAGCCGCGTTGATGAAACTTGAAATGGACGAATGGGCCAAACTCAAGCAGCTCGAAGTGGACCGGGAACGGGCCCTGATGTGGAAGGCCATGTACAAGGCGATCAGAGACCAGACCAACGCTCTTGCCATGGCCGATGGCTGGGACATCGTTCTGGTGAACGACTCGCTCGGGGAGCTCAACCTTTCCAACGATGCGAACGTGTCTCGTGAGCAGCAGGTTCTGACTCAGATCCTCAACAGAAGGCTGCTCTATGCCTCGGAACTCACGGACATCACGGAACAACTCATCGTCAGAATCAACAACCTCAAACCCTGACCGTCGAAGACGAACAGAAGAGACGAACATGAACATGCCCCGCAACAGATTCGCAGTCGCATCAGCCTTCCTCACGCTTGCCGCAGGCTTCATCTTCATGGCAGGCTATGCCGCAAACGCCCCGATGCCTCCTGCGGTGGTCGGGGTCGTGGATCTCGAGAAGGTCTACAACAATCTCGACAGCCGGGAAGACCTGATGAAGAAGGTCGAGACCATGCAGGCGGAGATGGCTGAGGAAGCCAGCACGATGCAGGACGAGCTTGAAATGCTCTCAGCCGAGCTCGAAAGCCTCGCACCGGGTTCCGCCGCCATGGTCGAGATGAACGACAAGGCGATTTCGATCAGCGGCAGATTGCGTGCGTTCGAGACCTACGGCGCGCTTCTGATCGAAAGGGAACGCGCAGCGGACCTCCGTGACAGCTACGACACCATCCGCGAGGAAGCGGGCACCCTGGCGAAGATCATGGGCATCGACCTGGTGCTGCTCAATGATTCGATTCCGATGGTCGACCTGGCGGATGCCGCCGGCACGCTTCAACAGATCTCCGCCCGACGAGTGCTCTGGGCGAACGAGACGCTCGACATCACTGACCAACTGATCGAACGACTCAACGGCCAGGGCGGCTGAGCCTCACGAGTCCCGAGCACGTGAAAGACCTGAGGGTGAATCATGGCCTCCCATACAGCTGGTGAACTTGCCGAGCACACTGGAGGAACCCTGGCGGGCGACCCCGCACGGGTGGTGGATTCCCTCGATACCGTCGAGAAGGCCGGTCCGACCTCGTTGACGTTCGTCGGAAACGAGAAATGGGCGAGAAGCTGGCCGCACTCGACGGCCGGCACGGTGGTCGTCAACGAAGGAATCGTGCTTCCACCTCGAGAACTCGAGTTCACCGAGATACGAGTCACGAATGCGGATCATGCGATGATCGCCATTCTGGATCTCTTCCAGAGCGATGCCCCCGCACCGGCGCCGGGCATTCATCAGACGGCGGTGATCGACGACGGCGCGACGATCTCGCCCGAAGCCTCGATCGGACCTCATTGTCACATTGAGGCAGGATGCTCGGTCGCTGCGGGTGTGGTTCTTCGAAATTCAGTCACCCTCAAGATGAACGTCGTCGTGGGCCGGGGCACGCTGATCGACTCGTGCGCCGTGCTGCACGAAGGCACCCGCGTGGGTGAGCATTGCGTGCTGCATTCGAACTCGGTCATCGGCGGGGACGGATTCGGGTACCGACCGAGCCCGGAAGGCGATCGACTGGTGAAGATTCCACATCTCGGAAACGTCGAAATCGCCGATGATGTCGAGATCGGCGCGGGAACCTGCATCGATCGAGGGAAGTTCGGAGCCACCCGCATCGGGGGCGGGACGAAGATCGACAATCTCTGCCAGATCGGACACAACTGCGTGATCGGAAGCATGTGCGTGATCTGCGGAAAAGTCGGCATCGCAGGCAGCACGGAAGTCGGCGACGGCACTCAGATCGGTGGTGGCTGCGGTATCAGTGATCACTTGAAGATCGGAAAAGGCGTCTCCATCGGCGCTGGTTCCGGGGTGATGAACGACATCCCCGACGGTGAGATCTGGTACGGCGTTCCTGCCGGAGAACGGTCTCGAGTCTTGCGGGAGTATGCCGCCGTGCGTAAACTTCCAGAGTGGTCCAAGAAGATCAAAGCCCTTCTGAGCGGCCATCAAGGCTCGTGACTGGCGGTATCGTGGAGAAAATCGACTCCGGACGCCGATGCAAGACGCTGACGGGCCCCACGGACCACAAGATCGACACTCATGAACACCACTACCGAGAATCCCATCACCACGGACCTACCACGGCAACACACCGTGGCGGGCACGGTGCGGGTCGAGGGGACCGGTCTTCTGCTCGGCCAGCCGGCCACGGTTGAGATCAAACCGGCCCCGGAGGAGACGGGAATCATCTTCGAGCGGGTGGACCTGGACCCACCCGTCCGGATACCCGCCATCGGAGATCGCGTCGTCCCGAGAGCGCAGAGAACGACACTGAAGTCGGGCGACACGACGATCGAGACCGTCGAGCATTGCATGTCCGCGCTTGCCGGACTTGCCATCGACAATGCAGTGATCGAACTTTCCGGTCCGGAACTCCCCTGCGGAGACGGCTCGGCCCAGCTGTTCGTGGACCCGATTCTCAAGGTGGGCATCCGGGAACAGGAATCACCACGCAGGGTGTTCAAGCTGGTGGAACCCATCGTGATCGAGGAAGGCGGGAAGATGATCTCGGCCGTCCCATCCGATGATCCCGGCACGCGCATCGTGTTCGATCTCGATTATGGCGAGGAATCCACGCGAATCCCGCGACAGGCGGTCAGCTTCAATCCCAACTGCGATTCATATCTCGATGAAATCGCACCTGCCAGAACCTACAGCCTGCGAGAAGAGGCGGAAGCTCTCTGGGAACGAGGGATGTGCCGACACCTGACACCGAAGGAGGTCCTGGTCATCGGGGAGGATGGCCCGATCGAGAACTCCTTCCGTTTCCGGGATGAACCGGTTCGCCACAAGGTCCTGGACGCACTCGGCGATCTCTATCTGGCCGGCCGTCCGGTTCAATGCCGGGTGCTCGCCTATCGCTCCGGACATGCTCTGAATCGTCAACTGGTGATGAAGATCAGAGAGCAGATGGCCCAGCAGGATCGAAGAAGCCTGCTGCTCGAGGGCAAGGCCATGGACGCCCGCGCCATCCAGAAGTTGATGCCCCACCGCTTCCCGATGCTGCTGGTCGACCGACTCCTGCACGTCGACGGGGACCAGAAGGCCGTCGGGGTCAAGAACGTCACGATCAACGAACCCTTCTTCCAGGGCCACTACCCGGGGACCCCGATCATGCCGGGCGTTCTGATCGTGGAGGCCATGGCGCAGATGGGCGGCCTGCTCATGAGCCGGAAACTCGAGCACACCGGCAAGATCGCGGTCCTGCTGAGTCTCGACAAGGTGAAGCTGCGAAGACCGGTCGTGCCCGGGGATCAACTGATCATGGAAGCGGAGACGATTCGAGCGACGGCTCGCACCGGAAACGTCAGGTGCCGCTCCCTGGTGGGTGACAAGGTCGTGGCCGAAGCCCTGATCAAATTCATGATGGTCGACTCAGAGACCGAATGACCCCGCTTTCGGCCCTCTGAAGGCCGTGTTTCCGTGATGTGCAATGCCCGGCGACCGGCCCCGGACTTCCGGGATGGATGAATCATCGCTTGAATCGATGGGTTCTCCAGATAGCGTTGGGTTTCAAGTCAAGAACACGCCGAGTCGGGTCGATAATTCGTATCAGGAAGATCCTCTTCCGATACTGATGGAGTGAAACATGCGGATTCTGATCGATGGACAAGACAGTGGCCTGAGCGCCGAAACGATCCCGGAGGCTCTCAAACAGGGCATGGACGCGGTTGATTCCACAGGAAGGATCGTGGTCGAGATCGCGCTCGACGGCAGCCCTCTCGATGCAGAGCAGCTGGAGAGTGGTGCATACGAGACAAGCGCGGCGGAGACCCTCTCCTTGATGAGTCTCGCTCCGAATGAGCTCCTTCTCGCGACGTTCGAACTCGGTCGCAATGCGATCGACGCCGCACAGAAGCACTTCCACAGCGCCGCCGAGATGATTCAAGCCGGAGACGATGCGGGCGCGATGAACGAGCTCCACGAAGGGATCGAACTCTGGTGCACCATCGATCAGACCGTCTTTCGTGAAGCTGTTCCCAAGATCGCGGAGCTGGGCGGGGATCAGACGCCTGATGGACTCGAGCGACACGTGGGCGAACTCAAGGATGCACTGGAATCGATCAAATCCGCGATCGAGTCCTCGGACTTCGCCGGTCTCAGCGATGCACTCATGTATGAATTCCCCGAAACATCGGCAGGTTGGTCGACCTTTCTCGGCAACTGCTCACAGGTCGTCGCAGGCCAGAGCGAATTGGAGACGGAGTAACCCATGTCATCGAATTCGAAAACGTTCTCCAAGAAACTCGGCGCCGCGATCGCCGCGATGGAGAAGAACGATTTCTTCGAAGCGGAATCCATGGCGTTGACGCTTCTCGAGGACGCCCGAGGCGTGTTCGACTACGACGCCATGGCGGCGGCGATTCCGGTGCTCAAGAGCGCCCGGGAGGCCCGCGCGAAGGCGGCGCTGGAAATCGATGCGCCGATCCGACGTCTTGACGCACCCATCGAAGAAGGACAGTCATTCGAGGGTGGATGCTGGCTGATCGATCCCCCACGAGTCGCCGCGGACGGACGCACGATCAGAACCACCGCGTTCGAAGAGAAGGTTCCAGTGATCGTTCTCTGCCGCGAGCCGATGACACGCCTCGGACTTCGCCCCATCGTCAGCATCGGACGCACCACGGTCCGCACGAAGATCGAACCTGCGGATGACTCCGAAAATCCTGATCTGGACTGGTTCCTCGGATCGATCGACATGCTGGGAGACCATGCGATCGCGACCATCGACACCGGCACCGACATCGTGAAACAGATCGACGGGCTGCTCGACAGACTCAGTGCGATTCCGGAACATCCGGGGCTCCACGACGCGCTCGAGGAGGCCTGCCTGATCGCGGCGAACGCACTTCGAGGTCAGCCGGTGGAGTGAGACTCAAGGTTTTCGCACGGGCTGGACCCTGGCACGGATCCGCTCGAAACCGACCGGCCTGTTCTTGAGCAGTTGGATCACCGTGGACAACTCGACTGGCGCAAGACTCCAGCTGTCCACCCCGACATCGGTGGAACGTCCCTCTTCGGGGATCGTCCCATGGGCATGACCGTGGAGATGACAGGCGCCATCGTGCCGTCCCTGCCAGACTCGAAGCGGATAGTGCTCCATCACGATGCGCTCGTCCCCCGACAACGACGCGGCATCACGACATCGGAACGTCAGACGCTCGTGAACGGATTCGAAGAGAGCATCGAATGCAGGCTTGGTCTTCGGATCGTGATTCCCACGGATCAGGATGATCCTCCTGCAGACGAGACGTTCTCGGATCGTTCGGGCATGAATGGTTCGTCCATTCTTGAGGCGGCCGGTGAAATCGCCGAGGTGAAGCAGAAGATCGCCACTGCCCACCACGCGGTTGATCTCATCGACCAGTCGATCATCCATCTCCTGGACATCGCGGAAGGACCGACCGAAACGATCGACCGCATCAGGATCGCCGAAGTGCGTGTCCGAGGTCACGAAGATGCGGCCGCTCAGATCCACGACAGACCCTCCGGAAGGCGGTTGAAGTTCTCACAACCATCTTCTGTGACGGCGACCATGTCCTCGATGCGTATGCCACCGATCGCCGCGCAGTACACCCCTGGCTCGACGGTGAGAACGTCACCCACGACCAACTCGGGTGCATTGAAATCGAGCAGGGGTGGCTCGTGAACCTGAAGCCCCACACCATGACCCGTTCCATGGACCATGCCACACCACTCGGACGGTGCGTCCTTTGGAGGAAGTCCGACTTCGAACCCGTGCTTCCTGATGACTTCGATGGTGGCACGATGCACGTCCTCACCGGTCGTGCCGGAACGTATCGAGGCGACACCCGCCGCCTTGGCGGCACGTACGGCCTCATGCATCCGCCGAACCTCGCTGGAGATGTCCCCATGGACGATCGTTCGTGTGCAGTCGCCGTTGTATCCGGTCGACTTGCTGAGAGGGAAGATGTCGACGATCACCGGTTCGCCGGTGCGTAGAGGCCCGGTCCCATGTGCGTGACAATCGAAGGCCTCGCCACCCCCCGCCACGATNGATCCGGGATTGTCGTNACCGAGTTCGAGAAGTGCGACATCGATCCANCCGCGAACCCGTTCGGACGTGAGCAGTTCCTCGTCATCCACGAGGCGCCCCTCGGCATCGATGTCGGCATGCGCGATGCGCTGAAGCGTGGACAGCATGACCTTTTCAGTGTCGGCCTGTGCCTTGCGAAGCGCGTCCAGTTCATCACCCGACTTGGAACGCCTGTCCTTCACTCCGAGATCCTCGTCGTAGCCGACCTGGAGACCGGCAAGGGCGAGATGATGCGCGTAGATGTACGGCGTCGAGCGGTCGAGAACCACTCTATCCATGCCGAGACCGCGCAGGCATTCGGCGGTGGCCTGAGCGGTCGCAGTGGCACGATCACCACTGAGGCCCCCATGCGGTGTGAAATCGGCGGGCACGGCCACCTCGTCGACCTTGGCGTCACGACGTGCCCGATCNGCCTCGATGTCACGAATGATGAGGAGNGAACGGCCGTCTGGTTTGCGNATCCAGGCGGCNGGNTCCCCCGCCGAAAATCTGATNCGGTGGAAGAGCGCCGTGTTTTCCGATGGCGCGCCACCGATGAGGAATGCCGTGGTGTCGTCGTTGGTNNTCATGATGAGAGAAGGTATCCTCTGGAAGGCCATCACGCCCGNNGAAAGGACGAACTCCANTCATGNACGCGCTCAAGACCACTCTGCTCGCCTCAGCNNTTCTCATGCTCACCGGNTGNGCCACCNACATNTCAGGCACATGGCAGGGCCGGGATTCGACCNTGGAACGTNCTTTCANCTTCGGNGCGGTCACATTCGCNCCGGANGGGACCTACA
Source organism: Phycisphaerae bacterium (assembly GCA_002709755.1). GTDB lineage: Bacteria > Planctomycetota > Phycisphaerae > Phycisphaerales > SM1A02 > UBA8087. The sequence continues at coordinate 161,539 of PAQN01000026.1, forward strand.
CGGCGGAAGCGAAGTANGGAGACACGATTCGGGCCGTTTCAGGCACCTATTCGATCTCAGGTGANATGATCATGCTCTACGGNGANCCNTTCGGTGAGNGNANCTACNGACTCACGAGNNCCGAGGANNCCCTGNTCTTCANGGACACGAAGACCGACGGCTCGATGACGCTTGATCGNTATCGTTGAGCCGNCGGTCGACATNNGTCGGGAATCCANNCCCNCTCAGTGACTGAAGTGGGNTCCTTCCGACTTNGGNGGATTCTTGGGNCTNGCCTCGAAGAACTCNATGGCACGCTCGATGTCCTNGANAAGCATGTTCGCGACATCCATGCTGAAGTCCTCCTTCACNACNACCCGCTGAACGACCAGATCGTGTCGATTCTGCGGCATNGGATAGGCNGGAACCAACCAGCCNCGTTCNCGNAGCTTGTCGGCGATGTCGTAGAGNGTGAAGCTCGCATTCTTGGCNTACTCGTCGTTCATCTTCCAGCAGAAGACGGGAATGTCGCTTCCATCCGTGATGAGATCGAAGGGCTCGAGCGCCCCGATCTTNGAACTGAGAGTCATGGCNACCNTCTGACTCNTCTGGTGGATGCGGGTGTAGCCNTCACGGCCGAGTCNCAGGAAGTTGTAGTACTGGGCGACGACNCGGTTNCCNGGCCTCGANAAGTTGATGGAAAGATCCATCATGTCTCCNCCGAGATAGCTCACGTGGAAGATGAGGTCCTCGGGCAGCGCGTCCTTGTCACGGAAGATCACCCAGCCGACACCGGGATAGACCAGACCATACTTGTGTCCGGATGCATTGATCGACTTCACTCGCGGGAGCCTGAAGTCCCATTTGAGGTCCGGCTGCAGGAAGGGTGCGACGAAACCACCGCTGGCGCCGTCGACGTGAATGGGAATGTCAAGACCGGTNTCCTNCTCGTGTCGATCGAGCGCGTCGGAGATCTCCTCGACGGGCTCGTAACGACCATCGAAGGTCGACCCCATGATGGCCACGACACCGATGGTGTTCTCGTCGACGTATTTGAGAGTCTCCTCGGCATCGAGTGTGAAGCGATCACCCTCGCAGGGGACTTCNCGNGGTTCGATGTCCCAGTATCGACAGAACTTGTGCCAGCAGACCTGGACGTTGGCGCCCATCACGAGATTGGGCTTGTCGGTCGATTTGTTCTCGGCACGTCTCTTGTCACGCCAACGCCACTTCATCGCCATCCCGCCCAGCATGGCGGCCTCGCTCGAACCGATCGTCGAGGTTCCGACCGCATTCTCATGATCGGGGGCGTTCCAGAGCTCGGCGGTCATTCGAATGCAGCGCTGTTCGATCTCAGCGGTCTGCGGATATTCGTCGCGNTCCACCATGTTCTTGTCGAGNGTCTCGCTGATCAGCTTCTTAGCCTCATCCTCCATCCAGGTGGTGACGAAGGTCGCGAGATTGAGCATCGAATAGCCATCGAGGCGGAGTTCGTCATGAATCACCTGGTACGCGGTGGACGGCAGCATGCTCTTTTCGGGGAGTTGATGCTTGGGAATGTCGAGNCTNTCACCACGAGACGCATAGGTCGGTATGAGCTTCGACACCTGGGATGGGGGGACACTGTTCTGATCGGACACGGGAATCTCCTTGAGACGATTTAGCCTCGGGTCAGCTTTCGATACTTGATGGGGCGTGGTTGATCCGCCGCNTTGCCGAGGCGNGTGCGACGGTCCTCTTCGTAGGCGCTCCAGTTACCGTTGAACCAGACGACGTTGGAATCACCTTCGAAGGCGAGGATGTGAGTGGCGATNCGATCGAGGAACCATCGATCATGACTGATCACGACCGCACAGCCGGCGAAATTCTGAATGGCCTCCTCNAGNGCGCGCATGATGTTNACATCGAGATCGTTGGTGGGTTCGTCNAGAAGCAGGACGTTNGCTTCGGTGCGCAGCATNCGGGCGAGATGCACGCGATTCCGTTCCCCGCCGGAAAGATCGTCGCAGATCTTCTGNTGATCGGTTCCGGTGAATCCGAATCGCGAGACGTAGGCACGTGAATTCAGGACCACGCTGCCGAGCTTGATCTCCTCGTCACCGTCCGAAATGGCCTCCCAGATCGTCTGGCCCTCGGGGATCGAATCACGGCCCTGTTCGACGTACCCGAGCTTGACCGTGGAACCGACATCGAAGGAACCCGTGTCAGGTGTCTCGGAACCGAGAATCATGCGAAAGAGCGTGGTCTTGCCGGCGCCATTCGCTCCAACGACGCCCACGATGGCATTGGGAGGGATCCTGAAGGAGAGATCCTCGTAGAGAAGCTTCTCTCCGAAGGCCTTGCTGATCTCACTGGCTTCGATGACCTGGTTTCCNAGCCGAGGGCCGGGTGGNATGTAGATNTCGATCTCCTCGGCTCGCTTGGTCTGCTCCTGNGCGACCATCTCCTCNTAGGCGTTCAGTCGNGCCTTGCTCTTCGCCTGTCTGCCCTGAGGATTCTGCCGAACCCAGTCGAGTTCGCGTTGAAGCGCCTGTCTTCTCTTGTGAGCCTGCTTCTTCTCGTTGGCAAGTCGCGCATCCTTCTGCTCCAGCCATGAAGAATAGTTCCCCTTCCAGGGAATTCCTTCCCCCCGATCGAGCTCGAGAATCCAACCCGCTACGTTGTCGAGGAAGTAGCGGTCATGGGTGACGGCGATGATGGTGCCGGGAAAACGNGCGAGATGCTGCTCGAGCCATTGCACGCTTTCGGCATCGAGATGGTTCGTCGGTTCGTCNAGCAGNAGAATCTGAGGTTCGCTGAGAAGCAGACGGCAGAGCGCGACCCGGCGTTTCTCTCCGCCGGAAAGCGTCTCGCAGGATTGATCCTCTGGNGGACAACGCANGGCGTCCATCGCCTGACGAAGCTTCGATTCGATCTCCCAGCCTCCGCAGCGCTCGATCTTCTCCTGGATCTCGCCCTGTTTCTCAAGCAGGGCCTCCATCTCCTCGGGGGTCATCTCTTCGGCGAACTTCTCGGAGATCTCCTCGAACTCCCTCAACAACGACANGGTCGCCTCGGCCCCTTCCTCGATCACCTCACGAACCGTTCTCGATTCGTTTCGCAGTGGTTCCTGCTCGAGATATCCGACGGAGAAGCCCTTNGCCATCTGNACCTTGCCNTCGTACTCAGAGTCCAGTCCNGCGATGATCTTCAGAACGGTGCTTTTTCCCGCGCCGTTGAGTCCNAGCACNCCGATTTTGGCNCCGTAATAGAACGAAAGGGAGATGTCCTTGATGATCGTTCGCTTGTTGATGGTCTTGGAGACGCCCATCATCGAAAAGATGATTTTTTCAGTATCCGTGCTCATCGGTTAGGCTCCATGGGGTTACCAANGCACTCTACCGCCCCGGACGGCGCTTTGGCGTGCGAGACANGAAACGAACAGGACTCTTTTCNTGCTAAATGAAAAAAGAAAACAGGCGAAGATCGTCTCTTTCGAGATTTTCATGGCTGGAATCTCGATCTACGGGATGGCGATGGCGNTGATGGATCTCTGCCTTCCCGTNGGNTCCCAGATGGCCCTCTTGTTCAGCTATTTCGACCTCATCGCCTGCGTCATCTTCATCCTCGGTTTCGTTCATCACCTGCTGCGTGAAAAGCACCGATTGGGGTACCTCTCCAGCTGGGGGATTCTCGATCTGGCATCGGCCATCCCCTTNCTGCCGCTGTTTCGNTTCCTNCGACTGCTGAGACTCATCAGANTCACNNGGATCAGCCGCTCGACCACGGAGNTGAGGGATGCGATCCGCCGGGATCCGAGCGCNTCNCTGCTCTATCTGATGCTNCTTCTGCTNGTTCTNGTCTACACCGCCGCCTGCGTGGGCGTCCTNTGGTTCGANACCCANGACGACGCAGGCAAGATCGTCACCGGAAGCGATGCGCTCTGGTTCGGACTGGTCACCGTCTCGACCGTGGGGTACGGAGATCTCCTGCCGGTCAGCCTTGGCGCGAAGATCTGTGCCGCGTTTCTGATGTTCGCAGGGATCGGAGTCTTCGCCAGTCTGGCCGGATTCCTCCTCGAACCACTCCGTCGACTTGCGAGAGGAGGCGAAAAGCAGATCACCGCCAGAGACGTCTCGGCCCAGCTTGATGAACTTCGTGAATTGCTCGAATCACATGCCGAACGGATGAACAGGCAGTTCAATGATGACCGGGTGAAGGACATCGCTCCGGAGGAGGATCTCGGCGAGGGCGAGGAATTCGAGGAGTCCTGAACGACCATCGAGCTCCGAGTCCGTTCAAAAACGCAAGACCCCGTTTTCATTGAAAACGGGGTCCGGCACTTGAAAGGGAAGGACCCTCTATCGTCACGGTCGAAAGGGGGGTTGCCGATCCGTTCCAGGGACCGGTCCGCGCACCCTTTGACCGTATGTCGCTAGGAGGCATACGCTGAGTAGACAATGAAACGTACTTTCCAAATGAGTCGAAGCAAATTGGTTTCGGGAAAAAACACGATATGGTTCCCCCAGGGGGCTGAAACCACCCCGAATCTTGACACTCAATTCAGGCCCCCTATACTTCTCCTCCTACACCTGATTGCGGGGTAGAGCAGTCTGGTAGCTCGTCGGGCTCATAACCCGGAGGTCGCAGGTTCGAATCCTGTCCCCGCTATTCACCGAACCCCAGAGTCATCGAGACTCTGGGGTTTGTCATTCGCGGTGGGAAGCGTGCAACTCCATGGTGGCTGATCGCCGAGACCGAAAGATGTCGGCCGGGCAAGCTGATCGATCGGAGCACCGGTCGATGAGATGAATCGACACGCGGGATCTCTCCAGTCTCTGCTGAAGGGCGAGGGAGAACCGATCTAATGATTGACGCGTGCAGGTGGCCCGATAGACTGATGACAACGGATTGTCATTTGCAGAAAGCCAGTCTCAAGCTGGTTCGAGGCATCAGGACATCAACAGAACAGTCACCTCGACGCGACATCGAGTCGACGGCAATATTGACCCCCCCAACGGAGTTTTTCCAGTGATCGATCGACCCATGATGCTCGGCATGCTGTCCGTCACCCTTGCATTCTGCTCATGCGCCTCCACTCCGGATCGAGCTGGAGACAATTCGAAAGAATGGACGACGGCTGGTCCGACGCTTCCGGACTTCGCGACTCTCGACGTTCGGCAGGCTTTCCCGACAAGCCACGAACAGGGCGCTGCGATGAGAAAGGTCACCCTGCGTGAACGCGTCCCCGGCGCGGAAGAAGGCAGCCACTCCTACCCGGTCGTCGAACTCGGTCTGCTCCTCGAAAAAACGGGAAAGACGCTTGCCGTTTTGCAGGTGATCGATGTCTCCCTGACCGGCCACGTGTGCGGCGGGTGCCTGGGCAAGGGCAAGAAGATCTTCGAGGGCATTCAGGGAAGTGACACCTTGAACCCCGACGTGGCGTACATCATGGTCATCTCCCCAAAGGACCAGAGCACGCCCACGGAGAGGTTCATGGACACCGTGCGAGCGAGGGTGCCCGAGGAGATGAAAGTCGTCGCCGACATCGACGGCCATTTCCAGAGGTCATTCAATCGGCTCGCCAAGGAAGGCAGGCAGGAAGCGCTGCAGGAGGGCCCCGGGCAACCGGTGACCGTCCTCGTGGATTCGAAGTTCAGAGGCCGAGTCATCGACCGAATGGAACAGAATCAGGCTTCAGGCGTACTCTCTGCGGCCAACGCTCTGTATATGAACGTTCGATCGGAGCAGGACGAGGACGAACAAGGGTGATCGTGATTTTCCGCTCCATGGTGCCGGCAACGTTGTTCGTGGCCTCGCTGGTCGCTGCAAACTCAAGCTCGAGGAACGCTGCGGTCGAACTGCCGCCCGTACCCAGCCCCGCCGCAGCGACCGTGAGTCAGGAGTCTCGTCCACTGGTCGATGGCGCACCGGATCCAGCATTGGAAAGGCGCATTCAGAACTCGACCTTGGGCCGACTGCTGCTCAGCGAGTCGAAGGATGCCGATCTCCTGCAATGGAACAGCCTGATTCCAAGCACGATTCCGGAGTGGATCGAGCTTCTGGACGGCGGAACTGACAGCGTCAGTGGGCTCCTCATCCCCTTCTCGATGGCGCCGCAGTTCACGTCCCTCGAGAGCCCCAGGATCGTCCTGACCGCACCGGAGGGCAGTCCGGAACGGGGACGCCTCTTTGTCGGCGTGCCAGGAGAGGATGCTGACGTCGAGTTCATCTCCTGGAACGCCGATCGGCTCGCCTTCGACTTCGGAACGATCGAGACCCGGGAGGGCATGCGAAGAGTGTCGTTCGCCAACGAAGCCTCCTGCTTTGCCTGTCATCGGACCCGTTCCCCGATCTTCCCCGAGGCATCCTGGGACAACACGGCCCTGAATCGGTCCGTTCTGGCAGCCTTCGTCGAACATCATGCCGAACAGGATAGGCCTGGCTTCAAGCAGCTTGATCAGAAGCTCCAGACCATGGTCGACCGTGACGAGCAGGCTCGGGTGCAGACGCCACCTGCCTTGGAGAACTTCATCGACAACCAGCTTGTTTCCGACGAGTCCGTGTCCACGGCGACGTTCAAGGGATTCCCTTTCGTGGACGCCGATGCCATGCAGGCGTTTGATTTCAATCAAGCCATCTTCGACGCTCACTCCCTGGTGGTCTCGGCGGACTGGTTGCAGACGCTCCCAAATCAGGCCGATGCCGCCAGGATCGCGAACGATGGAGAAACCGATCGGATTAACGATCACCCGTTCCACTACGAGTCCTTGGCGACTCTGAAGAGTCCGTACCTCGTGAACTTCAACATGCCCTCGGGAAAGGTCAACACCGCCGGCTCGTTGACCGATGTGATTCCGACGCAGGATCATGTCCGGGCCATTCGAGACTACGATTCGGCGGCGAAGGCGAAGGGCGAACACGTCCTGCCGGATCAGCATCGCCCGACATATTCCGGAGCGTTCCTGTTCAATCATGTGCCATGGGACGATTACCTGACTGACGAGGTCCTTCGAAGGACGTTCCGTCAGTCCGATCCAGCATACGAACCGAGAGCGTCCGCGAGCGTTCCCGGACAGGCCCATCACATTTCGCACGATACGCTCTGCTCGTCCTGCCACAACGGAGAACAACGGAGCCCAGCGCCTGATTTCAGCTCGTTCAACCCGCTCATCGAAGACAACTGGACCCGGTTGCTCGAAGCGAATCCGAAGGAAGGACGCGAGCTGCTGAATGACGTCCTCAGACGAGTCAGATCGACCTCCGCACCGATGCCCCCCGCCGACTCCGATGCAGCGAGGTCGTTCGAGGTCTTTCGCCCGACGAGCACTCTCATGCTTCAGACTCTCGTCGAACGATACGAAGTCGAGAAGGCGCTCGAAGAGATTCAACAGGGGCTCTCCGGCGAAGAATGAAGGCCGGATGGAACGAAGAACACACACGTCGCCCACCATCTGCGTGCATGGCTCAGGACCGGGAACTTCGTGAAGCAGTCGATTCAGCGTCAATCGAGATCGATCAGTCCCATCACCCCCATCAGCAGGAGCAGGATCAGGCAGAACGGGCCGAACAGAAGGAGCAGACCGTCGACATTGACGTAATAGATCAGTGAACCGATTCGACAGGGTCCGTTGGAATACCCGAGAAACGGAGTGGCCACCACGAACGGGAGTCCGAGGGCGAGGGGCCACATCCAGTCGCGAAACCTGAGACGCAGGACCTGACCGGCGTCACGGCACTCGAAATTCGGCGGCTCTTTCGGCAAGATCTAATCGCATATGGAGGAACGCAGGAATCAATCGATTCGTGCGGAGCCGGCGATGAATCCACTGGCCCAGGCCCACTGAAAATTGTATCCGCCGATGCGACCATCGACATCGAGGATCTCACCGATGATCTGGAGCCCCGGACGAACTCGGGATTCCATGGTCTCGAGACGAATCTCCTTCAAGGGGACACCACCCATCGTGACCTCGGCATGCGTGAATCCTCGATCGCCCTCGACTCCGAGAGAGGCGGTGATGCACATTCGCACCAGTGCCTTTCTCGCTTCTCTGGGAAGCTGCCCCAGTCGAGCCGAAGGATCGATCCCGGCCATGTCGCAGACGACCTTGGACAGGCGTTCAGGAAGACTCGCCTTGAGATGCCCGAGAGGTGTCGCATGCGGAGATGAAAGCAACGCCTTGTCGAACGAGGTCTCCGAATGCTCGGGGAAGAGATTCAATTCGAGTCGCGTCCCGGGATCCTCGAGCAAGGCCGCCCGCCAGTGACGGCTCATGTCCAGCGCACAGGGACCGGAAAGACCGAAATGGGTGAACAGGAGATCATCATGGAAGGTCTTGAGAATCTTGCCGGTTCCGGAGCGAAGAACGAGACACGCCGGAACCGCGATTCCCGAAATCTCCCTGAAGGGATGTTCTCCGGGAAGGATCAGCGGCACCAACGCCGGATGAATCTCATCTGCGACCGAATGCCCGAGCGTTCTGGCGAATTCATAGCCCTGTCCGTCGGAACCCGATTTCGGAAGTGAACGCCCCCCGGTGGCGAGAATCAGTCGCGGCGCGGAAACCTCGCCCCACTCACCGGCGACCACGAAGGCGCCATCTTGATGTCGGATCGCCTCCACCCTGCGAGGGTACTTGATGACGACACCAGCCTCCTCAGCCGCGCGAAGCAGAGCGTCGAGGACCGTACGGGAGCGATTGGTGGTGGGAAAGAGCTTCCCGGTCTCTTCACGCTTGAGAGTCACGCCGTACTGGGCGAAGAACTCGATGGTGTCGGAGACATCGAATCGACGCAGAACTTTTCGAATGGCATTGGATGACGAACCCGCGTAGGAGGTCTCATCCACGAAATCATGCGTGACATTGCAACGTCCCCCCCCTGCCACCAGGATCTTCAAACCAAGCCTTCGGGCACCATCGAGGGCCAGAACCCGGGCGCCACTTCGACCTGCATGAATAGCCGCGAAAAGGCCGGCGGCACCGGCACCGACCACGAGCACGTCAGGAGATGTCATCTGGTCTTGGGAAATCTCGTAATCCGGACTTGAGATCACTCGGTGGGTTCAGCGAGCAGAACGGGTACGAGTCGTTCGATCGTGTTGATTCGAACGTTGACGGCTCGAATCACACCGTTCTTTCCCACGAGAATGGTGTGGGGTGTCCGGGTCACACCGAATGAATTGATGATCGGACTCTGCCAGACCAGGCCGTCATGGCAGATCGGCCAGTCCGCGGCGATCACGTCCGCGGCGTTCTGCATGCTGGAGAACGTCTCGTCCATGTTGAAGGTCACCACTTCGAACCCCTGGCCTTGGTACCGTTCGTAGAGGTCGAGAATCCTCGGAAGCTCGTTCATGCAGGGGTTGCATGTCGATTTCCAGAAGTCGAGCAGCACGACCTTCCCCTTGTACGCATCGGAGGTGATCCGATCTCCGGTGAGTGCATCGGCAAAGGCGAACTCAGGCATCTCGGTTCCCATGGCGTTGATGCGGTCGAGAAGCTGCTGGACTCGCGTGACGACCAGAGGATTCGAAGCCGCTGCCTCGGGTGAATACAACCAATCCATGATGATCTTTCGAGCCTGATCGACCTTGCCGGTCAGGGCAAGCGCCTCGGCGAGAATCCACTGTCTCTGGAGTGCGGCGGGATAGGACTTTAAGGCCTCGACGGCCTGGATCGCGAGCTCGGGCTGATCGGATCTCAGAAGTGAATCGGCGTACCTCGTCATGGCCAGAGTGGAACGACTCCTGTCGGGATACTTCTCGACATAGGCTCCGTACTTCAAGGCTGCATCTGAGTAGTTGTAGGACTGCCACCGAGAAATCGCCGCCAGATACATGGCCTTCTCGAGCAAGGGACTCTCAGGGTACTTCTCAATGAATGCATCCACCAGTTCGATGCCACGCGGCGTCGGGGTCACCAGCAGCAGGTAGTCCTGCTGTGCGACGTTCAGCTCGAGATAGATGTCCGACCACATCTTCTCTTCCTCGGTCTGAGGAGCGACGACCTCCGTCGTCGCCACGAATGGATCGGGGTCGACAGAATATCCCTCGGTGGAAGCCGATCCTTCGTCAGATGTCCCGGAGCCGCTCTCATTGGACGGCTTGTCGCATGAGGAGAGCAGAAATGCCAGAGATGTGATGGGAATGAGAAGTGAATGAAGGCGAGACATTGGGCGCTCCCTGGTCGGTTCGGATGGACGGCCTTGGGCAGGCCGTTTCTCAAATGTCGACACACGCGGCGGATCACTGGAGAAAAGAGAACAAGGACATGGATGAAGTCGGGTTACAGGACCATGATATCAGCGGAAGCCCCGGATCGAATCAGGGAATCATCGCATGCTGAATCAGAATGCACGCTCGAGCCTCAACCGGACATGGTCAAGACCAGATCCTCGAGGTCATCATGTTGAAACAGATCCCCTCTGCGACAGGATGCGTGGAGATCGGGGGTTGCCTCGAGAAAACGCGAGGCATTGGACCCACGGACACCTCCGCAAGCCACGATGCGAACGGGCGGACGACCGATCGCTGCACCATGGCGCGCACTCAGCCTGACGCTCTCGCGGATCTCAGCAAGACGACTCTCGAGGGGGTGAGTCGCCCCCTGCCAGCCGGGCGCACCGGAGGTGAGCACCCGCTCGACACCGCATTCCGTGGCGATTCGAATCGCCGAATCCGGATCGTCGTCGAAATCGAATGCCCGATGCAGCGAGACCGTGAGCCCCAGGGAACGGGCGAGATCCGAGAGTTCGCGGGTCGAGTTCCGATCAAGATGATTCGAATGATCGATGAACCCGATCACCACGCCATGAGCCCCCGCCTCCGCCGACTCCCGGATCTGAATACGGGCCTGGTTCAGGCCCTCACTTGAAACGATGAAGTCGGGACAACAACGCGGACGAATCAATGAGACCACTTGCACGGGATGGTCCGAAACGGCCTCGACGATCTCACGCAATCGTTCCAGTCCCGGCGACCAACCTTCGGCATCGAGTTCATCACAGACTTCGATTCGGTCCACACGAGGCGCGGCGAACTCAGCGGCCTCGAGATGATCGATCGGGATTTCCAATGATCCGGTCATCATCATGATCACGATAGCGAGTGCCGCATTCATCTGTGGTCGGGGAGGATGCGCTAGAATCGACGGCGTGGCGGATTCAACGACTGACACCATCGCATTGGCGAAAGACCTGCTGTCAAGGCATTGGTCGGTGGAAGCCGACTTGACCCGACTTCCGGGAGAGAACCTCAACTTTCTGGTTCAAACGGACACCGACAGAACGCACGTGCTCAAGATCACCACCGATCCTGAAGCGGACGTCCGTCTCGAGGAGAAGGTGCTGGCGAAACTCCTCCACGCCGGAATCCCAGTTCCCGAGGCGATTGCATCCCGTAGCGGTGACACCATCATTGAAACGAGCCATGAGGGAACCGCCGCCACGGCCAGATTGCAGGGTCACCTTCCAGGCACGCAATGGCGGGATCTGAAACAGACGACGCCACGACTCGAGAACATCGGACGCATGATCGCGAACATCCATCAGGCGATGGATGGTTTCATCGATGAACACCCTGACGCACGGCGAACCCACGCGTGGGATCTCGCAAGGGTCGACCGATACCGGGATTCGATCGCTCGCTTCGGAAATCCATGCCTGAGAGTGAAGCTGGAACGTTGCATGCATCTGTATTGCGCGATCGCACTGCCTCGACTGGCGTCATGTCCGCCAGGAATGCTACACGGTGATCCGAACGACGAGAACATCCTGTTCGCGAACGACGACATCACGGGCGTGGTCGACGCGGGGGACACCCAGCGAGGCGCATTGATCCAGGACCTCGCGATTTCACTCGCATACGCGCTCCAATCCGAGAGCGCCACACTGGAGGACGCCGCAACGCTCGTCGCCGGATACGACGCCATTCGCAGTCTGGAACCCTGCGAGGAGACGGTTCTCTTTCCACTGATCATGGCACGCCTCGCATGCAGCGCGCTCATCGGAATCAGGAGGCGGTATGAGGATGCGAGTCACGAGACATGGTTCTCCCATGAATCAAGCACGCTCGACGCTCTGAGGCGCAACATCGAAATCAGCCCTGCGGAAGCTCGTGCTCGACTCTTCTCGAAGTGCCGATCCAAAAGATCCGTCCCCATGTCGAACGCACGATTGAAAGAGGAGAGAAACCGATCGATCGGATCATCGCTTTCGATCAGTTACAGGAAACCACTCCAGATCGTCGAGGGACGGGCGCAATATCTTCACGAAGCCGATGGCACCCCCTATCTAGATCTTGTGAACAACGTCTGCCATGTCGGCCACTGCCACCCGAAGGTCGTCGAAGCGGTCCACGGGCAGTCCCGCAGGCTCAACACGAACACCCGCTATCTGAACGGGCTCCTAGGCGACTATGCGAAGCGACTGTGCGACACTCTTCCTGAACCACTCGACACATGTTTTCTCGTGAACTGCGGATCCGAAGCGAATGAACTGGCCCTGAGACTTGCCAGAACCGCCACCGGTGCACACGACGTTCTGGTGGTTGATGGTGCGTACCACGGACACACCTCGGCCTGCATAGACATGAGTCCCTACAAATTCGACGGACCGGGCGGCCGGGGAAAACCCGAGTGGGTGCATGTGGTCCCCACCCCGGATGCCTACCGGGGCGAGATCCGAGACGACGACGCCGGAGCGGGATACGCGCTTGAAGTCGGTCGGATCATCGGCGAAGCGTGCGCTGCGGGCAGATCGATCTGCGGTTTCTTCGTGGAGAGCATCCTGTCATGCGGAGGCCAGATTCCATTGCCGGAAGGCTATCTCGAACATGCATTCCAGCACGTCAGAAAAGCCGGCGGCATGTGCATCTCGGACGAAGTACAGGTCGGATTCGGCCGGACTGGTGAACATTTCTGGGCCTTCGAGGAGCACGGCGTCGTCCCGGACATCGTGGTGATGGGCAAACCCATCGGGAACGGTCATCCCATGGCGGCCGTGGTGACGACCCGCGCGATCGCGGATGCATTCGACAATGGGATGGAGTTCTTCTCCACCTTCGGGGGGAATCCGGTTTCATGCGCCTGCGGCATGGCCGTGCTCGATGTGATCGAGGAGGAGGGACTGCAGCGGCAGGCACGCGACCTGGGGGCTCTCTTTCTGGACGGACTCGAGACATTGAAGGACCGACACTCCATGATCGGTGACGTGCGAGGGCGAGGTCTCTTTCTGGGCATCGAACTCGTACGAGATCGCAACACGCTCGAACCCGCAGCCGAAGAAGCCGAGGAACTGGTCAATCGAATGAGAGATCGGGGGGTCCTTCTCAGCACGGACGGACCCTTGCACAACGTGATCAAAATCAAGCCACCACTGGTCATCGGAAGATCGGACGTCGAGATGACCTTGCGCCTGCTTGACGACGTCCTCGAGTCGATGGGTGACGATTGAATTCGAATCAGGGAAGTTCGCGAATGCGCAGCCCGCGAAACTCGATGGGTGAACCCTCGGACTCCAGAGCGATATGACCGGTGGCGGGGTTGCAGTCACTGCCACCGGAAACCTCCGCCCCGTTCACCCAGAGCCGGACCTCCCCGTTGATCGCGCGGATGTAGTAGTGATTCCACTCACCGACGCCGAGCGTGCGTTCTTCCGTTGGAAAACTCCGCCGACCATTCGGAGAGATCGGAGGAAAGGGTTTCATCGTCGATGCCCCCACGGGAAACACGTCTCCGTGGCAGGTGAACCAGTCTGCGGGGTTTCCACCTCTCTCGTAGGCGGCCTTGTAGCCGAGATCGAGGACCTGCACCTCGATCCCCTCTGGAAGTCCGGGGCCATTCAGTCGATCGAATGTCTCACGAGGGCCCCATAGGAAGATCCCGGAATTTACGGCATCACGGAGATGCCGCCACTCGCAGACGAGTTCGAAGTTCGTGTAGACCTTCTTGGTGCGAGTCACCCCGATCGGCCGTCCCGTGCAGGAGACCGAGTCATTCTTCCATGTCCATGTGTCTTCATCGCAGTTGACGTTGATGAAGTCATCCTGGCCGAGTGCACGCCATCCGGGACCTCGACCATCGATGGTGGCGCCCGTCTGAGGGTTCACCTCTGCGAGTCCGGACTCGACATCCTGAGCTCTCGCGGACAGACCAAGCAGCATGAGAAGACAGAGAGCGCAGAGTGACTTGAACATGAAAGGCTCCGTGAAAATGTTTCGAATCAGGAAATGCCATCGTGTTCCGCCATCATTCGAATCATGTCCACGCAACGATGGGAGTACCCTGATTCGTTGTCGTACCAGGTGATGATCTTGAAGAAGCGATCGTTCAATTCGATCCCCGCGGCGGCATCGAAGATCGAGGAATGAGGATCACCGATGAAATCGCTCGAGACGACCTGCTCATCGGTGTAGTCCAGAACTCCGCTCATCTCACCCTGGGAGGCGGCCTTCATGGCGGCGTTGATCTCGGCGAGAGAGGTCGACTTGGTGGTCTTGAATGTCAGATCGACGCAGGAGACGTTGGCTGTGGGAACCCTGAAGGACATGCCCGTCAGCTTGCCCTTGACCTCGGGGATGCACAGTCCCACCGCCTTGGCGGCACCGGTCGAGGCGGGGATGATGTTCATGTAGGCGTTGCGACCTCCACGCCAGTCCTTCTTGCTCGGACCGTCCTGGGTGGGCTGGGTCGCGGTGGCGGCATGAACGGTGGTCATCAGGCCTTCTTCAAGACCGAAGTTGTCGAGAATCACCTTGGTGACGGGAGCCAGACAGTTGGTGGTGCAGCTCGCATTGGAGATCACCCGATCGGAGTCGGAATCATACTGCTGATGATTCACCTTGTAGACGAGGGTCTTGACCTCCTCGGGAGTCTTGGTGGGAGCGGAGATCAGGACCCGCTTCGCCCCGGCCGACAGGTGCTTCGAGGCGTCATCACCCTTGGTGAAGAGTCCGGTGGATTCCAGAACGAAGTCCACTCCGAGGTCCGACCAGGGCAGATTCGATGGGTCACGTTCACTCGTGCATCTGGTGTGAACGCCGTCGCATATCAGCCCTCCCGAATCGGCAGTGACCTGTTTCTCGAAACGCCCGTGCATGGTGTCACGTTGAAGGAGGTAGGCCAGGTTGTCGGACTCGACGAGATCGTTGATGCCGACGATCTCGATACCGCCCTCCCTCATGGCTGCTCTGAAGAAAAGTCTCCCGATACGTCCGAAACCGTTGATACCGACCTTGATCGCCACGATGCGTCTCCGATGATGATTGTTCGCTCCCGGATGAGAACGATGAACACAGCAGGGTACGACTCTCAGACCATTGGATCAACCGTCGTGACGACGTATCCGATGGAGACCTCGCTCAGCAGCGGCCTGACGGTGCATCACAAGGTCCTGAAGTCTCGGAAAAAGGGTGAATAGGGCGCTGGCCATTCTCACGATCCAGCTGGTCCAGATCTCGGAACGCGGGGAACGAAGCCCTTGCACCACGGCATTGGCCACCCGCTCGGGGGACTGGACGAAGAGACGAGGGGCATGGTCGGGAACGCCGTCCCTCCCCAAATCGCCTCTCTGGAACCCGGAGCGTTCCGCCGAGCGATCGAAGAATTCCGTCCGAGTGGTGATGGGATGAACCGTCGACACCTGTATTCCGAAGGGAGAGAGCTCGTGACGCATCGCCCGGGCGACGAGAGCCTGCGCCCCCTTGGTCGCGGCGTACACGCCTTGAAACGGCAATGGAAACTTCGAGACGCAGCTCGAACAGAGAATGACGTGTCCGACCCGATCGGATTCGATCCAACGCAGAGCGGCCTCTCTGGCGAGCCCGATGGAGGCGAAGAAATTCGTCTCGAACATGGCACGGAGCTCATCCTCGGACATGCTCACGAAGGACCGTTCCATGCTATATCCGGCATTGGCGAAGATTGAATCGAATCCACCGAACGAATCGACCGCGGCATCGAGAAGTTCGTTGACGTTCGATCGGTCACGGACATCCCCAACCACGATGGCGGTGGCGCCTCCCACAGCCTCGACCCTTCGGGACACCTGCTCCAGACGATCAAGTCGTCTGCCCCCGAGCACGACGTTCATTCCGGCCGCCCCGCATGCCACGGCCGTCGCAGCACCGATCCCGGAACTGGCTCCTGTGATGACGATCGTCGTACCGGCAAGTTCCTTCATCATGAGACCCTCAATTCGAAGACCGCACTGAAAGTACTTCCGGACTCGAGGATCGGATGATCGCGACCGTCGGACAAGGCGGCGCCGGGTGCGGTCATCGGCTCGATCGCGATGAAATCCGAATCCTCAGGGTGATAGACCTGGACGCACGACCATGGGGCTCCGAAGGACAGCCTGAGCACGTTGTGGTCATCCTGGATTTCGAATTCCGAAGACCCCTCGCCTGGCAGCAGATAAAGATCGTCGAAGGCCCGACCAGCGAGTTCGCCATCAAGATTATCGAGACCGGTGAGCGAGAGGGAACGATCACCATCTCGCACGGGAAGACATCGATCATCGAGAAGGACATGTTTCAGATTCGGAAAAGTCAGGCGACAGCCCGATGGTCGACCGTGCACCGCGAAATATGGATGCCAGCCGAAGGAGATCGGCACGTCCACACCTGCGTTGGCGATCACGGTTGTGGTGACGCGTAACCGTGTCTCGAAAAGCTCGTAGGCGACCTCCAGACGATGAGCATGGGGAAAAAGCGCCATCAGATCATCATGCGCCCCCCAATCAAGGCAGGCACGCGCCTTCGTCTCCTCGCTGAAGAGCTCCGTCCACCTGGAGAAACGCAGCAGGAATCCATGAATCGGCAGCCCGTGACCATCCCGCTTCACCAGAGGGTCGTCCGTCCAGAGGGGATCAGGATCGTCCCGCAGTCGGTTCGCGTAGGGATAGAGGAGCGGAAGGCCACCGGTCTTGACGTCCCTGCGAAAGGCGTCCGCGGCCTCCGGAAGATGCAGCCTCTCGACGCCACTCGCCTTCCAGGACAGGCAACAGAAGCCGCAGTCAGGGGCGATCAGGGCCGATGCCCCACCAGATGTCTTCAGATGGATGTCGGACATGAACGCACCGTACACTCTTCTCAGACGATGGGCGAGAAACAGCCGTCGCAGGAGACACTCATGAACGACAGAGCAGACAGACGCCTCGCGGAAGATCGAACCGGACGGATTCTCGGGCGACACCGTGCCCTGGTCGGAATGATCCATGTTCCAGCGCTTCCGGGAACGCCGAGATCAGACTCGAGTCTCGACGAGATCATCGCTCGAACCACGGCTGATGCGGAAATCCTGATCCAGTCGGGGTTCGACGCACTCATCATCGAAAACATGCATGACCTGCCCTATCTGAAACGCGAGGTGGGACCTGAGATCATCGCCTCGATGACGGTCGTGGCGAAGACCTTGCGACAGATGACCGATCGCCCACTAGGCATCCAGATTCTTGCCGGCGCGAACAAAGCCGCGATTGCGGTCGCTCATGCCGCGGGCTGCCAGTTCATACGAGCGGAGGGGTTCGCATTCTCGAGCGTGGCGGACGAAGGCCTGCTCGAGACCGCGGACGCGGCCCCCCTGCTGAGATACCGACGAAACATCGGAGCGGACGACATCGCGATCTTCGCCGATGCCTGCAAGAAACACAGCGCTCATGCGATCACATCGGACCTCTCATTCGATGAACACGTGGAGGCGCTTGAATTCATGGGAGCGGATGGGGCCATCGTGACCGGAACGGCCACGGGCAAACCGGTCGATGGTGGCGATCTCCAAGTCGCCACTCGCTGCAGCTCGCTTCCGATCCTCGTGGGTTCGGGAGTCGATCGCGACTCCGTGGCGGATCTGCTCGGGACGGCGGATGCGGTGATCGTCGGCAGTGCGACGAAGGAGGATGGAGAGTGGAGCCGGCCCGTGGACGCCGGCGAGGCGGAAACACTCGTTCAGGCCGCCCGCACCGCACATGCGTGAAAGGTACACTGGCAAGATGCTCGTCTGGATCAATGGACAGATCAGTCCTCCCGCCGACGCGAAGATCAGCATCTTCGATCGGGGTTTTCTCTATGGAGACGCGGTCTATGAACTGATTCGATTCTTCGACGGCTATGGCATAGAGATGGATCGACATCGCAGCCGACTGGCCCGAAGCCTGCGAAAGATCGGCATCGCGGGTTTCGAACCGGAACGGATGGATTCGATCTGTCGGGAACTTCTCGAGGAGCTCGGGTCGGGTGATGCGACCGTCTATCTGCAGGTGACTCGGGGTGTCCAGATCCCGAGAATGCACGCACCGGCCGAGAATCTCGAACCCAACGTGATCGCGATCGCCACGAAAGCCTCGCCTTTGGACAGATCAGCCGGACCTGAAAAGGTGCGAACAATTCTTCTCGAGGACGAAAGACGCGTCCGATGCGACGTCAAGGCGACGAATCTTCTCGTGAACGTGCTTGGAACCATGGATGCCACGCAGGCCGGGGCGGATGAACCGATCTTCGTGCACGATGGAGCGATCACGGAAACGGCCTCGGCCAATGTCTTCATCGTCGAACAGGACAGGGTGATCACGCCTCCTCTGGGGGGCTCCAGATCGATTCTCCCGGGCGTGATGAGAGCCCAGACACTGGAGATCGCGGGGGAACTGGGGCTGAGGTGCCTCGAAGAACGCGTGTCACTTGAACGTCTGGACCGTGCTTCCGAAGCGTTCATCACCTCCAGCAGACGGTTGGTGGCGGCCATCACCGAGATTGATGGAAAATTGGTGAACTCAGGAACGCCGGGACCGGTGACGCTTGCCATTCATGAGAATATGCTGTCACGCATCGAAGGTGCGATTGCGGCATTCTCGACTCATTGACCTCCATTGAAAGGCCCCGGGCACATGACCATGCTGGAACTCGTCGCGATATCGGTTGGAAATTCGCGTGTGCATGTCGGTCACTTCATCGGTGATGAGATGAAGGATAATGTGGACCTGGTTCATGCGGACATGGCTCAGATGGTCGAGGTGGTCTCCAGGATGTGGAAGGAGAGCGAAAACGCCGAACGCAGAGCGGTCGTGGTCGCATCCGTCAACGATGAAGTCGCCACCAGAATCACCTCGATGCTCGAGGATCAACTAGGCGAGGAAGTCTACACGGTGGGAGATGATCTGCCGGTCCCGCTGACGGTCTCTCTGGATCCGGAAGCCATTCCGGGAGTCGACAGGCTGCTGTGCGCGGCCGCAGCCTGGGATGTCCTGAAACAGGCATGCATCATCGTCAACGCAGGCACGGCGATCACGATCGACTTCATCGATGGAAAAGGCGTCTTTCACGGAGGAGCCATCGCACCGGGCGTGCAGATGCAGCTTGACTCGATGACCAACGGCACCGAAGCCCTGCCACCGATCGAGTTCAGACGCCCTGAAGGCGAACCATTCGGGCGCAACACCGCCGATGCGATGCTGCGTGGTGCGTACCATGGGGCACGCGGACTGACATGGCGGGTCGTTGAGGAGTATGCCCGGGCGTATGAAGCATTCCCGCTGGTGGTCGCGACGGGAGGAGATGCCCGGACCCTCTACGGGGATGACGAGCTCATCAATCGGATCATCGAGGATCTCGAACTCCGCGGAATCGCGCTCACGGCGCGAAACGCGCTGACCGAATCAGCCGAACTGGAAGAATGATTCCATCGAAGCCGGACCATCTCGAATGCAGGGCATGGTGGGCCACCGCTCCCCTGCCGGGAGCGATCGGCATCTGTCACATGAAAGGTCGCCTCGAGGCGATGTTCGAGGCGTTGGGCATCGATCCACTGGAGGTCGGTGCGACCAGAGTCCTCGAGATCGCGGGAATCGACGAAGGCGTGCTCGCACGACCCGCCGAGGATTCGGCGTTGTTCATGCCGCACGGTGGTCCGAGAGTGAGACAACTGATCTCACGACACCTCGAGAAACTGGGACTGCGCTTCATCGATCCGGCCGACACGGATCCAAGAACGCGGTGGCCTGAAGCGGACACGCTGGTCGAAGCCTGCATGCTTGAAGCCCTCTGCGCCACGGAAAGTCCCCGAGCGATCGATCTTCTTCTCGCGCAACCCCGTCGCCATCGTGACAACCCCCTCGAGTCATCAGACGATCGAGGTTCGGACCCCAGACGGCATCTGATCGATCCCCCGCTCGTCGTCATCACGGGGCGGCCCAACGTCGGCAAGAGCACGTTGCTGAACAGACTGGCCGCGACGGAGGTCGCGATCACCGCGGATCTGGAGGGCACCACGCGGGATGCGGTCGCGGCCCGACTGATCATCGATGGCATGGCATGTGATGTGATCGATCTCCCCGGGCTGCGCGAAAGCGACGACCCGATCGAACGACGTGCGATCATGCTCTCGTCACGATTCCTGGAAGAGAGTGATCTACTGATCACGCTTGTCGATCATGAACGAGGTGTCCCTGAGTCACTGGAAAGAACTCCGGATCTGATCATTCGCAACAAGTCCGATCTCCAGAGCTCGCGACCCGGCCCGAAAACCGATCACGAGATCTGTGCGAAGACGGGAGAGGGCATCGAGAGACTCGCGATGCTCATGAGACAGGCCCTCGTTCCAGATGAGATTCTGAAGAACGAGGACCCATGGTCATTCCACCCCGAACTCGAAAGAGACGGGGATCAGAGTCCGACGATCGAATAGCCGCTGTCGACGTAGATCACCTGTCCAGTGATTCCCGATGAATGCTTGCTGAGAAGCCAGGTCGCGGTCTCGCCCACGTCACCACCGGTGATGTTTCTGTGCAGAGGCGCCTTCTTCTCGACCCAGTCCAGAATCTCCGCGAAACCGCCCACGGCCATGGAACTCATGGTTCGGAGGGGACCACCTGAGATCACGTTCATCCGAATGTCACGGGCCCCGAGTTCCAGAGCGAGATATCGATTGGTCGCCTCAAGGGCCGCCTTGGCGACACCCATTACGTTGTAGCCGGGGACCGCCTTTTCCGCACCGTAATAACTCATGGCGACCATGGAACCACCATCGCTCATCACATCGGCGGCTCTGTTGGCCATCGCCGCATAGGTGTAGGCGGAGATGTCCATCGCCTGCGAGAAGACCTCTCGCGGGGTCGCGGCGAATTTTCCGATCTGCAGCCAGTCCTTGTCCGCGAAAGCGATCGAGTGAACGAGAAAGTCGATGGTTCCGAACTCACTCTTGATGTCCTGAAACAGCGCATCAAGCTCCTCATCACTCGAGGCGTCAAGAGGTCGAAGCCATGGGGACTCGATGCCGAGATTCGAGATCGCCTTGGCGCATCGCCGTTCCATCTTCTCACCGGGGAGATGCGTGAAGAGGCATTCCGCGCCCTCCCGGACGAGACTCTCGGCGATCGAATATGCAAACGATCTGTCATTTGCGACTCCAACGATCAGACCACGCTTACCATCCATCATGCCCATGAAATCTTCTCCGTAAAAAGCGGACAGGGTCGTCCGGGATCGTCCCCGGACATTGCAAAGGGTAGCCGAGATCAGCCTCAGAGGCTCTAAAACGAGGATGCATCGGGATTTTTCAACTTCTCAACGGCCCGAGACATCGGGGGATTCTCGCGATACAATGTCAGGCCGAAGCGTGCGTAGCTCAATTGGATAGAGCATCGGTCTTCGGAACCGAGGGTTGGGGGTTCGAGTCCTCCCGCGCGT
>PAQN01000027.1 GCA_002709755.1 Phycisphaerae bacterium
CGATCGTCTCGAGGTCTCGCATTTCACCGACGAGAATCACGTCGGGGTCGGCGCGCAGCGCACGTCGAAGGGCTTCGGAGAAACTCGGCACGTCGATCCCGAGCTCGCGCTGGTTGATGATCGACTTCTTGTGGTTGTGGTAGTACTCGATCGGATCTTCGACCGTGATGATGTGGTGGTCGTGATTGATGTTGATGTGGTCGATCATCGTGGCCAACGAGGTCGTCTTGCCCGAACCCGTGGGGCCGGTCACGATGAAGAGGCCTCGCGGTCGACGGATCAGTTCACGGCAGATCTCGGGCAGACCGATCTGATCGAAGGTCAGCAGCTTGTTGGGGATCAATCGAAGCACCATCACGGTGTCGCCGCGCTGCTTGAAGACCGCCACACGGAAACGGGCCATGTCGCCGAACGCGAAACCGAAGTCGGTGGACCCCGACTCCTGAAGCTCCTGTTGGTTCTTCTCCGGCGTGACGGCCTTCATCAGGACGGTCATGTCGTCGTTGTCGAGAACCTTGGTTGAAAGCTCGCGAAGCCGTCCGTTCAGACGAAGGGTCGGCTTTCGTCCGGTCGTCAGGTGGAGGTCGGAGGCGTCCTCACGGACGACTGTCTCCAGAAGTCGGTCGATCTGCATTGTGGACATCGTTCAGGCCGCTCTTTTCTTCACTGGGAATCGATGGGGATCAGCTTCGGTCGTTACGAAAGACCGAGGCACATGTGGGGAGGGTCAGATCTCGTTGGGATTGAATCCCTCGATCTGCGCGAACTTCGCGATCTCCTCGGGCGTGGTGTCGCCTCGAAGGATCTTCACTTTACCGTCACCGAGAAGACTTCTCATGCCACCTCGAATGGCGGCTTCACGAATCTTGGAGATCTGGGCGCGTTCGAAGGCCAGCTCACGGACTTCGGCGTTCATGCGCATCAGTTCGAAGATGGCCTTTCGTCCCCGGTACCCGGTGCCTCCGCAGTTCGGACAACCGACCGCCTTGCGGATGTTTCCGGCTTCGACCTCGTCCGGACTGATGTTGACCAGCTTCAGGTATCGGGGATCCGGCGCCTCGTCGGCCACGGCACACTTGGGGCAGAGGATTCGAATGAGTCGCTGGGCCATGATCGCCTGGATCGAACTCGCCACGAGGAACGGCTTGACGCCGATGTCGATCAGTCGGGTGATGGCGGAGGGCGCATCGTTGGTATGCAGGGTGGAGAAGACCAGGTGACCGGTCAGGGACGCCTGGATCGCGATGTCGGCGACTTCACGGTCTCGAATCTCACCCACCAGAATCACGTTCGGCGCCTGACGCAGCATGGCGCGCAGGATGGCGGTGAAACTCAGGCCGATGGAGTCACGCACCTGGACCTGGTTGATCCCGCTGAAGTTGTATTCCACGGGATCTTCGGCGGTGATGATCTTGCGATTTGGGGTGTTGAGCGTGTCGAGGGCGGAGTAGAGGGTGGTGGTCTTGCCGGAACCGGTCGGACCGGTAACCAGGAAGATGCCGTTCGGCCGCTTGATGATTCGCTCGAAGATCTGAAGGTTGTCGGGCTCGAAGCCGATGTTCGCGAGACCGATGCGGACCGAATCGGGGCGAAGGACTCGAAGCACCACGCTTTCACCGTGGTAGGCGGGACAGAAACTGACACGGAAGTCGATGTCGACGGGCTCGCCTCCGGACTCCTCCGCGATCGGCATCTTGATGCGACCATCCTGAGGAATGCGGCGCTCGGCGACGTTGACGCCGGCCATGAGCTTCAGACGTGCGAGCAGCGAGGCCTGGAGACTCTTCGCGATGTCGTGTCGCTCGTGACAGATGCCGTCGATGCGGTAGCGCAACCGAACGCGATCCACCATGGGTTCGAAGTGGATGTCGCTCGAACGTCCGCGCACGGCTTCCTTGATGATCTTGTTGGCGAGCGCGACGATCTTCGAATCGCCGTCCACGTCGACGTCCACGGACGCGTCGATGGAGTCAACCGACTGTTCACGGTCGACCGAGCGGTCGTCCGACTTGTCGATGGTGCTGTCGTCACCGCTGATCTCGCGCTTCATGCCGCCACCGAGATCGTCGATGTAGGACTTGATCTGACCGCGGGAGCCGATGACGAGATCGATGTCCTTGCCGAGACGGAAACTCAGGGTGTCGATGAGGCCGAGATCGGAGGGATCATGAGCCACCAGCGTGATGCGGCCGCCTTTTTCCTCGAGGGGCAGCACGAGGTGCTTCCTGATGATGTCCCCATCGATGAGTTCCGGATCGATGCGCCCGAGACCCGCCGCGGTGGTGAGGTCGATGAATTCGATTCCAAACTGCGTGGCGACCGACTGGGCGATCTGCTCTTCGGTGGCGATCCCCTCCTCGATCAGAACCTCACCGAGTTTCTTGCCGGTGGCGGAGGCGGTGTCACTGGCACTGTCGACCTGGGCCTCGTCGGCGATTCCGGTTTCGATCAGTATCTCACCAAGCTTCTTGCGTGCCTTCAGAACCAAAACAGTCTCCGTCGCGAACCTCTCGGGAAAAGGCTCGCATCATTGCTGAGGACATCGGCGAGATGTCCGCGAGCTTCGTAGTATGGTCGGCAGTGCACCCTGAGGCAACCACTCCCCATGAATGGAGTTCAATGATGGGCAGAAACCCTGCCGAATCGAACGAGCCACGACCAACGCCCGGGAAGACTCCACCCCGGGTCCTGATCACGGCAGGACCGACCCATGAGCCTCTGGATGCGGTCCGATTTCTGGGAAATCGTTCCTCTGGGCGGCTGGGGATCGCTCTGGCCGAGGCCTCGGTTGACCGAGGATGGCACACCACCCTTCTACTGGGCCCGACAGCTCGTACTCCGACCGACCATCCGCTTCTGACGACACTGCGGTTCCAATCCACTTCGGACCTGGAATCACTTCTCGGACGTTCCTGGCCCGAGCATGACCTCCTTCTCATGGCGGCCGCCGTGGCTGATTTCAGACCGCGTCATGCACTCGCGTCGGAGAAGATCTCTCGCAGTTCGACCGGACTCACGCTCGAGCTGGAACCGACACCGGATCTCCTCGAGCGGCTCTCCCGCTCGAACCCCGGACACGGCATTCGTGTCGGGTGGGCGCTGGAACCACGTAACCGCCTTCGAGAATCGGGGAGACGAAAACTCGAAGCCAAGCACGTCCATGCGATCGTGGCCAATCCGCTCGAGACCATCTCGAATGAGACCATCACCCCCCTGCTCCTGCACGACGACGGCCGCGAGGACACCCCACCGGGCGGCGGATTGCTGAAACAGGACTTCGCGGAGTGGCTCCTGGATCGACTCGAGCCGAGACTGCCCGGGACCGCGTGAACCCGGCCCGTGAATGGTCGTGGGATGCGCTATAGTCCGTGGAACATCGAACCCCAAGGAATCAGAAAGTTGGGCTCCAGAACATGCAGCTTGGAATGATCGGACTCGGACGTATGGGCGCGAACATGGTTCGCCGACTCATGAAGGATGGCCACGAGTGCGTGGTCTTCGACGTGAACCCGGATGCGGTCAGGGAACTCGAAGGCGAGGGAGCCACCGGCTCGAACTCCTACGAGGACTTCTGCGCCAAGCTGAAAGGTCCCCGAAACGTCTGGATGATGGTGCCGGCGGCGCTGGTCGATCGTGTGATCGACGAGGTGGTGCCGCACATGTCCGCCGACGACACCCTGATCGATGGCGGGAACTCCTATTACAAGGACGATCTGAGACGCTCCAAGGAGCTCAAGGCGAAGGGGATTCATTACCTCGACGTGGGTGTCTCAGGCGGTGTCTGGGGGCTCGAGCGAGGCTACTGCCACATGATCGGCGGAGAGGACTCGGCCGTCGAACGGATGACACCGATCTTCGTCTCATTGGCGCCGGGCGTCGATGCGGCGCCTCGAACTCCGAACTACGAGAAGAATGCGAAGGGTGCGGGCAAGACCGCGGAAATGGGCTACCTGCACTGCGGGCCGAACGGTGCGGGACATTTCGTGAAGATGGTCCACAACGGCATCGAATACGGCGTCATGGCCGCCTATGCGGAGGGGCTGAACATCCTCAAGCACGCCAACGCCGGGCTCAAGCAGCGTGACGAGGATGCGGAGACGACCCCGCTTCGCAACCCCGAGGAGTACATGTACGAGATCGACTGCGGCGCGGTCGCCGAGATGTGGCGCCGAGGCAGTGTGATCGGATCATGGCTGCTCGACCTCACGGCCAGGGCACTCGCGGAGGACGGCGAACTGTCGAAGTTCCAGGGTCGCGTCAGCGATTCCGGCGAGGGTCGATGGACCAACCTCGCGGCGATCGACATCGGCGTGCCCGCTCANGTNCTGAGCGCGGCGCTCTTCGAGCGNTTCGAATCACGAGGTCAGTCCGACTACGCGGACAAGATNCTCAGNGCGATGCGATATNANTTCGGTGGCCANCTGGAGAAGACCGACNCNGCNCACACCTGATGCGTCGNNAGTGATTCACGGCATGCCACGCTCGGACCTGTGGCGGAATTGGCAGACGCAGCGGACTTAAAATCCGCGGTCCCTCGGGACATGTGGGTTCGAGTCCCACCGGGTCCATTGGNCCCCNTCACCCNGNCNNGGGNGCCCCGGGGNGATCCGAGACAGACATCGATCANNNCCNGNGGNTTCGCCANCGTCNNCCANTCGCTGGTNCNCATGATGATCGACTCGGTCANGGCNCCCGCATTGAAGGCGATNCGNGGNTGCGCCANNACGGAGACNTCGGCNAGAAGCTCCAGNTCGAGAAGCGGCCGCCCGAAGGGAGGCACGCTNCCGGGCACCAGACCCGTCAACTCGAGCAGTTCCTCGGACGTCGCGAATCGCATCGACTTCGCCTTCANGTGCTTCTTCAGACGCTTCGAATCGAGACGACACGCCGCACTCATCACGACNAGCAGGAAGCGNCCATCNGCCTTGAGCACCAGCGCCTTGCCNCCGATCTCGAGNGGNTCACCGCGAACACGAGCNCTGTCCTCCGAGGTGGGCGTGGGCTCGTGNGTCAGGTGACGNTAGTCGACTCCGGCACCTNCGAGNATGGCGTGAATTCGNGACNAGACGGTGTCCCCGGGCTCGGNCTGGGGCATGGTGCGTTTCCTTCCGGCAGGCCCGCGAGCATGNCCGGGACCTNGTGAGACAGAAAGTCCGGATGACTCCGTTTTTCAGAGACAATTCGGAAATAGATTGCATCNTATGATCGTTTGAGGCTGCTATCCTTGTGNNCCACANCTCTTCGCCACTTAGGAGNCATTTTCTTGAGTATCGCCAGCACCCAGNACAGNGAACTCCCGGACGTCCAGAGNGCCGCCGACGAACGNTCGGTCGCGATCGACAGGGTCGGGGTCAGTTCAGTACGGCACCCAGCGACCATCGTCGACGCCGACGGGACGACNCAGATCGTGGGAGCCACGTTCACGATGACGGTGTCNCTCCCACCGGAGGTCAAGGGCACGCACATGAGCCGCTTNCTNCAGGTTCTNGCCGANTGCCAGGACGACCTGGGACCACAGGGACTGCGCACCTTCGCCGTGGAGCTGACCAGGCGATTGAATTCCGAGACGGCCCAGGTCGTGATGACGTTCCCCTGGTTCGTCGACAAACCGGCGCCGGTCACNGGTGAANTCGGCAAGCTCGAATACACGGTGACCATGAGCATCGACATGGCCGCCGACGGCACGGCGACCCAGTCGCTCAAGGTCGCGGTTCCAGCCACCAGCCTCTGCCCNTGCTCCAAGGAGATCTCGGAGTACGGNGCCCACAACCAACGATGCGAACTGACCGCGGAGATCGAGACCAAGGAACCGATGGGCATCGGCGCCTTGGGNGGNCGNCTCGAGGCGGCGGCATCCTGCGAGGTGTTCCCCGTNCTNAAGAGGCCGGACGAGAAGCATGTGACCGANGTCGCCTTCGAGAACCCCAAGTTCGTCGAGGACATCATTCGNGACATCGCGCTCGAACTNGACAAGGATCAGAACATCACGAAATACCGGGTCACCAGCGAGAACTTCGAATCGATCCACAGCCACAACGCATGGGCGGAGATCAGTCGCTGCANATGANATGAGATTCGAACCGGGCNCTGCNATNGGATTCGAGCTCACCTTCGGGAGAGGACCAGGAGANGNTCATGTCACNCAAGACCANACGATCAATGATNACCCAGTTCTGCACGGCCCTGGCGGGATCTCTTCTCGCAGCGGGTTGCTTCGCGCAGGATGCACCCACAAGGAACGTTCAGATGGAAGACGAGAAGCCAGGCATCTCGGAGAGCGGATACGACCTCACACCTCCCACCGAGGAGGAGAAGAAGGTGCTGCTCTCGAAGCTCACGCCGGAGCAGATTCGAATCACTCAGAAAGCCGGCACTGAAGCCGCGTTCTGCGGAACCCTGCTCGACAACAAGAAGGAAGGCATCTACGTCTGCGTGGTGTGCGGCCTTCCGTTGTTCGACAGCGCCGACAAGTTCACATCGGGCACCGGCTGGCCCAGCTTCACCAGGACCTTCGATCCATCGCATGTCGTCGGAAGGGTGGACACGTCGTACGGCATGGTGCGAACCGAGATCGTCTGCGGCCGCTGCGGTTCCCACCTCGGCCACGTCTTCGAGGATGGTCCGCCTCCCACCGGCATGCGTTTCTGCCTGAACTCGGAGTCACTGACCTTCATCGAGAAGGGCGAGGAGATTCCTGAGAACTCCAGACCGATCGAGACCGAGGACGCCTTCTTCGCTGGNGGATGTTTCTGGGGCGTGGAATACGGTTTCGCACAGCTTCCGGGCGTGATCAGCGCCACCAGCGGCTACCAGAACGGTGACACTGAAAACCCGGANTACAGAGCGGTCTGCACCGGCGAGACCGGGCACGCGGAATCGGTCAGAGTNCGCTTCGATCCCGATCGNNTCGACTACGAGACCCTCGTCAGATTCTTCTTCGAGATCCACGACCCCACCACGCTGAACCGCCAGGGACCGGATGTCGGCACTCAATATCGCTCGGGAATCTACACGGCTTCGGACGAGCAGGACCGGACCGCNCGCAAGATCGTCNAGGAACTCACCGAACGCGATGCNTTCGATGGACGCTCGATCGTGACTCAGATCGAACCGACCGGCGTCTTCAATCAGGCCGAGGANTANCACCAGGACTACGTGGTNCGCACGGGCAGGTCCTGTCATCCCGGAATCGGCACGGCAGTGGCCAAGTACCNGNGNCTGCTCGACCGACAGCCGGCCAGAGAGACCTCGGACACGAACTGANTCGCGTCGNGCTCGANCCCGGGCNTGCNCCNTCACGAAGTCAGGAGTCCAGAAGCNTCCTGAGCTTGAATTCCGCCAGCCGGATGCAGACCACCGTCACCGCGATCGCGATGATGATGGCATTCAGGCCNGGCTTTATCTGCGTGGTNACCATGTGCTCTCCNTCGATGTGCACCATCGTCANNGCAATCAGNAAGACGCTGAGCATCGACCACTCCCCCACGATTCGAATCAGACCNAGTCGCNTNGNGATCTGAACACGGGTCNTGTGAAACATCCAGCACTGGCCNAGNAGAACCAGGGACAGAAGCGGTGCGACNCACAGGAAGAGCAGCATGAANGCCGCAAGGAGCAGGTTTCCGTCTTGATAGAGCGCTTCNATGGCGGTGTGNATGCTGTAGCTCTTCGAGAACAAGGGGACCTTGTTGATCCTGAAGAAAGGCAGCTCGATCGCGTAGATGATCGCGACGANTCCGNCCAGAAGAAGAAAGGGCATCATCCAGCCGATTCNTCCCGTCGAGCTCAGGGGCTCCNGNAGGTCACCNTCANCGGCGAACATCNGTTCCGGATCGAAATTGCANCGACGGTCNATCGCCGAGATGAGTCGACTCATCAGCATGTTTCCGATGATCGCGATGATGAAGAGNAGNAGCCCGATCTGAGGCGTGGTGTTGATGAANGTCTGATCGGTCGNGATGACCATGAGAAGAATNACGACGAAGATGTCGAACATGGACCACTTCCCCGCAGCNTCGAGAATTCNAATCATGCGNTGGCGAACGACGGGCCTCATCCTGATGAACCAGATCAGAATGAGCGANANCGTCTTCACCAGAGGGAACGTGATTGAAAAACCCACGATCATGATCGCGATCCAGTACAACCCCGAGTCCCACATCAACTGGACGGAATGAAGCAGGCTGTAGGTCTCGAGCTTCATGAAGTCGATGGCGAGGAACGGCACGAACAACGCGATGATGTTCGCGACCAGGACGATCAGAAGACCGGCAGGAACGATCCATTTCGCACGACCGGTGATGGTGAGGAGTCGATTGGCGGGTGCGGCTCTGAATTCTTCGCTTATCGTCATTGAAGAGAGTGTCCCTTGTGATTGAATCGCCTGAGGGTTCGAAACAAATCGACGACATGACCGGCACAAGAGTACACTGCGAAAGACCTTTGTGAGGATCAGATGCACCAACACGCCGATGCCTGTGAGAATTCGACCTGCGGAGGAGGGCATCATGGAGGCCTGCTGGGTCCGTACCATGATCTGATCCTCCCGGGGCTGGCCGGGGTGACCCTGCTGGCGGCGTGGATCACCCAGACGTTCACCGCGAGTTCCGACTGGGTCCATTTCGCTCTGTACGCACTCTGCTACCTGCTTGGCGGTGGCGTGCTGTTCCTT
This sequence comes from Phycisphaerae bacterium, assembly GCA_002709755.1. Taxonomy (GTDB): domain Bacteria; phylum Planctomycetota; class Phycisphaerae; order Phycisphaerales; family SM1A02; genus UBA8087. The sequence continues at coordinate 8,672 of PAQN01000027.1, forward strand.
GACACGCTCAGGGGCCTGGCTCGAGGACGGTTCGACATCCACTTTCTCATGCTGGTGGCCGGCATCGGAGCGGCGATCCTCGGACGCTTCTTCGAAGGTGGCCTCCTTTTCTTCCTGTTCTCGTTGGGGCATGCTCTGGAGCACTACGCGATGGGGCGCGCGCGCAATGCGATTCGTGCCCTGGGTTCCCTGACACCGAAGACCGCACTCAGAATCGACCAGAACGCCGAACACCTCGTGCCGGTCGAGAGCCTGGAGATAGGCGACAGGATCAGAATCCGATCCAATGCACGGATCTCCGCGGACGGAACGATCGTGGAGGGAAGCTCGACCATAGACCAATCCTCGGTCACCGGGGAAAGCATCCCGGTGGAACGCGGCGCGGGAGACAAGGTGTTCGCCGGCAGTCTGAACGGGGACCAGGTCCTCGTGGTTCGCGTCGACAAGCTCGCCGGCGACACCACGATGGCACGAATGATCACCCTGGTGGAGGAGGCACGGGCCAACAAGGGAACGAGCCAGCGGTTCACGGAGCGATTCACGCGCATCTACGTGCCGATCATCCTGGTGGGAACCATCCTTCTCATTCTGCTCCCGCCCCTTCTCGACGCACTGACATGGTCCGAGTCCTTCATTCGGGCGATGACCGTGCTGGTGGGCGCGTCGCCGTGCGCCCTCGCGATCTCGACCCCCTCCGCGGTGCTTTCGGGAATCGCTCAAGCCGCACGCAACGGCGTGCTGATCAAGGGGGGAAGACAGCTCGAAGCGCTCGGACGAGTGCAGGCCATCGGCATGGACAAGACCGGGACACTGACGCTCGGCCGACCCGAACTCGAGGAGATGGCGCTGGTCTCCGCCTCGAGCGAAGAGGAGGCTCTCAAGCTCGCCGGCGCCCTCGAGTTCCAATCCACGCATCCATTGGCGAAGGCGATCACACGAACACTCCAGGCCAGAAACATCACGGCGCCGGCGGCGGAGGAGGTGACCTCGGAAGCCGGCATCGGAGTCGTCGGGATGATCGACGGCAGGCAATACCGGATCGGCTCGGAAAAGATCCTCGCCGAAGCGGGACTTCCCGAAGGTGAGACCACTCGACGAATCGTCGAGCGCTTCCAGTCCGAAGGAAGGACGACGATGATCCTGGCCTCGGATGATTCGGTCCTCGCGGTGTTCGGACTCGCGGACCAACCACGCACCAATGCGGCGGAGACGATCGGGCGGCTCAAGAGGATCGGACTCAGAAAGATCGTGATGCTCACCGGCGACAACCGACGGGTCGGAGAGATCGTCGGAACACGACTCGGAGTGGATGCGATCCATGCCGAACTCATGCCGGAGGAGAAGATCGAGGTCATCAAAGGGCTCGCGCGCGGAAACAAGTCGGTGGCCATGATCGGGGACGGGGTCAACGACGCACCCGCCCTGGCCGCGGCGTCGGTCAGCATCGCGATGGGTGCGGGAGGCACGGATGTCGCTCTGGAAACGGCGGACATCGCGCTCATGGCGGACGACCTGAGCAAGATTCCCTTCACCATCGGTCTGAGTCGGAAGGTGAAATCGATCATCGAACAGAACTTCCTGATCTCGATGGGCGTCATCGCCGCACTGGTCCCCTTCGCGGCCCTCGGAGTCACTCCGATGTGGGTTGCGGTGATCTTTCACGAAGGCTCGACGCTGGTCGTCGTCTGCAACGCATTGAGGCTTCTCGCATACAAGGGTCATGGCGAATGAGGGGCGTCGGCTCGACGATCCTGCTTCTCGGAATGATCTTCCTTGCGATCGTGAGCGGATGCAGATCAAGCGGATCGGAACGGGACGAGGAGAAGGAAGCATCCCTCGAGCCTCATGAGTACGTCGAGCTGGTGATGGCGTCTCCGGTCATCATCAGGGTCTACGCCGCATCGGAAGCACATGCCAGAAGAACGGCCAGAGAGGCGTTCGATCGAATGCACGCGCTCGAACGCACGTTGAGTGACTGGATCGGGGATTCGGAATCGAATCTGCTGGAGGCCGCCGCACCGGCGTCGATTCCGATTTCGGACGATCTTCGTGATGCGATCGCCGTGAGCAGATCCATCTCCCGCGACACGGATGGCATGTTCGATCCGACGATCGGTCCGCTCGTCGAGCTCTGGAGAAGGACCCGGAACAGCGGGTTCATGCCGAGCGAGGAGGAACTTCGACTCGCTCGAGGCAGGGTCGACCTCGACTCGATCGAGCTTGATTCGGATGGCGCCCGAATCACGCGGCGCGACGTCGAACTCGATTTCGGGGCGATCGGAAAAGGGATCGCGCTCGATGCGGCGAGCCGTATCCTCGATGCACGAGGACTGCGTCATCACCTGATCAACTTCGACGGCGAGATCCTCGTGGGAGACTCCCCCCCGGAGAAGACGTCATGGGAGATCACGATCCTGCCCAGCGACTCGGAGGACCCGATCGTCATCGACGCGGTCCGCTGCGCGGTGGCGACGAGCGGAGGCGTCAACCAGTTCGTCGAGATCGATGGCGTGCGATACAGCCATGTGATCGACCCCTCGACCGGGCTGGGCGTCGACTGCGCACGACAGGTCACCGTGATCTGCTCACGTGCGACTCACGCCGACGCACTGGCCACCGTGGGGTGCATACTGCCGACGAAACGGTTCGAGGAGATGCTTCGCGCACGCTTCGAGGAGGTGTCCGCCGTGGTGCTCGAGAACGACGGCGGCTCGTTGACCGTCACGAGGATCGGCGATCCTCCCGTTCAAGCTCCCGCCGTTCCATGATCGCGAGATGCTTGGCCAGCGCTTGCGAGGCGACCCCCCCCGCGGCGATCCAGCCTCGCCAACCGTCGAGGAACCCTCGACGCAGAATCAACTGCTTGAAGAAGGCCGCCGCGGGATTGAACAGGATGTTGAGACGGCTGCCGCCCTTGCTGAACGGAGCTCCCCTGAAACCGAAGTAGATGCCACGCTCGAGCATGTGCCGGGTGCCGGTCCAGGAATCATGCAGAATCCGTCCTTCGAGACGGCGAACCTCCCCGTCCACCTCGACTCGGTCATGCCCGCCCACCGAGTCTCCGACGACGCGGCTCGTACCGGCTCGAACCAGTCTCAGACGCCATTCCGGTTGAAAGCTGTGTTCGAGCAGCCGACCATTCAGCCAGGTGACGCGGTTCAATGCGAAACCGCAGACCGAATCGGGACACTCGCGGAGGGCCCGCCGGATGGAGAGCACGGCGAGGTCATCAAGGGATTCATCCGAATCAAGCAGAAGGATCCAACGCGCCTCGCGGGCAAGCGACATCGCATGCGCCTTCTGCTCGGTCGGATTGGTGAAGTCCCGGTGAACGGTCTCGATTCCGTGCTCACGAAAGTGCTCGATGGTGCCATCGGTGGATCCGGAATCCAGAACGACGACCTCGTCGGCCAGCGCCCGGATCGAATCAAGGGACGCAGGGATCGTGCGCATGTTGTTCATGCAGGTGTAGCAGACGGTCAGGCCGGCCGCGGGTTCGGTGTTGGACGAGGTCGGATTCACTCTGGTGAGTCTAACGTCGATGGCGAAGTGGCGAGATCAGACCGTTCTGTTCAACTCGGTCACTCCCGGAATGGCCACGTCATGGACGGTGCGCTCGCTGAACTCATAGGCGAGAGGTGACAGATCCAGCGTGCTGGCCATCGCCTCGTCCCAGGTGATCAACTGCCCGGTGTAGGCGGCTTCACGACCCATGATCGCGGTCATCGTCGATTCGGCGATCCGCTGACCCTCGTTGAGCCGCGCGGTGTCACCGCGCATCGAGGCCTGAAGATCCATGTGCTCCTGAACGTACGGGTTGGTCTGCCTGCCTTCGAACCTCCAGGCGTTCGGCCCCAAGATCTCGGCCATTCCGGAATGCGATCTGGCATGTCCCTCGGTGCCCGTGATCCGCTCCTCGACGCGACCGGGAGTCCCCTCCTGCTGTCGACACATGCTGTGCGCGAACCGATTTCCCGGGTAGGAATATTCCAGTGAGAAATGATCGTAGATGTGGCCGTATTTGGGATCGGTTCTGGCCTGCCTGCCGCCCACGCCGTAGACCTCGGTGGGATGCGCATCGTAGACCCAGTTGACGACGTCCATGTTGTGAACATGCTGTTCGACGATGTGGTCCCCGGAAAGCCAGGTGTGGTAGAGCCAGTTGCGCAACTGGTTCTCCATGTCCGAACGATCGGCTCGTGCGTCGATCGACCACAGTCCGCTCTGATTCCAGTAGCACCGTGCGGCCAGAGGCGTTCCGATCGCGCCGTTGCGAATCCTGTCGATCATCTCCAGATAGCACTTCTCGTGCCGACGCTGGGTTCCCGCGACGACGGAGAGCTTCTGGTCATCCGCCGATCTGGCGGCAGCGAGAACCTTGCGAATGCCGACGGGATCGACCGCGACCGGCTTCTCCATGAAGACATGCTTGCCGGCGGCGATCGCGGCCTCGAAGTGCTGCGGTCGGAACCCGGGAGGCGTGGCGAGTATGACGTAGTCGCAGTCGGTCGCGATGACGTCCTGGTAGGCGTCCCATCCCGCGAAGCAGTTCTCGTCAGGCACGCTCGCTCGATCACCGTATCGCTCGACCTGCCCGCGGAGACCGTCACGGGAACTCGTCATGCGATCGGCGAAGAGATCGCCCAGAGCATGGATCCGCACGTCAGGGGACGCCTGCAGAGCGTTCATGGCCGCGCCGGTGCCTCGGCCACCGCAGCCGATCACACCGACTCGAATCTCGTCCTTGCGCATGACGGGAATCCCACCCAGCGCCGAAGTCGCCAGAGGAAGGGCCGCTCCGACCGAGGTGGTCGCGATGAAACGCCTGCGGGTGATCGAATCGGGAGACGCGCCGGTGTCATTCTTCGTCATGGTTCTCGTCCTTTTCTTTGGATGTCATCTGCCCGTCATCTTCGAAACAGACGAGGCGGATGCCGACGTATGCGGCGTCGGCGAACCACCAGATGCTCTTGGGAAACTGAGGATCACTGTCATTCCACATGATGTCGTACGGCTGATTCGACTCGCAGTTCAGCTCGACCGCGGGAGATTCGTATCCCCCTCCCATCAGGACGCCTTCCGGCTTCTCGGGGGTCCCGCCGGTGAGACACCACTCGCCGACGTTGCCGTAGAGGTCGTGCAGACCGAGGGCGTCGGCCTTCTTCTTGCCGACGGGATGGGTCTTCTCGCCGCTGTTGTCGCTGCACCACGCGTAGTCATCGATCTGATCGGAGGGTATCGACGCCTGAGCGCAGATGAGCTTCCATTGGTCGACGGTCGGTATGCGGAAGGTGCGCCCGGTCTTCGTGCTCACCCACTCCGCGAATTGAAGTGCATTCTTCAAGGACATCGAGAGTGCGGGGTACCCGTTGTGACCGAATCCCCGGTCGACGGCGATGTAGGGCTTGGTGGGCCGGGTCACGGCATCGGACTCAGGGGTGCTCTTCTTGCTCTTCTCATCCAGACGGAAGATGAAGACATCGAAGAGGTTCCAGGTGACTTCGCGTTCCATCACCCACATCTCACCGCCGTCGGGAAGCGCGACCGGCCGCATGGTCAGACTGCAGGCGGTTCCCGGAATGTCCTGGACCCAGACCTGCCCGGGGGTCGGCGAGCTGGGTGGGCCCTGCTCGGATGGCGCCGTGCCCTGTCCGAGACTCGAGGCTGAAATGACGGTCGACAGGGCACATCCGAGACAAGTGGCGAATCGAGACATCTGATGCAGGACTCCTGAAGTCGGGACTTGATGGGCGAAGGAGGCTCCTAGAAAGCCCGGGAACCCCATGAGCATACCTTGCAACGAGGAATCGCTGCAGAGGAAAGGGCGAGAAGCATGGGGTTGCGCCCGATCAGAGGGACCAGTTTCCAAGCAGAATGGAGAGGTCTCCCCCGGTGATGGTTCCATCACCGTCGAGGTCCAGGGGGGAATCGACCTCGCCCCAGGCGGAGAGCAAGGCCGCCAGATCGGCGCCATCGACCAGAAGGTCTCCGTTCAGATCACCCACCACCACCACGTCATCACACAGCACCGTCTCGACCGCGACACGATCGACGGCGGCTTCGAGGACTGAATCGGCGAGCGTGTCGAGGACTCGAAATCGAATTCGAACCTGTTCGGTGGGCGTCACGAAGTCGGCCACCCGGACGGTGCTGAGGAACCAACCGCCGGAGGAACGATCATCATCGGGCCCGACCTGTTCGATCAGGGTCCAGTTGGACCCATCGTCGCTGGAGATCTCGATGTACATGGAATCCTGCTTCGGCCAGGGTCCGAAATCATTGGCGAACCAGCTGGCGTAGGAGATGTAGGTTTCGTTTCCGATCGCATTGAAGGGTGGAGACGTCAGAATCGCCTCGCCGTCCACCTCGAGCACGCCCTCACCGTTGCCGGTCAGGTAGCAACGACCGGAGCCGTCGAAATCGCTGGTCGGATCCCCCCAGATTCCGGTGCCGAACGGTGTGCCACGCTGCCATCGTCCGGCAGGGACGGTCTGGGCCGAACCGGAGACGACCCATCCCTGGTCGGTCTCGGCATCATCCGAGAAGACGCTGGGGAAGTCATCCGCGACGATGGTGTCGTAGACATCGCTCTCGAACAGGGTTCCGGCCTGATTCACCGCCGAGAAACGCAACTGAGCGTTCGCGGGACAGTTCACCCGAGGCAGCACGGCACGATAGAGATCGCCCCCGAGTGGGACCGCGGTGACCTGTTTCCAACCGGTGCCGTCATCGACGCTGGCGAAGACCTGCTGCGAATCCACCGGCACGACCAGTGAATCGATGAGGAAATCGATCGTCTGATCGACGGAGGAGATCGTTCTCGGCAGATCATCGACGAGGTCGAAGCTGAGACGAGCCAGATCAGGGGTCCAGACGAAGAGGCCTCTCTGGATGTCGCTGCCAAGAATGGTGCCGCTGGGAAGATACGGATAGCAGCTCCAGAGTCCGTCGAAGGAGACCGAGTCGTCACTGACTCTGGTGTCGAAGAAACCGACTTCCTCCATGTTCTCCGGATCACGAATGTCGAAGACCCGCAGGCCGCTGGTGTAGTTGGCCATGTAGGCGAAATCGCCCAGGGTGTAGATGTTGTGGGTGATCGCCGTGTTGTCGTTGGTCCAGCTCTCGATGAAGGTCGGCGAGTAGATGTTCTCGACCTTGATGACGATGATCGATGTCGGGGTGTCGCCACCCTCATCGAGCTCGTCGCCGAGTAGGAAGTACTTTCGATCGGGGGTCAACCATCCCTGATGGCTGTAGGCGCCGTTGGGATACTGAAGCCGCCTGATCAACGAGGGGTTCGACTTGTCGGTGACATCGACGATGTCCAGCGCGGTTTCGGTGCTCCCATTGTTGAAACCGGCGCAGCAGAAGGCGACTTCCATGCCTGCGTAGGGACCTTCGGTGTAGGTGACGACCTGCACGTCATGCACGTACCGGTCGAGCCATTCACCGACGAAGGTCGGATTCATCGGATCGGTCTTCAGATCGTAGATTCGAAGTCCGATGTTCGAGCCCCCACCGCAGCGGTAGAGATAGCCGCTCTCGGTGTTGATGGCGACATTGTGCGTGCTGCTGGTGCCTCCCGTGGTCACCTCGTTTGGGGGTGGGACCGAACCGGAATCGATGTTTCGAAGATCGAAGCATTGGATGCCGTTTCCGCCCTCGCTCACGGCGTAGGCGTATTCACCGTAGACCTTGATGTCACGCCAGGTGCTGCTGGGTCCGTCGTGGAAGACGAGGATGTCCGGATCGCCTGGATCGGTGACATCGACGAACGCCGTGCCCCGGTTCGTGCACATGAGTGCATACTCGCTGCCGGATGGCGAGACGTATCCCCAGCAATCGTTCCCGGCGGAACTGTTGCCACCGAGCTCCCCGAGGGTCAGCCATGATCTGAGCTGGATCCCCTCCGAGGTGAAGTCGCCTGCGAGGGCGCCGTCACCTTCACGCCAGCCCGGCCCCTCGTATGGAGGATCGGAGCCTTGGGCCTTCGGATCATTCTCATGTCCGAGAGCGGAGAGCGCGGTGAGCAGGAGGACTGTGGTGATTGTCAGGGCGGGCTTAATCATATGATCTCATCGATGTTCGAGGATGTGTCGGCTGTGGGGATGAGGACTCAAGATACATGAGTCCGCGGTTTCAAAATGCCGAAGATCCCTCACAGTGGCGCTGACGAGGGATCTTCAGGTTCGCTTGATCGGGCGTTCACCCTGTCCAGGATCCGAGAACGGAGGCGATGTCCTGTCCGTCCACATTGTCGTCGCCGTTGACGTCGCCGCCGGCTTCACCGTTCGTGCCCCAGTTGCCGAGGACGAGGGAGAGATCGATGCCGTTGACCGAACCGTCGCAATTGAGGTCGGCTGGATTCGGGCAGGCGGCACCGCACGAGAGCTGCTGGATCCTGAAGTTGTCGACGCCGGCCTCGACCACTGATCCGGGTTCGTTGTCGGATGCGGTGAAACGCATGCGAAGCCCGGTGGTGAGGGTGACGTAGTCGCTCACGAGGAAGGCGCTCTCGGTCCACCCGCTCTGCGCACTCGAACCGAGCGGGACGGTCAGAAGCGTGGTCCAGCTCGCACCGGAGTTGCCTGAGATCTCGACCACGAACGGATCGTCGAATTCATTGTTGTTGGACGAGGTGTTGTCGTACCACCAGGAGAAGATCACTTCCGGGTCATCGATGTCGACTGAGTAGACGGGCGAGGTCAACGTCGTCTGACCGCCGTCGATGTCGAACTCGCACCCGAAGGTCGAGAATCCGTTGCCGGTGACCCAGCAGAACCCGCCGCCGTCGGCATCGCTGCCGGGAGCGCTGCAGTCGATGACTGAGGTCGAGTCGTTGGAGGGAACCGCTCGTTCCCAGCCGCCGGATGATGCCGTGGTCTGCGCGGACCATCCCGCCGGTGATTCGAAATCGTTTTCGACCACCACATCCACCGAATCCGCGATGGTTCTGACGTAGCTCTGGCTTTCATAGAGCGTGCCTTCATTGTCCCGGATACCAAAGCTGAAGGACACCTGGCCCGGACAGTTCAGGGCGGGCAAGGACACGGAATACCTGGTGCCGTCGAAGTTCAGGGCGCTCTGCTGATTGCCGGTGCCGTCATTGAATTCGATCACACCCGAGCCGGTGTCGAGCGTGCCGCCTTCGATGGAGATGTCGACCGACAGGACCTGCCCGGAGGAGGCGATGAGTTCCGGGAACCCGCCCGTGCCGGAGGGGGTGAACCCCACGAAGGTGAAGTCGGTGTCCAGAACGAAGAGCCCGCGTTCGATGTCCGAGACGATGATGGTGCCGCTCGGGAAGTACGGGTAGACGCTCCACGCTCCGTTGAAACCGCTGCTGTTGCTCGAGGGATAGGTGTCGAAGTAGGAGATCTCGACGGGGTTGTAGGGGCTCGAGATGTCGAACACGCGAAGACCGCTTCGGTAGTTCGCGGCGAAGAGCTTGTCGCCCTTGGTGTAGCAGTTGTGACAGGAGGATCCGAGACCGTTGGAGGCACGGGTGACGAAGGATGGATCCGTCGGATCGGAGACATCGAAGATGAAGGTCGAGGACTGACCGCTGTAGAGCTCGTCGTTGACGTAGAAGGTGTTGCCGTCCTCGCTCAACCAGCCCTGGTGACAGTACGCCGAGCCGGGATAGTAGGCCTCACCCAGCAGCACGGGGCTGGAGGGATTCGTGACGTTGACCACGGCGAGTCGGGTCGATCCGGACCCGTTGCCGGTGCCGCCGCAGCAGTAGGCCAGAGTCTGTCCGGCGAATGGTCCGGTGTCGAAGGTTCGAAGTTGTGCGTCATGGACGTAGATCGGGGTCCAGTCACCGACCAGCGGAGGGCTGACGGGGTTCGCCGCGGCATCGTAGAAACGAAGACCGAGGTTGTTTCCTCCGCCGCACCGGGCGATCAGACCGGTGTCGGGATCCATCGCGATGTTGTGGGTGTTGGACGTGCCGCCGGTGGTGATGGTGTTCACCAGGGTCACGGAACCGGAATCGATGTTCTGAAGGGAGACGACCTGGATGCCACCGCCGCAGTCGCTGACGATGTAGCAATAGGTTCCGAAGACCTTGATGTCCCGCCAGAGACAGTTCGGACCATCGATGTATTGAATGACCTGGGGGTTGCCGGGGTTGGTGATCTCGACGAAGGAGGTTCCGCCGGTCGTGGTCATCAAGGCGTATTCGCGGCCGCTGGGAGAGACGTAGCCCCAGCAGTCTGCGCCTTCCTGACCGGGATCGAGTTCAGGCATCGTCAGATTCGCCAGAAGACCGATGCCGTCGAAATCAAACCCGCCCGCGAGCCCGCCATCGACGTCGCTGCGCCAGCTCGGGCCGTCGTAGGGAGTTCGCTCCTGCGTTGCCTTGGGATCATCTTCATGCGCGACGGAGACGGCGGCGAGGGCCAGCACGCATCCCGCGGTGAGGAGGTTGAGGGTTTTCTGAACCATGAGACGAAGCCTCCTGGGCATGTTCTTTAAGAAGAGTCGACAAAGAGCGGGTCCACCCCGGGTGTGCGCATGCCGTTCTCTTGGATTTGGGGACAAAGGTGGGGTAGGCCATCGAAGGCCAACCCAAGTGTAGACCTCGTTGGGGGAAATGGAAGACAGAAATCCCGATTCGAAGGGAGGCTTTACGATCATTATCAGACCACCATGCACTCCTCATCCCCTAGAAGGGTGGTGATGCGAACTCAGGGGCGCTGGGAGAGCCATTCAAGCTGCGAAGGAATGCGATCAGGTCCGAGATCTCCGACTCGGAGAGATCGAGCGGCTCGAGCACCTTTTCCTGATGGTGATCGAGCTGGACNGCNCCCTCGAGNGTCGAATAGAAGNGGAGAACCTCNTCCAGCGTCTNGAAACGGCCTTCGTGCATGTANGGNGCCGTGCGTGCGACCTCGCGNAGCGANGGTGTCCTGAAACGNCCCCAGTTTTCCGGTGAATCGATCAGACCTCNGACCAGTCGGGCATTCGGCCCGGTGGTGTCATCCGAATACCGACCCGCGGCATTGAAAGGATCGTCCTTCAACAGCTGAACGGCCTCGTAGCGCCCGCTGTCGGTCGGCATCCCCCCCGCCTTCGGTGGAACGCCGATGTTGTGAAATTCACCGGTGGTCAGCATGGGACCGGCATGACAGGACCAGCAGCCGGCGTCACCAGCGAACAGTTCGAGTCCACGGACCGCGGCATCATCGAACTCGTCCACGGGGCGATAGCGCCCACTGTCGACGGAGGTGACGAATCGATCGAAAGGTGCGTCTGCGGAAAGCAGTTTCCGCTGATACGCCCCGAGTGACTTCCCGAGATTGACGAAGACCTGATCGATGTCGTCACGAGTGGCGGGATCGATCGCGGCCCAGGCTCCCGAGAGCGCATCGGTTCGACCGTCCCGGCGAGGACGTGCTCGCTCGGGCAGCGAGTCCGGCAGTTCGGGCAGCGGTCCGAAGAGAGACTCGTAGGCCTCGGCCAGTGACTCGTCATCACGAACCGTTCGAACGATCGAAAGGCGATCACCGGCCATCTCCCGATCGTTCTCCATCGGTTCCAGAGCCTGCGCCCAGAGTGAATCCGATCGACCGTCCCAGGTGAGCCAGCGTTGATGAGCGGCATTGAGCACGGTCGGCGTGTTGCGTGCGTTGAGTTCGATGCCTTGCGCGACGGCAAGACCGTCGGCGAACGCCTGCTCGGGGTCGTGACAGGTCGCGCATGACACGGTGCCATCGACGGAAAACCGAGGCTCGAAGAACAGGCGATGCCCCAGGCGGGCCGCACCGAGGTCGTCCGCCACTCGGTTGGTCGGATTGGGACGCAAGGCCGGGACTTCCGCCATCTGCCGGATCCGATCCCAGGCGTCGGCGGTGAGTTCGACCCCATGCCTGGAGTCGACTTCGGCGAGGTCGGGCGATGGGACGGACGCGGAGACGTCCGGCGCGTCCGTTCCGCGATCGGAGCAGGCGGACAACACCATCACCGAAAGCACGAACGTGCTTCCGAGAGCCGTTCTCGTGGTGGCGACGATCATCCAGACAACCAGGTGGACCACTGGGCCCGTTCGATTCTGCCGTCATCGAGGACGTCGACGTAGAACTGCCAGCGACCGGGCATGTGCAGCAGCATGCCGCGTGCGATCCAGCGACCGGGGGAGAGGGATTCGATTTCAGGCACCACGTTCATGCCGTGTCGGTGATGCGGCATGCCTGCATCGACGAACAGCTGATCGAACGTGGCGGGTTCGTTCATGGACTCGTCGGTCCAGACCTCGACCTCGATGTCGAAGGGATCGGCGAGGGGAATGTCGGGCACCAGAAGGCGCCATCGCACGAAGAAACCCTCGTCAGCGCTCACCGCGGTCTCCCAGGGGCCGGATGCGGTGTCGGCGACCACCTCTTCGGGGGTCTCGGAGGGCGATGGTCGATCACATCCGAGAAGCGTGAACATCGGGCAGAGCGAAAGCAGCAGACAACGGATGATCATGGCTCCTCCTTTCGAGGCTTCGGTGTGGTGTACCCGCTTGAAAGACTGAATGTCGAGAGCCAGGTGCCGTCAGGCGAGAAGATCTGCGCTCGGTGGTTGCCACGATCGACGACCACGATCCTGTCTCCTCCGATCCGACAGAGGCCGGCGGGCGCGTGAAACTCTCCGTCGTATTCACCGGTGACACCCCAGGTTCGTTCGGGAGAAGGATGAAGCGACGCCAGTTCGTTCGCCTCGGATCCGTTCTGCACGTCCGACTCGTCGGTCTGATTCGAGAGGGCGAGACGACGCTGGAACGCCGCCGCGGCGCCCTCGATGACTTCGATCCGATCACCCTCCATGGAGGAGAGGAAACAGTCATCCCCCAGAAGAGCGGCACCGCCGGGAATTCCGTTCGACACCATCAGAATGCCACCCAGTTCGGTCCCCTCTCCGAGATCGGAGCCATCCACGGCGAGAGGCCGGAACATGCTGGCTTCACCGCTTCGCTCGACCAGGACCACTCGGGGACCGTCCACCACGAATTCGAAGGGTTCACGCGTCGAGACTCCCACCGAAATGGGGTCGAGCCGTTCGTTCAGGGCGAACACCACCTGATTCGCGGCGTCCGCGGCGAGAAGAGGCGCGCCATCGACCTGAGCCCGATCAAGCGCCACGATGCGTGGGATCACCCAGGTCCGATCCGGATCGAGGCTCGCGAGCTTGTCACGCGTGACGGAAAGATCGACCGCACTGGTCAATCGAGCCATGAACGGGTCGTAGCGGATCGTGACATCTCGCTCACGCTGAAGTCGCCAGCAACTCAGACGATCGTTCACCAGATCGCTGACGTAGACCATCTGCTCGGGCCCATCCAGATGAAGCGCGCCGAGCCGGCCGAGATCGTCCCAGCCCGAACCATGATTGGTGAACACCGTGATGTTCACGCCGGTCTCGCCGGCGACATCGAAGACCGCGAGCGAACCGGTCTCGGGCTCGCCCATGACCAGCAGGTCGTCCTCGCCCGAGATGAACGGCCCGAAGTGACTGCGGATGTCCTGCTTGCTGGGCATCTGCGCGGCGCGAGCCTCGTCGAGGCCGCCGGAAAATCGCTTGAAGTACTGGATCCTTCGCTCGAAGGGCTCCGCCACGACCGCGCGCATCGCATTCTCATCGACGTCGATCGAGGCCGGATAGTGGATGCGTCCTTCGCCTTGCCGAGGAATCATCGCATGCATTCCCCACTGATACAGGTAGCGCCCATCGAGATCGAACACCGAGACCCGGTGATTGAGCGCCTCGCTCACGTAGATTCGATCACCGACGACGTCGATCCCGGTGGGTGATGTCAGAAGACCGGGAAACGCACCCCGGCGCCCCCATGCGGTGTCGAAGTCACCATCGGCGGTGAAACGCTGGATTCTGTGGTTGTCGGTGTCGACGACGTAGATCCGATCCTGATCGTCGACCGAGATCGCACCGGGGAACTGAAACGCTCCGTCGTCTCCCCCCTTTCGACCGAAACGAAAGCGTTCCACACCCTCGGCATCCAGCGCTCTCACGCGATGAGCCCCCCGTTCCACCAGCAGATAGCCGCCCTGGAAGGGAGCCATGTCCACCACGTCGACGAGTGGCTCGTCGAGAGTCCGATCGAACCGGATGCGGCTGACTTCACGAAGCGCCGGCCCCTCGAGTGCGGGGTTCCAGATTCGAATCTCCTGTGACACGTCATCGAATGCGGCAAGCATCCCACCCGGCAGGATGCAGGCCGCGGTGAAGGTGCCGGAGATCTCCCGCTCAGAAGGAGCGTCCTCATCCGAGAGGGGTTCGATCAACAGGATGGAGCGATCGGTCCGCAGCACCGCGGTGCCAGCTCCGCCGGGCAGCAGCATCGCCCGGGTCCCGAACATGATGCCGTTCTTCTCACGATCGAACTCGCCCAGAGCAGGGACGGGGGGCGACTGATCAGCCGATTCAGAACGCTCCTGGGGAACCATGGCCCGGGCCGCTGCGCTGAAGCAGAGGCAGACGACAGGAATAAGCAGGGTGGACGTCAGAGTCTTGAGCATGAAGATCCGTTTCGTTCCATGACATTAGAGCAGGAAGCCTCCCGTCTCAAACGTCCAGACGGTATGGTGCCACAAGTTGCATGAGAAGGCCGATCACTTTCCAGAAGGATAGACATGTCAGACAGTCAAGAAGTCGCCCCCAGCACAGGTCGATACCGGCTTTTCAACACCATCGGATGCACCTTGGTGGTGATTTTCTCCGTGATCGGTCTGTTCACCGCCCATCACGACCATGACGGGCATGCCGAAGAGACGAGCATCGCCGCGGATGCCGAGGCAGTGAGCCTCGATGAGGACGGGACCCCAACGAGCGCGGAGATCGTCGTGCAGGATGCCGTGGATGCGCCGCTTCCCCCGCTCTGGCAGCTCGGCACCATGCCCTTCGTCCTTCTGCTGCTGTCGATCGCGATCCTGCCTCTCATTCCCGCCACCGAGCACTGGTGGCACATCAACCGGCACAAGCTGTTCGTCGGTCTCGTGCTCGCCGCGCTGACACTGGGCTATTACGCGCTCTTCGTGGGTCCGACCGCGGCGTTCGCCGCGATGAGCCACGCGATACCGGGCGAATACGTCCCGTTCATCGTGCTGCTGCTCTCGCTCTACGTGATCAGTGGTGGCATCAACGTGAGCGGCGACCTCCGACCGACGCCACTCACCAACACGACCTTTCTTCTGATCGGCACCGCGATCGCGAGTTTCATCGGCACCACCGGAGCGAGCATGCTCCTGATCAGACCCATGCTGCAGGCCAACGCACGTCGCAAGCACAAGGTCCACACCGTGATCTTCTTCATCTTTCTGGTGAGCAACATCGGCGGCTCGTTGCTTCCGATCGGCGACCCCCCGCTCTTCCTCGGCTACCTGAAGGGCGTGCCGTTCCTCTGGACGTTCACCCTCACACTCGAATGGCTGGCGATGTCGGTGGTGCTGCTGGTGATCTACTTCATCTGGGACACCATCGCTCTGCGCAGCGAAGGAGGTCCGGAACCGGAGAACGAGGAGCGGATCAAGCAGCCCCTCCGGATTCGCGGGGTTGTGAACTTCGTCCTGCTCGGAGGCGTGGTGCTCTGCGTCGGAGTGCTCGATCCCTCCAAACCGATTCCCGGCATGGAGGCGCATCCGTTCCTCTTCATGCGCGAGCTTCTGATGCTGGGTCTCGCGGGACTGAGCCTTCTCATCACCCCGGGCGGGGCCCGAGAAGCGAATCGATTCAACTACTTCGCGATCATCGAGGTCGCGGTGATCTTCATCGGCATCTTCATCACCATGCAGGTGCCGCTCGAGGTCCTGAAACTCAAGGGCGCGGAACTGGGCCTGGTCGAACCATGGCACTATTTCTGGGCGACGGGGATCCTCTCCAGTTTCCTGGACAACGCCCCCACCTATCTGGTGTTCTTCCAGACCGCCGAGTCCCTCACCACGTCCGGAGGCGAAGGCATCCTCGAACTCACGGGCGGCGGATTCATCAGACAGGACCTGCTGGTGGCGATCAGCCTCGGCGCCGTCTTCATGGGAGCGAACACCTACATCGGCAACGGACCGAACTTCATGGTGAAGGCCATCGCGGAGCAGGAAGGCGTCAGGATGCCGAGTTTCTTCGGCTACATGTTCTACAGCTGCCTGATCCTGATTCCACTGTTCGTGCTGGTGAGCTTCTTCTTCGTCAACTGACCATTCGATCGAATCCATCACGTGAGATCATGAAAACGCGCACCCCCTCCAGGGTGCGCGTTTCATCGATTTCCTTTCCGAACGTCTCCGCCAGGGCGGTTCGATCAGTCGATCGGCAGTCTTCTGGGGGTCGGTTCATCGGACTTCGGCACGACGAGACTGAGCACGCCGTTGAGGAGAGAGGCCGAGATCTCATCCACGTTCACGGTGGCGGGAAGCTTGACGGTTCTCGTCGCCGAACTGGTGAAACGTTCCTTGCGAATGACGCAGCAGCTGTCGGGCGGCTGCCCGTCCTCCTCGCAGCTGCACTCCGTGGGATCCACCTGAGCGCCGTCCACGGTCGCCCCGATCGTGAGAACGTTCTTCTCGAGTTCGACCGAGAGCTGTTCTCTAGTGAAACCGGGAACCGAGGCGCTCACGAGGTAGGCCTCGGGTGTCTCGATGATGTCGAGTGGAATGCCTGCAGATGCCGTTGATCCGACGAATCCGTCGGTGAATGTGTTGAGCATGTCCCGCATGGAACCGCGGGTTGAATTCGATGTGATGAGTTGAAGCATGATGTTGTTCTCGCTTTCCGTCGGGATCCGTCGTCAGTCTCGGGTCACCGAACAACACTCCTACGTCCGGGGTTCGGAGGTGTGCGGAAAAATCATGCGTTTTCGACCTGCCGCTCTGGCAGTCGCCCACTACCAGGAAGCCGTGTGACAGGCATCGCATCGGGTGTCGATCAGAGCACGCTGAGACGCGTCGAGCGAGGGCCGTGAACGGAGTGATTCCAGAAGCGTGATGGTCCGGTCGAGATGGTCGTTCCAGTCATCGAGTCTGGAAGGTGCGACACTGTCACGCCGTCGCTTCAATTCGACGAAGGCATCCTGGAGCAGCAACAGGATCGAGGCGTTCTCGGCCGAGGATGCCTCGGTCGAATCGAGACGATCACGAAGCGCCTGGATCGTGACCATCTGACGAACCAGCGAGGCAGGTTCGACCGAGGCCGGCAACGGTGCGTCCTGCCAGGAACCGGTTGGAATCACGACCTCCTCGACCGCCTCCCACAGGCCCTCGTAGTCCGGGTCGGTGCCGCAGGCGACGAGAACCGCCGTGCCATCCTCGGCCGAACCCTGGCCCCTGATCTGGGAGAGAATCGCCGCCACCGCGGGCCCCCGGTGGCGCCCCTGATGACAGTGAACGTAAAGAGTCTCAACGGGCTTCTCTCTGGCGAGTCTCACCAGCGATCGCATCGCCTCGGGAGGCACTCCGTCGTATCCGATGGGCAGATGGATCGACTGCATGCCGAGGCCATGGATCAGATCGACCGGCGGCATCGGCCCATCGACGCTCAGAACGACCTCGACACCAAGCGTCTGGAGCGATCGATAGCCGATCGCATCCGGCGAGGATCCGGTGAGCAGACGAGGATTCACCTCATGAACACGTTCGATCCCGTCGATCGATGACGGACCCGTGCGCTCGGACGTCTCCGGACCGACCGGCGTGTGACAGGCGGTCAGCAGACAGACCAGAATGATCAGGGGACGTCGAGGCAAGGATCACTCCTCTGAGTCGTCATCACGCTTCATCATGGCGTAGATCACCGACTGAACCACGACGGATTCACCCAACAGCCTTCCGGCGCGTTCGCTTGCGTGGGAAAGACTCCGAAACCCTCCGCGATCGATCTCACGTTCGAAATCCGAGAGGGAATTCTCGATGGCCAGAAGCATGGATGCGATCACGGACCACTCGTAGCGTGTCTGCGGCCAGTACTCGCTGGTCTGTGCGTACTGCACGGGAACCGCGAGCTGCCAGCCGTCGCCCGTCTCGATCATGGAGACCAGACCACCGAAGAGAGGCTCGTCGTCGACGAGCACCGCGGCGGTTCCGTCGTACATGTCCTCGACCACGATGCGGTCCTTCTGTTCACGAAGCACGCCGAATGGATCGGCGAGAATCCGTCCGAACCAGTCACCGAACCCGTCACCACCAAATCGAATTCGAACGTCCTCGACCTCGCCGTCCACCTCGTCGGGGAATTTGTCTCGAAGCTTGATGGTGACACGCCAGAGCTGGGCCAGCATGTCGGAAAGCTTGCCACGAACCTCCTCGATCGCGCTCTCCTCGGTCACGCCGTCATCGAAGCGGATGTCGCGGGGTTCGAGGTAGATCAGATTCGGAAGAAGGTCCGGGCGACCATCCTCCACCATGGCCTGCATCGAGTCCATGGCCGCCTGCGGCGTGGAGGTGTCGTACTCCGGATCCGCACAGCCGGAGAGGAGGGCGAGACTGATCAGGCCGGTGATCATCGATGGGATGGGAGGAATGCGGATCATTGTGCAAAGGATAGAGGGGAAAACGTCACGAAGCATCTTCAGAACCATAGAATGCCGGGATGAAAATCATGGTCAACGGCGAAGAACATCTCATTCAGGGCGAGCGAACGATCGCCGACCTCGTCGAGGCGCTGGGATTCTCGGAAAAACCCTGTGCGATCGAGCGGAACCGAAGCGTGGTTCCCCGAGCCCAGCACGCTCAGACCGAGCTTGCCGAAGGTGACCAGATAGAGATCGTCACTCTTGTCGGTGGCGGATGACCACCCCGGAGCCCCCCATGACCGATGCCAGCACTCAGATTACGACCTCGCCGCTCACGATCGGTGGACAGACCCTCTCCAGCAGACTGGTGGTGGGCACCGGAAAATACGCGGACTATGAAACGATGCAGGCCGCGATCGAAGCGAGCGGTGCCGACTGCGTCACAGTCGCGGTGAGACGCGAACGTCTCATGGACTCAGAGGGACGGTCTCTGCTCGAATTCATCGACACCGACCGCATCACGATCCTGCCCAACACCGCGGGATGCTTCACGGCCGAAGATGCGGTGAGAGTCTCACGCCTGGGTCGGGAGCTGCTCGAGCAGATCGACAACCCGGGAAAGAACTGGGTGAAACTGGAAGTTCTCGGAGACAAGCGGACCCTCCTTCCCGATCCGGTGGGCACGCTCGAGGCCTGCCGGGAGCTCGTCGCCGACGGCTTCCAGGTCCTGTGCTACGCCTCCGATGATCCGAGACTGGCGGTCGCACTGCGAGATGCAGGTGCCGCCAGCGTGATGCCGGCGGGCAGTCCGATCGGATCCGGGCGAGGCATCAACAACCCCCACGCCATCTCCTTGCTTCTCGAACTGCTGAAGGATCCGGCCGCGGGCGGTGCTCCCGACTATCCCGTGATCGTCGACGCAGGCGTCGGCACGCCGAGCGACGTCACGCTTGCGATGGAGCTCGGAGCGGACGGCGTGCTGCTGAACACCGGCATCGCCCATGCGGAGGATCCGGTCAGGATGGGTCACGCGATGAAACTCGCTTTGGAAGCCGGGTACCACGGGTACCGGAGCGGGCGAATCGGCGTCAGACGATACGCCAGCGCAAGCAGCCCGTTCGACGGCGTGATCTCGTACATCCCGGGCGAATGAACCCCCGATCGACCGGTCAGTGAGCGACTCGTCGCCCCAGCAGGGGGCCGAGCTCCTTGAGAGCGGTCTCGAGCTCGTCGGGGCTGAAGGTCTCGACGTTCAGACGAAGCAGAGGCTCTGTGTTGCTGGCTCGTATGTTGGCCCACCATCGACCCGTGTCGAGGGACAGTCCGTCCATCTCCATCATGTCGGCATCGGGGTAGGTGGCCTTCAGAGCTTCGAACGTCTCTTCGATGTCCTCGCACTCGAAATTGATCTCACCGGACTGCGCGTACTTGCGCAGTGGCTCGATCATCTCCGAAAGGGGTTGCTCGCT
>PAQN01000028.1 GCA_002709755.1 Phycisphaerae bacterium
ACACTGACGGATGCCTATCTCGGCCTGGGAACGGTGCAACTCGAATCCGGTCAGCTCAAGCCGGCCGAGCGCAGTTTCTCCCGAGCCGCGCGCCTCGAACCCGGCAGCTTCGACGCCCAGTACGGNCATGGGACCGTGCTNGAAGCCCTGCGCCAGTATTCGGAAGCGGTCAGAGCNTATCAACGCGCCCTCNCGATCAGACCCACCAGCGTCGTCGCCAACGTCGGNGCCGCCAAGACNNTGATCGCGCTNGGCAGACCCGAAGCGGCCGTTTCGTTCGCCAAGACCGCGGCCAAGCTCGAACCCGAGGATGTCGCCATNCGTGTCGGGCTCGCCGANTCGCTCGAGGCATCNGGGCAATACGNNCTNGCGGTCAAGGAACTNGAAATNGCGATCGAACTCGGTGAAATGACCGACGAGCTCCTCCTGCGGATGGTCAATGGCTACATCAAGACCAAGCGCTGGCAGGANGCCGCCAACACGGCNGAGACGCTCGTCAAGATCGCACCCTCCGCACCCGCCT
Source organism: Phycisphaerae bacterium (assembly GCA_002709755.1). Lineage (GTDB taxonomy): Bacteria > Planctomycetota > Phycisphaerae > Phycisphaerales > SM1A02 > UBA8087. The sequence continues at coordinate 524 of PAQN01000028.1, forward strand.
ATGAACGTCTTGGAAGAGCCTTGTTCTACCTGGGTGATGCNGATGGNTCNCTCAAGGCCTATCAGGACGCCATCGANCTCGATGCCGACCACTGGCCCAGCCTCAACGGNCTGGGTGTCAACGCGCTCAAGTCATGGNTGCGCAGTGNCCGGACCGATGCCGAGATGGCGGACATCGCCCGCTACGCTCTTCAGCAGAGTCTTCGTTCGAACCCCGATCAACCCAAGGTGATCGAGATCCTNGCCACCTACTCCCTGTGATGACATCCTGATGCCCGACAGCCAACTGCTTGAATTCTTCGATTCGCCCTCAGANACCACGTTCATCATCGAACATGTGAATGAGGAATTCACCTCCGTCTGCCCCAAGACCGGNCATCCGGACTTCGGCACGATCACCGTTCGCTACGAGCCCGCCGCGGTCTGCGTCGAGCTCAAGAGTCTGAAGATGTACTTCCAGTCGTTNCGNAACGAGGGNATCTTCTACGANGCNGTNACCAANCGNATCAGAGACGATCTCGCCACCACNATGTCACCGGTCTGGATGCAGATCGTCACCGACTGGAAGGGNCGTGGCGGCATTCGTTCACGNATCACCGCGGAACACGGTGAGGTGCCGGCACGCTTCGGCGGCTGAGGCCTCGTNCGCCCGTCGGNGGNCACCCTTCGATNTCGACTGACNCNAACGGCCGANCACCGTGCCTCACAGGNGTNCNGGCAGNNGNCNNNGAGCANCCTCNTGCGATCCGTNNCCTCCCTCAGANCCNGTCTCCNNCAGCCAGGTCTCCGNANTTCTGGAATNCACCNGATCTGGANAGGCCTGATTCGTGNNCTGATCCCANCACNCNCCAGCGCNTGTCAGAGAGATGGCANGCAGGATCAATGNGCCNTTTTTCCAGAATGAGCNAGGTATTTCATCAAGTCGCNCNAACAAACGGCTTGGACNAGTTGCGGCCACGCTNNTNAGCGCGGATACTGNCNGATCTGGCCCCAAGGGGTCTGTCCGCCTTCCCANNTGCGTCNCGGGGAGGTTCTCGAGTCTCGAAGAGCGCGAATGCGCAGGGAATCTGATCATGTCCTTTGCAGCTGCAGTCCATGCGAAAGCCATTCAACTCGACAAGACCTCGCTCGAAATCACCGCATCGGCCGGTGCGGGCCACCCGACATCGGCGATGAGTCTGGGNCACATCGTCACCGTTCTGATGTACCACACCATGCGCTGGGTTCCCGCCCACCCGCAGTACGCAAGCTCCGATCGACTGGTGCTNTCCGAAGGACACGCGGTCCCCATCGTGTANGCCGCATGCGCCGATCTCGGAGTCGGCATCGGCAAGGACGGCGATCTCCGTCCGATGACCATGGCCGATGCCGCCACGCTTCGTGCGATCGANTCGCCCNTCGACGGNCATCCCAANCCCGTCGAGGGGTTCCCCTTCTTCGANGCCGCGACCGGTTCNCTCGGCATGGGCCTCTCGGTCGCCGCCGGTCTCGGTCTCGCCGCGCGTCATGANGGTTTCGACAAGCAGATCTACTGCATCATCGGCGATGGNGAATCCCGCGAAGGTCAGGTNTGGGAGGCCGTCGATTTCATCGTCGACCACCAGCTCACNTCCGTCGTCCCCATCTTCAACTGCAACAGNTACGGCCAGGCCGATCGCGTCTCNGGCCAGCAGACCTCCGGCGTGACCGCNAAGAAGCTGGAAGCCGCNGGNTTCATCGTCGAGGTGATCGACGGTCANGATCCTGAAGCGATCCAGACCGCNCTCGANGTGGCTCGCACCAATCTGGANAAGGGCGCGCAGGGCGCACCCGTCGCGATCGTCGCCAACACCGTGAAGGGATGGGGTTCGCCCGTCTGNCAGGGTGGGGGATGGCACGGCAAGCCCGTGACCGGTGACAAGCTGCAGGCCGCCATCGAGGAACTCGACGGACTTCGTGCCCAGCTGACTTCGACACTTGATGCGAGCGATGATCTCACGATCTACCCGCCCTCGGACANGTCCGCACCNGAAACTTCGATCAAGGATGCGCCATCCTTCTCCGATGCNATGAAGCAGTTCGACATGGCCTCCACGCTGGCCACCGGCAAGTTCGCGACTCGGCGCGCATTTGGTGTCGCGCTTCGCGCGCTGGGCCACGTCAACGATGACGTGGTNGTTCTCGATGCCGACGTCAAGAATTCCACGTTCACCGAATGGTTCGCGAACGACCCCGAGCTCGCCGACCGCATGTACGAATGCAAGATCGCCGAACAGAACATGGTGTCGGTCGGCGCCGGTCTCTCCGCCGGCGGCAAGGTGCCCTTCGTCGCGACATTCGCGAAGTTCTTCACCAGGGCCTACGACCAGATCGAGCTGGCGATCAACAGTGGTGCGAACCTCAAGGTCGTCGGATCTCATTCCGGCATCGGTCCCGCCTCGGACGGACCCAGTCAGATGTCGCTTCCCGATGTCGCCTGGTTCCGTTCACTCAGCACCGCCAGCGANCATCGCGGCAATCCCGCCTGTTACGTGCTCCAGCCTGCGGATGCCTTCGCCGCGTACGGTCTGACACAGGTGATGGCCGATTACGAGGGCGTCTGCTACATGCGTACCTGTCGTCCCGAGGTCGAATTCCTCTATGACGATTCGACCGTCTTCAACCTCGGTGGTCTCGAAGTGCTGAATTCCGGTCGTGATCTCCTGATCGTTTCCGCCGGCTACATGCTGCATGAATGCAACAAGGCGATCGAGCTGCTCGACAAGGCNGGCATCGACGCNTCGATCATCGATCTCTATTCGCTTCCCTTCGACACCGACAAGCTCCTTGATGTCGCCAANGACAACGGCGGNATGATTCTCACGGTCGAGGACAANTACGGTGGNGGCATCGGTTCGGCGGTCGCGGATGCCGTGACCGAGTCCGGGGANGGNTTCACGATCGAGCAGATGCANGTCCGACGCATTCCCAAGTCCGCTCGAACCGTCGANGANGAACTGGAATATCTCGGTCTNCGTTCGGTCGATGTCGCTCGCCATGCCGCCCGCATGCTCGGTGTCGCCTCGGTCTGANTCGTCCGTTCAATCGTGAAGTTCNCTGNNTCTGAGGANCNTGATGATCTCNTCATGCACCGGNAGACGTGATATCGCGTTGGCCGACTNGCTGTCCGCTCGCTCGATCTCCACGANCCAGTCCTCGGTNCGATCGTTCTCCNCGAGCGCCAGNTCGNTCGTCGTCTNCAGGAATCGAACGCCCAGATTCCTGTAGCGTTCGTCGTAGGTGCCCGTGAAGATCCGGGCANCCTCCGNCAGCCNTCTCGCCAGTCGAGGCTGNTCTCNTATGCGTGCGGNCAGATCCAGNGACATCCAGTGCATGATCTCGGTGGGGCGNATGCGTCCGGTCTCCGGATCGAACGGCCACCTNGGANGATTCNNCGTGACCTNNACGCTTCCGAACGCGGCTCGCAATTCATCCCATGTCTGNCCGGACATNCCGTTGGAACGAAGCGTNCTGCANAGCATGACTTCATCNTCCACATCCAGATGNACGATCTCACGATCATCACTCAGGACCGTTCGCATGGCCGGACGTTGCGAGTCGTCGNGTTCGGCGTACGCATTCNCNTCGCGTGCGAGATCGAGNCANCCNAGCGCCTCGAAGGCGACCGCATCAGGNGANAGGGCCCATGCCTTGGAGAAGACCTTTGGATGGTCGAGCAACAAGGTCAACGCCGCACGCCCACCTTGTTCTTCGCCCAGAAGCAGCCGTGCATTGGAATCAGGAACGGTTCGATATCGAACGTCCAACCATGGGATCAGTTCCTCGGCCAGGGCCTTGGACCGTCTGCCATGCAGTTCGGAATCGATGAAGAAATGGTGGCCGAACACGCTTTTCGGGTCGAGGACGACCCAGATGGCCTGAGGAATGAGATCCTCCATGATCGGTTCATGAAGCAGTTTCGCGATGCTTCGAGCATGTTCGATCGCCGCTTTCGAACCGGGAACCATGTAGATCACCGGCCATCGGCGGCGAGGTGCGTTCAGCTGTTCATAACCTTCTGGGAGGACGACGAATGCCTTGTGTTCCCCGGCCTTCCAGTCGTCTTCACCCTCGCGATCCTCGGTCAGGAGCGGGCTTGGCAATGAGATCTCATCGATCCGTTCGTTCGATCCGAGTCCGCTCGCAGGAGGAGGAATCGATCCATTCAAGGTCATCGTCAGGCTGTCGGTGCGATCAGGTTCAAGCTCGAGTTCGAACACCTCTCCATTCAGCGTCACCTCCCCCGACCTTCCCAGAGCGGCTCCGTCGAGAATCAATGCCAGCTGCGCTCGGTATCGCCCGGAAACCAATTCAAGGGGCTTTGGAAAGCTCGATTCCGCCGTCCCCAGCATCAGGGTCCCATCTCGAACCGCTTCGCCAACCTGCTCCCGCGTCAATTGCCACGCGAATGTGGGACCCGGATTCAGTCGAAACGGCCCTTCTGCCGGAAAATCCGCGTTCTGAAGTCGGTTTTCCAGCATGAAGAGAAGGATTCGAGGAGATGCCTCGCTTGATTCAGACTGCATCAGGGCCGATCGCGCCTGCTGTCCGAACCGCACCTTCAGAGGGGGCTCATCCTGAACGGAGGAAATCCCTGAGCAAAGCAGTACGAGAAATGAAAAGAGGGTGCTCATCATGGTCCTTTGGCCCTTAAAGTACATTCATCATGGACTCCGGGTGCGATTTTGCACACAGCCCCGACCCGACTGTTGCCGATAGAGGCATGGAGAACACATCTCTTCGGGTCCCCGATCACTCAACCGCATGCCCCGCTCCCCGGGTTCAAGCAGGAAGATGACAATGCCGCGCTGCCTCCCTTCGATCTCCTTCATGCGCCCAGCCTCACTGATGGTCATGGTTCTGATCGGTCTGATGTCCGGTTGTACCGGTGCCAATCACCCCGAACGAGTGGCTGAGTCGACCGGCAGCAGCCTCTTTTCCAGCCTTCGGGGGTTCTATCAGGCTGATGATGGGATCACTCAGTTCCGTTCTCGTGGCCCGATCGATGTGGTCGTCGATTCCTTCGCGGGTGATGTCACGGTGCATGCCAATCCGAAACTCGACATCACCACCATTCAGGTGACTCGAATCGCCCAGCATGGATATCTCAGAGGGACCGAACCTCGGCAGGCATTGGACTACGTGAAGTGGACCGCCGAGCTCACACCCGGGCCCGGTCCCGTGGAGACACTTCGAGTCAACGTCGACTACACCGGTCCGGAGCCCTGGTACATGCGGGCGCATCTTCGAATTGAAACTCCGGACCTCGATCGAGTCACCGTGCAAACCACGAATGGAACGGTTTCGATCCAAAACAACACCGGACCGGTCGATGTCAAGACCAACATGGGTGACGTCATCATCGCTTCGAATCATCCACTCATCGATGCGAGCACCGTTCTCGTGGTCGAAGGCAATGTGGATTACCGGGTGCCCGGCAAGTCCTCGGGCATGTTCGACGTCGAAGTCATCGACGGGGACATCGAGATATGGGTCCCCGAAGGCCGCTGGCGGTACATCAGCCAGACACCGCGCGATGACACGATCAACGCGCAGTTGAATGATGGTGACAATCCGATCCTTCTTCGAACCAGTGAAGGCGACATTCGAATCGCGGTCGTTCCCGATCCCACGGGTTTCGGTCCGATCCGCTGAATCACGTCCGTTTCGAAAGCACTTTCTTTCTCAGGGAGATGATCTCTTCCTTGTGCATCCGGTCGAACCAGATGGGTGGGGATCTGTAGCGGAAGGTGTCCAGGCTCAGGAAGCTTCGCCGTATACGAAGTCCTCGTATCGCCCGAAAGCCGAGATTTCTTGTGGGCTTGATGTTCGCGATCTCCCGCCACTTGAGCAGCTTCAATTTGGTCTTCAGGCCACGACGGACCCTGATTCCGTCTTCGCTCACGACCCATCGAAGTTCACCTCCCCATTTCGCTCTCGCAAGGTGAATTCGTCTGGCCCTGAACAGTCCTCGAACACCCATGAGAAATGGGACCATCGCCACGAAGAACTCCGCTCCTGAAAATCTGGAGAGAAAGGCCAGCGCGCTTCCAAGGAGCGTCAGTGCCGTTGAGACCGTCACGATCACGATCAGATTGTCTCCTGGGCTGGCGTGGCCGATCAGGATCAGATCATCCCCGTAGGCCCTGCCGCACTCCGGACACAACCCTTCCGGAGGATGTCCTTTGAGTTCGTAGCCGCATCCGAGGCATTTCTCTACCTGAGGGTCCATCATGGTTCATCCCGATCGAATATCCTCGGTGCATGAAAGAGGTCAACGATCATTTCTTCAAAAGGGCTCGTCGCGAGGGCTACCGCTCTCGTGCAGCGTACAAGCTGATCGAGATCGATGACCGACGGCGCCTGATCGGCAAGGGCGATCTGGTGATCGACTGTGGCGCTGCTCCCGGGTCCTGGTTGCAGGTGGCCGCTGCCCGAGTGGGTTCCCGGGGTCGAGTACTGGGAATCGATCTCAAGGTGATCGCGCCTCACGGGCTTCCCGACAACGTCACCTTGATCGAAGGAGACACTCGGACCACCGATGTTCTCGAGATTCTGGGGTCCAAGGCGGATGTCGTCATCTCGGACATGGCCCCTGACACGACTGGAACTCCCTCTGCGGATCAGTTCAGATCCGCCCGACTCTGCGACGATCTTCTCGACAGGGTCCCACTCTGGCTTCGCAAGGGTGGAAACTGCGTCATGAAGGTCTTCGAGGGTGAGGCGTATCCGGATCTTCTGCGCAGGTGCGGCCGCATGTTCGATCGAGCCAAGGGGTTCAAGCCTTCGGCGTCACGGTCCGAGTCAGTTGAAATCTTCATCATCTGCACCGGATTCAAGGGATCCGACCCGGAAGCCGAGCAGGCCGATCGGGCGCTGGCACCACCCAGACCTTCAGGCTGGCACTGAGCGCCACCCCCAGGCATCGTTTCGAGCAAACCCTGCCGTTCGGTCGGGCATTTCCTGCGCTTCGTGGATTCTCGCATCACAAAATCACGGTTTGCTGGCCGCCGGGGGGTATTCCTGAATGGCCCGCCATTTGCACCTGTCTCGCAAGAACTGAAACAGGAGTATGCACATGATCAATCCCAATGTCGTCGGAATTCCAATCCCGGACTATGCGACACGTGTCCCAGTCGATGGTGGTGATTTGTCCTCCCCAGCAGAGTCCACTGCTTTCTCAGAGGTGATGACCTCTCCTGAAGCGGTCCCTCAGGACTGTGATTGTGTCGGAACACTCAACGAGGTGAACCTCGACGAGTTCTTCGCCGCATGGGGATCGAGTGATTCGGCCTTCGACATCGACAACAGCGGCACCGTCGATGGTGGTGACCTCTCCATCTTCCTCGGACAATCCCAGTCAAACGGACCCAGCGGCCCCCCTGCACCGGGATCAACCCAGGACGTCCAGTCGCAGTGGGGGACCTTTGGTCATTCCACGGGAGATCTGAATGGAGACTACGTCGTCGATGGTCTTGATCTCGCACTGTCACTGGCTGGTACATCGCAATCCAACATCACGCAGGGTCAGATCCCGACAGACGGTCAAAGTCCACTTCAGTCGATTCTGGACAACTGGGGCAGCACCGAGGAATCTTCCGATCTCAACGGCGACGGCACGACTTCGGGCAGTGATCTGGCCATGTTGCTTTCGAACCTTTCCGGGGTGAGTCAAGCTCAGGACCAGACCCCTCCGGTCAGCCCGGTCTCCCAACAGATCTTCGAGATCCTGAACGAACTTGGTTTCCAGGAGGAGGCTCCCGTGAACCTCAACGAGGTCATTGACGGACTTCGCATGGGCACCTTCGAATCCAAATCGGTGACCATGGACCTGCTCGATCTCTATGGAAAGAGCTCCAAACCGAGCGGACGCGAGGTTCAGGTTTCAAGACGCTGATCACCACCGGACGCACATGATTGAGTCGTTCCACACTGAAGTGGGCATGGCCCATCTCCGATCATCGGAGGTGGGCCGTTTTTCTTCGTTCATTCGGATTGGTCGTCGAGCCGGATCTTCGGGCGTTGCGCGAGTGTTTCAGGAACCCATTCCATGGAGTCTGATCACGTACGCTGGTGGCAGATTTCCAAGCACGAGCTCCCGTTCTCCCTTGAAGCGCTTCAGCATCGACTTGCCATGGGCGTCGATACGCTTGATCTTGGCCCGACCTTCGGCGCCCACCACGGCCCCTCTCATCGTACGGACCGCGGCATATTCGAAGTAGGCGAGGTTTCCGGTGTTCCGCGTGAGTTCCAGAAGCTGGCGAAAGATCGATCTGGTCACGGTGGGGGGGAAGTTGTTGAAGGGGAGGCCACAGACCGTGAAATCGAAGGTCGATGGGAGCGTGACATCCTCAATGGCGCCCTGATGAAGTTCGACCTTGGCGGTGTCCTTCGACTGAGAAAGATAAGGATCGATCAATCGCGACTGAAGATTCTTGCAGAATGCCTCGTTGATTTCGACCAGATGGTATTCATCATCCGGCCTCAATGAATCAAGAATGATCTTCGTGAACGGGCCGCTTCCCGGACCGACCTCGAGGATCTTTCTCGGGCCATCCTGTTCTCGAAAGCTCCTGGTGATCGTGCGTGCCAGCGCTCTCGATGAAGGCCAGACCGAACCGGTGTGGTACGAATTCTTGAGCGCTTGTGTGATGAAGGACACGTCTCGATCTCCTGAAGACCAGCGGTGATCATAGCCGACCAGGCGACAGCGCGAACAGGATCCACCCCTCAGGGATCCTGTTCGCCTGCCATGTTCGTGATCCGCGAGATCGCTTGCGCGCCCGTGTTATCAGCCTTTGTTGCTGGATTTCGGCCTGGCCTTGAGAATCGGGCCCGAGCGATCGAACATCGAGGATGGAAGCCTCGGTTCGCCTTTTTCGTTCGTTGCGTCGACACCGATTCCCCTGAGTCCGCTCTGGCGTGCTCGAGGAACATTGATTTCCTCTCGCTTCTCCCGCGCTCGGTCGATTGATTTGTCCATCACGTTCAGAATGTCTCTGACACGCTGGTTTCGCTCTTTATTGTTCCAATGATTCATTTCATTGTCCTCCTGACCATCTCTTCGGATCATGAGGGTGGGTACTTTCGAGCATTCGACGCCATCGACCCGGTAAACATCGGACCTGCCCGAACAACCGGAATGATCGGCTCACAACCCCGGTTCCTCATGGCTGGAGGGGATTCGAACGGGGTGTCTCAATATTCCCGGACCCGGCTACACTTGTCATGTACATCACACCGTCGAATTTCGGAGTTCTTCAATGCCCTGTTCCAAGCAACGTCTCTTCCTGCTCTCCGCTCTGCTGCTCGCTCTGGGCCTGCATGCGACACCTTCGATCGCCGAAGACGTGGATCTGCCCAGATATCCATCGCTTTCTCCCGATGGGAAGGACGTCGTCTTCTCATGGCGAGGTGATCTCTGGCGAGTCGGCATCGAAGGCGGAAAAGCCGTCAGGCTGACGTCCCACCCCGGGGTCGACTCACGCTCCGCCTGGCACCCCGAGGGTTCCGTGCTCGTCTTCGAAAGCGATCGCGACGGGTACAGGAACATCTGGTCGATCGATTCCAACGGCGATGGTCTTCGCCAGGTGGTCAAGGGTGACACCAGTGCGATTCTGTCCGGTTTCGGGGTGGGCTCCCATGGCGCGCCCACCGTCGTGTTCGACGGTCGATTCGAGAATGATTTCTATCGGGGCAGTCGACCCTACGAAGTGCCCCTCGACGGAGGCCAGCCCACACGTGTTCATGACGCCTTCGGCAGCGCGGCGCAGCGAAGCCCTGACGGATCGCGGGTCCTTTTCGAACGTGGACGGACTTCATGGACGCGACGTGGCAAGCGCGGTTCCGGAACGCGGGACATCTGGCTGCATTCACCCGAGGATGGATTCGTCCAGCTGACCACGTGGGACGGAAACGACGGGTTTCCCCACTGGCTTGATGATGAGACGATGCTCTTCCTCTCCGATCGGGAACTCGGTGCGGTCAATCTGTATCGACAGTCGATCGTTCCCGGAGTCGAGATGGCCGAACGCCTCACGGATTTCACAGAACATGATGTGACTGATTTCGACGTTTCAGCCGATGGTCGACAGGTCGTCCTGCAGAACTGGGACCGTCTGTACGCTCTGGATCTCGATGACTCGATGACTCCCTCCGAGGTCAGGGCGATCGAGATCGAAGCCAACACCGACGGCCTCGATCGCGTGGTTCCCAAGAACGTCTCCAGCATGGTGACGGAAGCCGAACTGAGTCCTGACGGCAAGGTGATGGCGGTGGTGGCCTACGGCGATGTCTGGGTCCGAAACGTCGCGGATGGAAGCCCCACGCGTCGGGTCACCGAATCACTCGCGCACGATCGTTCGATCAGCTGGAGTCCCGACGGACTGCGCCTCTATTTCACCAGTGATGAAGAGGGGACTGACGGGATCTACGCCGCCGAAGTCGCCCTCTCCAGAAGCGAGCTGCAGGAGAACTGGAGTTCGCTCATGGAGCCCGATTCGTCCGAGGACGAATCGACCGAGGCCGACGACGCTCGTGAAACCAAACCATCCGTCAAGCCGGCACTCGGCTTGAAGTCGAAGACCACTGAAACGAAGCCACCGACTCCTGAAGGTGGAAGTCTCACCGACATCTCCGGAGACTGGGTCGCCGAATGCGACATCCCGGGCACCGGCATGGTCACGGTGTTCCTCACCTTCGAAGCCGGTGATGACGGCGTCATGACGGTCACGTTTGAAGCCGCCGAGATCGTCAAGGGTGACGGTACGGTGACCATCGACCCCGAGACCGGAGCGCTCTCCGGTGAACTCGTCCTCGACAACACCATGCGGATTCCGCTCGAGGGTGTCAGTCGTGGCGGAACGCTCACCGGACAGCTGGATGCCGTCCAGGGCGTCATCGAGTTCACCGCGAGTCGCGTCGAGGCAGAGGATGAGACGAACTCCAAAGACGACAAGGAAGACAAGGAAGACAAGGACGATGAGAAGACGGAGGATGACCCCAGGCTCGATCCCAAGCGATGGCATGATGCTCTGAGATTCGACATCTCCGAAGTGCTGGTCGATGACAGGAACATCAGTGATCCGAAACCATCTCCCGATGGTCGCATGCTGGCGGTCCGTCAGGAGCGAGGTGACGTGCTGCTTCTCGATCTCGCCACCGGTGAGGAGACCATGGCTCGTGAGGGCTGGGATCGTGGCACGGAATTCGTCTGGGCTCCGGATTCGAGGGCACTGGCGGTCAGTCAGGCCGATCTCGACTTCAACTACGACATCTGGTTCGTTCCCGTGGATGACCCTGATGCCGCGGTCAATGTCTCCCGTCACCCCGACAACGATCTGAGTCCCAGGTTCTCCGCCGACGGACGCATTCTGGTCTTCTCCAGTGAGCGGAAGGAGGAGGCCTATGACGTCTATCGGGTCTATCTCGATCGCACTCTGGACGGGCTGCTCGACACCGAACTGGACGAGTATTACGCGGATGCCAAGAAAGCGGTGAAGAAACGAAAGCCCGCCGAGCCCTGGTTGCCGGACCTCGCAGCCGATCTCGACGACGATGAGAACGAGGATTCAGAGAATGAATCCGGTGATGATCCGGAATGGACGCCTTCGCTCGACGACGCCTACAAGCGTCTCGATCGAATGACCTCGTACACCGGTAACGAGCGAACCGTCCGCATCTCCCCCGCGGGTGATCAGATCGTCTTTCAACGTTCGAGTGGTCCCAGTGGAACGAGCGGCATCTGGTCGGTCGACTGGAAAGGCAACGGGGCCAAGCGCCTCGGATCCGGTTCCCTCGGTGAATTCACGCTCACCGGTGACAAGGTCGCCACTCAGGGTTCCAGTGGTGGTTGGTTGACGGCTTCCGGGTCGTCCAAGTCGATTCCGATCTCCGCTCGCATCGAGCTCGATCTCGAGGAGCAGTCGAGTCGCAAGTTCGACGAGGCCGCCAGAATCTTCGGCATGGTCTTCTACCACCCCGAGATGAAGGGTCGAGACTGGGAGAAGATCAAGCGTGACTACCACCAGCTGGCATCGCGAGCCTGGACCAGTGACGAGTTCAACTGGGTCGCCGCTCGGATGCTCGGTGAGATGAATGCATCGCACACCGGCATCAGAACGCCGGGGATGTCGTCTCCGACCAGGATGTCCCAGGGTCGACTGGGCACGCGCCACCGACGGGTCGACGACGGATTCGAGGTTCTCGAGGTCATTCCCGGTTCTCCCGCTGAGATCGGGCCCATGCCTCTGATGCCCGGTGATGTGATCCTCGCCATCGACGACGAGGCGTTCGAGATCGGCGACACGGTCGAGAGCCACCTGAGAGGGAAGTCGGGACGTGAAGTCGTGCTTCGCATTCGCAGACCCTCCGTTGATACCGATGACTCCATCGAGATGCTCACGCTCATCGAGCCGATCTCGAGCGGTGCTCAGGCCGCGCTGATCTACGACGAACAACTCGAATCCATCAGCGCCCGTGTCGATGAACTCTCGGATGGACGACTCGGATACCTGCACATCAAGTCGATGGATCAGGCATCTCTCGATGTCTTCGAACGGGACCTCTACGCCGCTGCCGAAGGGAAAGAGGGTCTTCTCGTCGATGTTCGAAACAACGGTGGCGGTTGGACCGCCGACCGGGTGTTCGCCTCTCTCGACGCGAGACCCCACGCCTACACCGTGCCGCGTGGCGCCGACTCCTCACGAACGGATGGATATCCGCAGGATCGTCTCTTCATCCAGCGATACGTGCTTCCTGTGAACATGCTCTGCAACGAGAACAGTTATTCCAACGCCGAGATCATCTCTCATGGTTTCAAGGCTCTCGAACGCGGGACGCTCGTCGGAACGCAGACCACCGGATCGGTGATCTCCACCGGCCGCGCGACCTTGATCGACGGCACGACCATTCGTACGCCGTTCCGTGGTTGGTATCTTCTCGACGGGACCGACATGGAGAACAACGGTGCGATGCCGGACATCGTGGTTCCTCAGACGCCCGAGGATGAATCCATGGGCCACGACGAACAGCTGCAGCGGGCGGTCGAGGATCTTCTCGAGCGTCTTCCAGAGACTGCAGGAGAGTGACGGCTTGAGTGAATCACAGCGCGACTGGTTTCGTTACCGCCCCCATCCCTGGCATGGTCTCTCCACCGGGGATGATCCGCCGGCTCGAATCGATGCCTTCATCGAGCTCACGCCTTTCGACGTGATCAAGTACGAGATCGAGAAGCGGACCGGCTATCTCATGGTCGATCGTCCGCAGAGAACGAGTTCCACGCCTCCCACCCCGTACGGATTCATTCCCCGTACCTGGTGCGGACGAAGAGTCGCGGCGCTCTCACCGAACTCCACGCGAGGCGACGGAGATCCGCTCGACGTCTGCGTGCTGACCGAGAGACCGGTCGATCGCACCGAGATCCTTCTCAAGGCGCACGTCATCGGTGGAATCAGCATGATCGATGGTGGCGAAGCCGATGACAAGGTCATCGCGGTGATGGATCGCGATGCCGTCTACGGCGAGGCGAGCGACATCGGCGATATTCCGATCGCTCTGGTCGACCGGCTTGAACATTACTTCGCGACCTACAAGCTCGTGCCGGGTGTCAGCAGTGAGGTGACCATCGCAGGTGTCTACGGGCGAGAGCATGCCATGAAGGTCGTGAAGGCTTCGATCGAGGATTATTCCGAAGAATACGGACACCTTGGCAGTGAGTCGGACCAGGGCTGAATGCCCGGGACCTCAGCCGGGGTATTCATCGATCGAGGGATCCTCTTCAAGATCACTCGCGACCGCACCCGAGATCGATCTCGCCGCGTCCTCCGCGATCGTGTCGTAGATGCTCGCCAGCAGGCCCGTGATCGGAAACCGGCCTTCGAGTGGTGAAGGCCCCAGTCGCCTCAGCAAGGCCTGAGGAACATGCTCCGGCAGTGGCGCCGAGCGCGCCTCCGCCAGTGCGAATCCCGGTCTCCAGAACTCACCGATTCGATTCTCTATCGAGCCGACCGGGCTTGCGAGTCTGACGATGTCCGGATTCGTGTGTGCCTGAGACACGCCCTGGGTGCTGAGCATGCGGGCTTCCTGAAGATGGTTCCGGAACGTTTCAGCGTTGCGCCCTCGCATTTCGAGCGTGAGTTCCGGGAAGTCCTCCAGTCGTTCGAGAAGAACAAGGCAGGCCAGGACTTCATGCCAGGTTCTCTTCTTCGCGCCGTAGGTGGAGGTGATTCGGATCTCCTCACGTGCGGGGATCAGAGGGTGGCCCGCCGCTTCGAATGGTTCCGCGACGATCTCGGGGAATTCGCCCGCAAGTAGCTTGGCTGCGTAGATCGCACCTCCCGCGGCGTTCTGAAGGACTCTCGTCCAGGCGGTGTCGTTCAACGACGGAAACTCGATTCGCACCGTGTGTGGTCTGGCTTCCACGCCCTGGATGACCGCTTCGACGAATCCGTTGCCAAGCTCGAATTTGGCGGTCTGGCCCGTTCGGCCGCATTCCTTCGCTTCCTCGAGCAGTGTCTCATCCTCATCGACACCCAGACGATCCGCCCATTCACTGGCGGGCCATGGTCGGGGCCCGGCATCCTCCTTGCGTCGAAGTCGGATTCCGTTGCGCACCCGCCTGGGGCCTTCAGGTTTGGAGCGGGGCATGCCGCCCGGCGGTGGGGTGCTGCTCATGGCGAGCTCTCTTCCAGTGTTTCATGACGTATGGAAAGGATGTCCCGGAGTTGTCCTGTCGAGAGTTCCGTCAGCCATGACTCGCCTGCACCGATGATGCGTGCCGCCAGTTCGGTCTTCTGTTCGATCATCTGATCGATTCTCTCTTCAAGGGTTCCGGCGCTGATCATCTTGTGAACATTGACGGTTCGGTCCTGCCCGATTCGAAACGCCCGGTCCGTGGCCTGATTCTCCACCGCAGGGTTCCACCATCGGTCGTAGTGGAAGACGTGATTCGCCGCGGTGAGGTTCAGTCCCACGCCACCGGCCTTCAGGCTGAGGATGAAGATGGGACACGACGGATCCTTCGACTGGAAGCGATCGACCAGCTGGTCTCGTCGCAGCTGGGGTGTGCCGCCGTGCAGGAACAGGGGTTCGATGTCGAAGGCATGCCTGATCATCGAAACCAGCAGATGGCCCATTCTTCTGTATTGCGTGAAAATCAGAGCCCGATCCTGGGTCGCGGTGACCTCTTCGAGCATTTCCATCATTCGTGTCGATTTTCCCGAGCGCAGGGGGTCGATTTCCCCCGTCTCGAGTCCGATCGACTCGAGATAGTGTGCAGGGTGATTGCAGATCTGCTTCAGTTTGACCAGGGATGCGAGCACGAGTCCTCTGCGTCGGATCCCTTCGGCGCTGTCCACCTTGCGAAGCATCTCCTCCACGACCGCATCGTAGAGCTGCACCTGCTCTTCGGAGGGTGTGACGTTCTGCTTGCTCTGGACAAGCGGGGGAAGGTCGGTGATGACGTTCGGGTCGGTCTTCAGTCTTCGAAGAATGAAGGGCTGGACCAGCTCACGAAGCCGACGCGCCTGTCGCTCGTCACGATGTCGTTCGATCGGCACGGCGAATCGTTTTCTGAAATCACCATTGCTTCCGAGGAAGCCCGGGCAGCAGAATTCCATGATCGACCACAGTTCCGCCAGTCTGTTCTCGACCGGGGTACCGGTCAGCGCGATCCTGCGGTGGGTCTTGAGAGAGCGGATCGCCGCCGTCTGCTTCGTCGGCGGATTCTTGATGTGCTGGGCTTCATCCAGAGTGACTCGCCACCAGTTGATGTTTCGAAGCAGCTCCTGATCACGTGTGACCAGCGCGTACGTGGTGACGATGACGTCCGTCTTCTCCGCAAGCTCGATGAACTCGTCACCCAGCGGTCTGGTCGCGCCATGCTGGAGATGAACCGTGAGCTCCGGTGCGAATCTCGAGAATTCACGTTTCCAGTTGCCGAGCACGGACATCGGAACCACCAGCAGCGTCGGTCCGATGTGCGCCGGATCCGCGGCCTGCTGTCGCTCGTGCTGGAGCAGGGCGATCAGTTGAATGGTCTTGCCCAGGCCCATGTCGTCGGCGAGGCAGGCGCCCAGTCCGAATCGATCCAGGAACGCGAGCCAGCTGAGTCCCGAGAGCTGGTATGGACGAAGCTCTCCCTGGAAGAGTTCCGGCTGTTCGAGATTCTCGATGGTGCGCTCGCCGGTCTCCTGATCGATCTCTCCGAAGATCTGTGCCACCCACCCGGTGGCCTTCATGCCGAGAATCGGAATCGGAATCTCCGCTTTCTCGACCCCATGCGCAAGACGCATGGCCTCGAGGACGGTCATCTCTCCGCCGGGATGTTCCTCGATGAATTTCGCGGCGCCTTCGACGTCTTCCTCCCGGATCTCGACCCAGGTCCCGTTGATGCGCACCAGAGGCGCACCTTGAGCCGCGAGCTTGCGGAATTCCTCGACCGAGACGGGTTTGTCTCCAAGCGTGATCTGCCATGAGTAGTCGATCAGGGTGTGCAACCCGAGTTCGCCTTCTCGTCCCGGACCCGCTCCCCATTGACCGTTCTCCAGTTCGGACAATGGTTGAGAATCCACCACCATGTGGGCTGCCAGCCGGCTGCGAACCTGACCCCACCATGAGGGGACGAGGACCTCTATGCCGCTTTCCTGAAGAATCGGTCTGGTCTCACGCAGGAATTCATATGCCTTGGCAAGCGGCAGATCGATGCCGCAGGGTGAGGCATCTTCCAGTGACGATTCGAGAATCGGGTACAGACGTGCCGCTCTGGCGAGTTCGGCGAGCAGGACATCCGCGGCGGTCTCGCTTTCATTGCCGATCTGCGAGAGCATTCTGTCGCCGACCGAATCCGGATCCCAGATCTGTTCGGCATCGATCACGATCGGCGGGTCGTCGGTCGTCACGAGATGGAATGAGAGGCGCCAGGGTCCTGTCGGAACCTCGTCCGGATCATCGCTCGTGGTGAAAGGCTCGGAAAGTTGAAGACAGAGTCTGACCATTCGTGAGGCGCTTCTGTCATCGAGATGGGAGATCCACTGCCGTGCCGAGCGAAGGATCTGTGCTTCGCCGCCATGGATGACCGGTATGGCGTTGTCTTCATGAAGAAGCCCCGACAGCCAGCCAGCGTGCTGATCCGCGAGAAGATCACGATCCTCGAGGGCATCCGGATAATCATCCGCGATGAGAATCCTGCGAACCGCCCGGTCGCACATCGTCCGAAGGGCGTTTTCCATCAGGCTCCATGCATCGCTGTCACCGTTCTCCTCGATCGCACAGACGATCGCGGGCGTGGATGAAAGCAGGTGGGCGGCTCGTGCACTGGTCTCACGATCGTTCAGCCATGGAAGCCAGTTCGCCCTGAGGATTCCGTCGCGTTGCTGGATCATCGTTGGTATGAAGCGTTGTTCTGCCAGCAGTTCCAGCACCAGGCGTCCGGTCTCGATCCAGTACCGTGCGTCATGACCCAGCGTCGCGTCCTTGGCGGGAAGCCCTTCCTCAAGTCGCACGAGGCATTCAGCCGCATGGCTCGCCTTGATCTTCAACAGCGGGATCCTGACGGGGTGAAGTTCGAGACCATCGATGGAGTCGAGACTCCATCCGAGCTCCGAACCGAGTCGCTCGCTCGGCTCCACCAGAAGACCATCATCGTTCAGGCGGTGGGGAAGACGCATCGTGAGCGTGCTACTGCCTTCCACCATCTCTTCAGTGATCACACCTGCGTCGAGAAGCAGCGATTCGAGCGCTCTCGGGCTGGCGGCGTAGGCGTGATCGACCGTCGGAATCGAATTGAGTTGTCGGGCCGGGTGCCCGGATCGTTCAGTCGTCGAAGTGGACTCTTCGGCAGACGCCACGCCCGGGTCGGTCTCGATCTCTTCAAGGGTCGCTTCGAGATCATCACCGGCATGAATCTCCCGGCTCCCCGGACCCAGCAGGTCATTCAGTGCGAGTCGTGCATCGGATGCCGATTCCGCCCAGATATGAATTCCATTGTCTGCCCAGGCGGTGTGAAAGACCAACATTCTTCGCGCAACCTCCGAGGCCACATGATGTTCTTGTTCGAACGGATCATGATGTGAACCCATCAACTCGCCCGTTCCATGCTGGGCGGATTGGATTCGATAATGATTCCGCTGGGGCTCGAACCCAGGACCTAGCGATTAAAAGTCGCGTGCTCTACCAACTGAGCTACGGAATCAGGAATTCCCGATTCTAGCGGATATCCCATGAATTTCCCCACCAACCCCCCCTCCACATTTGATTCAGAGGCGAAAAATGCCGGATCTAGGTCCGGAAGGGGGAGGAATACGTCGTTCTCGGTGGATCAGTGTGGACTCGACCCCGTTCCCTGCCGATTGAAGATGTGCCTCCTTGAAAATCAAGGGGTCATGGTTTCGATTCAGCCACTCGATCACCTGTCCGAGCGCCACGACACCGGCGTTCCGGCAAGCCCGATCCTCTCCGTCTTTCGATGGAATGCATGCACTTTCAGGGAGCTTCTATGTTCGGTTCACACACGTTTCGTCTTCATCTACTGATTGGATCCGCGGCACTTCTCTGGTTGGCTGGTTGTCAGACCTCCGGCACCCAATGGGAGGCCAGTGATGTCTCCTCGACTGACTACGCGTCCGGATCGGAGTGGTCGTTCAAGGCCACGACCGAAGACTCCACCGGATCGTCCTATTCCGGTGTCTATTCGTACATGAGTGACGATTTCTGGGCTGACGGACCACATGGAAGTCAGAACAGTATTTCACAGGTCAGTTTCGCGACCGAAGGATCGGATTTCGATCCGGAAATCGACCCGTCCGGAACGTCGCTCGTCTACGCCTCCACCCAGCATGCGACCAAGGCGGATCTGTACCGCAAGCGAATCGACGGCAAGACGATCACGCGACTCACTTCCGATCCCGCTGAAGACGTCATGCCCGCGATCAGCGCCGATGGCAAATGGATCGCATTCGCCAGCGATCGTTCCGGAAACTGGGACATCTGGATGATGCCCTTCGAAGGTGGTCCCGCGACGCAGATGACGTTCGATTCCGATCATGAGCTTCACCCCAGCTTTTCACCTGATGGTTCCGAACTCACCTACTGCCGTCGCAACAGTCGAAGTGGCAGCTGGGAGATCTGGAGCTACCGTCTGGATTCACCCGGGACCCGCACGTTTGTCTGTGACGGATTGTTCCCCCAGTGGTGCCCTGACGGCAGTCGTTCGACGCTTCTGTTCCAGCGTGCACGTCAGCGTGGAAGTCAGTTCTTCAGCATCTGGACGGTCGATTTCAGCCAAGGCGAATGTTCGAATCCCACTGAAATCGTCGCCGCCAGCGACACCGCGATCATGCACCCCAACTGGTCTCCGAACGGCGAGTTGATCTGCTACTGCACCGTGAAGAATCCGGGTTCCGTCGCGAACTGGCCGACTCAGGCCGATGTCTGGATGGTTGGCGTCGATGGTTCAGGGCAGGCACCACTCACACAGGGCGCCCATCGAAACATGCAGCCGACCTGGAGCAAGGATGGCCGAATCTTCTTCGTCTCCGATCGCGGAGGTCAGGACGTCATCTGGGCCATTGCTGCCGCGTCATCGACCCCTGCCACGCCGGGAAGCCGATTTGCAACGGTTGATCCCTCCAGTGGCAATGACGACTGAATCCGCTCTTTCATCGCATTTCACCCTCTCACCAGTGTGTCTGGTGGGAGGGTTTCTTTGTTTTTGGAATCAGGCTTGCATGAGATCCTGCATGAACACTTCAAGCCTTCAAATCGGTCGCCTCATCCCGTCTTTTCGGCAATTTATGCGCATCAAGTCGCTTGTCCGTCTCTTGATCGGGTTCGGAGTGGTCTTCGCCGTCACAGGATGCGCCAAGCCCAAGCCGGTCTCTCTGACATCGCCGTGGATGCCTCGGCAGCAGGTCTGGGCGATCGCCCCTCTGGCCAACGAGAGCGGCGTGAGTCACGTCGATCGTCTTGCCATCACCGATGGACTCGTCCTCGAGGCGGCTTCGATCCGGGGTGTTGACGTGCTCCCTCTCAATCGGACCCTCGAGACGATGCTTTCTTTGAACATCGGTCTCGACGGTATTCCCAATGAGGAGGAATATCGGGAACTCTGTCAGGTTCTCAATGCCGATGCCATTCTGGTCGGGACGATCATCGCGTACGACCCGTATCAGCCTCTGCGTTTCGGGTCCTCGCTGCAGTTGATCCGAAACGATGGTGCCACCGCCCCGTCGCAGATCGATCCCAGAGCGCTGAGCATGAGCCTCGGAGGTGCCTCGGAGACCCTGATGCGCGCTCCGCTTGAGACACGCCCCATCCAGTCCTCGGGCATCTTCGACACCGAAAATCATGATGTCCTGGCCAGAATGGCCGCCTATTCCAACGGTCGTTCAACGCATGACCCGGCTCGAGGCGATTTTGGTCTCTATCACCTCGACATGGACGACTACGCGGAATTCGTCTTTCATCAACTGCTCGAGCGCCTGCTTCGTGAGGCTTCCTACGCGGAATCGGCAGATTCTGCCTACTTTGCGAACGCCTCGTAATTCTGCAACGAAAAATCAAGCCCCCAAAATCCGTGTTCTAAGACCACCAGTGGGGGGTCCGCGTTTTTTTGTCATTCCGTCCGATACCCGCTCAACCAAGTCCGAAAAACCACCGATGAATCGGACGTACCTCCTTCATCAGCAACCACTGGTATGGGAGGTGGGAGCCTCCGTTTCTTCGCCATCGGGGTTCTTCCACGTTTGACGGCGATTTTATCGAACGAATTCCCCTTGCAGTGCGTATCTGTCGGGAAGGCAAGTCTGAATTCGAGCTGAGTTCTCGAGGATTAAAAATGAGCGAGCATCTCCCAATCGTTGACCGCTTCATCAGTTATTTGAATGATGAGCGCCATTTCAGCCCCTACACCGGTCGTTGTTATGGTCTGGACCTTCGTCAGTACACGGATCATCTCAGGGCTGCCTTCGACATCACCTGTGACGAGCAAGCCGAAGCGGCTGCTCTCGAAAGCCGTCTGTCAGGCAACGCGTCAGCTGACGCGGATCAGACCTGCACGGGACGAATGCTTTCAGCCGATCTTGAAATCGTGAGAGGGTTCATCGCCCACCTGGGCGAGCAGAACTATTCCGCCGCCACCATGGCTCGAAAGATCGCCACACTTCGTTCGTTCCACAAGTGGATGGAACGCAAGGGCCTGATCAAGAACAACCCCATGGTCCTGGTTCGCACGCCGAAGCAGGCGAAGCGTCTTCCCAAAGCCATCACGGTCGATGAAATCGAGCGCTTGCTGTCCGCCCCGGATGACATGGAGCTGCTCGGAGCACGTGACCGGGCGATTCTCGAGGTCCTCTATTCGACCGGCATCCGTGTCAGTGAAGTGGTGGGCATCAATCGTGGTGACGTCAATCTTCAGGATGAGGCCCTCGTCATTCGCGGCAAGGGCAAGCGCGAGCGCATCGTGCCGCTCGGCGCCCACGCCATCAAGTCCCTGATGCACTACGTCGACATGCTCGAGAAGCAGCTTGCTTCCGCTGGCCTGTCCGCCTCGGCAGATTCTCCGCTCTTCGTCAACAAGCATGGCGGCCGACTCAGCAGTCGTTCCGTGCGACGCAAGGTGTCGAAGTATCTCAGTGCGGTCGGCCTTGATCCCGAGATCAGTCCCCACACCATTCGACACAGCTTCGCCACGCACCTTCTGGACAACGGCGCGGATCTCCGTTCCGTGCAGGAGCTTCTTGGTCATCAATCGCTCAGTTCAACCCAGGTCTACACCCATCTCTCACGCCAGCGCATGCGAGACGGCTACGACAAGGGGCACCCGCGCGCCGAGTCCGCCTGAGCCGAACACTCCGCAACGACATTCAAGAACCGCCAGCACCCCGGACGCGCATCGTCCGGGGTGTTTTTTCATCCCCGGGGTGTCTGGAAAACGATCATGATTCCTCCCAGCGCCCACATCGGATCGCTCTTCGCATGTTTTTAGGGCCTCAGCACTGAATTTCCATCACATCACATGAATCATGCCCTCTGGTCCGCGGTGACGCGTCGTCCACTGAACAGAATGGGGTGAACTCTTGAGCATGTCTGAGGCTCGAACACCCGAATCCAAGGAATCGATCACCAGGCTCATGGATGCGGACGCATCGGGTGACCTCTCCGCATCGAGTCAGCTCTCCGCGGATGCGTTGATCGCCTGTGAAGCGCTCTGTGCCGTCTTCATGCAGACGACTCGTGGCGCTCTCTATTCGAAATCGACGCAGGCCAGCGTCCGTGAAATCGTGGATCAACTCCGTTCCGATCCGGGCGTGTCGGCGGCCGATACCAACGAGAACGGTTGAAATTCCTGTCGATACGCGACCTGTTTTCCCGATGACGATTCAGTGAGTACATCGATCGCATCCCAACTCGAGGGCGTTCATCACGGAGACTGCCTGGATATTCTTCCGCAGGTTCCCGCGAACTCCGTCGACCTGGCCTACCTGGATCCGCCCTTCGCCACCGGTCGGCGACTGGTTGGACGAGAAGGTC
Source organism: Phycisphaerae bacterium (assembly GCA_002709755.1). GTDB lineage: Bacteria > Planctomycetota > Phycisphaerae > Phycisphaerales > SM1A02 > UBA8087. The sequence continues at coordinate 23,068 of PAQN01000028.1, forward strand.
TCGCCTTCGACGATCACTGGGCCACTATCGATGACTGGTTGGCATTCATCACGCCCAGGATTCGTGCGGTGATCTCGTCTCTCACCAGCACCGGTTCGATTCTGATTCACTGCGACTGGCGAACGTCTCATCACGTTCGTTTCCTCCTTGATGATCTGCTTGGCCCGGATTGCTTTCAGAATCATCTCGTCTGGGCATATGGTCTCGGCGGGTCGAGCCCCAAACGTTTCGCGCGAAAGCATGATGACATCATCTGGTACAGCGCTCGACCTGACGCCTGGTACTTCGATCCCCCCATGGTGCCCGCGACATCGAATCGAATGCGTGGTCGCTTGAAGAAGGCGACCGATGTTCTCGATGTCCCTGCCTTGAACAACATGGCGAAGGAGCGCAACGGGTGGCCCACTCAGAAGCCGCTGGCGCTTCTCGAGATCCTCGTTCGTGCCTGCTCCCCCGTCGATGGTCTGGTGCTTGATCCGATGTGCGGCAGTGGAACCACACTGGTCGCCGCGAAAAACACCGAACGAAGATGGCTCGGTTTCGACCGGTGTCCTGATGCGGTGAAGCTCGCTCGCTCGCGTCTTGAAGCCGTCGATCATCAATGATGCGGATCGTCGCCGACCCGATAGAAATCAGCCACGTATTCATACCAGAGTCGTGTCACTGGAACAGGAAGATTCACACCGATGGGGGGTGCGCCGGGGCCGCCGGAAACCATCATCGTCGTGCCCACCGGCAGGTCGCGTTCTCCCAGATCGATTCGTGACATGATCACGTAGTGTGCTCCGATTTCCTCCGCCGCTGCAACGGCATCATCGGCCTTCAGTTCCTCGCAGGTCAGAACTCTGGCTTCACCGATCTTCCTGGCGTCTTCGGGGGCGCTTTCGACCAGGTGAGCGTGTGACACTCGTTCGAACCTCTCGCCTTGATAGTTCTCGGTGAAGGCGTTGCATCCGGACAGGATCGCGGATGTCATCAGCGTCAGGATCAAACCGATATCGTTCCATCGCTCGCACATGTGGTGTCACCCTTTCGGTGACAGCCTATCGAAAACCGAGCGTCCGGTCATCGATCAAGTCGATCGATAGATGGACTCTATCGAAGCCTGTCGATCGAGATCCGTCCAGAGGGTCCCGCATTCACAACACGATCGCGCGTTGATGCCACGTCCCTTGTACGTGTGCGAGCCCGTCAGTTTCTGCCCGCATTCACCGCATCGGTCGAGCGAAAGCAGAACGTCACGCATCCTCTTCCTGCGATCCATCAGAATCGCGATCAGTGTCAGGGCGCTCCAGCCCAATGCGAACGTGAACGCGATCCCGGCATGGCCCTGGAATCCCGAATCGATTGCGCATGCCAGAGCGATGGAGTAGCTCGTCATGCTCAGAAGAATGAGCAGCTTGACCAGCGACGAGGACACGTATCCCCGTCGAAGCATGGTTCCGAAGAACTTCTTCTCTCGTCGGTCGAACTCATTGCCTGCTGCGATCCACATGCTCCCTGCATCGGCACATGTCGCACTTCGGTTGAGTGAAGATCCAGATGAAAACGAAAGGGGCCCCGTGTCTGTTCACAGGGCCCCATCCTTCGATTATCCGGACATTCGAGTCGCATGCTCGTTCATCGTCGGTCGAGAAAGAGTCTCAGCACGTAGAAGAAGACCAGCATCACCGACGAGAACAGCGCGAGGCTTGCCGCGACGTGCTGATCCGTTCTGTATCGGTAGAGGATGTTCGAGGTCTCGTACAGGAGGTAGCCCAGGCCGAGCACGATCATCAGCGCGCTGAACCAGCCACCCATCTGCCATCCGAAGATCATGCCGAGGATGATGGCGACAAAGGCCGCGCCGGAACACAGCATCAGACCCCAGCCCAAGAATGAGAAGTCCTTCTTCGTGATCAGCACGAAGAGCGTGGTCAGACCGCAGAGCACGACGGTCACCGAGCCTGCCGCACCGATCGTGTCCAGACCTCCACCGTAGTGGACCGCCACGTACAGCAGAGGAAGAAATATGATCGATTGCGCGATGATGAAGACGCCCAGTCCCGCATACTGCAGGGCCGGGCTCGCACCACTCATCGCCCAGCGATTGGCGAACCAGCTCGCTGCGATGAACAGGACGAATACGACGATCCAGCCGCTTCCACCGAGCAGCGACGGACCGATTCGATCCGCCACTCCCGAGGTGAACAGTGCGGCTTCGATCAAGGTGAAGAGAAGTATCGCCCCGAACAGGTGAAGGTAGGTTCTTCTGATGAACCCGAGTCGTTCGTCCGTGTCCGCCTGAGCAGCGACCATTCCCGGGTGTGACATGTTCATCTGGGACATCTTTTTCGTTCCTTCGTCTCGTGATTACATGGTTCTTGCCGGAACCGAGTTCGCGGCGCCCGTCTCGGTCTGGTTTCTTCGGAAATCATCGTATGCCTTTGCGATGCCTTCGTCGGAAAGCGCGAGAATGGATGCGGCGAGAAGCGCGGCGTTGATCGCACCGGATTTCCCAATGGCGAGGGTTCCGACCGGGATTCCCTTGGGCATCTGCACCATCGCATAGAGTGCGTCGAGCCCATCGAGTGCGCCACCTCCCAGGGGCACGGCAAGAACCGGGAGAGCCGTCTTCGCGGCGGTCACGCCGGCGAGGTGCGCCGCCATGCCGGCGCCCGCGATGATGACCTTCATCCCGCGTTCCCGTGCATCTCCAACCCATTCCTCCAGAAGATCCGGGGTCCGATGAGCCGAGATCACTCTGGCTTCGTTCGAGATTCCCAGGGAGTCGAGAGTCTTGTTCGCATGTTCCATCGTGGCCCAGTCGCTCTGGGAGCCCATCACGACGCCGACGAGAGGTGTATCGCTGTCCGTCATTCGTTGTTTTCTTCCGCGTTTCCGTGTCCTGATTCTGGAAAGCCACCCTTCGGGCTTTCGCACGGTGCGCATGGTATTCGATTCCCAAAGAGACAGCCGTGAAATCCGGGGGGAGTGGATCTCACGGCTGCCAGGGGGATCATGATCATCGAGGCCTTGATGCCCCGGCTCGACGTGCTGTCAGTCGTCTTCGCCTTCGTTCAATGTGTCGTGCCCCGTTGGTGTCCCCTGCGGGATTAAAAAAAGAGAGATGGAGAAAATCAGAAGCGCAGCATGCTGCACTTCCCTTACTACGACTCCGCCATCGCAGGGTTCGTGATTCGGGGAAAAATCATTCGGGAGGACGGTCACCCCTCGGCGGCGAGCCCTCATCCGCCATCAGGAATCCCCGAACCGGGGTCCTGATTGCCGTCATCCGGGAAAACGGCTCCCTCGAATCCAGGATCGATGGGTTCCCCTGGAAGACCCGCGGGAGCGGGGACCCCATCAAAGGGAGGAGTGGGGGTTCCGGTGTCGCATCCTGTGAGTGAGAGCGCAAGAGCGGGGAACAGGGTCATCAGTGCGATCCAGCTGGAAGAGGCCATGGTGTTGCTCCTTGAGTGCCAGCATGATGGTCGCTTCATCGTGAAAATGCCAGCTTCGTCACCCGACCTGGACGCTATCGTGTAGACATGAACATGCCATCATTCATCAGTCGTCTCACGGCGCTCTTCGGCCTGCTGCTTGTCCTCGCCCCGATCTCTTCTGCAGCCGACCGGGTCCAGGCAGAGGATGAGCCCGCGGCGGATGCCGCCTCCAAGTCGGCTCCGATCCCCAAGATCTCATTTCAGCGTGCCTGGCCCGGAGTGAAGACCCGACGTCCCGTGCAGATCGTCTCCCGACCCGATCGAGACGACGTTCTCTACATCGTCGAGCAGCTTGGACGGATTCGAACGGTCGATGGAAGCGATCTCACCAGTGACGCCTCCGAACTGGCTCTGGACATCAGGGATCGCGTCAACGCACGGAGCAATGAAGAAGGCCTTCTCTCGGTGGCGTTTCACCCCGATTTCGCCGAGAACAACCAGGTCTATTGCTACTACACCGCCATCAAACCTCGTCGGGCCGTTCTCTCCCGCTTCGCCATGGACGAGGCCCGCGAGAAGATCCTGCCTCAGACCGAAGAAGTCATTCTCGAGATCGATCAGCCCTATTGGAATCACAACGGAGGCACCGTCGTCTTCGGCCCCGATGGAATGCTGTATCTGTCCATAGGTGATGGTGGCGCGGCGAATGATCCTCATGGCTACGGGCAGGACCTCACGACGCTGCTCTCCAAGGTGATTCGGATCGACGTCAGCGGCTCGGGCAAGATTCCCTACGCCATTCCCTCGGACAATCCCTTCGTGGGCGTCGAGAACGTCCGTCCCGAGATCTGGGCCTACGGGTTGAGGAACATCTGGCGGATGAGTTTCGACCGCGAGAACGGAGACCTCTGGGCGGGGGATGTCGGGCAGAACAAGTGGGAGGAGATCGATCTCGTGGTCAAGGGTGGAAATTACGGCTGGAACAAGCGCGAAGGCGCCCACCCCTTCGGCCGTCAACGCCGTGGTTCGAACCCTGACGCGGATGTCGACCAGAACATGATCGATCCCGTCGCCGAATACAGTCATCGCGAGGGCCTCTCCGTGACCGGAGGGAACGTCTATCGAGGCAGTGAGTATCCACAGCTCGAAGGGGTCTACCTCTATGCGGATTATGCCTTCGGAACGGTCTGGGGTCTTCGTCGTGACGGCGATGAATTCATCGGCCCCGTCGAGGTCCTGCGGAAGCCGGGTTCCTTGATCTCGAGTTTCGGCGAGGCGAACGACGGGACCATCTATGCGGTCTCCTTCGAACAGAGCGAGCAGGGACCGGGCGCGATCTGGAAGATCGTCGCACGCTGAATCAGGGTGCGTTCTTCGTCACGCTCCTCTTCGTCGGTCTGCGTTCGAAGAGAACCGTCGGTTCCTCTCCCGGTGCGTCCGGGTCCTTCTCTCCGATGTATGTGAATTCGAGCACGTTGAGAATTCTCAAGGCGGCGTAGTTCGATCTGGGCGGTGTGGCGATCAGTCGCTCCCGGCCCGATTCCTCGAGTTTCTTGATCGCTCCGGCCACGAGTTCGATGCCGAGGTCGTTGCCTCGATGCTTCGGATCGAGCCAGACGAAGAGTCTCTGTTCATCCTCCTGAAACGGATCGTCTCCCACGATCGCTCCGAAGAGGTCGTCCATGACACGGATGCGCCACAGTTTCTGGCCTCTTCCGAGCGCATCGATGATGACGCGCTCGATTTCGCCCATGTTCCTCGGTGCGACGTGTCCCGAGGCACTGAGTCCTTCGGGATCGGACGCGAGTTTCTCCGCGACGACTCTGCAATCGGTGTTGGTGATCGCGAACAGCTCTGGTGTGGGGATGTTTGAATCGTCCATGATGTCAACCTTTTTCAGTTCTTCGATTCGACCGGGATCTTGAATGGTGATGCTGGAAGACCCGACGAATTCATGACGTTCGCACGGACCGGGTTGTCCTGCCAGCCGTAACTGACAACACGTGGGACCCGCACTTCATTCGATGACACTACGACCCGGTTCAGACTCCTGATGAAACGGGCTTCAGCCCAGTGAAACACCCCGTCATCACCTGCCACGGCGAATCCGTCGGGGATGCGCCAGTCTCCGGCGAATTCGGGTGAATCGGCCATCCGGTCGGTACGGGGAACGGTCATTCCGCCTTCCGCATGATCGAAGGTGATGGTGACCGTGTTTCCTTCGGCGACCGCCTTCAAGGCGATCGGTCCGCTGGAAGCGAAGGATTCCATGCCGTACACGTCATGCAGCGCCCACCATCCAAGCCGTTCTCCGACGGGTTTCTTCCTTCGAGGATGTATGTCGTCCGCATCGCCCACATCCGTGGTCACGGCCAGTCCCGTTCCAGGAACGTTCCTGAATGCATGAAGTTGCGCATCCCGCAGATGGGCCCATCCACCCTGATCGGGATCGTCCGATGCCTGTTTGAATGCGGCGAGTTGGACGATTCCAAAGGCGAGATGAGAACCGAAATCCTCGCGCCATGATTCGATCAGAAGCGGAAGCAGTTCTCGATATTCATCCGCCTCTCCCGAGTTGGATTCGCCCTGGTACCAGATCGCCCCTCGCACGCCGTAGGGGACGAATGGAGCGATCATGGCATCATGCAGCGTTCCCGGGGACTGTGGTGTCATGCCCGGCCTTCTCATCGTCTCGTCCTCGAGGTTGGTGGTGAGCGTGCTTGCCACGCCTGTCTTCCAGCGCCAGCGTCCGCTGAGATCGATTCCTTCGATGTCCTCGCCCCTTGGTGTGAGGGCCATGGATGGTCCGGTGAATCCACCTGCGCCATGCGGATCCATGACGCAGACGACGATCGTCACGCTGCCTTGTCCCACGATGTCCGGGTCGACTTCATAGGTTCGGATCGCGTCGTGACGGTTCGTGAGACTGCCGACCAGTGCACCGTTCACATAGGTCCTGTCGGAATCGTCTATTCGTCCGAGCTCAAGGGTAAGCGTCTTGTCGCGCCATGAACGGGGAATCTCGACGGTCTTTCTGAACCAGACCGTTCCATCGAAACTCGCCATGTCGGCTTCCGCACCTTCCCATTCACGAGGAAGTTCCATGGTCTTCCAGCCTTCGTCCTCGAATGCCGGATCCATCCAGCCCGCCGTGTTCCCGGGGTCGCTCTCCATGATTCTGGCCCAGTAGGATTCGGCCTTGTTTCTCCGTCTTTTCGCGATCACCTCGCGTCTCTTCACGAGATCGTCCGCACTGATCGTGTCGTAGGCGGCGATCTCGTTCTGAAGCGCGATGGTTCTCTCGGAGAACGACGGATGCGCCGCGAGGTCCGCGCGTTCGATCCATGGCTCGATGCGGGTGCCGCCCCAGTTCGTCGAGATCAGACCCACCGGCACGTCGAGTTCGTTCTGAAGCGTCTCTGCGAAGAAGATGCCGACGGCCGACCAGTTGCCCACCGTTCGTTCGCTGCAGACCTCCCATCGAGCGTCGATGTCGTCCTGAGGCTCGGTCGCCAGAACATGCGGCGCCTTGATCAACCGGATGCGATCGTCCGCGAGCGTGCGCTTGTCACCTCCCGCGTCGCCGATCTGGTCGATCGTCCACTCCATGTTCGACTGTCCGCCGCAGATCCAGACCTCTCCCACCAGGACGTCTTCGAATGTCATCGTGTCCCTGGGGGTCTTCGGCCTGGCTTCGTCGTATTCCGCGACCGTCAACGTCCAGTTCACAGTGGTGTTCGAGACTTCGGGAAGCTCGGCCGTCCATCGTCCTTCGGCATCGGCAGTGGCATAGGCCTCCACGAAAATCGGAGGACCGGATTTCGTCTGCTTCAGACTCACGGCGATGCGGCTTCCGGGCTCCGCCCATCCCCAGACCTGGATCGGCATGTCCCGCTGCACCACCATGTGATCGGAAAAGACCGATGGTAGTCTCACTTCGGCATGAATCGTCGTGGTCAGCGCGGCCACGCAGGCCGCCACGAAAGCTGTTGATCTGCTCATGTCATCAGTATGACACAAACCTCATCGCCGTCACCCCTCTTCGGGAGCGAATCAATTCGTCCAGCTCGCAAGCAGCAGTGCGAGATCGTCTCCAAGCACCGTGCCGTCACCGTTGATGTCCTCCGGACAGCCCTGGCAGTTCGTGCCCCATTTGGCCAGGAGTGCGGCGAGATCGGTTCCGTTGACGAAGCCGTCGTTGTTGATGTCGGCGGGGTTGCCGCCCGGGCAACCCGCGGTCGTGATTCTGATGGCATCGACTCCCGCTTCGACCACCGATCCGGGCGCGTCGTCGGATGCCGTGAACCGCAGACGCAGTCCGCTGGTCACCGTGACGAAATCGCTGATCAGGAAACTCTCCTGCGACCAGCCGGTCTGGGCGCTGTTTCCATTGCTTCTCGAGAAGAGAGGGCTCCAGCTGGCGCCAGCGTCTCCCGAGATATCGACCACGAACACGTCGTCGTATTCGGTGTTGTTCGCGCTCGTGTTGTCGTACCACCACGAGAACCCGACCGAAGCCGAGGCGTTGGTCACCTCGTAGATCGGAGAGGTCAACTGCGTGGCGCCGCCGTCGATGTCGAACTCGCATCCGAAGCTCGAGTTGCCGTTTCCAGTCACCCAGCAGCTGCCGCTGCCGTCGCTGTCGGCTCCGGGTGCACTGCAATCGTCCACCGAGATGGAGTCGTTGCTCGGCACGCCTCGTTCCCAACCTCCGGCGCTCAGTGAGCCATCATTGACGACGTTCCAGCCCAGGTCGCTCTCGAGATCATCCTCGACCAGGACCGTGACATCCGTCGCGGACGTGGTGAGAACGCTCCCATCCTGCGGCCACATGAACATGTCGCCGCCGGAGTCGGTGATTCTCAGAGTCGCCGAGAGTGTCTCCCCGCAGTCGAGTACGGGCAGGGCGCCGCTCCAGCGGCCCAGTCCCTGATCGCTGAGTGCGACCGCCGGGGCGCTTTGGGGGATGATCTCCACGTTCGTGATCTGCGCGTTTCGGTTCCAGGTGGGCGCGACGTCGACCGTGATTCCCGTGGTCGCTCCCGAGTCGACGACCTCCGGCCATCCGCCGGACACGACGACGAAGACACGATCTCGCACCGATTCCGCGAGCACCTTGAACGCCAGGAACATCTCGCTTCCCGTGGGCGCGATCTGGTCCGCGGGGAGAATGAAGCCGAACTGACCGGTGTCGCGCAGTTCGGGCGTGTACGAGAGCGTGTTCGCCGCGTCGTACGACCAGTCATCGGACACGCCCGAGGCCACGTAGAGCGCGTGGGCGGGTTCCGCGATGTAGATCCTGCCGTCGTAGCTCTCGATCGCCTCCACCATGTTGATGCCGACGGTTGCGAGGACCGTGCCCTCGGAACCCGGCGGGATCGATTCCTCGTATCCGTACGGATAGAGCATGAGCTGTGAATACGAATGAACGTCCACGTGCGCGGAAATGGTCGGCCTGCTCAGGATGTAGTCCCGCAGAGCTCTTGTCTCAGGTTCGCTGAACGCCGAGGCGCCCCGGTAGATGTCCGAGTTCGTGCTGCCGCTCGAACCCGGGCCGCCCCAGTTCGAATCGAAGTTTCGATTCCAGTCGACACCGAAGGTGCCGTCGCCATTGTTGCGTCTGTTCTTGCGCCAGAGTCGATTCTGATCCCAGGCGTAGGTGTACCCATCGGGATTGATCACTGGAAGGATGTGCCAGCGGATGTCCTGAAGAATGCCAGTGACCTGCGCATCGGTTCCGTAGCCTTCGAGCAGTGAGTTCACCAACCAGCAGACCGTCATCGGTGAGATCCATTCACGTGAGTGCGCCATGCCGTTGACACAGATCCCGCGTTTCTCCACGTCGCCCGGCGCCGTGATCTCATACGCCCAGATGGCTCGCCCCTCGATCGAGGTCCCCGCCTGAGTCTTGCTGATCAACGTCGGATACTGCTCGATCAGGATGTCGAACCAGGCGTTGATCTCCTCGACTCTTCTGTAGTCATCGAAGAAATCCGCGCCACCAGCGAGCCCTCCGGATTCGGCGCCCGGAATCCAGACATGGTCCGCATGCCACGCGTTCTCACGGTCGATCAGGGCCTGGACGTCTGGAATCAGAAGTTCATAGGCGACACCGCTCTTCTCCAGAGCGGCCATGCGTTCCGGCGGGATTCTGAAATCGAGGCTTCCCAGTCCCATCGATTCGCTCCAGCAGTCCGGAGAGACCGCCAGCATGGTCCGCAGATCCCTGATGGTCTTGATCTCCGCCCGCACGACGGCATGGCCTTCGAATCGTTCCGGTCCTGCGGATTCGTTCTCATCCTGAGCCAGCGCGCCGGCGCTCGTGGTGGCCAGTGCGATCGCGCAGGTGGTCCCAGGCAGACAGCGTCGAAGTCGGTTGATCCATCCCTTGTGATGCATGGTGGGGTGCCTTTCATGGTTCGCCCAGCCGCTTTCGGTTTCATTTCGAGCTCGATATCGTGGTCTGCAGGCGATGTGGGGTTCTTCATGATCCGCCGAAAAACCCCCCGGGGCAACTGTTTTGCCTCGAATCCGATCAATGAAACCCACATGATGGACTCTTGCCCGCCCCGTGACCCCCCGATAGCCTCGGAGACATGCCTGTCTGCTCCCTGATTCTGGCGATCTGCCTTTCCGGCGTCGATGATCGACTCCGGGGCTTCGTCGAGCACTGGTGTCTCGACTGCCATCAGGGAACCGGGGCCAAGGCCGATCTGGACCTCGGCGTGCTTCTCGATCGCATCGAGCAGGGCGAGCGTCCCGATTCGCTCTGGCGGATGCTGACGCGTCTCGAACGGGGTGACATGCCTCCGCCCGATTGGGATCAGCCCCCACGCCAGTCCGTCCAGTCCGTCATCGGTGAACTGCATGCGATGAGAGCCCGCCTGTCCGAGGGTCCCTCGCCACGCACCATCGCGCGGCGATTGAATCGTTTCGAGTACGCGAACACCGTGAGGGATCTCATCGGTGTGGAGATCGATCCGGTTCAGTCTCTGCCGGTCGACGAGATAGGTTCCGGTTTCGACAACAGTGGCGACGTGCTCTCCGTCAATCCGCTTCTTCTCGAGAAGTATCTCCTGCTGGCGGAGACCATCACCCGGCGGGCGCTGCCACGCCCGGGTGAACTCAACTCCGAAGCCGTTCGGTACGAGGGGAATCGGTTCGACGCCTCCGGCAAGGTCCGTGCGCGAGGATCGAGCTGGTTCTTCACTTCGCGCGGCCGGGTCGAAGTGGCGCTGGATGTCCCGGTCTCGGGGGATTATCTCCTGCGTCTTCGCTGTGCTGCCGATCAGGCCGGCCCCGACAATGCACGATTCGTGGTTCGACTCGGGTCCCGCGTGGTGGGGCGGTTCGAGGTGGACGCACCCGATCGAACGCCGGCGGACTTCGAGATTCCGCTCTCTCTCGATTCCGGCCCGGCACGGTGTTCCGTCTCCTTCGTCAACGATTATTTCGATCCCGACGCCTCCGATCCCTCCGAGCGCGATCGGAATCTCTCACTCGAGTGGATCGATCTGGTCGGTCCGATTCGTGCCGCCTATCCCTCATCCTTTCAGAGGCGGATGGCCGCGGAACATGGCACGCCCCAGTCACCCCGGGCGCTTCGTGCCTGGCTGGTGGACCTCCTGACCCGTGCCTGGAGAAGAGATCCCCGGCCGGGTGAAGTCGATGCCCTTCACGCGCTGGCGCTTCGCGAAGACGGCACATGGAACCGTGTCGAGATCGCCCTGACGGCATTGCTCGTCCATCCCAATTTTCTCTTTCGCATCGAGCCCGAAGGCATAGAGCCCGGGTCATCCGGCTCATCGGTCGAACGACCGCTCACCGGCTTCGAGATCGCTTCCCGTTTGTCCTATTTTCTCTGGTCGAGCATGCCGGATGAATCCCTGATGAGCGCCGCGCGCGATGGTCGGCTCGAGACCGCGGCCGGTCGAGCGGAACAGATCGAGCGCATGCTGGAGTCACCCAAGAGCGAGGCATTGTCGAGACACTTCGCCACTCAGTGGCTGCAGATACGAACGCTCGATCAGAGACTTCCTGCTGCCGATCTGTTTCCCGAGGTCGAACCCGAACTGCTGTCGTCCATGGATCTGGAGACCCGGCGTTTCTTCGACGAACTTCTTCGAGAGGATCTTCCCGTCGACCGTCTTCTCGACGCCGACTGGAGCTGGCTCGATGAACGACTCGCTCGTCACTACGGCATCGAGGGAGTGACCGGCGACGCCTTTCGAAAGGTCTTCGTCGATCCGCCTTCCGATGGTGCTGGTCTTCTGCGCCACGGCAGCATCCTGCTCGCCACCAGCAATCCCACGCGCACGTCACCGGTCAAGCGGGGGAAGTGGGTGCTCGAGGCGCTCCTCGACGATGCTCCGCCACCTCCGCCGCCTGGAATCTCCGGCTTGCCGGAGGATGGTGAGGTCGCACCCGACGCCACGCTTCGGGAGCTTCTGGAACGGCACCGAGCCGATCCGAACTGCGCGGCATGCCACATACGAATGGACGCACTCGGTTTCGCGCTTGAATCATTCGACGCCGTGGGTCGTCAGCGTCGGGTCGATGGTCTTGGTCGGCCCATCGATGATCGCGGTGAACTGCCCGACGGAACGATCATCGAGGGTGCCTCCGGAATTCGTGACGCACTGCTGCAGGGCGAGACCCGCGCCGAATTCATGCGTTCTCTGGCACGACACCTCGCAACCTACGCCCTTGGTCGCGGTCTCGATCCTCGAGACGACGAGGTGATCGATCGGATCAGCGAATCATTCATGAAAACCCCGACACTCCGCAGCCTGATCCACGAAATCGTCGAGAGTCGACTTTTCCTGTATCGCCCATCCTCAGTTGATGCGATGATCGAACTCAGGAGCACGGATTGATGCGAACGCCCGGACGACAACTCGATCGAAGAACCATGCTTCGCGGCATGGGCACCGCCATGTCCCTGCCCTGGCTCGAGGCCATGGTGCCCGGTGGGCTCTCACGAGTCGGATCGTCCGCGCTCGCAGGCTCGAGCAACTCGACGACTCCTCTGCGCACCGCCTTCGTCTTCATTCCGAATGGAGTCGATCCCGAGGTCTGGCATCCCATCGGGGAAGGTCGTGACTATCAGCTCTCCTCGTCGCTCGCACCTCTGGAGCCGCTGCGTGAGAAGTTCAGCGTGCTGTCGGGTCTGGCCCATCACAACGCGAAGGCGCTTGGGGACGGTCCCGGCGACCATGCCAGATCGGCCGCCTGTTTTCTGACCGGAGCCCATCCCTACAAGACGGCGGGACGCGACATCCAGGTCGGGATCTCCGTAGACCAGGTGGCCGCCAACGCACTCGGCGGTCGCACGCATCTTCCATCACTCGAACTCGGCTGCGAACCCGCGCTTCAATCCGGCAACTGCGACTCGGGATATTCCTGCGCCTACAGCGCGAACATCTCCTGGCGCACCAGCCGGCAACCGAATCTCAAGGAGATCCGGCCTCGGGAGGTCTTCGAGCGACTCTTCGGTTTCGGCCCCGCTCAGGAGACCGAACGCGCCCGCGCCCGGCGCATGCGGACCCGTCGGTCCATCCTGGATTTCGTCAGCTCGGATGCTCGTCGTCTCGATGCCACGCTCGGCGTCGAGGATCGACATCGCATGGATGAATATCGAGAGAGCGTCCGAGCCGTGGAGAAACGCATCGAGATGATCGAGCGGGCGACGTTCGACCCCGAGGCGTTCCACTCCATCCGACCGGTGCAAGGCGTGCCCGCCGACTACCGTGAGCATGTCGGCCTGATGAACGACATGCTGGTCCTCGCCTTTCGGCTCGACCAGACCCGCATCGCGAGTTTCATGCTCGCCAACGAGGGCTCCAATCGGAAGTTCCCTTCGATCGGCGTCTCCGAAGGTCATCATCATCTGTCCCATCACAAGGGCGACCTTGCGATGATCGAGAAGATCCGCGCCATCAACCGTTTTCAGAGCGAGATGCTTCTCGACCTGCTCGGCAAACTGGATTCGGTCGAGGAGCGGGGGGGGACTCTTCTGGACAATTCGATGATCCTCTACGGCAGCGCCATCGCCGATGGCAATCGTCACAACCATGATGATCTGCCGTTGATTCTCGCCGGCGGCGGAGGGGGTTCACTCAGACCGGGGCGTCATGTCAGATACGAATCCGGCACGCCGCTTTCGAACCTCTACGTCTCGATGTTGCAGCGAATGGGTCTCGAGACCGATCGATTCGGAGATTCCAACGGGGTTCTCACCGGCATCTGACGTTGCGAGGGCCTCTGCGCTATCCTCAACGCCATGAAGAACATTCCATCAATCGTTCTGGCTCTTTCGGTTCTCGGTCTTCTCGCGATGCGAGGGCAGGATGCGACACCCGTCACGCCCTCAGACGACCAGGCCGCTCCCGCGGTCGACGTCACGCCGCCCGCGGCGACTCGGCGTCCGATCTACGGTGAGACCGTCCAGCTCTTCAACGGCGAGAATCTCGACGACTGGACGGCGTTCTTCATCGGTGGTTCCACGGATCCCGCAGAAGCCTTCTTCGTGGAGGACGGCATTCTCAAGAGCAAGGGACTGCCCATCGGGTACATCCGGACGAAGCAGAAGTACACCTCCTACCACCTCGTGGCCGAGTGGCGGTTCGATGCGAAGAAGGGTGGGGGCAACAGCGGTCTGTTGATGCGCATCATCAGCGAGGACAAGGTCTGGCCTCGTTGCATCGAAGCGCAGCTTCATTCACGCAACGCCGGCGACATCTGGAACATCGAGGAGTTTCCGATGAAGACCGAGAGGTCACGCCAGAGCGGTCGACGAACCAAGAAGATCGCGCCCAGCAACGAGAAACCCCTCGGTGAATGGAATCGGTACGAGATCACCCTCGACGGCGAGTACCTTGAGTTGAAGGTGAACGGTCTGGTCCAGAACGTCGCGACCGGGTGCGGGGTCTTCGCCGGACCGATCGGACTCCAGTCGGAAGGTGTCTGGATCGAGGTGCGCAAGCTCGAGCTGCGACCGATCATCGGTCACGAATGATCACGGGAGTTCTTCACTCGTGAATCTCGATGTCGAGACCAATCAGTTTCGCCGCGTGATGCTCGTCGCCGGTCCCGTTCTGGCCGGGCTCGTCGCCTCGGCCCTGCATCTCGCGGGTCATTCATCCGAGATCTGCTGGACCGCGGCGATCACGGTGCTCTGCGCCGCATGGTGGGTGACCGAGGCCGTTCCCATTCCGGCGACCTCGCTGATCCCGATGGCGCTGCTGCCCCTGACCGGCGTCCTCGACCACAAGACCGTCGCCAACGCCTACGGGCACTACCTGATTCTTCTGCTCATGGGTGGTTTCATGCTCTCGAAGGCGATGGAGAAATCCGGGGCCCACGAGAAGGTCGCGCTTGCGATCATCCGCGTCGTCGGCGCCGAAAGTCCGCGTCGACTCATCTTCGGGGTGATGCTCGCGACCGCACTGATCTCGATGTGGGTCAGCAACACCGCGACCACGCTCGCGATGCTGCCGGTCGCGCTCGCGATGCTCTCCGTGCTCGACGACAAGCGGTTCGCGGTGCCGCTTCTTCTCGGCATCGCCTTCGCCGCGAACATCGGTGGCATCGGAACACCCATCGGGACGCCTCCGAACATCGCGTTCATGGCGGCGTTCGACGAACTCGTCCTGCCGAATTCGACCGAGGAGCAGCCGATCGCGCCCTGGTCCTTCGCACGCTGGATGACGCTCGGTCTTCCCGTGGTGGGGGTTCTTCTTCCTCTGACCTGGTGGTGGCTCACGCGCGGGCTTGGTGGTGGGATCTCACTCACCCTGCCCCGAAGGACGACCTGGACCAGCGCTCAGGTCCGCGTGCTGGTCGTCTTCACCATCACGGCGTGTCTCTGGATCTTTCGTTCGACGCCCGGTGGTGGGTGGTCGGCGCTGATCGGTGTCCCCAAGGGGATCGGGGATTCCAGCATCGCCGCCCTGATGGTGGTTCTGATGTTCATCATTCCTGATGGCCGTGGACAGAAGCTGCTCGATTGGAAATCGGCATCATCTATCCCATGGGGGATTCTTCTCCTCTTCGGGGGCGGCATCGCACTGGCGCAGGGATTCAAGTCGTCCGGACTCAGCGATCTGCTGGCCAATCAGTTGATCGGCGTGACCCTTCTGCCCGAGTTCATCATGATCCTCGCGATCTGCCTCGCCGTCACCTTCCTCACCGAGGTGACCAGCAACACCGCGATCACGCTGCTTTTGATGCCAATCATGGCCAGCGCCGCCGTTTCCGCAGGCATCGAGCCCGCGAAGTTGATGATTCCAGCCGCCATGAGCGCCTCCTGCGCCTTCATGATGCCGGTGGCCACCGCTCCGAACGCCGCGGTCTACGGAACCGGCCGCATCCCCATGCGTCGGATGAACGGGGAAGGCCTGGCCTTGAACGTGATCGGGGCTTTCGTGATCGCCGCCATCTGCACCGTGCTGATCTGAGCGATTCCCCCCGTTTGCGTTCTCCGGGTGTTCAAAATCTTGGAACTCCTCCCCCTGAGTCGGTAGACTACTTCCCCCTGAGATCGTTTCTGGAGAGATTCACTTGGACGAAACAAACACATCATTCGCGATGCTCGTCATCCTCGGCACCACTGCCGGTGTTTTCGGCGGTCTCGTCGCCACCTTCTTCGGCTGGGTGTTGTGGAACAGCATCGAAGAGGTGCCTGAAGAAGACGATGCCTCCGAAGATGATGCGTCACAATCCTCCTGATCTTCGACCGTCTTCCACGGCACCTCGTCAGCTCGATCTTGCTTCGCCTGTCGGCGGATGACCCTGCGGTCTTCCAGCGCTATCATTCGCCCAAACATTCCGGAGGATTTCCATGATCGACACACTGCGTTCCTTCTGCATCACCTTACCCGCACTCTTCGTGATTGCCTGCGTGCCCGCCTTTTCCCAGGACGAGGCGCCTGCCTCGAACGAGGCGATCGTCGCATTGAAGAATGGCGATCGTGTTCAGGGGGAACTGACCGATGAGGGCAAGGACGAGGTCGTCGTGGACTCTCCGGTCTTCGGAACGGTCACCCTTGAACGTGATCAGATCGAGGGCATCACGATGGTCGCGGATGCCGAAGCGAAGGCCGAGGCCGAGAAGAAGGCCGCCGCCGCGGCCGCCGCAGCCGAGAAGGCCAAGAGCCCCTGGAGCGGGTCCGCCAATCTCGGGCTCACCTACAGCGACAACTCCTCGACGAACCTCACCTTGAACCTCGGCGCCTCCGCCAAGCGTGAGACGAAGGAGTCCGTCCTGAACATGAATGTCCAGTACTTCTATTCCCAGGACGAGCGATCGACCACGGACAACGATGTGATCGCGACGTTCGATCAGACCTGGATCACATCCGACGCCAACGGTCAGCTTCCCTGGAGCTATTTCGCTCAAGGCACCTATCAATGGGATGAATTCGAGACCTGGGAGCAGCGCCTGAGTCCCTATGCCGGAATCGGCTATGCCCTCGAGAGAACCGACGATCTCACGGTGGACCTCCGTCTGGGTGGTGGCGGCACCTGGCAGTACGAAGGGGATCAGAACTTCATCACCCAGTTCCTGTTCGAAGTGAATTCGACCTGGAAGATCGATGATCGTTCTTTGCTGACCGGGGCGGTCAAGTTCGCGCCGAACGTGAACGCCTTCGACGATTACTTCCTCACCCTGTCCGCCGTCTACAAGACCAAGTTGATGAAGGATTCTCCACTGACCTTCAACATCTCGTTTCTGAACATCTACGATTCCGAGCCCGGTATCGGTGAAAATGGAAACGATCTCAAACTCGTCATGGGCCTTGGATACACCTTCTGATCGAATTCATTCGTGCTCGCGGCGACTTCGGCATATCGTGATGTGATGAACGAGAAGAACCATCGCCTCGAACGCCGTCATTTCCTCGCCGCCGCGATTCCCGCTCTTCCGATCGGCCTGTCCGTCGCCGGTGCGCAGGATGTCACGCAGGCCCCGTCGACTCCTCCCCGGCGGGTTCTCAGACTCGCGCATTTCTGCGATGTGCACGTCCAGCCGGAGAAGCGGGCGGCACAGGGGTTCGCCGCCGCGCTGGCGCATGCTCAGGAGCACCACCGGCCCGACGTCATCCTCAACGGGGGTGATCAAGTCATGGACGTGATGTCGGAAGGCCGTGAACGCTCGACCGAACTCTTCGCGCTGTGGAACTCCGTGATGTCGAAGGAGTGCTCCCTGCCCGTCATCAACGTGATCGGAAACCACGATGTCTGGGGGTGGAACAAGGACAAGTCGGGAGCCAGCGGTTCCGAATCCGATTACGGCAAGAAGTGGGCCGCCGACGTCTTCGGCATGGCACGGCCGTACCAGGCCATCGACCGCGCGGGCTGGCGCATCATCGTGCTCGATTCGACGCATCCCGTCGAGGGCGGGCTCTACACCGCCCGGCTCGATGACGCTCAGTTTCAGTGGCTGTCCGAGACTCTGAAGAACACTCCTCGGGACATGCCGGTCATGGTGGCCAGTCACATGCCGATCATCTCGGCCTGCACGATGTTCGACGGTGAGAACGAGAAGAGCGGTGACTGGGTGATACCCGGGTCATGGATGCACATCGATGCCCGCCGAATCAAGGATCTCTTTCACTCCCACCCCAACGTCAGGCTCTGCGTCTCGGGCCACATCCATCTGGCCGATTCCGTCGAGTATCTGGGCGTCACCTACGCCTGCAATCATGCGGTCTGCGGATCCTGGTGGGATGGAGACCGCGCCGAATTCCCGCCGGCCTACGCCATCATCGACTTGTTCGACGATGGCTCCGCGACCAACACCCTGGTCGAGTACGGTTGGACCCCCGCGACGACCTGAACGGGTTCATTCCCCAGCGAGCGCATCATCCACGATCGACTGCGCCTCGGAGAGAATCGTCTCGACGTGCGCCTCGTCCCGGAAACTTTCGGCGTAGATCTTGTAGATGTCCTCGGTGCCGCTGGGACGCGCGGCGAACCAGCCGTGTTCGGTCGTGACCTTCAGCCCGCCGATGGGGGCTTCGTTCCCCGGAGCCGCCACCATCTTCGAAGTGATGGTCTCTCCCGCCAGGGTGTCCGCGGTGACATCGTCGGGTGAGAGTTTCCTGAGTCGTGACTTCTCCTCGAACGAGGCGTTCGCATTGATCCGGCGATAGACCGGTGCGCCGAATTCGCTCTCGAGTTCGTCGTAGTGCTGACCCGGGTCCTTTCCGGTGGTGGCGGTGATCTCCGCCGCGAGGAGACACAACAGCAGGCCGTCCTTGTCGGTCGACCAGGGTCTTCCGTCGAAACGAAGGAAGGAGGCGCCCGCGCTCTCCTCGCCCCCGAAGCACAGGGAACCGTCGAACAGACCGCCCGAGAACCACTTGAATCCGACCGGAACCTCCCAGGGCGTTCTTCCTCGCCGGGCGAGGACTCGATCGACCATCCCGCTGGTGACGATCGTCTTGCCCACGTCTATTCCGGCCGGCCAGTCGGTTCGGGTGTCGATCAGGTGTCCGATCGCGACCGCCAGATAGTGATTCGGATTCAGCAGGCCCCGCCCCGGAACCACCACGCCGTGTCGGTCGGCGTCGGGATCGTTTCCGAAGGACACGTCATACTGGTTTCTGATCTCGAGCATGCCGGCCATGGCGTGGGCGCTCGAGCAATCCATCCTGACCCGGCCGTCGCCATCGACGTGCATGAAACCGAATCTCGGATCGAGCGCGTCGTTCACCACCGTCAGATCGAGCTGCCAGCGTTCCGCGATCGGGGCCCACAACGGCAGTGAGGCCCAACCGAGCGGATCGACTCCGATACGAACGCCGGCATGACGAATCGCTTCCATGTCGAGAATCTCA
>PAQN01000029.1 GCA_002709755.1 Phycisphaerae bacterium
ATCCGTCGGGGTCCTGCGGAATCAGGACACCGATCGGATTGAGACGGTTGGGATCAACCGATGCAATTCTGGAGGCAAGAACCTGAAGTCGCTCGTTCGAAATCGAGCCGGGCTGAATGAGAAAGGAATCCTGCGACTTGGACAGGAATTCACGTGCGGACTCGCAAAGCAGTGACCCTCGGCTCATCAATCACGCACATCACTGCCGGTGACAGCGGTGGTCTCCGCTTCGGAAGCCTCGTCTGATGCAGCGTCGTCGCCGTGCTCAGGGTCCTCGTCGTCGAGCAGAAGGATTTCGAAATCCGTTTGGTCGGGACCGGGAGTCGCCGTGACCTCGACTTCCTCCGTCTCGATGTCCACTCCACGAGAAAGAAGATATTGATTGACGATCCTGATCGTGTTGGGATCGGACAGACCGGCGATCTTCGCTTCGGCGAGCGCCTGGGTGTAGGGCACCCGATCATCAAGGACTCGGAAAGGCAGCCAGACGGCCGCGGCAGTGTCGGCGGTCTCTCCATGGATGAAAGTGGGAACGCCTCGACGAGCGACGAGAGTGGTGCGCGCTCTGTCGAAATAGTCGATCGAATAATCCATGTCGGTGTTCAAGGGCTCGGAACGGTAGCTCATTCCGAGGCCGACGACGTAGGCCCGTTCATCGAAGCCACGGTCTTCCGATCTCATCCTTGTGTCGATCACGACGGTGACGAAATTGTCACGAAGCCAGATGAGATCTTCCTTGGTGGGTTGCTCGGAGATCCACACGTTTCCGATACGCGTCAGCTGGAACATGTCACCCGCTTGCAGGGATCTGATCTGACTCACCGAGGGCCTGGCCGTGGGCGAGGATGAACAGCCGAACAGGGTGAATGCGAGAAGGACACCGAGTGCTGGAATGATGTATCTGATCATTCTGAGAGTATAGATGCGATCACCGGGTCATAGTGACGAACCAACACGTCGAGCCAGTCTCGAGTGCTGGAGCAACGGATGAAATCCTGCCGTACGGTCTCGGGGTCTGGATGATGAACCGAGAACTTGATGCCGAATTTCCGCATCATCCGACTGGCGGCTCGTTCACCATGGATCACCACCGAGAGCTCGTGATGTCGCTTGAGCACCTCGGTCTGTTCTCGAAGCGTGGGTGGAGATGCTTCTGCACCGGACATCAACTGGCGGGCCTGACGGAAGATCCATGGATTTCCGATGCAACCACGCGCGACGGAGACCGCCTGAACGCCGCAGGTCTCAAGCATGAGAAAGATGTCGTCGACGCACCAGATGTCTCCGGAACCGAAGATGATTCGCTCCGGATGTCTTCGAACCAGATCCCTGAGAAACGCCCAGCGCCCGGGTCCGCGATATTTCTGTTCCACCGTACGACAGTGCACCGTCGCCCAGGCGTATCCGATGCGATAGGCCGCATCGAAGACATGTTCGAAGTTGAGAGCCTGTTCTTCCGTGTCGTCGAACGCTCTTCGCATCTTCAGCGAACACGGGACCGAATCGGGCACGGCATCACGCACCGCCTCAAGAACCGCGACCGCCTGATCGGGATGGGCCAGAAAATGACCACCCCTGTGCTGCTTCCGGATCTTCTTCACCGGACAGGCGAGATTGACGTCGATCATGTCGTACCCCATGTCGACGAGAATCTTCGCACCCTCGGCCATCGTCTCGGGCTTCGTGCCCATGATCTGACCGGCGATGGGATGGTCGTCGAGGCCGAAGATCCTGTTCTCGTCAAGGTCACCCATGCCGCATTCACTGGCGATGAGATCGGGATCCTCCTTGCGCCTTCCCTTTCCTCCATTGATCAGTGTCTGGTCGAGAAGCGCCTCGGTGATGCAATAAGGGCAATCATGAGCTCGGGCCACGAGTCGCATGGCCCCGTCGGAATACCCCGCCAGTCCAGCCTGAAAGAATGGTGCATCAAAACCGGGCACCAGACGTGCCAAACGGGGATCGACCTGATGGCTTGAGGCGATCTCGGACACGGAACGGCCGTTTTCTACCGGGGGACGATCATATTCATCTTGAATCATGCGAACAGACATAGATCTCAATCGTACAGATGTCGGGACATCTTCTACTCCCGAATTTCTCGCCCTGGATGGGAATTCCGTCTTCCGTTTGTATTTAGGCGGCAGGACGCCCCTGGAGGTCGCTGAGGCCGGGAGCAGGGCATGAAACTTCGGACGGTGGGTCCGAGTGGAGTGCTTGGATGTGGCGGCTCTTCGAGCGCCTGAACCGGTGGCCGAACTCTTCCTCGGTCACCGGTTTCCTCATTGAATCCGGTTCGCAGCTATCCTGTGTGCATGGTCCGGATTCTTTTCAAAATTCGAATGGTCGTCGCGACGCTTCTCCTGCTGACTCTTGCCGGCGCTGGAGGATGTTTTCCGAAGCGGTACGACGCGGCCAAGGCGACTGAACGGTATCCATCCAATCTCCCGGTGGGTTCCATCGCAGACATCCAGGTCACCAGAGATGGCAATGAAATGGTGATCGTGAACGCCACCGTGATCGACTTCAAGGACATGAAGTTGTGGCTCAATCGTCGCTACATGCACATGGTAGAACGAATCGAACCGGGAGAGACGGTGCGGATCGACATGGGAGAATTCTGGGATGTCTGGGGGGGCGGTCCGAACCCCGGCGGACTTCTTCGTTGGTACGACCCGACACCGATCGTGGTGGTCGAGGCACAGATCGATGAGTCAAGCCCTCTGATCGGATTCCTGTCGATTCCCGACGAGAACGAGCTGATGAAACGCTCGAACTGAGTCCAGAATCCGCACACTGAAGATCGACGCTAGAGACCCAGTCGAGCTCTTTTCTGTTCCCATTCCGTCTGTTCACGCTTGTTGTCCGAGGCCAGTGGCTTGCCGCTGCGAAGCGACTCGACTTCCAGACTCGTGAGGAAGACCCCGTTCAGACGGTACTGCTCGAAGGCCTCGGCCGACACCGGAATGATCGGCTTGATCAATTCGTACATCGCATCGGCGTAGACTCGGATCTCCTGCTGCGCGTGCGAATCCATGCGAAGCGAGAGGAAGTGGAACAGGTTGTGAAGGTCGCACTTCCAATACCACTCGGTGTAGAGCGACACGGGAAGCGCGGCGCGAGCCATTTCACGAGCCACGCCTTTTTCCGTGAGTTCGAGATATCGGGAATACAGCTTCTCGGAATCCTCCAGAAGCGAGATGAAATCCTCCGCGGTCTTAACCTCGATGGACTCGTCGCCTCCCTGACGATTCGTGCTTGACTGCCTGCGGATGTTGTCGACGCTGGGGCGGTAGAACCTGTCGGGGACGATCGAGTACCGAGCGCTGTATTCGTTGACGTTGGCGGTTCGATGCCTGATCCACTGACGTGCGATGAAGATCGGCATCGCGACGTGGAACTTGAACTCGACCATCTCGAACGGAGTGGTGTGTCGGTGTCGAAGGAGATAGCGCACCAACCCGCGATCCTCGTTCACTTTCTTGGTGCCCTCACCGTAGGAGACGCGAGCGGCCTGCACGATCGCACTGTCGGCGGTCTTCCCTTCGGGAATGAGACGCGGCATCACGTCGACCAGAGCGACGAAACCGTGATCGAGCACGGGAATCTCCCAGCGGGCGCTCCCGTTCATCACGTCGACCAGGGGGCCTTCGGGTTCGACCGCACGGATGGAGACGGCCTCGCCCCTGGGGGCTCCGGCCACGGTTTCGCTGCTCGCGTTGGTACTCGCCTCTGTCATGCCACCATTCTGACGGATCTGCGGCCCGAGGGAGGCCTGATCGGCAGGATGTCGACATTGATCCACGGTTTTTTTTCAGGTCGAAGCGGCCAGCTCGTCTCGGATCTGGACGAGAAGGTCCGACATGTCGGCCCACTGGGGCTCGCGCGAGGGCGTGGTCCGGTCTTCACCTTCGCCCAGACCACCCGAGCGATGAAGCCGGACCTGATCCATCATGAGATCACGCAGCAGCTCGGCGTCCTCGACTCCCTGGATCTGGCCGGAGTGGCCCAGCGAGTCACCCTTGGAATCGCCTCCCCCACCACCAGCGGTCTCCACCTTGATGTTGGAGAGGGAGAAGAGTCTCTCGACCGGCCCCTGCTGGAGACTGATGTTCTGGATGTTGGCATAGGTGATCGTGGTCTCCTGAATGACGATCAGACCACGACGAATGCGCAGAGCTCGCTCGGTGAGGACGTACCAGGTGCAGTCGTACTGCAGACGAATCGTGATCAGGCGAAAGAGACCCGCAAGGAGGAAGAGAGGCGCGAGAAACAGACTGATGTTGGACCAGTCGAAGAGTGTGATCGAGAGATTGAAGGAATCGCCCATCATGATCTGGCCGAAGAACACGGCGACGTTCACCAGAAGAGCGACTGATGTTCCGAGGATGATCTGCACTCGCCTCAATCTGAGCCAGTTCGGGGAGGGATGGAAACTCCTGATCAACTCCCCCGAATCGACCGGTATCTCGGCAGGTTGGGATGGAATTCTGAACAACCATGCGATCGATCGACCGAACGGACCGTACGCGAAGGACGTTCCGGAGTCCGATGCGGATTCGAGCGAGGAAGAGCTCATGAAGACTGGTTCCGAAGGAGATCACGTATTTCAGTCAACAAGGCGAGCACTTGATCGGAATCGGATTCGGAACGGACCGCGGCGTCCTGTGACGCGGTCTGATTGACACCTCGCATGCGAAGATAGAGCGCATCTCGCAGCCCCTCGGGATCGGGCGCTCCCTCGATCACCATCTCGGGTGCGGCGGACCCGCCCGCGGTCTGAATGGAGACATCGGCGAGATTCATCCAACGCTGCACGATGCCCCGGGTGAGATGGATGTCCTGGATCCTTGGATAGGTCAGCAGGATCTCCCGACGCCACAACACCCCCCACTTCATGGCGATTCCCTCGTCGTCGAATTCGTACTCGAGCGTCCAGTACTTGAACATTCGAAAGAGCCAGACGATCGGAAAGACCGGAAGGAACGCGAGTGAACTGATGAGGTAGTAGGTGGCGAGCGCACCGACAGGTCGCTTGAAGGCGTGAAGATCGAAATCTCTCGTGTTGTCGGGCGAAATCAAGAATCAGTCCCTTGCAGCGATGATTTCATCGACTCGAACCAGAGCGGAATCTCCTCGGTGGTCCCGAGCTCGGTCGGCAGACCGTTGGCATCGATGACCGGCGGTCGGATGCCGTCGGATGAGAAGTAGAGTTTCATCTTGCGAGACGCATGTTTCAGATCATCAGGAAAGACCAGATCTCCCAGAAGCTCCTGACGCGTGGTCGGCCAGTCCCCGGCTTCGGAAGGCACGCAGTCGATGCTGTCCGGTAGAGGCTGCATGGCGAACAACTGCTGGGCATCGGTCGGAAAACGACCGTCTTCCCGGCAGGTGTAGACCAATGCCGCCCAGGCCAGTGAACGCATGGCGGTATCGGTCTCACGAGCGGTATCGAGCACGTTCAGATAGACGCGATACCCGAAGATGGCGGTACCGATCCATGCAAGAACGAAGAGCGCGATGACGATGAGAAAGGTGGAGCGGGTGGAACCGCGTCGGAGACGGGAATTCGAACGAGTCACATTCGCATCCCTTCATACACGAGTCTCTTCTTCTCACGACGCGGGTCCGCCTCGGGAACCGCGGAAAGCAGAGCCTTGGTGTATTCGTGCGAGGGTGACTCGATGATCTCATCGCGATCGCCCTCTTCGACGATCTTGCCGTCGAGCATCACCGCGATGCGATCGCAGACATGATGGATCACGGCCATGTCATGAGAGATGAACAGGTAGGAAAGCCCGAAATCATCCTGCAGATCCGCCAGAAGGTTGAGGATCTGCGACTGGATCGAGACATCCAGGGCCGAAGTCGGTTCGTCGCAGACGATGAGTCTCGGTTCGAGAGCGAGCGCACGGGCTATTCCGATGCGCTGCCTCTGTCCACCGGAAAATTCATGGGGATATCTGTCGGCAGCCTGACGCCAGAGGCCACAACGTTCGAGAAGTTCCTCGACACGCTCCCGGAGTTCGTCGCCACTCGCGATGCCATGAACCTCCAGGGGTTCGCCGACGATGCGACCGACGCGCATGCGTGGGTTCAGTGAACCGGCCGGGTCCTGAAAGATGATCTGCATCTTTCGACGGATCTCCCGCATCTCGCTGGCGTTCATGTCGAAGACGTTCTCTCCCTCGTAAAGAACCGCCCCGGAGGTGGCGGGGATCAGACGAAGGATCGTGCGCCCGACGGTCGTCTTTCCACATCCGGATTCTCCGACCAGACCGAGCGTCTCACCCGGTTGAATCTTGAAGTTCACGCCATCCACCGCACGAACGTGATCGACCACCCGTTGCAGGATTCCGCGTCGGACGGGAAAGTGGGTCTTGAGGTCCTGGACCTCGAGCAGAGGACGTGTTGATTGGCGTGTGTCTTCCATGGACTCCAGTCTATCGATCGTTTCCGGTCAACGCAGCGGTATTTGCAGGTTTCGAATCTGTCCGTCCGAACCCTCGACCCCGAGGGTCAGAGGGACGTTGGTTCCTGAGAAGGAGCGCAGAATGCGGGTCCGTGCGGTTCGAATCCGGGTGTAGAGATCCTCGAGGCTTGAAATCGACTCATTCGAAACGGATCGAATCACCTCACCGGCTTGAATGGGCGTACCGGATGCGGAGGACAGCACCAGCACGCCGGGCACCCATGCGATCCCCCGTTCCCGAGCGAGATCAGGCGTCAGGGTGGCGAGCTCGAGGAGACCGATCGTTCGCAGATACTCGACGATCTCACCGTAGATGACCCCGGGATTCATCGTGCCGAGAACGACATCGATCATCAGGCGACGAGGATCCTCGCCGACAGATCCCATTCGCCACAACTCCAGCGAGATGCGCGAGCCGGGAAGACGAAAGCCCACCTGAGCGGCGACGTTGTCGACCTGCGCGACCGACACTCCGTCGATGGACAGGATCACGTCGCCGGCTCGGACTCCAGCCTGGGCGGCGGGACCGTCGGATGGGACGTCGGTCACCAGCACGCCGACACCTTCGAATGAATCATAGACACGGCGCAGCTTGGGATTGAGCCCGCTGGGCGCGGGCGTGGGAGGTGGCGCGATGGTCACCATCTGCACGCCCAGATACCCCTTGACGACCTCCCCTCCGGCGATGATCTGGTCGACGATCAGCTCGATCATTCTGGTGGGAATGGCGAGCGCGATTCCTGCGAACTGACCTTCATCCCCGACCTGGCTGTTGCGGCCTGTGGCGATCGCGGTGTTCATTCCGATGACGCGCCCACGAACATCACACAGGGGGCCACCCGAGTTTCCGGGATTGACCGCGGCATCGACCTGAATGAAGTTCTCGGTATCGAGCGTGGCCAACCCCGCGGAACGACCGAGTCCGGACACGATTCCCGAGGACATCGAGAAACGGAAGTCGAACGGTGAGCCGAATGCGTAGACGAGTTCACCCTGTTCCGGAATCTCGATGCTGCGCTCCGCGGGATGCATGCGGACAGGATCCACTCGCAGCACGGCGATGTCGCTCCGAACGTCCGACCCGATGAAACGTGCCGGCCGGCGTTCACCATTCTGAAACTGTATCTCGATGTCCCTCGCGGACGCGACGACGTGTGCGTTGGTGATGACGTGGCCTTGCGCGTCGTAGACCCATCCGGAACCGCTGGATGTGAAGAATCCACGTTCACCAAGAGCGCCTGCGGTGGAGACATGCACGACCGAAGGTTCCACCTTGCGGGCGATGTCGCGAGAGGCCTGATTGATCAACTCCAGGACATTCCCCTCGGCCAGACGATCGGAAGCCTCGAGCACGACCTCGCGCTCGCGCTCGTGAATGACCTGTCGAACGAGTCCGGGGCCCAGAACGAGTACGGAGAGACCCAGCAGCATGACGATCGAAGCGGGGATCCATCCGGCAGTGAGTCCGAAGCGCCTCACGGTCGTTCGAGAGCAGACGATGTGGGTATCAGGCATGGAACAGGTTGTTTCAAATAGGACGCTTGAAAAAGTGAGGATCGGGTCAACCGGGCATGAGCTCATTCGTTACGGGATTCATCCCGACCATCAAGACGCTCGGCTTCCCCTTCACTCATTCGATAGGGATGCTCGCCATGCGCACGCCGTGAGACCCTGCTGGCCCAGTGCGCGGCGACCTGTCGCACGGCATCACCGATATGATCGATCGGCTGAGCGAATGGTGGCTGCCAGTCCGTGAGACCCAGAAGATCATGCGTGACGACGATCTGGCCATGACACTCGGGGCCCGCACCGCAGCCGATCACTGGAATTCGAACGCTTTTGACGATGTGGGCGGCGACCTCCGAGGGCACTGCCTCGACGAGAATCATGGAGGCACCCGCGGATTCGAACGCCTGAGCCTCCTCGATCAATCGTTCCGCCGCGTCGACCGTCCGACCATCGGAGTAATACCCTCCGTGTCGGCGGGCTTGCTGTGGCTTCGACCCGATATGGGCGATGACCGGGACGCCGGCATGAGCCATGCGACGAACCAGTTCGGTGTGACCGAGGTCGACTTCCAGCTTCACGGCATCCGCATGACCTTCGACGAGGAAGCGACCGGCGTTTCTCAATCCCTCTTCAAGACTGACCTGGTAGCTCATGAATGGCATGTCGCCGATCACCCAGCAGTTCGGGGCCCCCCGCTTCACCGCCGCGGTGAGGGTGATGAGGAATTCCAAAGGGGCATGAATCGTCCCCGGCAGACCCAGAATGACCTCAGCCGCGGTGTCTCCGACCAGAAGGACAGGAACACCGGCTGCCTGCATGTGCCCGGCAGTCAGGGCGTCGTAGGCGGTCAGGCAGGCAAAGGGCTCCCCCGCATCGACCATCCGCTGGAGCGTTCGGATCGTGACCGGGCGCTCGATGGGCTGGAGCTCGATCTGAGCGGGCGCAGGGGCACGGTCGGCTCCGGGGGAGAAATTCATGTCGGGTGTTTGATTGGCCATGAGGACATTCTAGCAGGGCAATTCCCGGTCCCGACATCCCCAATCGGAACTCCTGGGCCACCTTTTTGAGACAGTTGCTTGTCTTGCCGGGTCTGAATTCGACAGTTGACCAGTCATCCTCTCGGGTGACTTGAAAGTACCGGGGCCGAGCCCTGACTCGGATGCTCGATAAGGCTTCGATCGGCCAGCCTCGGCACTTTCAAGACACCTGAGACATCATGAACCCTGGATTGGCCCCGACTCGGAATCGCCTCCCCGAGCGGGGCCCCTTCCATTTTTGGAGAGCGTCTCGGGTCACCAACGACGGATGGGGTTTGGTGTCAGACCATCTCGTCCGGGAACGATGAAATCGGCGATTTCAATCACTTCTCCCAGGGCTGACTGAGCCGCCTTGAGATCATGAGCCTCGGCAAGCACTTGCCCGGCGATCAGATGTTCGACGGTTGGAACGGCATCTCCGGAAATGACCATGGTCCACTTGGGATCGGCCAGCAGAAGACCACAGAATCCGGGAGTCAGACCATGAAGCGGAAAGAGATCCACGCCATCGGCGAGCGTGTCGGGCGCCGACTCGCACTTCTGGAGAAGACTGATCTCGGCCCGCAACGTCTCCAGAAGAGAGTCATCGGAGGCATCCGAAGCACGTTCGTACTCCTGAATCAGACCCACACCGATGGCTTCCCGTTCCGCCTCAGAGATCAGCCAGCGAGCCTCGGGGAAAAGCGAGAGTCCGCGACGCCCGATGGGTCTGAAGCTCGTCAGAAAGACCATGTCGATGTCGTCCGGGGTGAGGCCCGAGCGTTCATCGAGACGTTCGGCCAGCACACGTGGTGGCAACGAAGGATCGACCAGGATCTTCACATCATCCTGGATGATCAGACTGGTGGTGAGATGACCGGGTCGTTTCTCACCCTTCTCACCGCGAAGCGGATGTGCGGACAAGGCGCCGAGCGAAATGGGACGAAGCTCGAGTGTCATACTCAGGCGTCCTTCTTCTGTCGTGCCGAAATGATCTCGATGACATTCACCGGAAGCATCGTGCGCAGTCGCTGAGGGTCACCACCGAGTTCCGCGATCTGACGGATCAAACTCGAGGATGTGTAGGCGAACGCCTCTCCGGGAACGACGAAGACGGTTTCGATGTCCGCCACCTGACGATTGGTGATGGCCAGCTGGCATTCGGACTGAAGATCGGTCGTGTTCCTGATTCCACGAAGAATCGCACTGGCTTGCTGGGCCCGTGCGAAATCGACGGTCAGACCCTCGTAGGCCGCGACGGTCACCTTCGCGAGCGAAGGATCCTCGGCGACGATCTCGTCGACCAGATCCTGAAGCAGGGAGAGTCGGGTCTCGATCGGTATGAAGGGGCCACCCTTGTCGGGATTTCTGCCGACCGCCAGCACGATCTCATCGAACAGACGTCGAGCCCGGGTGAGCACGTCCAGGTGCCCGAGGGTGGGTGGATCGAAGGATCCGGGATAGATAGCCTTGTGGTGTGCCATGCGCTCAATCGCAGAGAGAATCCATGCCCGCGGATCGAAGAATCGTGCGGAAATTGTCACTGAACACGAAGTTGTGCTCGGGGAATTCGAGTCCGGCCATGTTGTTGTCGATGTGACTGAAGACCAGATCCACGGAACCGATTCGTGACCATTCCCCGCAGGAATGATCGAGCATCTCGACGATTCCCGTGGTGGCGGCCCCGGCATCATCGATCCTGTCGAGACGAGCGTCGTAACGGATGGTCCTGCCGGGGACGACGTCGGCTTCGATGGTGGCCCGTGTGATCTTGGCGAGCACCACCTTCTCACGGAACCGGTTGACCGATCCGACGAGAATGCCAGCTGTCTGGGCCATACCCTCGATGATCAGGGAATTGGGCATCAACGGCAGTGCGGCATGCGTCTCGGTCGCAGCGAAATGATCGTGCAGATGCTCCTCGGCGAGCGAGACGTTCTTCACCGCGACGAGCCGTTCATCCGGCTCGTACTGGGTGACTGCATCAATCCACATCCAACGCATCTGTGCCCCGAATCCGATCAGGCCGCGCAGACGGCGAGCTTGCGCTCGCAGAAATCCACGAGTGTCTTCACCGTGAAGAGTTCTGGAATCTTGCCGACACTGCGGTCGGACTCGAATTCGGAGAAGTCGACATGAGGCATCTTCTCCTTGAGGAGCGCCATGCCTTCATCTGTGATTCGTCCGTTCTCGACCAGCTCGGCATCGTTCAGGAGATTCTCAGGGAAGAGTTCACCCTGCTCGATCTTGAAGGGCGTGTCCGGAGAGCAATCCGCTTCGAACGCCTTTTCGAGCTGGAAGCTGATGTCAAGGAAATCGATCGACTCGGCGCCGAGATCATTGATCAAGGTTGCCTGAGGCGTGATCTCGTCCTGATCGACGCCGAGCGCCTCTTCAAGAACATTGCTCACTCGATTGCTTACTTCATCTCGGCTAAGTGCCATCCACTTGCTCCTCATGACGGGCATGCCGTCTCGTGACAGATACTGATGATGCCGCCACAGTGCGACGTTTCTCAAACAGAAAGCCTCATGGCTTTGCAGGGCGCATTGTAAAACGTCCAGACACCGCTGTGGCGGGTTCACCCAAATCACCGGGAAGAACTCTGAAGCCGTTCCCCTTGAAGGTGAAGACGCCATCCACCGCCTTCTGAAGCTGAACCTCGACCTTCAAGGTCTCTCCCGGGCGAACGAAGGTTCCGTAGCGAAGCGCCCTGACCTCACCGAGCATCATCTGATGCGCCCCATGCTGCGCCAGAAGGGCTCGAGCCGCCTGAAGCATCGATTCCAGCATGAAAACCCCCGGGAGGACCGGAAAAGAGGGAAAATGATCTGCGAGGTATTCCTCGGCGCTGGAGACATTCTTGATGGCCACCACCCGTTCGGGCGAGGATTCAAGGATTTGATCGATCAATTCGAATTTCATCGAAGCCTCTCGACAGCTGGATGAGCCCCCAGAAACCTCGAACCGACCGGGTTGGTCACGAGGGTGGGTCAGGAAGCAAAATCCTAACGGCAGAAAACGAAAAGTGGGGTCGATCTGCCCTCTGTTTCTCACCGAGAAAAGGGTGTTCTGCCGATATTTACATGAACTATGGCACGAAAAAGGACTTCGAAGGCTATGCGAAAGAAGACAAAGGCCCCTCAGGGGACCGAACGATCAGCGATGCAGGTTGCAGGATGGGTGCTCGTCTCGGCATTCTGGCTGTTTTTCGTGACCGCGCTCATCGGCTTTGACGCCGCTGACTGGCCGGCACGCTCGACCAGCGTCCACAATGATCCGACAGCAAACCCCATGGGCGTGGTCGGGGCCACTCTTGCCAACTGGTCTCTTCGGTCGCTGGGATTCACCATCTGGGTGCTTCTGGCCTGGGCTCTCGTCGGATTGATCGCGATTCTCAGAGGGCGCGTGATCACGCACCCCACCTTGCGTGTCGTTGGCGCCTGTCTCTCGGGTCTCGCGCTCGCGACGCTCGATGTGACATGGTTTGGTGGCGTGGCTGGCACTCCCAGCGCTCCGGGAGGATTGATTCCGGGCTATCTCTCCGAGCACCTTCAAGCACGCTTCAACGGATTCGGTGTCTCACTCTGGATGATGACCGCATTCGTCATCGGTGCACTGATCGCCGGAGACGAACTCGTTCTTCGTCTGCCGAATGCCCTGCGAAGAGCGGGCGACGTGTTCAATGAACGAATCCCTGCATTCTTCAGCGCGGTGGCCGAACGCCTGCCCACCAGTCGCGGCGCACTGCGTCCAGCGGGTGGACCTGCCGTCGATGATCTCGAGGACTTCGAAGAACTCGAGGATGAATACGAGTACGAGTACGAAGACGAGGAGGAGGACGAGGACGAGGAAGATGAAGAGGAGGAAGACGAAGAGGACGAGGACGAGTACGACTACGAAGACGAACAGGAAGAGGAAGAACCCGTTGAGGAGGTTCGCCCCGCGCTGACCAAGGAGGAACTGAAGGCGAAGATCGCGAAACTCCCGGTTCGCATGGCGTCCAACAAGCCTCAGGAGCTCAAGGAGGAGGACCTCCCCAGAGAGGACAATTTCGAGGGCTATCAATTCCCGGGTCTGGAATTCCTCGAAGCGCCGGAGGAGAACTTCTCGGAACAGATGGAAGGCCATGTGAGAGAACAGGCCCAGGTTCTGGAAGAGACCTTGCACACCTTCCAGATCGATGCCGACGTGACCGGAATCGAAAGCGGCCCCGTCGTGACGCTCTATGCGGTCCAACTCGCACCGGGAACCAGAGTCGCCCGATTGAATTCGATCCAGAGCGACCTGGCACGAAGTCTCCAGGCGCCGAATATCAGGATCATCCCGACCATGGCCGGCAAGACCACCGTCGGGATCGAAGTGCCCAATCCTCGCAAGGAGAAGGTCAGGCTCAGCGAGCTCATGTCGAGCGGCGCCGCCAACGGCATGATCCTGCCGATGTTCCTGGGCAAGGACAACGCAGGCGAACCACTGGTGGCCGACCTCGCCAAGATGCCCCACATGCTCATCGCGGGCACCACGGGATCGGGCAAGAGCGTCTGCATGAATTCGATCATCATGAGCTGGCTCTACACCAAGCGACCCGATGAACTGAAGATGGTCCTGGTCGATCCGAAGATGGTCGAAATGAGCCAGTTCGCGGACGTCCCCCACCTGATGTCTCCGGTGGTCACCGAGATGACGAAGGCCGCGGCGATTCTCGAATGGGCCGTGGGCAAGATGGAGGAACGATACGAGCTTCTTCAGAAGTGCGGCGTGCGGGACATCGTCTCCTACAACGAGCTCGAGGAGGAGGATCGGTGCGAGCGCGCGGGCGCGGAGTCCGAACTCGCCAGGGCCAAGCTCCCGAACAAGCTCCCCTATCTGGTCTTCGTCATCGACGAACTCGCGGACCTCATGATGACGGCGAAGGAGGTCGAACACTCGATCGTCCGAATCGCGCAGAAGGCCCGAGCGGTCGGCATCCATCTGATTCTCGCCACGCAGCGCCCGCAGGCCAACGTCGTCACCGGCCTGATCAAGAGCAACATGCCATGCCGTGTCTCGTTCAAGGTCGCTTCGGGCATGGACAGTCGAATCGTTCTCGATCAGAAGGGTGCCGAACTGCTGCTGGGTCAGGGTGACATGATGTTCCTGTCGCCGGCGAGCACCGAGATCAAACGCTGCCAGGGCACGCTGGTCACGGACAAGGAGACCCGCAACGTCGCACGTTTCCTGAAGACCGTGGCGGCGCCGAACTTCGAGCGAAGCCTGGTGGCGATCAAGTCATCGAATGCCAGCAGCACGGACGACCATGATCCCGAATCGGGACTCGAACCCAGCAAGCGGGATCCGTTGTTCGATCAGGCGGTCGAGATCATGATCGAATCGGGCAGAGGTTCCGTCTCACTGCTCCAGAGACGACTTGCAATCGGATACAGCCGGGCATCACGACTCGTCGACCAGATGGGACTCGCCGGCATTCTCGGTGAGCACAAGGGATCGGTCGCGAGAGAAGTCATGCTCACACTGGACGAGTGGCATCAGATGCGTGCCATGGAATCAGGAGAGCTTGAAAACGAGCATGCGGCGGAAGCGGCCGACGGGGCGGCGACAGAGATCAGGGAGATGACGGTGGTGCCGGTCGAAGAGGAGGAATCGGTTCCGGACGAGATGCCGGGAGAGCACCTCTATTGAATCCGCCATGCACGCAATGGACCGAAAAACGACCCCTCCATGCAGGAGGGGTCGTTTTTTTTTCATCTTGATGCTCGCGAGCCCGGTTCAACCCTGAGAGAATGAGGACATGCGAAACACCACTGTCACACCGATGGTCATCACGGCCCTGATCGCGAACTCTCTGGCATGCGCCGATGAACTCGAGTCGCCGACCCAGACGGTCAACTACTGCATGCCGAAATCGGAGTCGGATCTGAGCCTCGAAGGGTTCCAGCTCGAACTGCCCATCGAATCAGCCCGTGGCATCAATCGGTTCGGAGCGCCGAACGTCGAGACCATTCTGTCAAACGGCCCGACCGCCAATCGAGTTGACATCGTCTTCGTCGGCGATGGTTTCACCGAAGCGGATCTGCCGAGCTGGCCGGCGGTGGCGGTGGCCGGATTCAAACGACTCTTCCAATACGAACCGTTCATTCGCTATCAGGAGTACTTCAACGTTCATCGAGTCGATGTCATCTCCGCTGAATCAGGAGTCGACAACGATCCGACCCAGGGCGTGGAGCGAGACACGGCGCTCGACATGAGATTCTGGTGCAGCAACATCGAACGCCTGCTCTGCGTGAACACGGGGTCGGCCGGCGCGATGGCCGCCTTCGCGCCGGACGTGGACCAGATCGCCGCCGTGGCCAACAGCACGAAATACGGAGGCGCGGGCTATTCAAGCGCGGACATCGGCACGTACTCCGCATTCAACGGTTCAGCCGTCGAGGTCTTCATCCACGAGCTCGGTCATTCGCTCGGGAACCTCGCGGATGAATACACCTACGGAGGCAGCAGCGACACCTACACCGGCGGGGAGTCGGCGGCCGCGAACGCAAGCATTCTCGATTTCGATGCCATGAACGGAAGCGGACAGAAATGGGATCGCTGGCTGGGATACGACCTTCCGGGCGTCGGGCAGCATGACTGCATCGAAGGGTGTGCGTACCACCAGTTCGGGATCTATCGTCCCTCTCAGAACTCGATGATGAGATCTCTGGCACAACAGTTCAACGCCCCGTCGAGAGAGGAACTGATTCTCCAGTTCCATGGCCTGGTCGGAGTCGTGGATGCGTTCGAACCGACGCTGGACACGGTCGAAGTCGACGCCGTTCTGTCGGTCGACACCGTGTTGAGCGATCCATCGGCCACCACCAAGACCTGGTGGATCGACGACGTGGAACTCGAGGCTGATGGAAGCAGCCTCGATCTTGCCGACTACGCGGTATCGTCGGGCTCGCGAATCACGGTTCGGGTGGTCGACAACACCCAGATGGTCCGAAACGAGGCGATGAGGAACGCCCTGATGACCGAAGTCCACGAGTGGATCGTGGAAGTCCCCTCCTGCGGGGCCGACGAACTCGTGGATTGCGACGGAACCGGCGCCTGTTGGCCCACCGCCTGGCTGGGTGACGGCTACTGTGATGGCGTCGCCCAGGTCTATGACGTCGATTTCTGCTGCTATGGGAATGATGAAGGGGACTGCAGCCTGCTGGAATGCGGGCTTCTCCCGGAGGATCTCAACGGCGACGGAGCGGTCGATGGTGGCGATCTGGCGATCTTGCTCGCCGGTTGGGGCACCAGCGCGGCGGAGCTCGATCTCGATGGAAATGGCATCGTGGGCGGCGGAGATCTGGCCAAACTGCTGGGTGCATGGAGCTGAAAACGGGTTCGAACGCTTTTTTTTCAAGCAGAGCCCACAAGCAGAGCTTCCGAAGGTACTTTGAGCGACCTAGAAGGAGCCTTGTCAATGCACCCCAGAACCCTGATCACAACGATTTCCACCTGTCTTCTGCTCACGATCGCGAACGTCTCGGCGAATCAACAGGCAGACACCTCGAAAGCCACTGCGGCACAACAGCTCGCTGCGATGCAGTTCGTCGATTCGACGATCCAGCCGATGACGCTGCAGGCCCATACCCGCATCACGCAGATGACCGAATTCATCAGCGCCAAGGGCATGGACGCCAAGTGGGACGCCTACCGAAACACCCCATCCGACAAGCCGACGGGGATCAGCCTCGACAAGGCCTACAGCATCGCTCTGCAGCGTGTCATGAGCGAACACCCGACGCCTGACGCCGATGTCGTCGATGCAGACGCGGCCATCGCGAAGAAAAAGGCGATGGTGACGAAGGACTGGAATGCCTACGAGAACATGCAGGCCACGATGCTTCGTGTCTCATCGTTCCTCCAGACCAACGGCATGATGGATGACTACATGACCTGGGCCAAGGACAAGGGTGCGGCGAATGCCAAGGCCGCAGCCGCCCGATCCGCTGAAGCGAATGCCAAGAACTCAGCCGCCATCCAGGCGAACAACGCGAAGTTCAAGGCACGGCAGCGCTACCTCGCCTCCCACTGGGACGAGGCCATGCACGTGATGTCCCTTGCCAACGACAGTGGCTACATCATGGAACGCAACAAAGGCAGCGTGGTCGCGGATTCCCACCAGTACCCCTATCTCGACACCCAGACCCAGGGAGTCAACTTGAACACCGAGGACCAGTCCAATGGTTCGCTCGACTACTGGGGAGGAAGCACCTACGGCGGATACAGCGATCCGTATTACGATGTCTGGGGTCATCACAGCGGTGCGGCTCTGGTCGGCCATGATGGAAACGGCGTGCATCCCGCCTATGCTCGTTCTGCCGACCACACCTACCACGGAACCGATTCGATGGGGGCACTCGCCACCGGCGACGTCCCATCGGTGAAGTGGACGGGCAACGCAGGACCGAGCTTCTCCACCGCCGGATCTCATCCGGCGAAGTGAGCTCGATCGAATTCCAGCCGGGAGCCGAGTTGAACCGTACACGCACGGCCGACTCGGCTCCCGGCTTTTTTGGCATGACAACCCGCACGGGAGACAGCCGATCATGATGACCCCCGAAACGATGAACCAGGTTCTCGAAGCGGCGATCGACCAGGCGCGAAAGTCCTGGTCGGAGGGAGGCATTCCGATCGGCTCGGCCCTTGCCAGGGAGGACGGCACCATCGTCGCGGTCGGACACAACATGCGGGTTCAGAGCGGCGACCCGACGGCCCACGCGGAGATAGTGTGTCTGCGCAATGCCGGAAGACGACGTGACTGGAATGATCTTTATCTTGCGACCACACTCTCACCTTGCCAGATGTGCAGCGGATCGGCATGCCTCTTCGGAGTCAAGCACGTGATCATCGGAGAACATGAGACCTACCTCGGTGCCGAACACTGGCTCGAGGAACATGGCATCACAGTCGACGTCCTGGACGATCCACGGTGCGTCGAACTGATGAGAATGCTGCAGACGGAGAAACCCGATCTTTGGGCCGAGGACATCGGTGAGTGAGCCGTCGATCAGCGTGCTGCGTCGGCGATTTCGCGAACGGAGTTCGAAAGCGCTCTGACAGGCTCGAAACCAAGCCTCTCTCGCGCGAGATCGATGCATGCTTCGCTGTCCCTGACCTCGCCCTCACGTGGCTCTTCAAGCGTCATCCGTGCCGGCATGTCGAGCTCCCGTGCAACGGTCTCGAGAATCTCGAGAATGGAGATCCGATTACCCGAACCAATGTTGTAGACGCATCCCTGATGCGGCTCGATGAGCGCTCCCGCTCTGAGGTTCGCCTGGACCACGTCACGAACATCGATGAAATCCCGGGTCTGCCCACCATCACCGAAGATTCGCGCGGAGTCTCCTGATGAGAGCGCTTCAACGAACTTGGGCACCACGGCGGCATAGGGGGAATTATGAGGCTGGCGAGGTCCGAACACGTTGAAGTAGCGCAGTCTGGCGGTGTCGAAGCCCGCCGGGTCGGCGTATGCCCCCACCAGGAGCTCACCTTCGAGCTTGGTCGCGGCGTATGGGGACGTCGGTTCGACCGGATCCGTTTCGACCTTGGGAAGGCCGGGGAGATTGCCGTAGGCGCTGCAGCTGCCGGCGTAGACCAGCCGGGAGACACCATGGCGAAGACTGGCCTCGAGAACCGACCGGGTGCCATCGACGTTCACCGCCTGATAACGCTCGGGAAACTCAAGTGACTCGGGGACCGACACCAGGGCTGCATGGTGGTAGACCAGCTGGACGCCATCAAGTGCCTCATTGAGCGCCCCATCATCCAGGATGGATCCCTCGACGACACGAAGCGAATCACGCCACGGACTCAGACGTTCGAGATCTCCCGAGGACAGATCATCCAGCACCGTGACGACCGCTCCCTGACCCACCAGGGCTTCGACGAGGTGGGAACCGATGAATCCGGCACCACCGGTCACGCAACAGGAAAGACCGTCGAAGGGCTGAAATCGATCCGAGGAGAAGTCTGGTACGGTCATCGCCGGATGATATACAAAAAATACATGAGCCGCGGTTTCCCGCGGCTCATGCATTTCAATGGATTCATACCGAACCTGTGCTTCGGATCAACCCCGAGGTCGCCGAAGCGAGGCTCTCTCCCGGTACGAATCGCCTTCCCAAGACTCCAAATTCATCTCGAACGCTGAACCAGACAACCCGGGTTCAGAGCTCGCGTATCCACATAGAAACGATCCTGAGGGAGACATGACATTCCGGAGCTGGGATCAGGCACCCGGAGTTGA
This sequence comes from Phycisphaerae bacterium, assembly GCA_002709755.1. GTDB lineage: Bacteria > Planctomycetota > Phycisphaerae > Phycisphaerales > SM1A02 > UBA8087. The sequence goes on from PAQN01000029.1 coordinate 19,277, forward strand.
TCACATCGAATTGTTTCATCTCGTGGGAGTCAACAGAGGTTCTCAGGCTCTGCCACCTGCTCTCTAACAGGTACCCAAATATCCACCATCAGCCCCGCATCAGCAAGCAAAAAAGATGGAAAGTGTGATTTAATCCATGACACAGCCGAGGCTTACGGCCTCGGCTGTGTCATGAAAAACTGTCTGTCCGAGAAATCAGGAGTCCGAGGGACCTTCGGTGTGCAAGGTGACTTCCCTCTGCGGGAACGGGAAGGAGATGCCCTCGGCATCGAAGGTCTTCTTCACGGTCTCGAGAAGATCCATCTTGTACCGAGCGAAATCACCGGAATCGACCCAGACTCGGACATTGATGTCGACGGAATTGTCACCGAGGTTCACGACCTTGATCAGAGGCTCGGGATCCTTGTGCGTGCGCTCATCATCATCGACGATCTTCTTGAGAACGGAGAAGGCATGGTCGATGTCATCCTGATATCCGATGCCGAAGACCACGTCGATCCGCCGGGACGATTCCGATGAGTAGTTGATCAATGAACTGCTCGAGAGATCGCTGTTGGGAATGATGACACGTTTGTTGTCGGACGTGGTCATCACGGTGTTGAACATCTGGATTTCACGAACGGTGCCGGTGAACCCCTTCGCCTCGATGAAATCACCGAGCGAGAACGGTTTCAGGATCAGGATGATAATGCCGCTTGCGAAGTTCGCCAGGGTGTTCTTCATCGCGAAACCGATGGCAAGAGAGGCCGCACCGATGACGAAACCGAGACTGGCCGTTGGAACTCCAAGCACCCCGAGAACCATGATCACGAGGAGAATGCGCAATCCGATCCCGATGAGACTCAGGACGAAACCGGAGACAGCGGGATCGAGATTTCTGACCTTGCAGGCTCGTGACACGAATTTCCGAAGGAGCATGATCACGAACAGACCGAAGAAGAGGAGCAGGATCGCGATCACGAGCTTTGGGCCGAAGGTGACGACGGCATCCACGACGAGATCCCAGATCACGTTGCTCTGCTCCTTGAGATCGTCGATGCTGCGAGCATCCATGATCGACTTCACCTCTTCGACAGGCGTGGTCTTGGATTCGGAATCGGCTGCGGCATCACCTGCAGCCTGTGAGATGTACGAAAGAAGTGGTAAGGAGAGCATTGTGTTCCGTCGGAATCAAGTTGAATGAAAAAACGCGCATCCAGATGCTAATGGATTCGAGAAATCACGTCATCACGGACCCCAAAGCTTGCGCAAGCCTGACTTTGGGTGATATTCAGGATGGAGATCCAGATGCCTGAACTGTCACAAACCATCCTGTTGGTGTCCTGCCCGGATCGACCGGGCATTGTCGCGGGACTTGCTTCGATGGTCCATGAGATGGGCTGCAACATCGTGCAGGTCAATCAATCCGTGGATTCGGAGCATGGAGATTTTCGAATGCGGATGGTTCTGGAAGGCCCTGAGACGATTTGCAGAGGTCGGGAGATGTCCTCACGATTCGAGGCCCTGGCCCTGGAGCAGGAGATGGCAATCAACATCCATCCCGAAGGAGAGAAACCACGACTCGCGCTTCTCTGCTCCAGGGAGCCCCACTGCCTTCAGGACCTTCTTCAAAGACATGCCTCGGGAGAGCTTGCCTGCGAGATACCACTCATCATCTCCAACCACGAAACTCTCGAAAGCCTGGCGGATTTCTTCGAAGTCCCTTTCTTTCACATTCCCAATGATGCCGCTCGGAGAGATGAAGCCGAGGAGATCATGGAGGCAACACTTCGAAAGCACGCCGTCAATCTGGTGGTCCTTGCGAGATACATGCAGATCCTGTCACACGAATTCGTATCGAGATGGCCGGAGCGGATCATCAACATCCACCACTCGTTTCTTCCCGCCTTCGCAGGGGCATCACCGTATCGTCAGGCGCACGAGAGAGGTGTGAAGTTGATCGGAGCGACGGCGCATTACGTGACCGCGGAGCTTGATGCGGGACCGATCATCGCACAGGACGTGCTGGAGTGTTCACACCGTGACAGCGTCCGCGACCTCACTCGGAAGGGACGTGACGTGGAACGAAACACCCTCTCAAGAGCGGTCCGTTGGAGCATAGAGAGAAGACTGATGGTCCAGGGGGATCGGGTCGTGGTGTTCGGTTGAGACGATGCCTCACCCGGACTCAGGAACAGAAGCCCCAGCCGGCGAGTATGATGGAAAGATCGCCACCAGCGACCGAACCATCTCCATCGAGGTCAGCGGGGACACCGGTCTGCCCCCATCGGGAGAGAAGATCGGCGAGATCGGCGCCATCGACCACCCCGTCGCCGTTCAGATCTCCGGGACAGTCGCACTCATCGGGGAGCCCATCCCCATCACAATCGACCTCGATCTCCATGACGAGTGCGGCCGAAATGAAGTTCCCACTGTCTCCGGACTGCACATCCTGGAGATCGATGAACCAGACACCACCCGGGGCGGAGCCGAGATGGCCTGAGAACGATTCATGGGGTCTCAAGCGGCCTGCGAGCACTGGCGTCTCGGTGATCGAGCACACATCATCGACGATGGTCGCGGCGTCCTGCGAGAGAACCATGGAAACATCATCGCCACCACAGCCGAATGGGCCGGGAAAACCGAAGGGGCCCTGACCATTCCGATCGATGAGCCGGGTGACGACACCAGTGGGTGAACGCAATGACACCACCAGATCACCGACCCAGGGATGTTCGATGTCCAGTTCCAGTTCGATGCCGGTCAGGATGAGATCCGAGTGATCCTGCAGGGTGACGTCGATTGGAATCGATCGCACTGCGCCGGTGCCGTCGGGAATCGATGCCGGGACCGTGGCTTCGAATCGGAAGGAATCCGCATTCGACTGCATGACAGGAGTCAACGCTGCGAAAAGGGTCAGGAAAGGCACGGACACAAGGGACATGATCGTGTTCATCGAGCGGCCTCCGCATCCAGAATGACGTTTCGTGAAGCATCCTTGCATTGAGGGGGATCACGCATCAGGCGGGTGTGACACCAGCCTTCCTTGTGCCCCCGGTTGTTCCCGCCTTCGAGTTGACCTGCGTATCTTTCGACGGTTCCGTCATCGGGATCGGTGAGAAGAAGATCGGAAATGATCTGGCAGTAGTCATAGAAGAATCCGTCCTCGAAGGAGGTCGTCCAGTAGTCCGTCTCGGCTCGCACCCATGAAGGAATGAAGGACAGCCAGGCGGCACAACCGTCGTATGTCAGATCGTTGCTGATGCCGCAGCCGATACCGAAGATCTCACCGAGAACGGCCGCATTGCCGGCCAGACTCGTCCCCAGCCAGGGGACACCGACTCCCTGAATCTTGGTTCCGTCCGTCGCCCAATCGAGCGCGCTCCAATAGAAGGTGTAGAGATGGGCCGCGGCGTGACCCCCCTGCGAATGACCGACGATTCCCATCGACTTGAAGTTTCGGCCGAGCGATTCGAATCGAAGTGCGAATTCGTCATGAGTCCTGTTCTGTTGGTAATCCTCGAAAAGCTCGTAATCCCCGGAGAAGTCACTGAGTCTGAAGGGAAACTGATCGGTGCAGTATCCATGGGAAAGAAGCAGCACATGTCCGCCCGGAGAGGAGAGACCGTTGGTGGAGATGCCACCCACTGTCCGATTGGAGTGTGATGCCATCATGTCGGGCGTCACTCTCGAGACGTCATCAGAGACGACGAACGCACCCTGGAGAGTCGGTCGGACGACGGCGCGATGATCGATGAGGTTGAATCCATCGGTGTCATGCACACGTAGTTCCCGAAAGGACAGGGAAGAGACATCCACCGATGCGAGAGACAGCCACCTGGAATCGAGACTGAGTTCAAGCGTTGTCACACCTCCGGCGGAGGGAAGTTGGTGAATCCGTGAGATCCAGCACACAGGCACCGAATCGCCTTCAGGGTCGAGCCCCCAGACTTCGGTCGCGAGCGCGACTCGTCGATCGCCCTCGAGCTCGCCGGAGGCGGTGATCTCGACAGGAAGATCGATTCGAAGAGGCGCATCAGGGCCCGCCTGGGAGAGAGTCGGAGGGTCTTCGATGAATCTCACCGTCCGATCGTTCACACGGATCACCTGCTGGGTCGAACGCTGGCGGACGGTTCCATCCTCATCACGAACGAGGAACAGCGATCTGATCGTCCAATCTCCGACCAGATCAGGCGTGAATGTGGCGGAAGCGGTGCGGCCGTCGGGCGAAACGAAGGAGTAGGTCGAAGTCGCACCGGAGGGGCCGCGCACGACGCATTTGGACTCGATGATGGCGGCATTCGCAATGACGGCATGAACCACCAACGGTCCACCTCGAAGACGTTCGAATGAACCGACATGAGTGGAGAGACGGATGTCCTCGCGCCCATCCGCCACAAGAAGCCACGCGTCGGAAGCGTCGTCGGGAGCGATCGCCTCGATCGAGATCACGTCATCGACACGGTCGGGATCGACGCGGATCACGCGAGCCAGAGCGCCGGTGGTCAGCTGCTCGAGTGTTGCATGCTGCTCGATGAAATCCGTTTCGGGTGAAGCAGCCCTCTCATCGATCGGTGAGAGTGAAAAGGTCCAGGCGTCAGGCTGGGTGGTGATCAAGGCCACCGCCGTCTTGCCGGGCCCGGTTCGGAATCGAGCAAGCGCCTCATCCAGGGGGACGAGTGCGGTCCAGGCGGTCGTCGGCAGGGCGGAAGGTTCGGCAAGTCTCAGACGACCTGAAAGGATGTCGGAGGGAGGAGCCGAAACGTTCTTGACCTCGACGAGGTCGTCGGCGACGGCGATCGATGCGATTGCGGATGCCAGAGTTAATGTGACCAGACTGAGGATCTTCATGACTCTAAAGTAGTCAATCGGCTCTTTGAATTCCTCTGAGAAGTCCGGCAAGCCAGAAAAAGGCCGCGGCATGAGTGCCACGGCCTTGTTACGTGCTGGATTACGTGCTGGAAAAGTCCGGATCGACCCGCCTGAAACTCAGACGGAGACCCAGTTGGCCTTGAAATCGTGCATGGCAGCGACGAAGTCATCTTCCATTCCCTTGAAGGAACCTGCTTCGACGAGCTTGTCACGAAGGGCCTTCTGAGGGCCGTGGAAGTAGTCCAGAAGCGCACGCTCGAAATCGAGGACCTTGTCGAGATCCACGTCGTCAAGAATCCCCTTCGAACCGGCGAAGATCGAAAGGCACTGATCGAACACCTCGTATGGGTTGTACTGACCCTGCTTGAGCAACTCCACCATGCGGGCGCCGCGCTGAAGCTGACGCTCCGAAGCGGGGTCGAGATCGGTCCCGAGCTGCGCGAAGGCCTCGAGTTCTCGATAGGCGGCGAGGTCGAGTCGAAGTGAACCAGCGACTTCCTTCATCGCCTTGACCTGGGCCGCACCACCCACTCGGGAGACCGAGATGCCCACGTTCACGGCTGGTCGGACACCGGCCGCGAAGAGTTCGGGCTGCAGGTAGATCTGACCGTCGGTGATCGAGATCACGTTGGTGGGAATGTAGGCGGAGACGTCGCCTTCCTGGGTCTCGATGATCGGAAGTGCGGTCAGGGAACCGCCGCCATTGGCGTCGGAAAGCTTGGTCGCACGTTCGAGAAGACGGCTGTGGAGGTAGAAGACGTCACCGGGGTAGGCCTCACGACCGGGAGGTCGACGCAGCAGCAGTGAGAGTTCACGATACGCCACGGCCTGCTTGGACAAGTCGTCGTAGACACACAGCACGTGCTTGGGTGTCTTGCCTTCCATGCCCTGCCACATGAAGTGCTCGCCCATGGCGGTTCCCGCATAGGGAGCGATGTACTGAATGGGAGCGGGATCACTCGCACCAGCGGTGACGACGATGGTGTAGTCCATCGCGCCATGTTCACGAAGTGATTCGACCACGCCTGCGACGGTGGATTCCTTCTGCCCCACTGCGACGTAGATGCAGACCACGGCGTCCTCGGTGCCCCAGAANTTCTTCTGGTTGATGATGGCGTCGACGCAGACCGCGGTCTTTCCGGTCTTTCGGTCACCGATGACGAGCTCTCGCTGTCCACGACCCACGGGAATCATGGAGTCGACGGCCTTGATGCCGAACTGCATCGGCTCGGACACGGGCTGTCTGGCCGCGATGCCGGGAGCGATGATGTCCANCTTTCGAGTCTGNTCGGTCTGGATCGCNGGGCCNCCGTCGATGGGGTTGCCGAGCGGNTCGACGACGCGNCCGAGCATCGCTTCACCGACGGGGACTTCCAGGAGTCGCCCGGTGGCTCGAACGGTGTCACCTTCACGAATGCCGGTCGATTCACCGTAGAGCACNGCACCGACGGTNTCGTGCTCGAGGTTCATCGCCTGACCCATGACNGTTCCGCCATGGCCTTCGAATTCCAGAAGTTCACCGGCCATGACCTTGCTCAGTCCGTAGACACGAGCGATGCCGTCGCCAACTTCGACCACCTGGCCGACTTCNGAGATCTCCAGCTGGCTGGCGAATTGCTCGATCTCTTGCTTGATGACGGATGTGATCTCGTCAGTCTTGATCTTCACGTGCTCGTCCTCTGTTCGTCGTTACCCGTTTCGGGTGGGTGTCATGAATTTGAATTATCAAGGAATCGTGCCGACTCGGCACGAACCCCGGCCGCACCGCGACCGAGGACTTCCTCCTTGAGGCGGCGAAGTCGAGTCGCCACCGAACCGTCATAAAGTTTGTCACCGATGAGCAGCTTGATGCCGCCGATCATCGATGGATCCCCGTACTGATGCANNACGGCATCCTTGCCGGTGGATTCCTTGACTCGAGAGGAAACCGTCTCGAGCAGGGCCGAGTCGGCGCCGTCGCCGNCCACGGTGAAGACATCGACTTCGATTCGTCCATGGGCATCCTGGATCATGGAATCAAGCGCACCGGCGATGTGNTCGAGGTGCCCCAGACGCCCCTTGTCGTTNGTCACGAGAAGGAAACGAAGCACCAGATCGGAGATCCGACCGTCGAAGATCTTCTTCATGGCCTCCTGTCGGCTGGTCTTGCCGATGATCGGCGAGCCGAAGAATTCATGGAAGTTGTCGTTCGAACGTCCCATTTCGACGATCTGCTGCAACTCCTCATGAACTTCTGAGACCTTGTCAAGACCACCGGCAGCATGNGCGAGGTCGNAGAGACTTCGTGCATAGACTTCGGCGATTTCATCATGGCGCTGGGGCATGCTTGAGACTTCCTCAGTTCATCTTGCCGAGTTCGGCGAGGGATTCCTCGACGAGGGAGGTTTGATCCTGAACACTGATTTCACGACCGAGGATCTTGCCGGCCATGTTGGCGGCGAGTTCCGCTGCNTGACCGTGAAGCTCCGCGACNGCAGCGACCTTGGCGGACTCGATGTCCGCGTTCGCGCGCTGCATNCGCTCGGCAAGCTCCTGCTCGTTCTTGGCCTTGAGCTCGTCCGCGAGCTCCTTGGCCTGCGTTCGAGCATCAGCGATCATCTTCGAAGCCTCTTCACGGGCTCGAGAGAGCTCGCGCTCGTAATCCTCGAGAGCTGATTTGGCCTGTTCACGGGCCTCCTCCGCGGATCGAATCTCGGAGACGATCTTCTCGTTCCGTTCATCGAGCCCTGCGGTGATCTTGGGCCACACCAGAATTCTGAGTGCGACCAGAGACACCAGGAAGACCACGATGCCNGTGATGTTGGCGATGAGGTTGGCATCGAGGGGACCCCCGCTGCCAGCCGCGATGACGTTGTTNAAAAGCNGAGCCATGTNAAACACGGTTTACTCCGAAATCCTCCTCGAGAGGAGGCGTGTCAGGAGCTGGCGCGGGCCCGAACGGCGCCCGCGACAGCAGGAAGGGAGAACCGACCGTCGGGACGGTCGATCAGCTGGTGCCCATCAGGAATCCGACCACGACTGCGAAGAGTGCGACACCTTCGATGAGTGCGGCGGTCAGGATCATGTTGATGAAGATTTTGCCGCCCATTTCAGGCTGACGTGCGGTCGCGTTGCAGGCATCACTGCCGATGCGTCCGATACCGAGGCCGGCACCGAGCACGGCCAGACCTGCGGCCAGACCTGCACCGAGACCCTTGCCCCAGCTNGCAGCTGCAGCAGCGGCGTCGGAACCATCCTGTGCGAACGCCGAGCCTTGGTCGACGAGCAGCAGGGCGAAAAGCGCGAAAGCGGCCATCTTTACGATCGTGGTCATTGGAATCCAATTCTCCTAGGATTGGCGCGTTTGCGCCTTTTAAAAAGTGTCTCAAAGTTCTCTANGANGAGGTGAACGAGGGAATCGGCCACCTCAGGGTCAATNGTGAACGGCAACGNGCCGTCAGTGTGCGGGCTGGGAGGNGCCCTCCTCATGAGCGTGNTCGTCNTCATGCTCGTCATGGTGACTCATCAGACTGATGAAGACCGCCGTGAGGAACATGAAGATGAAGGCCTGAAGGAAGGCGACGAAAAGTTCGAGGAAGGTGATCAGAACGGCAGCGATGCCGCTGACCACGGAAACNCCCGCGACCACGCCCGGCGANGCGCCTTCATGCATGAAGGTGGAGCCNAGCAGNAGNAGNGTGGCNAGCAGGACGTGCCCGCCGACCATGTTCGCGAACAGGCGGATGGCGAGGGCCACGGGCTTGATGAAGACGCCGGCGAGTTCGACGACGAAGATGACNGGNACGACGACGAGAAGGAACTTCGGTCCCTTGGTCAGTCCGCANGTCAGGTGATCGAGCCATCCCAGGATGCCGAGCTCNCGGAAGCTGTGAATCTGGATCATCACGAAGCTCACGANCGCGAGCGCGATCGTGATGTTGATGTTGCTGGTCGGAGTGCCGCCGATCACTGACCAGTGATCGTCGCCCATGGTGAACTTTCCGATGATGTTCTGGACGTCTGGAAGAGGAATCAGCCCCAGCAGGTTCATCATGAGGATGAAGAAGAACATCGTCATGAGGAAGGGGAAATACTTCCGGGTGTCCTTTTCGCCCATCACGGGCTCGAGCATGACATCGCGGAGGTAGAGCGCGATGACCTCGATGAGCTGGCTGAGCCGCCCCTTGGTCACGTATCGCTCGTAGCCTTCACTCTCGGGACCGGTCTGGATCGCCTTCGCTGCACGGGGCAGGATGATCAGAAGGAGCACCACGCCCAGNAGCATGGTCACCATCTGCATCGAGATGNTGCCGATCATGCCGACGTCGAGAATTTCCTTGTCGAGAACGTGCCCGAGCGGGGTGTGCTTCTCACCAGCGGCTGCGAGAAGGTAATTCATCGAGGACTCACTCCATGACGCATGATGCGTCAAACGGGACTTCAGGCGTACGGTGTGACGTTCAACACCGCCAGAAAACGNCCGACGANNGGGAGGTCTCCGAATGCGCTCGGAGCCACGCGTTCGCGAAACGCCTTATTTCAAAGGCTTTTCGTGCTCGGCATCCGTGATCTGACGACGGATGTCGAGTGCGATCATGGGCGTCTCGAAGAAGAGAACGGCCAGAAACGCGGACGCGATGCCGAAGACGAAGAAGTCCATCGGCGGACGAGCGGAAAAGTATAGCAGGAGAGCCGCCGCAGGAGTCATCAGCAGCCGCCCGACCGTGACCATCAACCAAAGAGTGGGAAGGTCGCTGCCGAGATGGTCTCGCCAGGGGGCGCTCACCAGCAGCCCTCCCCCACAGACCAGCAAGGCGAGGAGTCCGCCCATGAGCGCCCCTTTGGACTGCTCAGGAGAGGCCCCGACCATTGGGGCCAGAAGCATCCAACCGGCGACGGTGGCGATAAAAAGCGCGATCCAGAGCCACAAGAGGGCTTTTGCCGGGAATGTGAAGCGAGGAATCGAATCTGTCACGAATCCGCCTTATCTGAGCCAGAACGACGTTTTTGCCGGGTTGCTCGGTCCAATGCCTGGTTCATTTTGAGGGCTCCTCTCAGAAGAACGCCGATTCCGGTCACGATCCCGACGATGAAGCCCGTGGCAAGCCAGTGGTCGGTCTCGAGTTCATGATCCGCCAACCAACCCAGCAGCCCCCCTGCAATGACGTAGGAAACCGTTTCGCTTGCAAGACCGGCCATTCGCCAACCGACCTGGACATTCTGATCCTCGGAGGAGGAGCGACCTTTGGGTGTCGGGATCATCGAGGCTCCTTTTAGAGGACCGGGAACTGATGGGATCCTAAACCATCCTCCGAATATAGAGGAGAACTCAAGCGAAGGCTCAGGTAGACTTCTATGCTACGAATCGAACCGAGAGCCCACCTACCCTGGAGCCATCATGGCAATCCGTGACGAAGACATCGTTGATGTCACACCACAGCCCCTGTCGACCAACGAAAGTCTTTTCGTGGCGAACGTCTTCAAGGGACTTGGCACGACGATGCGTCACGCATTCGAAAACTTCGGCCGGGACGGCAAGAACAAGAAGACCATCAGGGTCGTCCAGTACCCGGAAGAGAAGCGGGACGACATGCCCGTCGAGGAGGGCGGTCAGTTCCGTGACTACTTCAGAGGCGTTCATCGCCTGAACCGGGACGAGGACGGACGCACCCGTTGCGTCGCGTGCTTCATGTGCGCGACCGCATGCCCGGCGAACTGCATCCACATCGTGGCCGACGAATCACCGTGGGAGGATCGTGAGAAGTATCCGAAACAGTTCGACATCGACGAACTGCGCTGCATCTACTGCGGCATGTGCGAAGAAGCCTGTCCGTGCGATGCGATCGAACTCACCCCCCACTACGAGATCACCGGTCTTTCCAGACAGGAGATGATCTTCGACAAGCAGAAGCTTCTCGAGGTGTACGACAACACCATCGAAGACAAGCCGATGTGACACCGGATCCGACGGCTACTCGCTCCTCCAGTAGCGCCTGGTGAAGAGCACCAGCACGGTGAAGAATTCAAGTCGACCCAGCAGCATCATGCACGAAAGCACCCATTTCGTGGCGGGCTTCATCCATGAATACGTCTCGGAGGCGCCGGCGCTCGCGACGCCCGGTCCGATGTTGAACAGACACGAAAACGACTCGCTGATCGCCGTGGTGAGATCGAGTCGAGGGCCTTCGATGATCTGGACCAGTGCGGTGCTCAGAGCCAGAAAGAAGAAACTCACAAGAAGCAGGGAGAGCACCTCGATCTTGATGCCGGCGTCGATCCTGTTGCGGCCCACCTTGAGCGGTCGCACCACGGAGGGTCGGTGCTCTCTTTCGATGGTCGATTGAAGAACCTTCAAGGTGATGATCGCTCGAACGACCTTCATGCCGCCCGCCGTGGATCCGGCGCACCCCCCGATGAACGCCAGCAGCATCAGAATGCAGAGCGCCAGCTCGGGGAAGTAATCGAAGTCGGCGGTGCAGTAGCCGGTGGTGGTGCCGAGGGAGATCACGGTGAAGGCGGCGAGTCGCAGGCTGTTGAGGAAGGACGGCTCCTGAGCGGGTGTCTCGGGAGAACCCACCATGAGAATCGGCTCGTCCCGTCCCATCAGGGTGGCGGTGACGATCAGGATGCAGACGACGATCAGAACGGCGAAGACCTTGAGCTCGGTGTCCTGCAGAAGCGCTCGCCAACCCTTCCTGATGGCGCGGAAGTAGAGCCCGAAACTGATCGCGCTGAGAAACATGAAGACACAGGCCGCATATTCGAGAAACGGTGAGTCGAAGGAGGCGAAGCTGGCGTTCCGGGTGGAGAAGCCCGCCGTCGACACCGTGGTCATCGCCTGTGCGACGGCCTCGAAGACGCTCATCCCGCCCACCAGGTAGGTGAGGAAGGTCGCGATCGAAAGAACGAGATAGGTCAACCAGAGAATCCGTGCGGTCTGCCTGATGTGCGGTCTGAGACCCTCCGGATTCGGCCCGGTGGACTCTGCACTGAACAGGAGCTTGCCACCCACGCCCAGAGAGGGCAGCACGGCGACGAAGAGCACCACGATGCCGACCCCGCCGAGCCACTGCGTGAGAGCCCTCCAGAGCAGAAGCCCCCGAGGCATCGCCTCGACATCGTCGATGATGGTGGCGCCCGTGGTGGTCAACCCGCTCATGGCCTCGAAGAAACAGGCCGTGAAGGAATGAAGCGAGGGCTCGATGAACTCGGGATCACCTATCAGACTCCAGATCCAGTAGGGCGAAGCCGCGAAGAACGCACCGACGATCCAGGATGTGGAGACCAGAAAGACCGCCTCGCTCCGGTGCATGTACCGCGGCGTGGATCGGGTCAGAAAAATCGTGGTCAGGCTGAACAGGGCGCCGATCAGCGAACAGGCGATGAGCGCCTGAAAGGCCCAGAGCTCGTCGGCATCCCCCTGTGACACCCAGAAGAGGGAGAGCAGCGAGGACACCCCCATCAGAATGGAGAGCACCAGGATGAACTGACCGAGATTTCTTGCGACAAGCCCGAGATTCACGGGAAGACTCCTCAGGTGGCGTCGAACAACTTGCGGAGTTCGGGTTCGGACTCGCTTCTGCCGAGCACCAGGACCACGTCACCGGATTCGATCGAGTCGTCGGCGGTCGGGACAGCGGTCTCCTGACCGCGCTGGATGGCCACGATGGACCAGTTCGGCGTGAGTTTGACCGTTCGAAGCCGCTCACCGAGCAATGGCGAATTGTCTCCGGGTCGAACCCGCCAGAGATCCAGGACCCCGCGTTCGAGGGAACTCAGCAGACGAACGCTCGAATCATCCAGCGCATCCTCGATTTCAGCCGAGGCGACCACCCGCGGACTGAATGCACGATCGACACCGATGTCGTAGAGGAGGTCGAGATAGTGCGAGCGCTGCACGATTGAGAT
>PAQN01000030.1 GCA_002709755.1 Phycisphaerae bacterium
TTCGCCGAGATCGACGTCATCCCAGTCGATGGAGTCACCGGCGTGCTCCCACTCCTCGAAGACGGCTTGAGCCCTTTCCTGATCGGAGCGGTGAACGATCACCTTGACCACCGTGGGCGTTTCGGCCCTGAAACCGCTTGTGACCCCGCCTTCGACTTCGCATTGAATGTCTTCCGACTCAAGGGCTTCGGCAAGCATCCGTGCGAGCATGTCTTCGGTGAACACCGCGAGGGTGACGACGCTTTCATTGCTTTCGTGGTCGGTCATAGCTGCGGAACTATACCCAAGACGAGGGGATACGTCAGGACTCGGGCGGAAGAATCAGTCAGAGCCTTCTTCGAGGTCCTCGTCCTCGGGAGGCACTCGACGCCCACCGGACTCGAAATGCTGGCCACAACCACCACAGTGGACGACGGAATCCCATTCACTGGAGGGAGTTACGACCATCCCCTGGTCATGGGAACAGCAAGGACAGCGATCCTTTCCCAACGCCTTGAGAGCGAGAATCCGCTCGAACGACCTCATGACGACCACGATCAGCCAGACTCCGACGAAGCCCACAAGCCCCAGCAGCATCAGGGCCAGAGCCCCCGGGGGGAAGATGAACACCATCAGAAAAGCCAGCACAAAGGCCGCCAGATAGAGAAAGAAGACGAACAGTCCGAAGTCGTCGTTGAATTTGGCGAGAAGTCGATAAATCATCTTGAGACATAGTAGCCGTGGAAAACCCATGGATCACACGGGATCGGGATACACTATGAGGAACTTTGGAGGTTCTTCGACATGAAAGTCGTCTGTGATCGAGCTGCCCTCGTGGAAGCACTGTCTCTCGCTGGCAGCGTGGTGCCCAACCGCACAACTGCCCCCGTTCTTGGTTGTCTCTCCCTCACCGCCGAGGATGGCATTCTCACGGTCGCGTCCACGAACGCGGAAGTTGGAATCTCCATCGGCGTGACTCAGGTCGAGGTCAGCACCCCCGGCAAGGCCCTTGTTCCCGCGGACAAGCTGAATCAGATCGTGAGATCCTGCGAAGATGCGACGATCTCCCTTGAACGCAAGGATTCAGTCCTCCATGTCCGAAGCGAGGATGCACACTTCAAGATCTTCGGATTCGACCCCGCGGAATTCCCCGGCGTTCGTGACTTCCCGGAGGGTGGAGAGACCTTCACCTGCCAGGGAGGCGTGCTCAGAAGGCTCATCGGACGCACGCTCTTCGCCACCGCCGTCGAGAACAGTCGATTCGCGATCAGCGGAGTGCTGGTCGAGAAACGTGCGAAGCGCCTTCGGTTCGTCGCCACCGATGGTCGACGACTCGCCGTGGCGCTGGGAGATGTCGAAGGAGGAGCGGATGAGCAGACGTTCATCATCCCCTCGAAACCACTTCAGATTCTCAACAAGCTGATCGACGATCCCGACGCCCCGGTGGTGATCGCGCAGGATGATTCCTACGCCATCTTCAAGGTCGGGGAGGGCAGCGATGCGGCCGTGCTTTCGACCAACCTCGTGGAAGGACAGTTCCCCCCGTTCGAGGATGTCATTCCAAAGGATCAGGACAAACGAGTCTGCTTCGAATCATCGGAACTCGGCAGCGCGGTGCGACGTGCCGCACTTCTCACGAACGAGGAGAGCAAGGGCGTCCGCATGGATTTCACGGAGTCGAAGCTCGTGCTTTCCAGCCGTGCCCCGGAGATGGGCGAGGCGGAGATTTCAGTGGAAATGAAGAGCTACGACGGAGACCCGATCGAGATCGGTTTCAATCCCGTCTACCTGACCGAGGCCCTCAGGGTCATCGATGCGCCCGAAATCACCATCGAGATGAAGGCCCCCAACAAACCGGGCGTCATGAAGGTCGGCAATGACTTCACCTACGTGGTCATGCCCGTCAACCTGGGCTGACCGGGCGATTCGGGCACCGAAACCGACCGAAGTTTCCCACGAACACATGAGAAAGGGCCGGCATCCAAATGGATGCCGGCCCTTTTTTCGACATGTCGACCGGGGTCAGTTGGTCCTGACGCCGCAGCCGTACTGTTTGACGTAGGTTGGCTCGACCTTCTCACCCTTCTTGATCGCGGTGACGGAGGTCAGAACGTAGTTGTTTCCGAGTTCCGAACCACCCCTTCGCTGGTCATCGAATGCGCCGTGGTAGCGCAGGACGCCCTCCCCATCGATGACGAAGACATGAGGTGTCGCCTTCGCACCGTAGGCCTTGGCAACCCCGGTGTCGGCGTCGATGAGGATGGGGGCGGTGATACCAAGCTTCTTCTTGATCGCGGCATCCTGCTCGGCGAGCTTCTCCGCGGTGGTTCGCATCTTCACGGTCGAGGAATCGATCAGCAGATAGACCGCATCAGGATCAACCTTCTTCATGGCCGTCATCAAGGCACCGACTCGGCCACTTGCGTGGATAGACTTGTCGCCACCTCGGCCACCGCTGTAGGGACAGGTGGGACAGAACCATTCGAGCACGACGGTCTTCCCCTTGAAGTCGGCGAGAGAGACCTTCTTGCCATCGGTGTCCATGAGGGTGAAGGCGGGCGCGGCCTTTCCGATCTCGGCCACGGACACGGTGGTCTGACTCGTCGTGGCGTGTGCGGTGCCCGCGGTGGACATCACGCCGAACCCGGTGGAGGTGGCTGCAAGCAGCAGCGCGGGAACAAGTGTCTTGAAGTTCATGTCTGAAAATCTCCTGTGCTAGAAATCAAAAGTGTTCTGTGAAAGTCATTGAGTCGGGGGCGTCTCGACTCCGGAGGAATCGGAGACGTCGCCCGAAGTGATAGAAACGGGCACGTCCACCGAAATGGCACGTGGACGAGCGTAGGAACCCATGAGAACCAGACCCGCGGCACGGAGTGGCTGACCGAGCGCATCCTGGGGTCGAATGTCCAGAGGCACCTCCAGAGTGAACTTGGATCCGTCGACGACGGCGGACACCGGAATCTGAACGGCTGGGGTCACGCCCGGGGTGAGATCGGGAATGAAGCGCACATCGCGGACACGCCCTGCCGGCCCACTCACCACGAGCGTGTCACCACGAAGCGTGGCCGAGATTCGCGCTCTGGCCGCCGGAAGAGGCATTCGACCCTGCCAGGTCCTGATCAAGCGGAGACCGACAGGATCCATGGTCGGAGGTCGCTGGGGCAATGCCGCTGGAATCGAAAGCACACGACGTTCAGAGCCGATCAGGCAGATGTCCTTGCAGACGAACCATTCGAGTTCGATCGAGAGGTCGAGGCTCTCGGCATCGAATGTCTCGGGAATCGCGATCGGGACCAGCAGACACAGGGAGCGTTCGTATCCGAAGGAGGTCTGAATCGACTCTCCCTGGGACTTCTGAAAGATCATGGGACGTGGATAGAGCGGCGCACCGACGACGACCCCGGGGGGAACCCGGACCGAGAGACCAGGGGGCATTCCGTTGTCTCCGGGATTCTTCCAATAGAGGTGCCATCCGGGCCTGATTTCGTACTTCACAGCCAGAGTGATTCGCTGTCCGGGTTGAAAACGCGCCACATCCGCATGAAGAGAGACCGTCACCAGATCATTGCCGGTCAGGAGCGCGGGCTCATCGGAGCCGGGGGAGGACTCCTGAGCATGCAGCCCGGAAGGGACCATTGCCAGCAAAGCCAGACCCATGATCACACCGGATGCTCGAATGTTCTGCAGGAGGAATGTCATCGGATGCCCTCGAGGTGAAGATGACTGATCATATTTGATGAAGTTCGGAATGAATCAAACCATATCCCCTGAACGTCACGAGAGACGACTTCTTGCGTGTATCCTTCGACAAAGCCTCAAACTCCATGGAGAAACCATGCCAGAACCCACCAAGAGCCCGTTCAGCCTTCTCACCATGACGCTTGTGCCCCTTCTGGGGATCCTGGGAGGCTGCTCGACTGGCACCAGCGATCGAGATCTGCGATTCGTGACCTGCCTGGAAGCCATGCAGATTCTCGAACAGAAGACCGGCGCGTTCGGATCCACGGGAGACACGGTCAATGTCTGGCTGGACCCGAGAACCCTGACGGAATACGAGGAGGGGCACATTCCCAGAGCGATCAGCCTCCCATTCCCCGAGATCGAGAACAGCTACGAAAGCAGATTGCGCAGCGCAGCCGCCATCGTGGTCTATGACTCGAACTGGAATGACGTGATCGCCGTGAGCGCCAGCAAGCGCCTGATGGAGCTTGGACACTCCGATGTGTACACCCTCAAAGGCGGACTTGAAGCCTGGGTCGCGGACGGACACGACGTCGAAAAGGGCTCGCCGACCGAGGCTGTCGAAGAGCAGGCCGGCAGACAATGAACCGTGAAAAAGACAACGACCCGCTCGGAAGCGGGTCGTTGATGATCTGTTCTTGAACCCGTTCCGGGGCGATCAATCGAGTGCTGCGGCACCCGAGACGATCTCCGTGAGTTCGGTGGTGATCTTGCTCTGACGTGCGCGGTTGTAGTCTCGCTTGAGTGTTCGACCCAATCCCTTGGCGTTGTCTGAAGCGGCCTTCATGGCGATCATTCGCATCACCTGTTCACTCACGACCGCATCATTGATCGCCTGGAAGAGCGAGGTCTTCACCGCACGAGGCAGCAGTTCCTCGAGAATGGCTTCAGCGGAGGGACTGAACTCGTAGCCGGTGGCGCTGGAGTCCGAATCATCGAGCTCGGTCGCCTGATCGATCTTCATGGGAAGAAGCTGCATGATCTCGGGGATCTGACGGGCGTTCGATTCGTAGCGCATGTAGGCGACGCGGACCGAGGTGAACTCGCCCGCGATGAAACGTTCGATGAGTTCATCGGCGACATCCGAGATGGTCTCGAATTCGGGCTTGTCACCAAAGGCGTACTGACGGTCGACATCGATTCCAGTGAATCCGAAGTAGGCGCTCCCCTTCTTGCCCGAGCATTGGAGCTCGCAGGACATCCCGTCGCCCGTGATCTTCTTGAAATGTCGCGTGGAGATTCGCAACACGTGGCTGTTGTACGCACCGCAGAAACCACGGTCCGATGTGATGACGAGAAGCAGCTCCTTGGACTGGGCGTTCGCAGCGCCGCCGATCAAGGGGTTCTCGAGGTCGTCGCCGACCGAAGCGGCGAGTTTGCCGACCAGGTCACGGATTGAATCCGTGTAGGGACGTGTGGCTCGCGCTCGTTGAAGGGCGGATGTGAACTTGGCGGTGGCCACCATCTGCATCGTCTTGGTGATGCGTTCGATGGTGGAGACGGCCTTGATACGCTTCTTGATCTCTCGGATCTGTGCCATAGTCAGGAAGTCTAACGGGATTCGGGCCGTTCGCCCACCCTTCAGGCCGATCAAAGATCGGAGTTCGTGTCCGTTCCAAGGACAAGACCATCCCAGGCCGGGGTCATTCCCGGCGGCATGCGCTGGAGAAGCTCCTGATGCGTCGAATCATGGCTCATGTGGATGAAGAACGTCCGGGATGGAGCGAGGCTGTCAGCCGCTGACACGGCCTCATCGAACGTCATGTGGGTCGGATGCGCCCGATCCCGCAGCATGTCGAGCACCAGGGTGTTCAACCCTTGAAGCGGCTCCCATGAGCCGGGAGGCACCGAGGAGACATCCGTGCACCAGGCCAGGGGCAGAGGGTCCGGCTGATCCCGGAGCGGCACGCCCTTGGAGTCGACGGCGTCGATTCGAAACCCAAGGATCGGCAATCTGCCATGCAGAAGCCGTACCGGCATGAAACGAAGCCCGTGAAGGAACACCGGCCTCAGGGGTTCCAGCACGACGTCGTAGAGATCGGCGACGAACGAATCGTTGGCGTTGTCCTGACGGGCGTAGATGTGCTGGAAGATCCGGTGCAGCGCCTCGGTGACTTCCGGTTCGGCGTGCACCGCGATCGGGGCTCGCATAAGTGAGTTGTAGCGACGGACCTCGTCAAGGCCGAAGACATGATCCACGTGTGCGTGGGTGATGAAGATGCCATCACAACGCTCGAGACCGTGCCGCAGGGACTGCTCGCGATGGTCGGGGGAGACATCGATCAGAAGGGTCCGAGGCAGTCCATTCGGATCCGTGAAACGCACCGCGGCACCGCAGCGGAGTCGACGATCCCGGGGATCGGAGGACGTGCAGGTGGGACAGGAACATCCGATGACGGGGATTCCCGAGGATGTCCCGGTCCCCAGAAAGATGAACTCGAGGTCCTTGACGCTCATTCCCCGACGGCTCCGGCCCCCACCGGACGCATGGCGTCGACGAATGCGCGCATCGAGGATTCCGGATCGTCCGCACCACAGATTTCCGCACAGACCGCGACACCGCGACACCCCCGCTGGGCAAGCGTGCGGGCGCGTGAGGCGTCGAGACCACCGATCGCGAGATGTGGCTGCCCGGGATGATGCTGAAGCAGATGATCCAGCAGAACCCTCCCCTCCGGCGCCACTTCGGATTTGGTCGAAGAGGGAAACATCGCCCCGACACCCACGACATCGGCTCCCCCGGCGACCGCGTCCTCGAGCTCTTCAGGATCATGCGTGGTCCGACCCAGCAACAGCCGGCTCCCCGCGATGCGCCGCGCATCATCCAGACCCAGATCATCCTGACCCAGATGCACCCCATCAGCGTCCGAAGACAGCGCCACGTCGATTCGATCGTTCACCACGACAGCGACCCCGGCCGGTCTGGCGTGGTCGATGACATGTCGGACCCGGTCACGCAGCTGGAGATCGGTCAGAGTCTTCTCACGAACCTGGATGCAATCGACACCCCCACGAATCGCGGCGCGAAGCACCTCGTCGTAGTTCAACCGGCAACTCGACTCGGTGAGAAGCAGACAGACACGCCAGTCGATCTTCGGGCGTTCCAGCCGCTGCACCAGGGTCCCTGTGAAGTCATAGGTGGCGTATCGCATGGTTTCGAAGCGATGCGAGAGCGCACCTGAGACCGGTTTCGACCACTCCTCGAGAGACCGGAGAGCTTCAGTGGCACGACCTGCGGCGGCCTGTACCACCGCCAGGGCATCAGGCCGCTGCCGTTCGGTATCGAGTGAGATCGAACACCCTGGATCGCTGACGACGGAACGCTGATCACGAAGCTTCCCGGAGGGCAGTTCCTTGACGGCGGAGACGAGGTCATGCCGCAGTCTCTTCGCGGCCTCCGTGAGCACGGGATCCTCGAGAAGAAAACGGGCGGCATCCTCGAGCACCCGAAAGGCCTCGCGGCCTCGATTCGCGGCGGCATCGAGGATTCGAAAGTGGTCTGTCGCTGNAGAATCTGNCATCGACAAGATCCTAACGCCCNCGGGCAGGTCAAGGAACGNTNGGTGCGCTAGACTTNGGCTTCCAACGTCCTACAAGGAGAACNAGACGATGGCTTTCACGCTTCCAGANCTTCCGTACGCCGAAAACGCGCTTGAGCCCGCTTTCGATGCGCAAACCATGAACATCCACCATTCNAAGCACCATGCCGCCTATGTCGCGAAGCTCAATGCCGCGGTCGANGGNACNGAATTCGAGACGAAGAGCATCGAGGAACTCTGNGCGGGNATCCACAATCTNCCCGAATCGATCCANGGCGCCGTNCGAAACAANGGAGGNGGNCACTTCAATCACTCCCTCTTCTGGTCGATCCTGGCCGCCCCGGGAACCGGTGGGGCCCCCAGCGGCGANCTCGCTGCGGCGATCGATGGAACCTTCGGTTCGATGGACGGNTTCAAGGAANCATTCGCCAATGCCGCCGCCACCCGCTTCGGAAGTGGCTGGGCGTGGCTCTGCGTCANNAGCGACGGGGAACTCTGCGTCTGCTCCTCGCCGAACCAGGACAACCCCACGATGGTTGGAATCTCCGAGTGCCCCGGAACGCCGATCCTCGGTCTCGATGTCTGGGAGCATGCCTACTACCTGCATTACCAGAACAGACGACCGGACTACATCACGGCTTTCTGGGACGTCGTCGATTGGAATGCCGTCAGCAAACGCTTTGCGGATGCACGCTGACGGATCAGATCCACACTCGAATCAAGCTTGNATCACATGAAGAAACCCCGCGACGTGAGACACGTCGCGGGGTTTCTCTNGTTCCGGCCTCGGTCACNTGACGACCGCATCANNNGAGGTCANTCGGCCTTCATCGTCGTGACCATCTCCTCGAAGACACCTGCATTCTGGAGCACCGTGACGGATGGCCCGAGNAGTCTGATGTAGACGTTTCTGCCGGGNGCCTCGATGATCGCACCGAACTGGGCCCAACCGGGACGAGGCGCCGCCGCACCCATGCCCGCGTAGCTGCCTTCGAGTTCGAGGATGGTGACCTTGTTGCCATCGATGGTCGCGGTTCGCTGGTCGACGCGGGCGTCGATTCCGTCGGTGGGTCTGAACTGACCGATCCAACGCTGGATGTTCATGTCGACGGGCCCGCCGTCCCCATCATTGAAGACGCTGAAGATCAATTCAGCCGCGCCCTCCCCATCGGTTCCCGGCACGGAATACTGCAGCTGNCGAAAGCGCATGGACGGGGTGGCCCAGGTCCATTGCGCCGGCTTTTCGAAGGAGAATCCACCGCATCGCGCAGGCGTGGCGGGATCATCGGGACCGGACGTCACCCATCTGGAGNCATCNGAATCNGAGGATGCGCTCGATGACGTNGGCGCCAGAGCGGTGACACCTGNCNCGGNGGGCGTCGATGCGGGNGCGGCCCCGGCNCCCGGNGGTGGCGGCACGTTCAGCGCGCTCTTGGNTGGCTCTTCCTTNNCACATCCACCGAGAGTGAGAGATGCGACGATGCATGAAACGGTTGAGAAGATGAAAAATGACGANGGTTGGGGCATGGCGAGGTCCTTGAATCGGTGTTGGTGNTNTACGATGGTANCCAGATGAACGANTCAGGGAACACATCACGNCTTGCCGGCATTCGAAACGTGCGATTGCACGAGACGGGCGAGCCGGTCGACATCGATCTGCGCAGTGGAGAGATCCGATTCGCCCCCCCCTCCGCTGGACGCATTCTGGATGGGAAAGGAGCGATCCTTCACCCTGGATTCGTGGATGCACACATGCATTTCGGGCTCGGAGGGGATGCCATGAGCCAGCTCGACCTCTCCGAGGTGTCGAGTCGGGAGGAGTTCGAAGACGCCGTCGCCNNANGACATCAGGCGCTTCCCGAAGGGCGATGGTTGCAGGCCAGCGGCTGGAACGATGCACTCTTCGAGAAGGATGGCATGCCTGATGCCAGCTGGNTGTCGTCCACCGGAGACCGNCCGGNCGTGGCGTATCGTGTCGACCAGCACGCNTGCGTGGTCAATCGACCCGTNCTGGCNAGACTGAAGGATGCCGTGTGCCCGCCGGGTGGNCGGATCGNCACCGGAGATGATGGTCGGCCGAACGGACTCATGGTCGAATCGGCGGCGTGGCACCTGGTGAATCCGATCGTGCCCGAACCATCGCTCGAGGAGCGGCGGCAGCACATCCGNAACGCGGACGCGCATTGCGCCTCGATGGGNCTGGTGACGGTCGGATCGATGGAATACGCGAAGGAACTCTCGGAAGCCATCGAACCGATCCGGGATGAACTTGGAGTCCGCCTGCGGATCACCCTGCTCGATCGGGACTGGCCGCTCGACTTCAGCTACGCCTGTGACTTCGAAAGCGATGACATGCTCACGGTCATCGGATGCAAGGCGTTCATAGACGGGACCCTCGGCTCGAGATCCGCGGCCATGCTCGAGCCGTACTCGGACGACCCCGACGCGGGCCACGGCATGCTGGTCGAACTCGCCGAACAAGGCGTTCTCCATGANTGGATCCAGGCGGTTCACGCCCATGGATTCTCGCCGTCGATGCACGCGATCGGCGACCGNGCACTTCGCCTCGCGCTCGATGCGGCGGACACCCTGCCGGANGAGGCCCGTTCATGGGTNCGCTTCGAACACGCACAGACCGNCCATCCTGATGANGTGGCACGCTTCGCCGGCCGTTTCGCGAGCATGCAGCCCCGCCACAAGGCGATGGATGCACCGATCATCGAAAGTCGCCTNGGCTCGGCGCGANTGCACCACTTCTATCCGTTCGCCTCGCTCGAGAAAGCNGGTGCCAGACTGGCCTTCGGATCCGACTGGCCGATCGTCGACTGCAANCCCTTCAGCGGAATCCGCGCCGCGGTGACGGGACGGGACATCGATGGGAATCTGTCGACGACGCACGAGAACATCGATGTCGAGACCGCGCTTCGGGCGTACACGGTCGAGGCCCGATCCTGCCTCGGCATGGAGGGCGGCACCCTCGACGAAGGCGCTCCCGCCGATCTGATCCTGCTGGATCGTGACCCTAGAACGGTGGACTGGATGCAGCCGGAGGATCCGCGGATTCTCGCCACGATCGTTGATGGTAGGCTCATCCACGAACTGTCCGACTGAAAGAGGGACGTGCGATCATGATGAACAATTGGTGGGTCCACCAGCAATACTANGAAGGCGGCATCTCTCTGGTCGTGGGGTGGGCGTTCTGGGTGATCCTCTCGATCACCTTGCATGAACTCGCACACGGCTGGGCCGCACTTCGTCAGGGTGACACGACACCTCGGGACACCGGACACATGACCTGGGATCCTCTGGTGCACATGGGAGGCATGTCCTTGATCATGTTCGCNCTGATCGGNATCGCCTGGGGNATGATGCCGACGGANCCCTCCCGCTACCGCTCCGGACGNAANGGCCGNGCGATCGTGGCNTTCGCCGGNCCGGCNATGAANCTGCTCCTGGCCTTCGGAGCCCTCACCACCCTCGGCATCATGCTGGCCTGCGGAGCGCAGAACAGCGAGAGCGACGCTGTGGGTCGATTGATTGATTTCTTCTTCCTGGGGGGCGTGCTGAATCTGGTCCTCTTCGGATTGAATCTTCTTCCAGTGCCGCCTCTCGATGGTTCTCAGATCCTGATGGGCCTCTCTCAGAAGTTCTACATCTGGTTCCACAACCCGGTCTTTCGGCAGTATGCGTTCTTCGCGGTATTGGCGCTGTTTTTTATCACCCCCTTGGGCTCGGTGGCCTTCCGATCCGCCCAGTACATCAGTTTGCTCTATCTGTTGCTGTTTCCCGATGGGTCCGCTGAGGTGGTTGGATCCTGAGCTGATTTCGGCTACACTCCCCGATTCGCACCCACCTGCCGCAGGTGAACCGCACAGGCCACCGGCCTCGACGGTCACCAGGCCGGGAGACGCTCGTGAACGGCACGAGGGATCCCACCCAGACAGGTGCCTGCTAGGAGTTCCCATGGTTGTTCTGCGAATGCAGCGCTTCGGACGAGCCCACCGACCCTTCTACAGAATCGGCGCAATGGACAAGCGGTCCCCCCGCAACGGTCGCGTCATCGANAACCTCGGTTGGTACGACCCNTGCCACACGATGGGCAAGGACAAGCCCGAATTCGAGCTCAAGTCCGATCGCATNCGCTACTGGCTGAGCGTCGGCGCACAGCCCAGCGACACCGTCCGCGACCTGCTTCGCAAGGCAGGCGTCGATGCCAAGCCCGGCACGCCGTACACCCCGGCGCCGATGGAAGCCGCCGGCAGCTGAAGCTCCGGAACCCCGGTCGAAAGCGAGGCGCTCGATGAACGAGCCTCATGAACGACTTGGATCCGACAAGGACCGATCACGCGAGCGCGTTCCTCCGGAACGTCCNGTGCGGATCGACATCCTGACGATCTTTCCCGAGATGTTCGAGACGATCCTGTCCACGAGCATTCCCGGAAGGGCCCGCGACTTCGGGGCCGTCGACTATCAGGTCCACGACATTCGTCGGTGGGCCGACAACAAGCACCGGAAGGTCGATGATCGGCCGTTCGGTGGAGGACCCGGAATGGTTCTGATGTGCCAGCCGCTCATGGACTGCGTCGAAGCGGTCGAAGCGATGGACGACAGAACCGCGACGCGAATCCTGCTCACGCCCCAGGGCGAACGACTCGAGCAGGCGCGTGTGAACGATCTGGCGACCACGGAGCGACTGCTCCTGATCGCCGGNCACTATGAAGGGATCGACGAGCGCGTCATCGACGAACTCGCGCCCCTTCAGGTGAGCATCGGGGATTTCGTCGTCTCTGGCGGCGAACTTCCGGCGATGCTNCTCGTGGACGCGATCGTGCGGCTTCAGCCGTCGGTCCTCGGACACGAGCTTTCCGCCGCGGAGGATTCATTCTCCGTGACGGACGAGTCGGGACGTCCCCTGCTGGACTGCCCGCACTACACCCGGCCACGCGCGTGGCGAGGCCGGGAGGTTCCTGAAGTGCTTCTGGGCGGCGATCATGCCGCCATCGAACAGTGGCGCTTCCAACAAAGAGTGGATCGGACACGTCTCAAGCGTCCCGATCTCGAGCAACGTGACCCCTGAGCCCGACACGTCGTCGAGGACTCAAGTCGCGCAACCGAACGGTCTCGATTCGAGACTGCGAGGCAGAAAGAACCCTTCGGGGTCGAAACAGGTGACACGATGAGTCAGCTCAAGGATCGTCAGGCAGTAATCGCTTCAGTCGTCGCGGATCAGATCAAGGCCGANGACGCACTCCCCCTCATGAGCGTGGGTGACACGCTNGATGTCCACTATCGGATCATCGANGGAAGCAAGGAACGAATNCAGGTCTTCCAGGGGGTCCTGATCTCCCGAAACCACAGCGGAATCAANGAGACGATCACCGTCCGACGCATCGTCGCGAACGAAGGCGTNGAGAGGATCTTCCCGATCCAGTCGCCCCGCATCGCGAAGATCGATGTCGTNCGTCGNGGTGATGCCAGACGTTCGAAGCTCTACTTCCTGCGCGACCGCATCGGCAAGTCACGTCGTCTGCGGGATCAGCGCCGAGGCATGCAGCATGTCGAAGCCTGGGAACAGAACCACGCAGCTCGCATCGCAGAGGAAAAGAAGGCCGCCAAGGAAGCCGCCAAGAACGCTTCCGATGCCGGCGAATGATCCTCTCGCGGGTCAACTGATTGGGCACCACCATGCGTGTTCGCCTGAGCAAGTCATTCTCATTCGAGGCGGCCCATCGGCTGCCTCGTTTTCCTGACGGACACAAGTGCCGTCGCCTGCACGGCCACTCCTTTCACGTGGATGTGGCCGCAGAGGGACTCGTGTCCGAGGACACCGGCTATCTGATGGACTTCGGTGAGATCAAGAAGGCGATCGCTCCGGTCGAAGAGAAGCTCGACCACAGATGCCTCAACGAAATCGAGGGACTTGAAAATCCGAAGGCCCAGATGTTGAGCCGGTGGATTCGGGACCGTGTCTCGGGACGGATCCCCTGCCTCTTCGAGATCAGGGTGAAGGAGACATGCACCAGCGAGTGCGTCTATCGAGGAGAAGCCTGAGTGAACGTCTTCGTGCTTCATGAATCGGCGACGATCGCCGCGATCACCGGCGCCCAGAAGCCGGCCTGTGACTCTCTCGCTCTGGCGACGGACGACCCTTCGGATGTCTCGTTCTGTTTCGTCGGAGACAACCCGCTCGGGGCTGGCTGGCTGATCGACAACGANCTGCCTGCCGATCAGATCGCGTGTTGGAGCGGAACTCTGGCGGAGGGCCCGGACCTGTTCGCCTCCCATCCGCACAACTGGATGAATCCGGGCCGGGAATCGCTCGATGCATTCCTCGACGAGATGATCCCGCAGTTGCAGAAGTCCGAACGCCGACTGACGCTGATCCCCCACGCACGTCATGTGCTCAGTGACGTCCAAGGCTCGATCAATCTGATTCGAGAACGGACCGAGACACCAGTGGGCGTGGCTCTGGCGCCGACTCAGCTGCTCACCCCGTCGATGATCGACGTCGTCGAGGACCACTACACGAGAGCCTTCGAGACACTGGCCGGCCCGGCGCCGTTCCTTCTGTTGCAGGATTTCGTGGTGGACGAGGATGATCCCGAACGACTCCGGACGGTGCCTCTCGGAGAGGGCCTTCTGGATCGCGGCATGACCTGCGATCTGCTGAAAGCCCACTGGGACGAGACCAGACCGCTTGTCCTCGGATCGGGTTCACTTCCAGACCAGCTGAAATGGCTTGGCCTCGGCTCGGACTGAGCCCTCTCGCGAAACGCTCGAGGCCGCACTTCTTCCGTGACAGAAGGGATTTGTCGTTTGCCGGTCCGGATAACCTGACCTAGACTTCAGTCACTGACTTGGTGAGTCGAAGAGGTTCATGGAGGTTGCCGATGACTTCGATGGCGAACAGCTTGCGAGGAAACACCGCTCTGGATGCGAGCGTGCTGGTCCTCAATCGAGTCTACTCGGCGATCAGAATCGTCGATGCCCGACGAGCGTTCACCCTGCTGTCGAAGGAGATCGCCGAGGTGATCTCACACGAAGACGGCGCTTTTCACAACTATGACTTCGCCACGTGGGCCGACATCGCGGAACTCCAGCGCGAATTCGAATCTGAAAAACATGAATGGGTGAGGACGCCCAGCACCACTCTGGCCGTTCCCAAGATCATCAGGCTCTTCACCTACGATCGAAGACCCAGCATGGAGATTCGACTCAACCGCAGGAACATCTACGCTCGGGATGAAAATCGCTGTCAATACTGCGGGAAGAAGTTCACCACCAAGGAGCTGTCTCTCGATCATGTCGTGCCCAGAGTGCAGGGTGGCGAGGACAGCTGGACGAATCTGGTGTGCTCATGCGTGCGGTGCAACGCGAGAAAAGGCGGCCGAACACCTCGCCAGGCGGGCATGAAGCTGATTCAGAAACCTCGCAAACCACGCAGGAACCCTGCGATCAGACTTCGAGTCGGCTCCCGTCGCTACGACTCCTGGAAAGCGTTTCTGGATGAGGCGTACTGGACGATCGAACTCGACTGAATCAGCGGCCGACCCGAGACGACGAACGCACTCTCAACCGAAGAGAAACACGCTCATGGTCATCACCGCGCCGTTGCTCACACCGTGCGCGACCATGGGCGCGACCAGGGAATCACGCCACTCGCGCCCGATGCAGAACGCGACCGCGAGTGCACCAAGCACCGGTATGAACGTCAGTCCCTGGGGATGGATCGCGGCGAAGAGAACACTCGAGATGATCATCGAGAAGCCGAGACTCACGATCATGGTCCACGTCCGGGAGACCTCACGCAGGTATCGATAGAGCACTCCGCGAAACATGATCTCCTCGGTGATCGGCGCACCCACGCAGGCGACGAGATAGACGAGCACGATCGTCATCCAGCCACCATCACCGATCAGACCCTGGATGGGATGCGATGGTGCGGGCTGTTCACCGAACACCGCATTCAGGACCAGACCCACGACGACCGAAAGCAGGAGCCCCCCCAGAAGAAGAGGAAGCCCGATGGCATAGGTCACGAAGCCGGGGAGGATCTCCCGAAAGACGTTCACGCGGGCCAGTCCGATGTCTTCGAGCAGGCGTTTCGAGGAGATGCCGCGGATTCTCGGCCAGACCAGTGCGCTGAGACTGAGGAACATCAGGACCAGGGACATCACGAGGGAGAATTCAGGACCGATGTAGATGGCGAGCGAACTCTCCCGAAGGACGACGGCCAGGGCTTCCATGACGAACTGAAGCAGCACGAACATCGTGATCCAGATGGCGAACGTCTCGATGTAGACGCTGCCGGCGTGGTTGTTCAGGACGAAGCGTCTTTCAAGCTTTCCGTAGAGGGCGAGGATCACGAGTATGACGATCGCGGCAAGCCCCCCGATGAAGAAACTCAGAAACCAGATGGCGGTGACGATCAGGGTCAGCATGGCCCTGACCGCGGAGGTGGCCAGTCCATCGAGGGCATTCTGATCGCCCGAGGCTCTGGCAATGAGAAGCTCGGCGAAGAAACCCAGACTGAGTCGGAGCGATTCCGCTCTTTCATCGGGAAGCTCGTCCGCTTCCTCACCTGAAGCGGCGGCGAAGAGCAGCAACGAGACATCGTCCAGAAGCGTCTCCTGCTCCGGGGAAAGAGACAGTGTTCCCGCAGCCTTCTCCTCGTGGATCGAATCCAGCGCCTCGATGCCTTCTGCAGGCGTGTTCAATTCGGACATCAGAATGACATGGGCCAATCGAGCGGTGAGGGAACCGTCATCCAATTGAGAAAGCTGGGGAACGAGAAGAGAGGAATCGACCTGCATGCCACCCGGACCGGCGGCGTAGATCATTCGACCGCTCATCTCCTGTTCGACCGAGATGCGTTCGGAATCGCCGGCCTCGGATGTCGCCAATTGAGCCCCGAGGAAAACAAGGCCCATCATCAGCCCGCCCACCGAAAAGGCGACCACCCACCCCA
Organism: Phycisphaerae bacterium; assembly: GCA_002709755.1. Lineage (GTDB taxonomy): Bacteria > Planctomycetota > Phycisphaerae > Phycisphaerales > SM1A02 > UBA8087. The sequence continues at coordinate 16,228 of PAQN01000030.1, forward strand.
AAAGATGGGTCAGGACACTCGAGCTGATGGTCCTTTCGGCTAGAACCTCTCTCATGGGCTCAGAATCGACATTTGGTGGCATGGGGGGCGGCGTGTGCTCAGGCATATCGGTCATAATGCACAGCCTACCGTCACCAGGGGATCAAAGGTGGACCCGAGAAGCGCTCGCGGGTGCTTGACACCATCAGAATGCTCACTATCCTTGCCGATTCGCTCCTGAACAGGGGCTTCCCGGTCGAGTGAAGACCGGGTCCTGCTGATTGGAAACCCCGATGCCTCGACAGACATATTTCGCCAAGACCGGTGAACTCGACAAGACATGGCACCACATCGACGCCGACGGAAAGATCCTCGGACGCATCGCGACGGAGATCGCGACGATCCTGATGGGCAAGCACCGTCCCGAGTACACACCTCATGTGGACTCAGGTGACTGCGTCATCGTGACCAACGCACAGAACGTCGTCATGACCGGGCGCAAGCTCGAACAGAAGACACTCCAGTCCTTCAGCGGCTACCCCGGTGGCCAGAAGGTCCGTACGTATGAAGACGTGATGGAAAAGCACCCCGAGCGCATCATCGAGCTTGCCGTTTCACGCATGCTTCCGAAGGGTCGACTCGGGCGACAGATGAGCAAGAAGCTTCACGTGTACGCCGGGGCGGAGCATCCGCACCAGGCTCAGCAGCCCATGACTCTCGAGATCAACTGACACAACCACGATTCGAGCAAAGACGCAGATGACCGAAGAGACCACCAACGAACTCACCGATACGATGCCCCTCAACGATGCGGTTGCCGTGGACACCACGCCCGCACCGGTCCCGACCGGACCTGACGCCCACGGATGGTGGCGCGGCACCGGACGACGCAAGACCGCAGTGGCTCGAGTCAGAATCAAGTCAGGCAGCGGAGAGTTCAAGGTGAACAACCGCGACCTGGACACCTACTTCTGCGAAGCACGAGACCTCAAGAACATCCGAAACGTTCTCGAGAAGACCGGCACCCTCGGTTCCGTCGACGTCTTCGTGAACGCCAACGGTGGCGGCTACATGGGCCAGGCGGGTGCGATCATCCTCGGCCTCGGTCGTGCCCTGCTCAAGTACGACACTTCGCTCGAACCGATCCTGCGAGACAACGGGTTCCTCACCCGTGACGCACGTGAGGTCGAACGCAAGAAGTACGGCCAGCCCGGCGCCCGCCGAAGATTCCAGTTCTCCAAGCGTTGATCGAGAGAATCAACTGCAAGGTCCCGCCGCGGGTTCGAAAGGCATCCTAGAAAGCCTCGCCTCGAAGCTGTCTCACGGCTTCGGCGAGAATCCGATGCATCCTTCTGACCGGGACGTCCCATTGCGCGGCAAGTGCATCGAGAGACTGGGGCTGACGCCGGCCCAGTCCGTACCGATCCATGACAAGCTCCGCCTGTCCGTCGTCGAGCCGATCGAGGCGTGCGACCAGATGCGGGGACAGTCCCAGTCGCAGCCGTGCCGGCTCGAGGAGGGACAGAAGGGCATCAACGGTGCGCTCCTTCGGCAGGGCGGACTCCTCGCGAACACTCCCCCGCTGACGCAGCGCGATTCGCTTGTCGACCTCCAGAGCGATTCTCCGATCGAATCGAGGTTCGAGTCCACCTCGTGCCTGAGGATCGAAATGATCCAGCATGTCCGAGACGACTTCGATGCAGAATCGCACCGCCCGGGCGAATGCATCACCGGAAAAACGGGAGATCGGAAGATTCCGATGGTGCGCGACTCTGTAGAGAGCCGACTCCAGCGCGACCTCGCCCACTCGTCTGCGAAGAAAGTCGGCGCGGCGCAGCCCGGTCTCGATCATTTCAAGTCGGCCGACAGGCGGGGTCTTTGGAAGCTGATCGATCTCTCTCGAGAGTCGCATGCGCTGAAGATGCATGGCGGGAAGCAGAAGGGAGTCGAGCACCCTCTCGTCCTCGGAGGCCTCCAGAGCGCGAAGCGTGTCCAGAGAACTTCCGGGCTCGAACACGGGATGAGGACGATGCACCACCGCCCGAGCCTGAAGAAGGATCTGATCGGCATCGGGCTGATCGAAGACCGCGAAATGAATCCAATCGGGTCGAAGCTCACGAACCACGACCGCCCTTGCCTCGGCCAGGATTCTGCGGGTCGAGACGGGACTGCGACCGATTCGGCGGCCGATCTCATCGATCTCCAACCCACGCCGTGCACCCGCCAGAACGAGCTTTCGTTCACGATCATCCACGAGCCCGCCCGCGCCGCGAACGGGACCTCGCTCTCCTCGATGGCGTCTGATGAGCTGCCGAATCGCCTCATGGGAACGACCGCTCTGCGATGCGAGACGTCGTGCCGCCTGATTGGGCGAGTTCCCGTCTTGAATCAACTGGAATGCCTTTTCAGCGAGTGAATGTGACTCCTGGAAAGTCATGCGTGAGAAGGATGCCGCCTGCTGGAAGCGCTCAGGATGGCGATCACGAAAACTCGCAAGCAACAGGTTGGAGATTCCGAGCCTGACCTTGCCATCAGGAAAGAGCATCTGGCGCATGAGAAGCCCGTCGTCACGCCAGCGTTGCAGGGTTCGAACGGAGACTCCGATGTCCGCCGCGACCTGATGCAGATCTCGAGCGCCTCCGTGGACTGCCGAGACGGCTCTTGGACGGAGCGCACTGGCACGCTGGACGAGGACCGCGAGCTCCCGAAGGATCACCGCTCCGGAAAGAGATTCTCCGGAATCGATCTCTCGATGTCCCGTCAGTCGCCACGCGATGAATTCCGCCGGATAGAAGCTTTCGTGCTCGAGCTGAGCCGAGAGGTCGGCTCCCGCGGTCAGAAGCGTCTCGATGGCTTGATCATCTGGAGCCTGCTCGACGGACTCGAGAATGTGTTCGAACACGAGCGTCTTCAGGATCGCAGTGCGCCCCAATGTCAGCTCCAATCGATGAAGGAGATGGGTTCCGTGTGCCTCGCGGCGAGTTCGAGGAACGTCGTCATGCCGAGAATCGCCTGCTCATCGAGATCGAAGCGCAGAAGTTCATCCAGATACCGCTGCGCCAGCCCGGCATCGGACCACCCGAATTCACGGTACCGAGACGCGGCGATCGAATGCAGTCGATCGATGTTTCTTCTTCGCGTGCGCTCGAGGATTCGTGCGGAATCGACGATTCGACGATGCTCTTCGGTGACGAGGTCACGCCGACACAACCATGTCGCGAACACGAAGGGCAGCGAAGTCATCTCATACCAGGCTTCACCGAGATCCATTTCATGAGCCGTGAGCGTTGGGGGGAGCGAATGGCTGACGACCTTGTCGCCGATCAGAAGAACGGCATCATCCCCTGTGACGACCGGGGGGATGGATGCGTCGAAGGGAATGATCTCGAGATCGCATCCATGACGTTCCCGGAAGAGAACCTTGAGCAGCGCCACCGAGGTGTGACTGTCACTGTCGCAATGAACACGTCTGACCTGCTGGAACGGGACGCTCGAGAACAGCCGGACCGTCAGGGTCGGCCCGGCGCATCCGAGCATGCCCACGGGTACCACCGACATCGGCTGCTCGGCATGAACGATGTCGATGACGGAGCAGAGTCCGAAATCAACCTCGTTCGCGAGAATCATCTTGATCTGGCGAGATGGCACCTCGGGGACGAGCGTGATGCCTTCAAGTCGCTCAAGCCCGGTGATGAGTGGAAGGGTGTTGATGTAGTTGACGACACCCACCCGGGTGGCACGTTGGGACCGAGCGTCTTCGAGGCCGTGAAAGACTTCTTCATCCGAAGGGGAGTCCATGGATGGATCGAGGATGCTCATGCTGAAAGTCTAGCCCCCCGGGGCTGCTTGAGAGGGTCAAACTGGACAAGTGCCGCCATGATTCGACGAGGTTCAGGCAAGCGCACGACCCACGGAAACATTCGACTCGAGGGTTGAACCACGAACGCCGCTGCGCACCGAGCCACCCTGGCTGTCCGCCACGTACACGCGTGGAATCGAAGCGGAAAGGGACGTCAGCACGGCGTGGGGTGGGATCCCGGCCCGACGAGCCAGAGGATGAAGACCCACGGTCGAATCCGGTTGATCGGAGAGAAGCACGACTTGGCTGCCCTGCAATGACTCGGTGCTTTCAAGGCCTCCGAGATCGATCACGATCTGGTCCATGCTGACGGCGCCCAGAACAGGGACCGAACGTGTCCCTGCAGGCGTTTCAATGAGCACACGATGAGGATTCCCGGAGTCGACGAGCTGCGCGGGATATCCATCCGCATAGCCGACTGGGACCAGGCCAACGCGAGTCGGACCGGGTGCAGTCCACCTCGATCCGTATCCGACGGTGGCCCCCGTCTCCAGGGCCTTCACCTGGACCACTGTGCTGCGCCAGGTCACGGCAGGCCGAAGGCCCAGCATGTCGGCCTGGGAGGAGTCCGATGATCGGTCGTCTCCGGGAATCCATCCGGCCCAGGCGAGCCCGATGCGAACGAAATCACGACGCTGTCCCGGAGAGGACACCAACCCCCCACTGCTGGTGGTGTGAATTTAGACCCGGGGCCCGAGTCGACCCTCGAGACGTTTCAATGTGCGGTCGAAGACCGAGGACTGGGCGTCGATGGTGCACTGATCACCGGCTGAGAAATGGGTGTAGATTCCGCGCAGGTCCAACGATCGACGGGACACGACATGGTCGAGCAATGCCTCTGCCTGATCGGGGGTGACGCCACCTCGGCCCATGCCGCAATCGATTTCAAGATGAACGGGAAGCGGGCGTCCCAGTCGAATCGAAGCCAGGGAGTCGACCTGGTCCTGATCCACCACGACGAGTTCGAGTCGCCCACTGGCCAGCAGACGTGCGATGGAAGGATCGGTCGGGAGTTCTCGCACGGGCATCAACATCAGAATCGGGACTCCGGACGAGGAGGATTCGATGTCGGCCGCCTGTCCGGGACTGAAAACTGCAAGTTTTCCGGCACCCGCCTCGGTCAGCGTTCGGGCCAATCTGCGGGCTCCGAGACCATAGGCATCAGCCTTGATGACGGCACAAACACCGGTTCTCGGACCCACAGCCCGGCCTATCGCCCGCAGATTACCGGCGACAGCTTCAAGGTCGATCCTGATGTGGCTTGTCTGATGCATGCAGTCCGTTGCTGTTCCCGAATTTGTATCGACTCGCCAACAAGAATACCATGACCACTTCCCCTCGTCCGGCCGAACTCGGATCTGAAGGGAGACGATTCCGCCGGAATCGAGTCGTAAACCTCCCCATGACCTCCAAGTGCCCGGCCAGAGGCGGTCCTCGAAAGAACTGATTCCAGATGACAGAACCGACGGACACAAAGCCCGCTGGCAAAAAGCCGCGCCGCAAGAGCAAGGCCAAGAAAAAGACCACAGACAAGAATGGCAAGAATCCGGGGCGCAAGAAGGTGACGCCGGTCGTGGACAACGCCGAGACCTTCTCACTTGATCAATCGTTTTCCGATCTCGGCCTGCCCGAGGAGATCCAGAAGGCTCTGGATGAACGGGGTTTCGTGCATCCCACGAAGATTCAGGCCCAGCTGATCCCCATCGCACTCACCGGCAAGGATGTCCTCGGACAGGCACGGACGGGAACCGGCAAGACGGCTGCATTCGGTCTGCCCGCACTCTCGACCGTGAAGGTGGGTGAACCATTCAGCGCCATGGTGCTCGTGCCGACCAGAGAGCTCGCCATCCAGGTCGCGGATGAGATGAAGGATTTCGGCCGGTTCAGTGGCCATCGAATCGTTCCCGTGTACGGCGGGCAGAAGATCACGACCCAGGCGCCGAAGCTGGAGAAGAACCCTGAGATCATCGTGGGCACCCCCGGTCGCGTGATGGACATGCATGAACGTGGCTACCTTCCATACAACAAAGTGAAGGTCGCCATTCTGGACGAGGTCGATCGAATGCTCGACATCGGATTCAGGGATGACATCCGCAAGATTCTGGGCAAGATGAGCAGGCAGCGTCAGACGATCTTCGTCTCGGCGACCATCTCGGACGAGATCGAGAAACTGTCTCGTTCCTACATGGATTCGCCCGAGAAGATCGTCACCACCGGCAAGAGCCTCACCGTCCAGCAGGTCGCACAGACCTACGTGAGCGTCGAGCGATGGGACAAACCCAGACTGCTGAGCCATGTCCTCAAGGTCGAGAACCCCGAGCTGACACTCGTCTTCTGCCGGACCAAGAGAACGGTGGACAAGATCCAGAAGTCACTCGAACGGGACGGCATCAAGGCACACGCGATTCACGGCGACATGGTGCAGGGCAAGCGAAATCGCGTGATCAAGGATCTGCGCGAAGGCGAACTCCAGGTGCTGGTCTGTTCGGATCTGGCGTCACGAGGACTCGACGTCGACGGCATCACACATGTCGTGAACTACGATCTTCCTGAAGATCCGGAGATCTACATCCACCGCATCGGCCGCACGGCGCGCGCCGGAAGGGATGGGTGCGGCGTCAGTTTCGTCTCACCAGATCAGGGAGATCTTCTGACCGCGATCGAGATGCTGGCGAACACGGAGATTCCCTCGCGAATCTACGAGGATTTCAAGCCGGGAAGAATTCCCGCCGACGTGCGTGCGGATCGTGAACACGAAAGCAGCAAGAAGCAAAGAGAGATCCAGAACAAGAGTCGAAAACTCTCGACCGACGGGCTCGACTCGAAGGACGAGAGCAAGTTCCCGGGCGGACAGGTTCCGAAGAAGCTTCCCCCGAGAAGAATGATGGGGCGCTCGAGAACGAATCGTCGCTGAGCCATGGATCGGGTCGTCTTCCATCAAGAGGTGATCGAGGCTCTGGCTGCGGACCGCCCGGTCGTGGTGCTCGAGACGGCGGTGCTGACGCATGGCCTCCCGAGGCGGTCACTCGATCATCTGCCGGGCTGCTTCGCTGAGGGACGCGCACTTCATCACCTCGGTGAATCCGCGTGGAATCAAGCAGAACCCGTCAATCTCGCGACCTCCAGGGCGATGAGCCATGCTGTGCGAATGGGCGGAGCGGTTCCCGCCACGATCGCGGTCATCGATGGCGCACTCCACGTGGGAATCACGCCCGAGCAGTTGGAACGACTCTCTGGGATCGAAGCGGACAAGTGCTCGACCAGGGATCTCGCAGCCACGCTTCAAGATGGCGGATGCGGGGGCACGACGGTCGCAGGCACCTTGTCGGCAGCCTCGATCGCGAACGACATCCTCAGAGCACGAGGTCTCGCGGAACTGAGACTCTTCGCCACTGGTGGCATAGGCGGCGTCCATCGAGACTGGGCGTGTCATCCGGACATCTCCGCCGACATCCGTGCGATCTCCATCACACCGATGCTCGTCGTCACTGCGGGTGCGAAGATCATTCTCGATCTTCCCGCCACGCGGGAAGCGCTCGACACCAGCATGATTCCCGTGATCGGTTGGCGTTGCGACAACTTCCCCCGCTTCACATCTCGCGGTTCGGATGAACAACCTCTTGAAAGAAGGCTCGACGATCTCGAGCGGCTCTCGAGTCTCTGCCGGATCCACTGGAACGATCTCAAGCGCGAGGAGGGCATCCTGCTTCTGAATGAGATTCCGATGGAGGACGCACTCGATGGCGACATGGTCGAGGAGATCGTCGAACGAGCCTGTTCAACGGCGCAGGATGAAGGAATCAAGGGTCAGGCCCTGACTCCGTATCTGCTGACCGCGCTCGCCGAGGCCACCTCCGGCGATTCGCTCGACGCCAACATCGCACTTCTTCTTGAAAACGCACGACTGGCCGCCGAGGCATCCAAGGCTCTCACCGTATGAGGCCCGCGAGGGTTGACATCACCGTCCAAGACTGCTCCAATCAACCTGTCCAGGACGCGCCCTGAGTCATTCTCGAACGAGAGCCGATGAGGGAAGACAAGCGTTATTCGAGACACGCTCCACGACGTGCCAGATCAAAGATGACGGACATGAGTCTCGGACGCATGAACATCATCAAGACGGAATGATCAGAAGACCATCAGGATCACGGCATCGAATCGGACGAGACGATGATGCATGCCCGAACGAACGCTCAGAGAGACCGAACACTTGCCGCCTGAAACCAGTGAAAACGAGACGTTGACCACCGTGACTGGAATTCTCCAGCTGCAGGACGGGGCCGACGGCAGACTCCGTCAGATGGATAACGGGCTGGTCGAATCCAAGGACGATCCGTTCATTCCGATGAATCTCGACGAGACCTGTCCGCTGAGACCGCTCACCAGCATGACTGTCGAAGTCGAATCCCGAAAAGCCAAGAGACGACGCAGAGGTGGTGGCGGAAGGCCGATCAGAAAGATCGCGCGAAAGATCGTGTCCGCGGAAGGACTGGGACCAGTCGAATACGCGCAGCGGAAGTCCTTCGCCGAGCTCACCGCGGTCGATCCCCAGCCCAGGATGAATCTCGAGTACGAGGGTTGTCCTCCCGCATGCCGCCTGATCGACATGTTCTGCCCGATCGGCTTCGGGACTCGAGGCCTGATCGTCGCCCCTCCCAAGGCGGGCAAGACGGTTCTGCTCCAGAACATCGCATTCGGCATCAAGAAGAACCACCCCGAGGTGGAGCTTGTCGCACTACTCATCGACGAACGCCCCGAGGAAGTCACCGATTTCAAGCGGAACGTTCCGGCATTCGTCCTGGCATCAAGCAATGACGAAGAGGTCGAGAAGCACATCTCAATGGGCCTGCTGGCGATCGAGAGAGCGCGTCGGATGGTCGAAGCCGGCAAGGACGTCGTCGTCCTTCTCGACTCCCTGACACGACTTGGGCGGGCCTTCAACAACTCGAAGAAGTATGCATCCAGTGGAAGAACGATGTCAGGCGGACTCGACGCGAAGGCGCTCGAAGTGCCGAAGCAGATGTTCGGTTCGGCACGCAAGGCGGAAGAGGGCGGAAGCCTGACCATCATCGCCACATGCCTCGTGGACACCGGCTCCAGAGCCGACCAGGTGATCTTCGAGGAATTCAAGGGCACCGGAAACATGGAACTGATCCTGGATCGCTCGATCTCGGAGAAGAGGATCTTCCCCGCGATCAACCTGGCATCATCTGGAACACGCAAGGAAGACCTGCTGATGTGCGCGGAAGAGCTGAAAACCGTCAATGCGCTGCGCAGACGATTGATGAACATGCCGCCGCCCGTCCAGGTCGAACAGCTCCTCGGAGCCATCGAACGATTCCCCACGAACGAGAGCATGATCTCCAGCTGAGCCCACAGGGTTGGACAGCGCCGGCTGTTCAGACGACACTGTGGGTGATTGGAGCCTGACTCATGGCGGAAGCTTCCGAAAAATCTCACAACAACGTGATCGCAGGAACATTCATCCTGGGCGTGATTGCGATGGGCATCACCGTCCTCATCGTGCTGAGCGGATGGAATCCGTTCGTGGAGAAGAAGACCTATTCGGTCCGATTCACGGTCGAGGAGGGCATCGATGGGCTTGCGGAGGGAAGCAAGGTCAAGATCGGCGGACTCAACAAGGGCGTGGTCCAGAGCGTGACCCCGATCTTCGACATGACGGCATCCGTGAATCGCCCTCTCGATTCGATTCTCGTGACATTCGAGTTGGATGATTCGGTCACGATCTTCTCCAATGCGGAGGTGACGAGGTACCTCCCCCTTCTGGGCGGAAGCGCCTGGCTGAACTTCACCAATCTGGGGGGACCGACCCCTTCCGAACCGGATGCGAAACCGCTCCCCCCCGGGTCGGAGCTCCAGGCGACCAGCGGCGGAGGGATCATGGCCACTCTGCTCGGACCCAGCGATGCGAAGAAGGCGAGCGGGGCGATGGAGAACGTCGAGAAATTCACAGCATTCCTGACGGAGATTCCAGATGAATGGAATGCGGAAGTGATGCCGATGCTGAGCGATGCGAGAACGACTATTGGAAAAGTTCGAAGCGACTACTCCCTGTGGTCGAGCAGGATCGGAGAGACGATCGAGAACATCGATCAGGCGTCGAAGAAGCTCGACGATGCCATGGACGACGCCGGCCCCATGCTCGCTGGCGCGAAGCAGGGAGTGGAACGGATCAACATGCTTCTCAAGGAGAACACTCCGAGAGTCGACGAGAGCATGCAGAACATCATGGCCATGACCGAGGATGGACGCGCGGTCATGGGCGAGTTTCGCACCAAGACCATGGGACGAATCGACGAGATCCTGCTGAGCGGACTCAGCGGCGTGAAGACACTCGACGATTCACTGACCAGCATCAACAACGAATTGATTCTCCGCATGCCGGACGTGAGCATGATGCTCGCGAATCTGCGACAGGCCACCGCACAGCTCAAGCTGACGACGCTCGAGGTCCGCAGGAACCCCTGGAAACTCCTCTACACCCCCACCAGCGAGGTTCTCGAACATGAGAACCTCTACGAATCAGCGCGAAGCTACGTCATGGCGACATCCGAACTGGAATCCGCCGCGCAGGCATTCAAATCGGTCTTCGAGCTCTCGCCCAAGACACTCGAAGAAAGACCCGAACTGCGTGACGAGGTCATCAACTACGTGCTGGAGTCGCTCAAGAGATTCAAGACGGCACAGGAACGACTCTTCTCGGAAATCGTCGACCAGTAGACGATCAGACGTTCAGGGAGCATTCCGGTGACCGGATCCAGTCTGAAAAAAGAACGAAGCAACTACAGCGCGGGCTTCTACACCATCATCGCAGTGCTGCTCGGCTTCACGGTCACACTGGCCGTCATCAGGCACAATCTCAATGATGTCGAGGGAACCGACTACACGCTCACCTTCACGATGCAGTCTGGAGTGGGAAGCCTTCAGACGGGATCCTCGATCACCTCCGCCGGTATCACAATCGGCCAGATCAACTCCATCCGAATCCAGGATGGTCAACTGAAAGCCGAGATCTTCATCAAGGATCCCTACACCCTCTACCCCGAAGCCATCATCTACCGCGAGGACTCGATGATGGGAGGAGCCGACTCATTGACGATCAGCTCCTTTGGAGACAGCGGAAAATCACCACTCGAGGATGTCTATGTGATCACCGCCTCACCGCAACCGGCGACCATCAACGGACTTCTGGGGGACCGGGACGCCTCACGAATCGACGCCATTCAGACAAATGCGGACGAGCTCACGAAGGGAATCCGGGAGATCGGCAGAACAATGCGCGAGAATCAGGATCTCGTCATGCTCAGCGAGGACTTCAGAGGCATGATGGCGGACTCGTCGGAGGACATCGCACTCTGGAAGCCCCGACTTGACGACATCCAAGGACGGATCTCGAGGTTTGAAGCTCAGTTCCCCGCGCTCAGACTCGAGATGGACACGCTGAACGAGGCCTCGAGCACCACCCGACAGTCGATTCTCGAACTTCGGGAGCGCATCGGCCCTGAAAGTCGGGCGAGCCTCTCAGATGCGGTCGAGCGCCTCATTCAGGACGCGGATGCGGTCTCGAAGAAGATCGAAGATGAGGTGCTGCCTCGTGTTCGATCGATCATCGACCAGGCGGAATTCGCATGGAGCGATCTCCAGAGCATCGAAGGACGTCTGAAATCGATGGCCTCCGACGCGAGGAGAACGCTTCAGGTCGCGGTGGCGAACAGCGCCCTCGCCGCCCAGCAACTCGCGCTGGCTCAGAAGGAGATCATCGACTCGCTGGGCATCCCCTTGATCGAGACACCCTCACTCGAAGATCAGAGACTCGAGATGAGGATCGAGATCCTTGACCAGTGGGCACGAAGCGCGACCCAGCTGAGACGTTTTCTTGGAGTTCTGGAGATGTACAAAGGTGACTCTTCGAACATCAACGATGACGTCCTGCTTGAACGACTCATCGATTCACTGAATGCCGCCCTGGTCGATTTCGAGCACGCGCAGTCGAAACTCGTCTCCATCAAGGGTTCCCAGAAGACACCGACCGCGGATACCGATGAAGCCGATGTTGAGAATCGATGATCTGGATGACCCCCGGCTGGATGCCTTTCGAGGTCTGAGGGACGCGGACCTCAGAGGCGCACGCTCCCTGTTCACCGTCGAATCCGAACGAGTCCTCGAACGCTTTCTGAGGAGCGGATGGCCGGTCGATTCCGTGCTGGTCGAGGAAGACGTTCACGGCAGATTGCAGATGCTGCTGGATGATCTCGACGAAACGGTTCCCGTCTATGTCACGGACAACGGTTCACTCGACGGAGTGAGTGGTTACGAGTTTCATCGTGGAGCGCTGGCCCTTGGAATCCGGCCGAGCGGAAGGTCCCCGGGACTCGGAATCGAGGACGCCGCCGCGAACCCTCCCTGCACGCTTCTGGCGGCTGACGGGGTCGCACATGTCGACAACATGGGAAGCCTGTTCAGGAATGCCGCCTGTCTGGGCGCGTCAGGACTGGTCCTCGGGCCGGGCTGCGCCGACCCTCTGTTCAGGAAGACGATTCGAGTGTCCAGCGGTCATGTCTTCGGTGTCCCCTGGGAGGCTCCGGCCGACTTCCACTCGATGCTCGATGCATTCAGGAAAGAACTGGATTTCACGATCATCGGGCTTGAACTCTGTGAAGACTCGGATGACATCGTGAACATGACCATCTCTGACAGAACGATCATGATCGTGGGTTCTGAGGGCACGGGACTTTCAGAGCGATCGAGAGCGCTGTGCGATCAGATCGTTCACATCCCTGGTCTGGCCGGAAACGACCGGGACTCGCTCAACGTGGCAGTGTCCTCAGCCATCGGACTTCACGAGCTTGGCAGAAGGCGTCGGTGGTGACGACGCGAGGATCTCGATCGCAGGCTGGTTGGAGGGATCCACCTTCGATTTCTCACGATCGTCTTCACGCCGGATGTTCGCCCCCAGTTCCGTCAACCTGTCCTCCATGCGGACGTACCCGCGATCGAGGTGATAGACCCGGTTCACGGTGGTCGTTCCTCGGGCGGCCAGACCGGCGATGACCAGACAGGCGGAAGCCCTCAGATCGCTCGCCATGACGGGCGCACCCACCAGATTCTTCACGCCCTGAACCACGACCGTCGGGCCCTGGCGCGTGAAGAGACCACCCATGCGGGCGAGTTCGGCGACGTGCATGAATCGCTCGGGATAGATCTTCTCCGTGATGACACTGTTGCCCTGCGCGAGGCACAACAAGGCCATCAGCTGAGCCTGAAGGTCGGTCGGAAAACCGGGATGAGGCTGGGTCGTGATGACCGCGGGCCTGAGGTGGCGTTCACTTGTCACACGGACCGTCGCCTCTCGGGCGCAGGGCTCGCCACCGTCGAGTCGTTCGATGCGGACGCCGACCTGCTTCATGACATCGAGGAATGCGAGCAGGGAATCCCAGGGGAACCGCTCGAGGATCACATCACCATTCGTCGCGGCCGCGGCCGCGGCCCAGGTTCCAGCGACGATTCGATCGGGCATCACGCTGTGATCGGCCCCCCCAAGCTCCTCGACACCGTCGATGACCAGTCGAGGAGAACCGGCACCCTCGATCCGCGCTCCCATGGAGATGAGCAGATCGGCGAGGTCGACGATTTCGGGTTCACATGCCGCTGATTCGATCACGGTGGTTCCCTTGGCGAGAACGGCTGCGCTCATGATGTTCGCGGTCCCCGTGACCGTGGAACCGAAGGGGCCACCGAGAAAGACGGTCGCACCCTTGAGACGATCGGCCTCGGCGATGATGTCGCCGTTTTCAAGGCGAATTCGTGCACCAAGCGCCTCGAGTCCCCGAAGGTGGAGGTCGACGGGACGATGGCCGAAGGCACATCCTCCCGGCATGGAGACTCGGGCCCTCTGACGCCGGGCCACCATCGGCCCCAGCACGCAGATGGAAGCACGCATCGTGCTCACCATGTCGTAGGGTGCATGTCGCTTGTCGGTATCCGTGACTCGCGCCTTCCAGCAATCCTCGGAGGGTTCGGATTGTTCGATGCCCAGTGCGGCGAGAAGCCTCTTCATGCTTCGGATGTCGCTCAGGTCGGGGACGTTTCGAAGGATGAAGTCCTCGTCGGCCAGCAGGCTGGCTGCCATGAGGGGAAGCGCGGCGTTCTTGGAACCGTCCACCTTGAGCGTTCCGGAGAGTCGAGCTCCCCCTTCAATCACGAATCTGTCCATGTGAGCCTCATCCTTGCTGGCTGTCCGTATGATCCGAAAATGGGCACCAACGCCCTATATGTCTTCGGACAGATCCGATCGTACCGTCCAGAGGGATGATGCGGGTCTACCGGAAGCCTGTCCCGGACCCTGGACTCAAGAGCCTGAGAGTTTCATCCGATCCCAGATTCGGGTCACGTGGCAGGAATCTGCATGGTGAAACAGGGTTTCGTTTCAAGCCTCGAGGATGGGAGAACACGATGAACAGGATTTTCATGACCAAAAGGACCTCCTTGAGCCTGACATGCATCACGGGGCTGGCACTCACGACAGGTGCCGCNCCATTGNNAGCCGAAACCAGCGAAGATGAACCGGATTCAGTGGTCCTGACGGGAATNGTNCGAGATTTCAACGAGAAGACCGCGGAGAACGGGCACCCTGATTTCGAGAACCGCCCGGAAAGTGGTTTCGGNCATTACGTGGGCAACGTNGGNCTTCAGCTGAACGCCGAGGGCAAACCGGTCTTCACCGGCAACGGNCGNAAACTCAAGAGGAACTACAAGGACTCNTCCGGAAATCCNATCTGCTGGGCCCTNTACGANCCNGATCTTGGTGATTCGGANGGACGTCTGGCNGTCTACGACCAGGGCGGGATCAATTCCGCGGCGACGTTCGATTCATGGTTCAACGACGTNCTNGGTGTGAACATGTCGAGAACGCTCGATCTCGAACTGGTTCGACAGGGCGACGGNTCGTACGTGTTCGACAGCAACGAAGCCGAATGGTGCAAGGATGTCGGNGGCTTCTTTCCGATCGAGAACCAGTTGTTGGGAAACTCCGCNCAGGTTGGCAACGCCCCNGACAGGAATTTCCACTTCACCTTCGAACTTCAGACCGAATTCACCTACGAGGAGGCTGGAGCGCAGGTCTTCACGTTTCGTGGAGATGATGACGTGTGGGTCTTCATCAACGATGAACTCGTGATCGATGTGGGCGGTGTCCACAATGCGATCACCCAGTCGGTCTCTCTGGATCGACTCGGTCTGGAGGATGGAGAGGTCTACCAGCTGAGTTTCTTCTTCGCTGAGAGACACCGAACGGAATCGAATTTCCGGATTCAGACGAATCTGAAGCTCGAAACGGTGAACCTGCCGACCGTCACGGCGGCATACGACTGATTCACACGGCGTTTTCATCAGCAGNACNGGAAGCCCTCGTCGCAGTTTCAACGACGAGGGCTTTTCGTTTGACACCTCNATCTACGNCCCGGCGCTACCATTCAGGCATGACCACNGAATCCACTCAAGACACGTACGATCCCGTTCTTCCCGATGTCGCNATGCACCTCGTGCCACCCATGAAACCCGTGGTGGGCAGGGTGACNGANAGCCGNAGCTGCATGAATGGCAAGAGTGCGAGCTTCGTGAGACATGTCTCGATTGATGTGTCGGGCACAGCTCTNGAGGGAGCCTTTCGGTCNGGCCAGTCNTTTGGGGTGGTCCCTCCCGGAGTGGACCACAACGACAAGCCACACAAGGTCAGNNTNTATTCGATCGCCTCCCCCACNCGNGGCGAGGACGGCGAGGGGAAGGTCCTGGCGACGACCTGCAAACGACTNATCGATGAATACTGGCCCCAGACTCCGAAGGATGACCAGACACGTCACGATCTCTTCACCGGAGTCTGCAGCAACCACCTCTGCGACCTGAAGGTCGGTGACGAGGTTCACGTCACCGGTCCNGTCGGAAAGCGATTCATCCTTCCCGCNGAACCAGCCAGACATGACTANCTCTTCCTCGCGACAGGAACCGGNATCGCACCATTTCGTGGCATGATCTCCGATCTCCTCGAAGGNNCGGAGGNCCCGGTCGAATCCGAGATCCATCTCGTCATGGGAGTNCCCTACACNACGGATCTGCTCTATCACGATGATCTGAAGNCCCTCGCGNACAAGCATCCGAACTTCCACTATCACACCGTGATCAGCCGGGAGATNCNGCCNGATGGAACACCGGGNGGATACGTCCANCACTACCTGGACAGGCAGGTTCAACTGCATGAGACCTTGCTGCGAGGCGATCGAACCNTGATGTATCTCTGCGGCCTGGCAGGCATGCAGCTCGGCGTCTTCCAGTTTCTNGCACGGGCGGGGCTTGGCGCCCNCTATCTGAAGGTCAAGGANGAACTCNAGGGTGTGCCTCCCGAGGAATGGGATGCGAAATCGATNAAGCGGAACGTCCGGCCGACCCACAGATGCATGCTCGAAGTGTATTGATCCTCCATCCCTGAGATCGGTTGGATCCTCGCAGCGAGCCCCATCGGAGGGATGNTCAGAAAGATCTCCGGGAGAGTCCCATTATTTTGGCCGTAGGCCCGAATGAGGAGATCTCGGCCTCTGGACACTTGCGGGATCGGATGAAAGTGAAAACAATCAGTCCAGACTGGAGCGCTCATGAGTGATTGGAACACAGCCGAGGAACACGTTGACAGGGCGCTGGAGCTCTTCAGACGTGGNCGACTCGGCGAAGCCGAACAGGCCATGAGAATCGCACTCTCGATCTCGCCCGAACGCGGGGACTGGCAGTTCAATCTGGCGCTCACCCTTGATGCACTGGGAAAGAACGAAGAAGCACTCGAATGGTACCTGATGGCCGCCAAGGGGCTTCCAGATGAGATCGAGGTCGTGGCATCGGCGGGAATCGCNCTGGTCAAGTCGGAATGNTTCGATGATGGTCTGAGACTTCTTGAGAATGCCTGCCAGTTGGACAGCAGCTGCGAAGAGGCATGGGCGCACNGNATCGATGCNCTGGCACGTTCCNATCGTTACGAAGANGCTGANGCGATTTATTTTCTNGCCCAGCAATACCTCGAGGACTATCCCAACTGCCTGTACGCGATGGGCGAGGCCCTNTTTGANAAGGGACTGACAGAGCGTGCGATCTGGTGTTTTCGTGAAGCCGCGCGACAGGAACCGACCCTTCCCAGAGTGCGCGCCCGACTGGCGGCGGCGTTGGCGGCGAGTGGCCGAAGCCATCGAGCAGTTCGCATGTTTCTTCAGGAACTCAGGGAACATCCCGGTTCAATGGAGACCTTGCTGGATTTCGGCGATCTTCTCACCGAACTCGGTCGATACGACGANGCGGAAGAGAAGTTCANGAGGATGCTCGAGATCAACCCGGCNGAGACGAGAGCGCACAGACGTCTGGCCGAGATCGCGATGCACAGAGGGCGATACGAGGAGGCGGTGNGNGAATTCGAACTCGTGCAAAGCCTTGCACCCGATGATGAGAACATCATCCTTCCGCTTGCNTCCGCTCTCCTGGCCACGAAGANAACCCGNGAAACNAGAATCCTNCTGGTGGAATTCACCGAGAAGATTCTNGAATCACCCCGGAAGGAACTCGACAAGCACCCGAAGGANGATGTCNTCNGACTTGCCGACCTGCTGCTGAANTGCGGGCTGCCNGGNCTGGCTGGAGATCTCTGCGAANAANTGCTGCTNGANGACCCCGAAGACATCGGNATCCTGAGAAGACTCGCCTTTGCGGCATTTGACCGCGGCGATCGGCGNACAGGTGACCGGGTGTCGAGAAAACTCCAGCGACTGGATCCCCGGCTGGAAACCGTGCATGAGAATCTGGTCCTCTCNGCGATCAGAGCNANAAAACCNGCTCTNGCATGGTCGAGGATTCAACGAGGNCTCAAGCATTTCCCGGATCACGANGGNCTGAGGCGCCTGCGCACNCTGGTTCTNATGAGACGNATTCCCGGCCTGATCTCNCGAATCACGAGGCANAGNAANCCCCAGCTGTGAGCTCGGCCGAACGTGATTCNGATGCCGATCGNATGAGACCCNTGCATCAGAAAAAAAGCCCNCGCCAGANGCTGGCGAGGGCATGTCGTTCGTNTGNTGGCGAGCCNGAGGCTCGATGAGCGGAATCTCTTCGGAATCAGAGAGTCGCGCTGGTGTAGGGAAGCANTGACATGAAGCGGGCACGCTTGATGGCNGCGGCAAGAGCACGCTGTTCCCGGGCGGAGGTGCCGAGNCGCTTGCGCGAATAGATCTTCCCGTTGGGAGTCATCATTCGGCGAAGCATGTCGACGTCCTTGTAATCGACGTAGAAACGACCGTCTGAACCGGTCTTCATCTTGAGTTGGGGGCCGGGTGTGTGAAACTGGGACATAACGAGACTACCTCTTGAATGTAAGATTCGATCCTGGAAGGCTTGTTGGAAACCTCCGCCAGACGCGTGCCTGACGGCGACCGAGGGGAAGAGGCTATCCTGCAATGAGTCGAAACGCAATATGTGGGTTTCGACATCCCCCGTTTGTGCGATCCTACAGCCAGAACCCCCCTCTTTAGCCCCGGAGCAGCCCCAATGCCCTCACTGACACCACCCTCAGCCCTGTCACACCCTGCCTTCACTCTGGTGGGTCTTGTCCTGAGTATGGCCCTGATCGGGTGTCACACGGACGGAAATCACGGAACACACCATCACCATCATGGCCACCGGCAGTTGGCGCCTTCCGATTCCAGCCCGGAAAAGAGCGAGGCACAGGCTCACGCACCCTCGACAGGGCAGAGGTCCGTCCACACGAACTCCCCCTCCAAGACTGATGATTCCACGGTTGAGACACCCAAGGACATGACGATCACGCTTGAGGCCGCCGACAGTGAGAGCGAGAAGAGCCGAGTGGAAGCGCGAATGTCGGTGGGAGGCACGCTCACGATCCAGCTGCCCTTTCAGGCGGGCACTGGATACAGCTGGGCACTGACGAGCATCTCATCGGATCTGAAGATGATGTCACAGACGACACGAAGCCTCTCGGAAGACGGTCGATCGGGTGGACCAATGCTCGCCGTGTATGTGTTGGAATGTCTCTCGGCCGACTCCGCACAGACCGCGCGATTCGAACTCTCTCGACCATGGGAGACGGACAGCGCTCCGGTTCGGGAGCTCGTGCTTCTGGTGAACGGGACGAACACGCATTCCGAATAGCGGGAGCAGACATGAGACCTCACAGCAGAGGCCCCATCGTGGGAATCACCGTGAACCTGGAGGATGACCAGTATCGCTGTCGCAATGAATATGCACTGGCGGTGAGAAGGGCTGGGGCAGTCCCGATCCTTCTGCCGGCGGTCACGGAATCGATCCCTCACTACCTCGAACTGTGTGAAGCCTTCGTGACGACCGGAGGGGACGACCCCGACACGACGATGTTCGGCATGACTCCCCATCCGAAGGCCACGCTCATGGATCCGGTCCGACAGGAATTCGAACTCGAACTGCTCGAGTCCATGAAATCGACCCGACACCCCCTCCTGGCGATCTGTTTGGGAATGCAGCTGTTTTCACTGGCACACGGCGGCGTTCTCGAACAACACCTTCCGGACGTCCTGGAGTCGGCGGAGGAACATTGGGGTGGTCGGCTTCATCCGGTCTCAGGGTGCCTGGGAGAGGGAATGGTGCACAGCCACCACAAGCAGGTGATGTCGTCTGCAGGGAACCTCGACATTATCGCCCGGTCTCACGACGACCTCATCGAGGCCGTTCGGGCTCCGGATGCACCTCATCGAATCGGTGTGCAGTGGCATCCGGAACGAACGGAAGAACACGGATTCGGGCAGGGACTCTTCAATGCACTCGTTGAGTCCACCAACCTCGTCCGAAATGAAAATCGGACCTAGGGACCCGTCCAGAGGTCCGGAAAATGACTGAATCAGGATGACTGTCTACTGAGCCAGAACTCCGATGAGGCATGAACCCGGGGACGTGTTACGATCATCTCAGAGGTGGTGTCGAGATGCCTTTTCTGCGGCAAATTCTTGCTGATCGAGCGGTTACGGAAGTCATACTTCTGAGGGCTCCCCGTGCAAGCACCCCATTCGAATACGACAATCTGGATGCCATGGTGCATGAGAGCCATGACGCACTCTCCGCTCTTGCCACGATCACCCTTCTGAAACAGCGTCAGAGACCGAAGAACGAATATCCCCGCGAACCCAGAAACCAGATCGCGCTGATTTACTGCAAACGCTCCGAGTCGGATGACATTCCGATGCTGGAACGGCTGCTCCATCACATGAGGAGCTTCCATCCGGAGATCGGGATCTGGTGCATACCTCAGGACGATCTGGTGATCGAAGTGAACACGGTCGTGGCCCCGGTTGAAGCTCGACATGACGTGGAGTCAGCCAACCCGCCGCTTGCCCGTGACGCCGGGTCGAATGAGACCTCTGGATACGGAACGTTGAAGTTCAGAGGGTCGTTCGTTCAACCCAATGACGCACATGAGGCACGAGAAGCCCGAGCCGATGAAACGGAGTCGGCCGAAGAGACGCCCGATCTGATGAGATCGGAGAATTTTGAAGATCCTGACTCGACGGAGAGGCGTACGGATCCCACGGTTAGCTTGGAGGAGTTGGAGTTGCTCTTTCGTGATTCGGACGAAGACCATGAAGATGGCATGACCGACTCGGACACTTCGGAGGATTCCGCACCATGACATCGACAGCAGGCAAGATGACCAGAGCCACCAGGGCGGAACCCATTCTCGTCGGAGAGGATCTCTCGCAGGAGGTCCTCGATGGCGTGCGCGCTGCCTGTGCGCCCAAGGACATACGAGTGGTCCGATCGCTGTTCGATGCCGTCGAGAGCGCCGGTTCGCAGTCGCATGTCTCGGCGGTGCTGATGGCGCCATCCAGAGGATTCGATGACCATGAGATCGTCGATGCCTTCAGAAGGGTCGACCCATCGGTGAGGCTCGTCCTTCTGATCGAAGGGGATCAGGATGAGCGAGGTCGAATCGCGATAGAAAACGGCTTCGACGCGGCGATCAATCCCCGACGAGATCTGGAACTGGTCAATGCGGTGATCGATGGAACTGCGGATGCGAACGCTCTGAAACGCCGCCTGATGAACCGACGGGCGTTTTCACCGTCGCAGGCGACTGTTTCGCACCGGTCGAACTCGGAGGAGCAATCCGTCGTCGAAAGAGTGCTTGATGATTCCTATGAACGAGCCAGTCGGGAAATCCAGATCTCGGAGTCGAAGGAGTCGTCGAAACACCATGTGGACACGATGATTCCACATGAACACGAGACGATGATGCTCAACGCGATGATAGAGAATCGTGAGATCAAGACGCTCGGCCTGGAGATCATCCAGAAGAGAACCGGAATCGAACACCTGCAGTTCATCGAATACGGCGTTGACATGGAGGAGAAGCGCAGGATCGCTGGCGAGCGAGGCGCGACCATCCTCGCTGTTCCCAACGCGAACGGGGTCTTTGGCTTCTTCATCTCGGAGGACTCGAAGGACGCCCCGCTTCTCGCCCCGTGGACCCAGTGGTTCGCTCATTGGCTCAGCTTGCACGAGAAGAACGTGACTCTGCTCGAGCAGGCATGGACGGATCATCTGACCGGAGCTGGAAACAGAAGAGCCCTCGAAGATGTCCTCGGACGAGTCATCACACGCTCCACAAGGACCTGGCGCTTCGTGAGCATCATGTGTTTCGACATCGACAACTTCAAGAAATACAACGACAAGTACGGTCATGCCGCAGGAGATGAAGTCCTCCGAGAGACGGTCCGACTGGTGAAATCGGCCTTGAGAAAGGGCGACCACGTGTTCAGGGTCGGCGGGGACGAATTCGTCGTGGTGTTCTCAGACCCCTCGGCACGCGCCGAACAGTCGCAGCCCATGGTTCATGAGAAGATCGCGCGACGAATCCAATCGCGCATGGCGAAACTGCCTCTTCCGAACATGGGCCCCGACTCCCCGGAGAGAATCTCCATCTCCAGCGGACTCGTGACCTATCCATGGGACGTCATCAACATGGACGGCGTGGCGTCACCGATCGAGAAGCTCCTTGCACTCGGGGATCAAAGAGCCCTTGAAAGCAAGCGCACCGGCAAGAACAAGATCACTCTGGGTTCGGAATCCAGCGGATAATCGAGGGAGACTTCAGTATCCCCCCTCTTCTTGCCGAAAATCCACAATGATGTGTCGAACGATGATCATTTCCGATGTCCATCTGCTGCGCACCCCGAAAGCGGGCGTGGAGATGCTGTCTTCGGTGTTCGAGGGATGCGACCACCTGATCGTGAACGGTGATCTGGTGGAGTACAACAAGAATGACCTGGGCGATGATGCACGGCGAGTGGTCGAGGAGATGCACAACCTCGCGGAGCGCACTGGAACCAGATTGTCGCTTCTGGCCGGCAATCATGACCATGACATCTCCAGTGAACGAGCGATCACCTTTGCAGACAGACGCATCGTCGTGACGCATGGCGACGCATTTCACACCATGATCGCACCCTGGGCGAGACACGCGAAGCTCATCAGGGAGGCATGGACGGACACTCGTCGGTCTCAGAATACGAATGATGATGAAGAGACGATCGAAAACAGATTCGACGCCACCAGACAGGCTTCGATCGCCGAATGGAGAGCCGAGGAGAGGACCGGCGTCTATACCAACTGGAGGACCATGCTCACCAGGCCTCGTGTCATCTGGAGGGTCCTGAGATACTGGAGGGAATCACCGGAGCTTGCGCGCCGTTTCATGACCCGCTTCTATCCCGAGGCCACCCACGCGATCACCGGCCATTCGCATCGTCAGAGCATCGACCGGCGCAGAGTCCCGACCGTGATCAACACCGGTGCATTCACCTTTCCGGGAAAACCGCGATGCGTGGTTCTTGATGGGGACGAGCTGCAGGTCGTCAGGCTCCGTAGAATCGGTCTGACCTGGGTTCCCGACCTGAGGGAAAGACCGCTTCTTCAGGAAACGATCGAAGGCGCTTCGACGGAGTCAGGCAGGCAAGGCATCAGTCAGGTCATTTGAGACCGGACGACGCACGGGGAATCGGTCGGCCTAGAAAAGCATGTCCAGAAGCCGCGAGGCATCGTTCAGTTTCTCGAGAGAGACGCCGGTGGGATGCCCCATCTCATCGAAAAGCGAGACCAGGGATTCCGTCGAGACGTTGCCGGCCGCGCCCGGAGCGAAGGGACAGCCACCCAGGCCTCTGCAGCTCCCATCGAAGCGGCGGACCCCGAGAGTCCATGCATGACGGGCACAGGCCGCTGCCCGCCCCTTCGTGTCGTGCAGATGCAGGGTGAGACGCTCGAGGGGCTCGAGCTCTCCGACTTTCAGAAGAAGCGCCTCGATTTCATGAGGACTGGCGACACCCAGAGTCTCTCCAAGATCGAGTTCGTCCACACCGATCTCAAGAAGACCACGACAGACGTCGGCCACGTCTTGCGGGGAGACCGCACCTTCATAGGGGCAGGCCACCACACAACTGACGTACCCCCTGACAGGCAGACCTGCCTGATGCGCTCCCTCGATGACGGGGATGAAACGTTCGATGGATTCCGCGATGGTCGCTCTGATGTTGTGTCGTGCGAACGACTCACTGGCGGCGGTGAAGATGGACACCTTGTCGGCTGAGGCGGCAAGGGCGCCGTCGAGTCCGCGACGATTCGGCACGAGGGCGGAATAGACCACCCCATCAAGACGCCTGATTCGCGCGAAGACCTCGGCGCTGTCGGCCAGTTGGGGAATGATGTCGGGACGGACGAAACTCCCGACTTCGATCTCCTGCAGCCCGGCCTCGGACAAGGCATCGATGAAGGCGACCTTGGTCTCCACAGGAACGAGCGTCGATTCGTTCTGGAGTCCATCACGTGGGCCGACCTCACAGAGCTGTGGCTGATCGGCACGAGATGCGTGATCAGATTCCGTCATTCGACCGAATCCCCTTCCGAGTCGTCAACATGTTCACGCTCCTCATCCATCATTCGTCGCATCAGCACGAAGAAGATGAGTGCGACTCCGATGGTCGCGATGACCCCGAGCAGAAGGAGCCACATCTCGGGCCCCACGGAGAAACCGGCAGGTTCCTGACCTGGAGCGGCGGGAATCATGAGGAGACTCCGGGCAGAAAACGAAAACCGTCTCGAATGGTCGCCGANTGGGTCTCTCCGTCCGAGGGGATGAGAAGAGTGGCNCCAAGCTCTGAGTAATGNTGCTTNACCATCGCNAACGCGATCGGGCTGGCNCCNAGCATCGGNGCGATCGTNCTGCTCGTGATCCAGCCCACCTGGGGNCCGAGATGAACCTCNNCGNCNGCGCCCTCGAGTGCGGCGAAGACCTGGGTTCCGGCCACCGGCATGCAGGCGGGATCGAGGGCGATTGCCCTCATGCGCTGCTTGGGGTTCCCGAGATTGTGCAGGCGAGCCACGATTTCCTGACCCAGATAGCAGCCTTTGTTGAAACTGACGCGGCTGTCGACCAGCCC
The DNA here is from genome assembly GCA_002709755.1 of Phycisphaerae bacterium. Taxonomy (GTDB): domain Bacteria; phylum Planctomycetota; class Phycisphaerae; order Phycisphaerales; family SM1A02; genus UBA8087. The sequence goes on from PAQN01000030.1 coordinate 40,588, forward strand.
GCTTTCATGAGGGAGGGCATCGGTTCCGAAATCGATGTTGAACAAGGGGGTTCCACCTTCGATTCGAGCCGTGTTGTACGCGGACCATCCGATGGGGCGGACCCGTTGCTTCGTCTCGGATTCCCAGTCGAGAAGAGTCGACCAGATCGTCTCCGCCGAGGCACGCTCGAAGATCAGGGCGACTCCGGGCTCGCCGATCTCATCGATACGAAGCATGGTCAATGGCACGCCGCCAAGCACTCCCTCGGTGACGCCATCGACATCAGGAGCGGAACCGACTTCGAGCAATGCCTCCAGAACGACCAGGGAAGCGGGACCAAAGAGTCGAATCTGTGAAAAAGCCTCGATGTCGAGGGTCATCTCCGCATCCTCGGTGAACAGAAACGCATCCAACGAGTCGAATGTCGTCTGGGCCGCATGAAAATCGACTTCGAGCAAGGTCCGATCGGGGAGGTTTGCAACGAGAAGATCGGACACGATGCGCCCTCTTCGATTCAACCAGAAGGAACGGGTGGTTCGGCCTGGCTCGAGGTTGGCGACAGCCTGAGTAATCATGCGGTCGAGGAAATCAAGGCGGTCGGATCCAGTCAGCACGATGACGGAACGATGGGACGCGTCGAGAAGACCACAACATCTCCGCATCGAAGCATATTCCGGCTCGATGGGGCCGTAGGACTCCACGATCTCACAGGAGGTTTCCTCGGACGCGCCATCTGGTCCATAAGGGATGCAGGTGAGCTCGAATCGCGCGGATTCAGCCGTCGAGTCGGTGCCAGAACGATCAGTCCGGCCCACACGATCTGCAAAAAGTTCGGTCTGTTTGGCGACCCATTGATTCTGTTGGTTGCGAAGCGGCGATTGGTAGCCCATCCTGTGTCATTCCTTAAAGTGCTCGGGCCTGCATTCTAGACGGATTCACGGTCGCGCATCTCAGATACACCCACGAGAATGATTGGAACGTTCATGTCTCTCAATACCGCCTTGCTGAAACGTCTTTGCGAAGTCCCGGGAGTCCCAGGTCGGGAGGAACGTGTCTGCACCCTCGTGAAAAAGGAGATCAAGGGACTTTTCGACTCCACACGCGTCGATGCGATGGGTTCGCTCATCTGCACCAAGAAGGCCACCGGGAAGACCGGCAAGAAGAAGCCGACCAGGGTGATGATCGCGGCCCACATGGATGAAATCGGCTTCTACGTCCGCCACATCGATGACCGAGGGTATCTCTGGGTCAACCCAGCAGGTGGTTTCGATCCACGCAACCTCTTCTCACGGCGAGTCCTGGTCTGCACCGAGAAGAAGGACATCGTCGGAGTGATGAACCCCGGAGGACGCCCGGTCCACATCGCCACTCCCGAAGATCGGAAGAAGGTGCCGGAGACGAACGAGTTCTTCATCGATCTGGGCATGTCCGCGAAGGATGTCGCCAAGACCGTGAGAATCGGCGACTTCGTCGTCATGCACGAGCCATTCCTGGAACAGCCCGAGGCCGTGGTCTCGAAGGCTCTGGACAATCGAATCGCGTGCTACATCGCGATCGAGGCCATGCGGAAGATCTCCAAGGCCCGAGGGGCGAAAGGCTCCCATGATTGCGAGATCGTGGTGGCTTTCACCACTCAGGAGGAAGTCGGCCTCAGAGGCGCCATGGTCGCCGCGAATGCAATCAAGGCCGACGTGGGCATCGGACTGGATGTCACACTCTGCTGCGACACACCCGGCATTCCCGACGATCAACGAGTCACCCGGCGGGGTGACGGGACCGCCGTTCTGGTCCAGGACGGTTCGATGATTTCGGATCACAAACTGGTCGATGATTTCTGCGCGACCGCAAGGAAGCACAAGATCCCCTACCAGCGAGCGATTCTTCCTCGAGGTGGACAGGATGGGGCAGCGATTCAGCGATCAGGAAACGGTGCCCGCTGCATCGCTCTCACCTGTGGAACGCGTTACATCCACACGGTGACCGAGTCCGCCCAGAAGGCTGACCTACAGGCTTCCGTCGATTTGCTGGCCGCCTGGCTCACCAGCTGCTCCTGATCGCCAGCTCAGGTCGTCTGACGGCCGCCTCCGAAGACGCGGGCATGAATCAATGCCGCGATTTCGGAGGCGCCGTCTTTTCTGCCCACCTGACCAAGTCTGGCCTGCATCGCATCCCGAGCTTCGGCATCGGACAGCAGACCTTCGAGCAGCGGACCGAGGGTCTGCATGTTCGCAGCCGGATCGATCGCATCCACCCCGAGGCAGGCAGCTTCAGCGTCCACCAGACCCTGCGCATTGAATCTTTGATGGAGATCCCTGTGCCATGGATAGGGTACGAAGATGGAGGGAATGCCGTTCGCGGCAACTTCCGCCACGGAATTCGCGCCGGCACGCGACAGCGCCAGATCCGCGGCACCCCATGCCAGTCCGATCTCCTCCAGGAATTGAATGACCGTGGCCTGTACCCCGGCGGCGTCATAGGCCTGTTCCAAGGCCGCCTTGTCGTGGGTTCCGGAAAGATGAAGCACCTGCCAACCCTCGAGACAGGAGGGTTTGGACGCCACGAAGGCCCGCATGAACTCGTTCAAGGTAGAGGCTCCCTGGGAGGCTCCAGTGACAAGCAAGGTTCGACGTTCCGGTTCCATCCCGAGGGACTTGCGACAGGACTCGGCATCACCCGGCGCCTGAGCGATTCTTCGAATCGGAAAGTCGGTTGATCCGGTCAGATTGGGCAGGGCTGCCTCGGCATGGAGAGGCAGTGCGGTCAGCACCTCGTCACACTGGCGGGCAACCCACTGATTGGCTCTCCCCGGGACCGCATCAAGATTCAACAACATCCTTGGAATACCGGCTTTTCGAGCGGCCCTGACAACCGGGGCACTGACGAATCCACCGAGCGCAAGGACCAGAGTGGCGTCATCAGACCTCAGAGCCCCTGCCGCGGTGTGGGTCCCATGTCTGAGGCCACGGAGAAATCGGATGAGTCCGGCTGGGCGAAGACTCAGAGGCGCGGCAGGCACGACTTGATGGTCGGCACCGCCATCCGTGAGCATGGTGCGGTCGATGTCACGATCAGAACAGTAGAAACGCGTCCGAACTCGGGGTTCCAGAGCCTGAAGACGTTCCGCGATCGCCAATCCGGGACTGAGATGACCACCGGATCCACCTCCGGCAAAGATGACACAAGGTGTCATGAGACACCTGCTTCAAGGGTTGAAGCCGATTCCGGCCCAGATGGATCTTCCCGAGTGTCATGCTGCAGAGCTTCCGCTGAACGCTCGATCGCTGGCAACAACCCGAGAAAGAATGCGGTCAGGATCCAGCCCGTCCCCCCTCTGCTGATCAAAGGGAGTGCGATCCCCTTGGTTGGAATCAGCCCGGTGGTCACCAACATGTTGAACACCGCCTGAAGTCCAAGCGTGAGAAGAACGGCAAAGCCCATCAGACGAAGAAAGGACCCAAGATCGCCTCCGCCTGAGTCCGGAGGGCAGGAGTCAAGTCGGCGATCGTTCATGATGGAGAGACCGCAGAACAGGAGGACCAGAAACGCGGATGCGATCAGAGCCGCACCCAGCAGACCAAGTTCCTCGCAGATGATCGAGAAGATGAAATCGGTGGTGTCCGAAACCAGGTCGAATTTCTGCTCTCCTGCTCCAAGGCCGCGTCCCAGAAGCCCGCCCCCTGAAATGGCCTTGAACGACTGAATGATGTGCCAGCCGCTTCCTTCCGGATCCTGATAGGGATCGAGATAGGTGAAGACACGTTGAACTCGATAGGGCTCCACGACGATGGCAGCCACCAGACCGCCCAGGGCGAATGGCAGCAGGAGGATGAGATGGAGGATGCGAGCCCCCGCCGCAACCAGAACCAGTGTGGAGACCGACGCGACCAGAACCGCGGTTCCCAGATCCTCAACGGCGATCGTTCCGCAGATCAAGGCGATGAGCACCAGAATGGGGAATGACCCTTTCATGAACCGGGTGACATCGATGCTTCGTCGCGTGGCCAGCCAGGCGACGAAGACAGGAAGGGCCCATTTGATCGTTTCGCTCGCCTGAAACTGGATTCCCGCGAATTCAACCCACCGATGAGAATTGTTCATCGCTCTGCCGACACCGGGGAGCCAGGCGGAGAGCAGAAGCAGGATTCCAAGGCCCAGGAGCCATGGCGCGGGCGCCATCCAGCCGCTCAAGCCGGCCAACCGACTGATCGGAAGAAAGCATGCAATGGTCAGGGCCCCGATGGCCAAGGTGGCGTGGATCGCGGGAGGGCCGAAAAAGACACTTTGGTGGGTGACCTGAGTCGTCTCCAGACCGACTCGCAGCTCGGTCGAATTGACCATGAGCACACCGATCACCAGGAGACAGATCGTGAGCAAGGCGACAGCATGACCAGCTTTCAGCATCACAGTCGTTATCGGATTGCTCTGCTGTGAAACCCCAAGGAATTAACGATCTCCTCGAACGTATTCGACGCACGCAGGCGGCTCGATAGAATGGTAGAGGTTGGAGCGCATGCCATGACCAGCAAGAAGGTGTATCTCGAGACATTCGGCTGCCAGATGAACGAACTCGACAGTGAACTGGTCAGTGGCCAGCTGCAGGGCCTGGGCTATGAGATCGTCGAGCGTGACACCGCGGCGGACATCGTTCTCTACAACACGTGCAGTGTTCGGGAGCAGGCCGAAAACAAGGCCTGGAGCCGTATAGGGCTGATTTCTCAAAGAAAACGTGATGGCGAAGACATCATGCTGGGCGTTCTTGGATGCATGGCTGAACGGGATGGCACGGATCTCCTCCGTCGACACCCTGAGGTTGATTTGCTGTGTGGCCCGGGAGAACTGGACAGGCTCCCGATGCTGATCGACAACCTCGATCGAGCCAAGGCCTCCGAGCACGCACGCCAGACGGCGATGGATGATCGAGTCGCGCTCTCCGGAAACCGATCACGCAGATGGTCGGTCCTGTCGGCTGCGGAAAACAATCTGGAACTGCTGGATCTGGCCCGAGCCTTCGATCCGGATCCAACCGCGAAATTCGCGGGTAGAAGCGCATATGTGCGAATCACTCGAGGGTGCAACAAGTTCTGCACCTATTGCGTGGTGCCCCACACCAGAGGGGCCGAAGTCCACCGTCCTCCGAACGACATCATCGATGAATGCCGCCAGCTCGCCTCGAAAGGCGTCATTGAGATCACGCTCCTCGGCCAGACCGTCAACCACTATCGATACACCCACGGAACCACGCTGTCGGTGAGCGGCCTGGAAATCCCCCAGGTGGGGCCCGGATTGAAGGCATTCCAGTTTCCAGACAAGAACACGTCGTCCGTCGGAAACACCACGTCATTTGCCGACCTCCTCGCAGGGATCCATGAAGCCGTGCCGGAGATCAAACGCCTTCGCTTCGTCACCAGCTATCCACGAGATTTCGGCGATGACATCCTCGATGTGATCGCGGAGCATCCACGAATCTGCCCCTACCTGCATGTTCCGGCACAGTCCGGATCGAATCGAATTCTCAAACTCATGAATCGGGGCTATACCGTCGAGCAGGACCTCGAATTCATCGACAGGGCTGTGGCCAGAATTCCCGATATCTCGATTGCAGGGGACATCATCGTTGGATTTCCCACTGAAACCGAAGAGGATTTCGAGGACACGGTCGCCCTTCTGCGACGTGTACCTTTCAAGAACAACTTCATCTTCAAGTACTCCGAGCGGCCGGGAACGGTCTGCAAGGACCGATTCGAGGACGATGTCCCTCTTGAGGTGAAGAAACGGCGCAACAACCTGCTGCTCGCCGTGCAGTCGGAAGTCAGTGCCGAGGTTCACCGCAAATGGGTTGGTCGCGAGGTCGATGTGCTCGTTGAACAAGTCAGCAAACGCCAGCAAAAGGCCAGTGAACGCAGCATGGCGGGCCTTGCCAATGGAGTCGCTCTCACGACCGAGGGGCATGCTTTGCCGAGTGCTCCGGACGATTCACGAGTCAAACAGCTCTCAGGCCGGACAGCAGGTGACTTGATCGTGTTTTTCGACTCTTCCGACCAGAGTTCACCGGCCGAAGACCTGATCGGAACCATTCAGAGGGTCAGAATCGATGATTCAAGCCCCTTGAACCTGAGCGGACGCCTGTGCCACACCTGAACATCGCAGGCTGGACTGACACGCCCCAAACGAGGCTTGAAAGCGAATCCAACCTTGATGAGGCAGCTTTTGGCCTAAAAACTCTCATGAGCTGTTCTGAATGACCTTTTTATGAGCCATATCAACCTGTCAAGCCATCAAAAAACCGTTGTTTAACGGCTCCAAATACTGCTCTCAGAATGATTTGCTTCTTTTTGAAACCAATGTCTTGACTGAGCCTGTGGCAAATGTACCTTCAGGGAGATTGGTATATGGAGGGTGGGAGTATCTCACGGAGATCACCACCCCTTATCTTACGGCGGTTTTTCGCACTCTACTTGCGAAGACATCCAACTCTCTACGTTGGATAAAGAAAGGGTTTATAGAGATGATGAAGGTTTCCCTCATTGCAGCGATCGGTCTTTCGTTCGCTTCGTCTGCTTCAGCAGAGTTTCTTGGTTTCGACGGTACGCTGACCGTGAACGGCGACGGCAACAACGTCGTTCAGATGTTCGCAGTCTTCGACGACGCGAACACCATCGGCCTCAACGTGTTCAACGCCGACATCAGCGCTGCCAGCGACTTCAACCACAGCGACGTTCAGGTTGCTGCAGGTGGCACCTGGAACCCAACAGCATCGTTGGACATTCCCGGTTTCGCTGACTCCGCAAATGACAGCTACGTGACCATGGGTTACGGCGTCGGTGCAGCAGCCGCCCTCAACGGTACGGCTCTTGACCCCGGCTTCGCTCCTACCGGTGGCCTCGGCGGCACCATCCCCGTGGGCGCTGGCTGGTACAACGGCAACCCCACCAATGAGCAGGGCGTCTCCGCATTCGGTGGCGGCCTCGACGGAATCGGCGGTTACGCCATCATGATCGGGCAGTTCGTCTGGTCTGGTGATGCGGAATTCGCGTTCACCGCTGAAATTGGTGCGAACACCGGTGCTGGCTCCGATGTCGTCTTCGGTCAGGACAGCTTCGTCATTCCCGCTCCCGGCGCACTCGCGCTGCTCGGACTGGGTGGACTCGTCGCTCGTCGACGTCGTGGCTGAATCAGCCACACCAACGTGGAAACACGTTCCTGAACTGGAACACTGACTCCACGAACCATGACTTTGACACCTCCCGGCTCTTGAGTCGGGAGGTGTTCTTTTTTGAGGCATGGGGTTTGGATCTCGAAAGAAGACAGGGGATCCATGAGAAACCAATCAGGGTGCCTCCGACCAGTACCGGAAAACAGCGAAGACAACACCAGGCCGAGATGCGGATGCACACCTGAAGTCATTGACCCGTTCGCGACAGAAACCGGCACCAGTGGCTCTCCGCGGGCGGGGGGGGCGTCCTGCAAGTCAATAAAACACAGGTGTTTAAGAAAGTTGACGCGTCGGCATTGGCGTGTTCCAAAAAACAAAGGCAAATGGTGAAATAGAAGATATTTGCATTGCATGAGCTTCTGGATTCTGTAGTATCGGGGGTGAGAGAAGATTGCGAAATCAATCTAAGAAGAGTTTGTAACGGCCACCCTCGGCCACCCAAAAGACACACGGTTTTCCGTGACAAATAGGATTCCCAGAAATGAATAAAGTATCCCTCTCTATTGCGTTGGGCGCTGTCCTCTCGGCAGGTACTGCAGCCTCAGCTGACTTCACAGGCTTCGAAGGCGTTGTCAACGAAGTTGGCGATTACACCGTCATCCAGATGTACGCTGTCTATGACACGGCTGACATCGCGTTGAACGTTTTCAATGCTGACATCTCGACTGCTGACGGCCAAGGCTTCCATCACAGCGATGTCCAGATCGGCGCAGGCGGCACATGGGCCCCCAACGCGTCGCTCGACATCCCTGGTTTCGCTGACTCATCAATCGACAGCTTTGCCACCATCGGCTACGGCGTCGGAATTGCTGCTGCCACCAACGGCACCGCACTTGACCCGACCTTCCTTGATGCGACCGGCGGCCTTGGTGGCACCGTCCCCTCGGGCGCAGGTTGGTACAACGGCAACCCCTCCAACGACCAGGTTGCTTCCGCTCAGGCTGGATTTGACTACGCAGTCTTCGTCGGCCAGTTCTCGTTCGCAACCTCACGAGTGACCGACCCCGTCGGCTTCTTCACATTCGATGCCGAAATGGGCTCGAAGAACATCACTGGTGATGTCTTCTTCGGTGACAGCACCTACGTCTGGGACGTTCCCGCTCCCGGCGCACTTGCACTGCTCGGCCTGGGCGGCCTTGTCGCCCGTCGTCGTCGCGGCTGAATCAGCCAGACGCATTGCGGGGCAACAGCCCCACAATCAGAGCACTCGATCGCACTTTCAAACACCCCTCGTCCTGCGACGAGGGGTGTTTCGTTGGTCGATGACCCGGGAGATCGGGACAGTCTGATAACTTTGAAATCCAGCCCATCAGGAGCCGTTAAAGAGCCTTTCGCAAGAGATCTGAAATCAATGCTTGATTGGCTGAAAGTCTTGGTTAGGCTCTATTTAGACAGACGATTCCTCGGCTAGGGACCGAAGGATCTGACAAGAGTGGGTTTCGAAGGGAAAAGGGCCCCATGAATTACAGATATGTACTGTGTGCTGCCGTTGTGGCATCAACAGCGGCGATTTCGAATGCAGATGTTGCCGGGTTGATTCAGACGAATTCGTACTACAAGTCAGATGGAAACACGGCCAGTGATCTGTCCAGTGCGGCATACGCGGTGGTCGACCTGTTTCTGGATTTCTCGAAACAAGGAACAGACGGCTACCCGGTGGAAGATGCGTTCTTGTTGAACATGTACGGGGTCAATGTGACCGCTCGAGGTTTCACGGAATTCCACCAATCGGACTTCACCCCGGACGGCTCCTGGATTCCATCTCTCTCACTGCCGCTCGACAGTCCGCAGACCAACATCGACTCGTTCGTCACGATTGGCACTCCAGATCCAGCCGGGTCGCCGAACGTCACCTCACTCGATCCGAACTTCAACAGTGGTGCGAATGCCGACATCTTCGGTTCGAATATCGGCTGGTACGCCCCACCCACCGGAGAGCAAGGCGGCGTGAATGACTCATTGCAGGTCTGGATCGGACGATTCACTGTCACGGGTGAAGAGGCCCGTCAAGGGGCGAATTTCACCCTGACCGGAACTGCCGGCTACTACTACGGCCCTGGGACTGGGCCGTTCTCAACAGACACTGGAGGGACTTTCTCCTTCATTCCAGCACCTGGCTTGCTGGCCGCATTTGGACTTGGAGGGCTTCTGAGCCCGCGCTCGAGAAGGCGTTAATTCTGAAGCCTGAGACGCTTCCGACATACACGCGTGGTTCACACGATTGATGACGAACCACGACTCCCACCCGCCGTCGCCACTCTCTGGCGGCGGCCGGGTGTTTTTTGATTTGAGTATTGCCTGACGCAGGAAGTGATCAGACTGGAAAAGGATGTTCGCTCAATGCAGTGACCATCCGATGTCGAAGAGGCTTTTTGCAGTTCTTTTCCCTTTCTCGGACTTTGTTGTTGGCATCGGTCCAGGCACTGTTACTTTGTGTTCAGGAGAATGAATCGCAAGGTTCATCAAGGGAATGGGACCCTTACATTTCATGAATTGAAGATCGGAACGCCTCAGGGCTCTCGGGTCATTCAACAAAGATCTGTCTCCTGTCTGGCACCCACTGCTGCGGAGTCCAGCATCTGGGGCATGTCCCACTCGGGGGGCACAATCCACGACTCCCACCCGCCGTCGCCACTCTCTGGCGGCGGCCGGGTTTTTTTGAGTACACCCTGATCCATGTGAGCCCCGGGGGGACACGCTTCCCCCCCCGCCATCTGCCGGGAGGGTGCGGAAGAGTGGGCAAAAAAACGTCCATTTCATAAAAATAAAGCGCAGAAGTCACGCAAGGGGTCTACATTTGAAGGTTGAGATGTGACGTCTGCATGAGATCCCCCCCACCCAGATAGCCCGCAGAGTGCTACCACAAACAGAATACTGGAGATACAAGTGAAGATCAGAATGACCTTGGGCGGCCTGCTTGTCGCCACGACAGCCGTGATGGTTGGACAAACACAGAGTGATGCGGTCGCAGCCAGAGGCGGCTCCCTCGCGGGTGGAGTCCCAGACGTCATCGTGGGCTCCCTGCACAACGTCGAACGGTACGGACAGTATCAAGGGATCACGGCGTACGCGGTCGGAACGACGTCCTGCAATCAGGGCAACGCGTTCCTGGATTGGGAGCAGAGCACGAATGCGCACCCGACGATCGCGCAGAACGCCTACAGATTCACGACCCTCGACAACGGCTGCTCCAGGATCGAGCACATCGGCAGGAGTTTCCTGAAGCATGGCTTCTGTGCACTCCAGTTCACGTTGTGCGGCAGCTGCTCCAACCCCTCCGGTGGCGGATGTGACGATCAGCTTGGCTACAACTGCTCCGATCCATACGACTCATACTTCAACGGGCAGCAGAACAATCTCGGACCTCACAAGAACGTGAACGCATCGAACGGCTTCTTCCCGTATCCGTTCAGCGCCCCCTCGTACCAGGGCACCATCGGAAGACGCCTCCAGATCGTGACCACTGATGTGGCGCCCAACCTCAACCCGAACTCGGATTACTTCGTTGAAGGCATGTACGTCCATCCGCAGGATGCCGCGGCATGCAAGGGATTCAACAACGCGTCGTACCGCCCGGTCACCTTCAGCGGCAGCGGCAACAACGGCTACAACATGAACCTCCAGTCGACGACTCGCCAGATGCAGCCTGCGATCTACGCCTGGAGCGAAATGGACCCAAGCGTCAAGATTCGCCGCCTCAACCTTGGATCATGCAACACCACGGGCCTGAATCAGAACTACTACCTGGGCAGCAAGGTCTGCGATCTCGGCGACGGCAGATATCAGTATGAGTACGCCCTGTACAACATGGACTGCGACGTGTCGTTCAACCGCTTCGAGATTCCGATGGGCGAGAACATGTCGAACATCAACCACGGATTCGCTCCATATCACTCAGGCGAAGAGATCAACAACGACGCGTGGTCTCAGACCCAGACCGCGGATGGAACCTACGCGTTCTCCTGCCCGAATGAATCCAGCGACGATGCCGCAAGCGCCGTCAGATGGAACTCTCTTCACAACTTCAGCTTCATCTCGACCGATCCCCCGGTCGATGGCGACGTGACACTGGGCCTCTACAAGACGAACGGGGAAGAGGTCGTGGTCAGCAACGTCCCGGTTCCCAACGCCGACGTGGTGGAATACTGCACTGGTGACCTGAATGAAAGCGGGCAGGTAGATGGCGAAGACCTCGCAACCGTCCTCGCCTACTGGGGCCAGTTCACTGAGGGTGATGTCAACGGCGATTTGAAGACAGACGGCCAGGACCTGGCTGCCGTTCTCGGCAACTGGGGCTGCAACTCGGAATGATCTCAAGACCCGATCCGGGCTTGGACCGAGAATCATTCAAATGACTTCTCAAAGGGCGGCGCACCACGAGTGCACCGCCCTTTTCTCTTGCAGAAAACAATGGCGGACAAGGCCCGCCACAGGGGCGCTGGAAGGCTCGAATGGCCCCAGAGGAAGTATGGCCAACTGTTTTTTTGGTTCTTTACAGGCCCCGGACAAGGGGTATTATTGAGATTCAAGCAACGAAACGGCGCGCCCCACGATGACCCCATCATGCGCTCGAACAAGAAAGACACGGAGAAAACTCATGCGTTCACAGATCATGATGGCAGGGCTTGCACTCGCAGGCTGCGCACTTTTCGTTGGGCACATGAACACCGATGCTGTGGCCGCACGAGGATCCGGCGGCACGGTGGCGCCGGACGTCATCGTCGGGTCACTTCCGGGCATCACCAAGTACGGAGCGGTCGGAGGCATTGCGGCCTACGCGGTGGGCACGACGTCCTGCAACATCGGCAACGACTTCCTTCTCTGGGAACCCAACAACAACAACCATCCGACGATCGGACAGAACATGTACCGGGTCGAGCAGCTGGACAACGGCTGCTCCCGAATTGAACACATCGGGATGAGCTGGCTGAAGCATGGGTTCTGTGCCCTTCAAGGAACGTTGTGCGGAAGCTGCAGCAATCCCGCAGGAGGCGGATGCCCCCCCATACTGGGCTGGAACTGCTCGGACCCCTACTCTTCCTCACTGAATGGCAGCCAGAGCGGGCTGGGACCGAAGTCCGAAGTGAACGCCTCCACCGGTTTCTTCCCGTATCCCTATGGGTCACCCTCCTATCCGGCAACGATCGGGCGAAGACTGAACGTCTTCCAATCAGACATGGACATGTCCACGTATCCGTCGTCCACGACGAACTACTTCGTGGAAGGGCAGTACATCCATCCTCAGGATGCCGCGGCCTGCAAGAGTTACAACAACGCCTCCTATCGCGAAGTCACTCGGTCGGGGAGTCTCAACAACGGATACAACCTGAACCTGATCAACAGTACGCGACAGATGGTGCCGGCCATCTACGCTTGGCAGGAAATCGACCCGAGTGTCGAGATCAGGACGTTCGAAATTTCCAACTGTGCCACCTCCGGTCTCAATGAAACCTTCCATGTCGGTGTCAAGGTCTGTGACATCGGCAACGGAATGTGGCACTACGAATACGCCGTCTACAACCTCGACTGCGACAAGGGTTTCCAGAGTTTCGAGATTCCAGTCAACGGCACGTATGAAAACGCCGAACAGGCATTCGCGATGTACCATTCGAACGAGGTGTATGCGAACGAATCATGGGATGTTGGATTCGAACCCTCCACTGGAACACTCAAGTGGAGCAGCGACACCTTCGATGACAACGAAGAGGCGAATGCACTGCGATGGAACACCATGCACACCTTCAGCTTCGATACCAGCGATCCGCCCGTGGAGGGCATGGCTCGTCTTATGACGTTCAAGGAAGGGATTCAGATCGATCTTGACCTGATCGTTCCAAACGCCGACTTCATCGACAACTCATGCGCTTCGGATCTGAACGGTGACAACCTGGTGGACGGCCAGGATCTGGCCGCCGTGCTGGCGTTCTGGGGCAACAACTCGGGAGGGGACGTCGACGGTGATGGCATCACCTCCGGAACCGACCTTGCCGCGGTTCTTGGCGACTGGGGCTGCATCGGGGAATGAGACACTGAGCCACAGGGTCTCATGGATCCACGTTGACATTCAACGGGGCAGGGTCGACTGATCCTGCCCCGTTTTCACATGCATGGACCGAGAAGCAGACTTTCAACGATGAAATCATCCAACACCGACAAGTACAGGGGATTATGTGGCCCTCATCCCTCAGGGATGTATAGTTGAAAAGGCCTTTCACAAGAACTCGACAGGGATTCAAACATGCGCCAGCTTTCGAAACAAATTCTGCCACGACTGATGACACTCACAATTCTGACGGCGACTTCGACTGCGGCTGCGGGTGACAGAATCCCCCTCACCGGACACCTCTCACACGACTCCACGCTCACGATTCCAGCAGCGCCCACATTCGAACTCATCGATCTTCAAATCCCACGAGAGGATCTGCCTCAGCAGTTCGCCATGGCGATCGAAATCGATGGCGAGGTTCATGAAATAGAGCTGAATCGCTACTCGCTTCGAGGTCCGGACTTTCGCGTGCTTGTCGACGATGGACTTCAGCTCAACGACATAGAACCCGAGGCGCCAAGAACCTACAAGGGAATCGTGAGGAACGAAGAGGGTGCCACGGTTCGAGCCTCGCTTCTGGAATCCGGACTGCATGCCTTGATCGATCTTGGTGACGACAAGGGCACCTGGATCGTGCAGCCACTGGCCAGTTTCGAGGATGCGGACAGAATGGCGAGTTCCATACGCGGTGCCAGCGAACGCACCCATGTGGTCCTCACCGACAAGTTCGTGCTGCCGGCCGGGGCCGGATGCGGCAACGAATTCTTCGAGGACCGAGGAGATGAACTCGAGCAAAACGGTGGCGAGGGAGATGTCGGCGAACTTGCAGGCAACAACTCCTATCTGATCGAGGTGGGCACCGATACCGACTACGAGTTCTTCGTCAAGAATTCGTCCAGCATCACAGCCACGCTCAACGACATCGAACTCATCTGGAACTTCTCGGAAAGCGTGTACGAGGACGACGTCTCAATTCTGTTCGAATTGACAACGATCGTGGTGCGCGCAAGTTCCAGCGACCCTTATTCGAGCTCCACGGACTCGGGTACGATCCTGAACGAGTTCCGAAACAGATGGGTCAGCACCGCGAACGACGAGTATCGGATCAAGAGGGATGTCGCACACATCTTCACGGGCAAGAACGTCGCGAACAACGTTCTTGGGCTGGCGCTGGTTGGGACTGTCTGCAATCAGAACATCGCGTACGCGATGGTCGAAAGCAAGTGGACATCTAATCTCACGTTGAGAACCGCTGTCAGCGTCCATGAACTCGGACATAACTTCAACGCGTCTCATTGTGATCAGGTCGCCAGCTGCTCGTCACAACCCTGCCGCATCATGTGCTCCGGCGTTGGCGCCTGTGACTCGATCAGCGGCAACAACCTGAAATTCGAGACTTGCGCGGTGAACTCGATCGTGAACTATCGAAATTCAGTCTCATGCGACACCCTCTTCGGAGCCGACATCCAACTCCCCTTCACGGAAAGTTTCGAGTCGATATCGTCTCTTCTCTGGGTCCACAACAAGGGTGGAATCAGCACCACCAACGCGATCGGCGAGGTCGATGGCACACGATCATTGAACCTCGACTCGTTGAACAGCGGCGCATACTCTGACGACGAGATCAGAAGCCAGACCATCAACGCCTTCGGATACGACCCGATGTATGTGGGCTTTCACACGCAGCACAGGGGCGTGGAAGCGGGAAAATCTCTCAGAGTCGAATATGTGAACTCATCCAATGACTGGATCCTGCTCGATGAGATCGTCTCCGATGGAACCAACCAGACGGAATTCGTGTTCCACGAATACGAAATGCCGTCGGATGCCCAGAGTGCGAGATTTCGAATCCGTTTCATCACCAACGGAAACTCACTGACGGACGACTGGTTCATCGACATGCTGACGATCGATGATTCTCCCGAAAACCAGAACGACTGCCCGGGGGACTACAACGACGACGGGAAC
Source organism: Phycisphaerae bacterium (assembly GCA_002709755.1). Taxonomy (GTDB): domain Bacteria; phylum Planctomycetota; class Phycisphaerae; order Phycisphaerales; family SM1A02; genus UBA8087. The sequence continues at coordinate 55,795 of PAQN01000030.1, forward strand.
ATCGACGGAGTGGACCTCGCGTTCCTCCTGGGCAACTGGAACCTGCCGGCAGCCGACATCGATGGCGATGGCACGACATCTGGTACGGATCTGGCGATCGTACTGGGCAACTGGAGCGCCTGCCCCTGAGCCACCGTGAAGCACGGGAGCAGCATCAGGAAGAGGTGGTCCGACCTCGAGAACGCGTGGGTTCGATCGCAGGCGTGTTGACGACCGCCTGAGAAGGGATCCCGAGGAGATCCTCGGTGTAATCATCCTCGACTTTACGCTCCGTGAGAGGCCCGAGGGGGTCACCTCTGAGAAACTGGCGTATCAATCGATCATCATCAGGAAGTTTCAAGGCATCCTCATCCGTGCACGTACGAAGTTCATCGAACTCGTCTCGTGTGCCGATTCGAAGAACTCGCCCCTTGTCCAGCATGCACATGCGATCGGCGATGGTGAAGGCCGAATCCATTTCATGAGTCACCACGACGCTGGTCACACCCAATTTCTTGGTGAGATCGAGCATCAACTGATCGATTTCGGCGGATGTCACGGGATCGAGGCCTGCAGATGGCTCGTCGTAGAAAAGTATCTGAGGATCGAGGGCGAGCGCCCGCGCCAGACCGGCACGCTTCTTCATTCCCCCCGAGATCTGCGAGGGGAATTTCGATGCATGCTCACGGAGACCCACCAGCTCAAGCTTGATCTTGACCTGGATGTCGATGATGTTGGGATCGAGATCGGTATGCTCATGAAGAGGCAGCGAAACGTTGTCCGCGATGCTCATCGAGTTGAACAGAGCGCCGGATTGAAAAAGAATGCCGAATCGTTTTCGGGTCTCGTTCAGTGATGACTCATCGAGCTTGGAAAGATCCTGCCCGAACAGTTCGACCGAACCCGAGGTGGGCATGAGGGAACCAATCATCATTCTGAGGATGGTCGACTTGCCGCAACCAGACCCCCCCATCACGACCATCGTCTCGCCTTTCCTGACGTCGAGGTTGACACCCTTGAGAACGGTCTGGGTTCCGAATCGCTTGATCAATTCCCGTGTTTGAATGACAGGCTCGCTCAACCGTCTGACTCCTTGTTCATCATTGGAAATCGGAGAGGTCTCTCGGATTTGGAATCAAACAGAATCCAGACCAGACGCAGAGTATCCGATGAAGTGCGAGTGAGCCCGATCGAGACCGGCACCTCACTCATCCCTTCGGAGGTCTTGAACTGAGCCACGTAGTCGTCCAGAGCCCACGGTGAAGGCCCTACCAGCTGAGGAGGCTGATCCGAGAGGGAACGCATGAATTCACCATGCCTCGTCTCCAGAGCCTGCTTGAACGCCTCGACGGACGCCACGGTCGGTCTCTCAGCTTCGAATACGAACTCACCAAGAAACCCCTCGATGTCATTCTGCGAAAGCTCGTAGAGCGCATTGTTGGGGCCAGAGAACAGAATACGGCCCTCGCGGTCCCACCAACCACTGACGCCCCAGGCCATCAACGGGGTCGCCACGGTGCCGGACATCCCCAGAACGACTCCAATCCATGCGTATCTTCGGCAGGAGGCCGATACCTGGGCCCGCCCGATGAGAAGCGCAGCCACCCCAGACGTCACGGCAAGCAGACCGGTGAGAGGACAACAGAAGATCAGACCGGCGGCGAAGGAGAGGACCGCGAGGCGTGAAGAGAGCTCTGACGCGACGGAATCGGATTCGAGGGGCCCTGCCGGGGCGGACGCATTCATGAAGATTCCTCCGGTGATGGCGGCGAGGGCTCTGATTGGCCTGATGGCTCCACTGCCATGGGAGGAAGCTGCAAGGTGAGATCTGGCTGCAGCTGCAACTCGATGCGCTGAAAGAGTACCGCATGAGGATTGCTGGTTCCGGATGGAATCACAAGACACTCGACACCTCCGGTGACCGTTCGCTCGGCGAACCGAAATCCGACGGCGACTTCATAGCTTCGATCGAGAAGACCGGAATCACCCGGCGTGCTCCGAATGACGGACAGGCCCTGGTAGTCGCCCAAGGAAGTCACAGCACGTTCGACGAACCGATCGATCACGACACCTGATGGACGCTTGCCGTCGAGAGTGCTGAAGACACGCAGAAGTTCATCCTGTCGATCGGGTGCATTCGTCTCGAAGAGAACCGACATCGAGTGCTCGAGCCCTTCTTGAAGAAGACGTTCGTTCATCTTCTGGAATCCGTCCAGAATGAAGTACTGGATGGGAACCATGACCAGACCGAGAATCATCGCGGCCTTGGCGATCTTGCGACCTCCCAGGACACCTCCGGAGGCATGGATTCGGCGTAGAGCGATGAGCCCCAGGACGAATCCCATCAAGCTGGTCATTGGACAGCACACCACGAGGGAGGAGCCAAGGGCAAAAAAGGGCAGCAGGTGCCTGGGACGAGGTTCGATCGCTTCTGGGGCGGAGGGCTCCATGTCGTAATTGTAACGGAAAGCGTTGCGTGCTCACCTTTCGTTGGAACAGTGATAGACTCGAACGATGATCTCACTCGATGAAGACAAGCAAGCCATCGTCATGGGACTTGGCCGGTTCGGAGGAGGGCTTGGCGCGAGCCGTTATCTTCTGGGGCGGGGGATGCGCGTGATCGTCACGGACACTGCGTCCGAAACGGAACTTTCAGAGCCGATCGCCGCGCTTCGAGAGGAGTTTCCCTCCGACAGAATCACATTTGTCCTGGATGGTCATGAAAAGGTTTCCATCGATGATTGTGACATGCTGGTCGTCAATCCTGCAGTCCCCCAGCCATGGAACAACACGTTTCTGCACGAGGCGACAGAAGCCGGACTGTTGATCTGCACCGAAATCGAATTGCTGCTGGATCGACTGAGTGAGATCGGCCAGAATCAACTGATCGCGGTGACAGGATCCGCAGGCAAATCAACGACCTGCTCAATGATCGCCCACCTCGCCCGTCGATCGGGACGAGCATGCCTTCTAGGCGGGAACATAGGCGGTTCGTTGTTGAATCACAGCGACGCGGACCTGCTTGACGCCGACGCCATCGTGCTTGAACTCTCGAGTTTCATGCTGCACTGGATAGGGCAAGGCCTTGTCAACTTCGAACCTGAGGTGGGCGTTCTGACCAGCCTGGACGAGAACCACATCGACTGGCACGGCTCGATGGAACACTACATCGCAAGCAAGTCGATGATTCGTGACTCGAAACAATTCATACCTCCCATCCACGACCATGGCATCTCACAATCCGTGAACGCTCTCGAGAGCGACTCGGGGGTGGAACCCTGGTGGAGGAGCTCGAAGGATGACTGGGTCCATGAGACACGTGACATGATTCTGAAGGAGGTCCGCACCCCTCTTCCCGGGGGACATCAAAAGGAGAACGCCGCCACAGCATGTGTTGCATTGTCGGCACTCCTTTCAACTGGAGCCCGGAACAGATCCGATTTCGCAAGATCGCTTGCACCCCTTGTCATCGATTTCGAAGGCCTTGAGCATCGCCTCAGACCACTGGGGATGACGTCGGGGATTCTCGTGATCGACGACTCCAAATCCACGACTCCGGGTGCGACGAAGAGAGCCATCGAAGCGTTCGATGATGCCTCGAAGATCCATCTGATCGCGGGCGGCTTCGACAAAGGAGCCGACCTCTCCCCCATCGCATCGATGGGAACGAAATTGGGAGGTCTGTACGGGGTGGGACAGACAGGCCACCTGATTTCGATGGGAGGCACGGGAATCGACTGCCACACGATCGAAAAGGCCGTTCAGGAAGCAGGCAAACGCATGGAGAATGGCGACGTACTGCTGCTGTCACCGGGCTGTGCGAGCTGGGACCAATTCAGCAACTACCAGGAACGAGGCAAGGCATTCAGACGTTCCGTCGAGACGTCTCTCGGATCCTTCGAATAAGTAGGTGGCCCCGGGATGGCGTCAGGCCTGAACGCTCTGGCTCAATCGTAGATTCGCTTGGACTCGGATTCCGGCAGTTCGTCGGAAGCGTCGTCACTGTCGACTCTGTATCGCTGATCATCCGGGGTGGCCGGGTACTCGGGGGCTCGAATGACGACGCTGATCTTGCAGGTTTCCTCCGCGGGGAAACTCATCTGATTGTCGAGAAGGCTGGCGTTGTTTCCGGCCTCGGTGACCGTCCATTCGAGCAGGGCTGGACTGTAGAGGGGATCGGCACCGCCGTCAGACAACCAGCGGAAGTTCAGCTGCTTCCCGACCGGGATTTCCTTCACGAAAACCGGCTGCCCGGTTCGCAACTCGGTGATGATGATCGTCTTGGGCGAGATCGGAGTCGAAACATACGCGAAATACCCCGTGGTGCCGCCATTCGGGTTGAAGCATCCGCTGAGAGCCGAGCCGAGCAGGCCCATCGCAAGAAGAACGATGGGACGAATTGGGGAAAGACGACGGAATTTCATCACACGACACCTCGTTATTCTCACTGACCACCCAAAGCGGCCACGACTGACCCGGGACCTGAATGGCATCCTACAGGACACCATATCGGCAACTGACCTCGAATTGCGTTCGCATTTCGAGGGCTCGACAATGTAAATTGGGGGGATGAAGACTCGAAAACCCAGAATCGGACATGGATACGACCTGCATCGTCTGGAAATCAGGCACCCCGAAGGACCGGGAAGGCCGTTTATTCTGGCGGGAGTGACTTTGGAACACCCGAAAGGTCCAGTCAGTCATTCCGACGGAGATGCCGCCTTTCACGCCGTCACAGACGCTCTACTGGGGGCTTTGGGAGAAGAGGACATCGGCCAGCTCTTTCCTGACGACGCCCCGGAATGGGCGGATGGAGAGTCCTCGATCTTTCTCAAAGAGGCATCCCGCCGGGTTCTCGACGCAGGATTTGAGATCGGAAATCTGGACGTCACGATCATCTGCCAGAGGCCGAAAATCTCCCCTCACAAGAATGAGATGAAGAGGAAACTCGCCGAGAACCTTGGAACCCCGGTGGAGGACGTCAACATCAAGGCAAAGACGCACGAGGAGGTCGATGCCGTGGGCGAGGGAAGAGCAGTGGAAGTCCATGCCGTGGTGCTTCTCTTACCCAGGCATGAAGAGTAGGCACACCGGAACTGACTGACCCGAAACGTGATGGCAGCTACACTTTCACGACCATGATCACCTTGATTGACATTTTCAGTGCGATCGACATCGATGCACTCTTGATGCTCTCGTCCGAATCTGCGACGTCGGTCCGGGAATCAGGATTCACCCAGTTCATCAAGGAGTACGGGCCGTGGGCGATGATCGCGCTTCTGCTCGCTTCCGGAGTGGGTGTCCCGATCGGCGAGGAGGTCGTCAACATCCCCGCCGGCATCTTTGTCGGCAGAGGGGATCTGGAAGTGATCTCGACCTACCTCGCGGCTTATGTCGGCGTGCTTGGAGGGGACTACCTCTGGTTCTCGATCTGCAGAACGCTCGGCAAGAAGGTGCTGCATCGACGATGGTTCAAACGACTGGCTCACCCGAAGAAACTGCTGCAGGTCAAACATCAGTTCGACCGGCGTGGCGCGGGTGTCCTGGTTCTGGCGAGATTCATTCCCGGAACTCGATCACCAGCGCTGACCGTCGCAGGAATTCTGCACATGCCCTGGAAGAAATTCACGATGATCGAACTGTTGATGTGCCTTGTGACGACTTCATTGCAGGTCACACTTGGAATACTTATCGGTCGTCAAATAGCCGGCGAATCGCTCACCACGACGATATTCACCGCCCTCGGAGTCGTTGCTGGAATCATCGCACTGACGAGCGTCCTGACGTGGTTCATTTCTGGACGGCGCAAAAGCGGCCCGAAACCCCGCGAAAAAATGGCCTGGCTTCGAGCAATCTCGAAAGAAGGAAGCAACAAACCCAAGGGTTGAGTACCCTTGAGTGATCTGAAAGTGGAGGTCTGCAATGCGTGCAGTAGTGACAGGACAAATCGGAGTCGACAAGCGCCCCTATCTCGAATCGGTCTGTGAACAGGCCGGTGAACGAGGAGGCAAGATCGATCTCTTCAACGTCGGCAGCATGATGTACAAGGAGGCGCTCGACGTACGCCCCGGTAGAATCTTGGACCTCCCCATCTCTCGACTCGCCAGCCTGCGCAGAGCTGCGTTCAAGGACATCATCTCCAGCAGCTCTCCTGTCGAGGAACACGAGAACATCATCGTGAACACCCATGCGACCTTCAGATGGCACCATGGACTGTTCAGTGCATTCGACTTCGACCAGATGAATCTGCTCAAGGCCGACATGTTCATCTGTCTTGTGGACAACGTCGAAACGGTTCACCAGCGGCTTCATGACGAACATGACATCGACGCGACCTTGAAGGACTGCATGGTCTGGCGAGAGGAGGAGATCCTTGCGACGGAACTTCTTGCAAATGCCATGGGATGCCACAACGACTTCTACATCCTCAGCAGAGGACGACACGTGGACACCGTGGAGACCTGCATCAAGCTCGTGACCCGTCCAGACGTACGCAAGGTCTACCCCTCGTTCCCGATGAGCCATGTCGTCAACATGCCGGACATTCTCGCCGAAATCGACGCCTTCAGAGCCGCCATCGCGGAACACTTCATCGCGTTCGATCCCGCGGACGTCGATGAGAAACTACTTCTCGACCGTGCGCTCGATGCAGCTCGTGACGGCAAGGACTGGGTCAACATCGAGAATCACACCTTCGGAGGACGAGCCGGAAGCGAGGAACTGCGACTTCCCGTACGAGAGGTTCTCGACATCGCTGGCGACATCGATGGACAGATCTACATGAGGGACTTCAAACTCGTGGATCAGTCGGACATGATCGTCTCGTACATCCCGGAACTCGAAGGCGGCGTACCCGGACTTTCAAGCGGAGTGGAACGGGAACTTCAGCATGCCTTCGAACACACCAAGGAAGTCTACGTCGTCTGGAAGCCATCGAAGGCCCCAAGTCCGTTCATCACGGAAACTGCAACCAAGATCTTCCCCTCGGTGGACGATGCTCTCGAGTATTTCGAGAAAGAAGGCATGTTCCCGCAGGTCGATCTCTTCGGACACTGAAAAAACCGATGGTTCGCTACCGCCTGATCGTTGCGTATGAAGGCACCGAGTTCCATGGCTGGCAGAAGCAGGAGCCGAAGAACGCCCCTCCGCTCAGAACCGTCCAGGGCGTCCTTGAATCCGTGGTGTCCAAGGTGGTGAGAGAGCCAGTGATCCTGGTCGGCGCATCACGTACCGACTCCGGAGTTCACGCCAAGGGCCAGGTTGCCGCTTTCTCGACGAATCGGGAGATCCCTCCCGAACGCCTTGCGCGCGCGATCACATCCCGCTGTCCGGAGGATCTCCAGATTCTTTCCGCGGATGTCGTACCCGAAGGATTCGATCCGATCGCGGATGCGATAATCAAGAAATACCGCTACCAAATTCAGCATGGACGAGTGATCAGACCGCTGTTCGATCGGCGGACAGTCTGGACCACGCATCATGATCTCGACCTTCAGAGAATGAAGGATGGCGCGGCGAGACTCGTGGGCACGCATGATTTCGAGCCTTTCGCCTCGGCCAACCATGGTAGAGAGACGACGGTGCGGACCATTCTCGAGTGTGATGTCGAATGCAGCTCCGGAAACCGAATCACGATCGAAGTCGTGGGAAACGGATTCCTCTACAACATGGTTCGAATCATCGCCGGTTCCCTGCTCGAGATCGGACGTGGAGCCAGAAGCCCGGAAAGCATCGATCAGGCATTCTCGAGCGGTGACAGGTCGCTCACAGGACCAACTCTGGGCCCTCAGGGCCTCAGCCTCGAGTGGATCGAACATGAATTGCCCGAGTCGGATGGATCGCAGCACATCGAGGAGGACTCCAGCCGATGAAGATCATGCATGTCTCCACGAGGCTGATCATCGGTGGCTCCCAGGAGAACACTGTGCTGTCCTGCATGGGCCAGAGTGATGCAGGTCATGAGGTGTCACTGGTCTACGGGCCTATTCACGGACCGGAAGGAAGCATGCTTCCCGAAGTCGAGGCGCATGGTGGAATCGAAGCAATCGAAACCAAGAACATGGTGCGGCAGATCGCCCCGATTCGGGACTTCAGATGCCTTCGGGATCTGACTCGGTTGATACGAAAAATGCGTCCCGATGTCGTGCACACCCACTCTTCCAAAGCGGGCATCCTGGGGAGACATGCCGCCAGAAGGGCCGGGACACCTGCGATCGTCCACACGATTCACGGACTCCCCTTTCACCCCTATCAATCCCAACTCAAGAACAGAATCTTCATAGATCTTGAATCACGAGCTGCGAAACGATGCGACGCCATCGTGTGCGTGGCCGAAGCGATGAGAATTCAGGCACTCGAACAAGGAATCGGAACACCCGAACAGTACATCACGATCAGATCCGGAATGGATACCAAATCGTTTCTGAGAGAACGATCGGACCGGGAGGAATGGCGAACCAGATTCGGATTCACACCGGATGATTTCGTGGTGGGTACCGTCGCGAGACTGGCCGAACTCAAGGGCCATGACGATCTTCTTGATGCATTGGGGGAAGATCTGAAGTCCGACCGGCGGCTGAAGCTCTTGTGGGTCGGTGACGGGTTTCACGGAGAACGAATTCGCGCACGAATTCGAACATTGGGGCTCCAAGACAGCATCGTCGAGGCAGGCAGATGCGACCCTGAGGATATTCCAGCGATCATGCACTCGATCGATCTTCTGGCTCACCCGAGCTGGCGGGAGGGATTGCCCAGAACAGTGCCTCAAGCGTTGCTCTCGGGGACGCCGGTGGTGGCTCACGATGTCGATGGCACTGGCGAAGTGGTCATCGAGGGTAGAACCGGACGGCTGGTTTCTCCGGGCGACCACCTTCGCCTGAGAAAGACGATCCTCGACGCTCGATGGAATCCGGAGATCGAGAAGGAACTGGCTGAAAACGGCCGAAGACTGTGCAAGGACATGTTCTCAAGTGAGAAGATGGTGTCGGAACTCGAGAAGCTCTACGAGTCGCTTCTGGATTGAAACAGAGCTATCGTGAGAACTGCGAGCACGTGAACATCGCCGGATGGCATATTCGACTGGAGCGGATTCATGAAGATTATGGTTGTAGGCCCCCACCCTGATGATCAGGAATTGGGCATGGGAGGAACGATCGCCCGCCTGGCGGAGGATGGCCATGACCTTCTTCTTCTGGACATGACCGACGGTGAACCCACACCATACGGAGACCCGAAGACGAGGGCATCAGAGGCCGAGGCGGCAGCCGGAATCCTTGGAGTGAGAAGAAGAAATCTGGGACTTCCGAATCGCTTCGTAGAACATTCAATCGAAGCCCGACACGCGGTTGCCGGTGTCATTCGCGAAGAGCAGACGGAGATCATCTTTCTTCCGTATTTCGAGGACGCACATCCTGATCACGTCGCAACCACAAGAATCGTGGAGGATGCTCGATTCGATGCCAAGTTGAGCAAGATAGACCTGCCGGGAGAACCCTGTCATCCACGAAGAATGATCTACTACTTCTGTACGCACCTGAAGATCGTGCCCCAGCCATCCTTCATTCTTGACACCACCGGCTATCACGCGAAGAAAAGAGAATCGATCCTCGCCTATGACAGCCAGTTCGTGNAACCGGAGAAGAACAGGACCATCGTCGAGTGGCTTGATGCAGGTGCGAGATTCTATGGAAGCCGGATCGGAAGAGAGACCGGTGAACCCTTCCATGTAAGGGAACCACTGGGACTCACCTCACTGGACGATGTGCTTTGAGCCTCGTCAGAGACCTTTGACGATCGAGATGAGACTTTCGATCACATGAGCTCTCTGCGGCTCCGTCAGATCAGGATAGATCGGAATCGCGATCGATTCTCGAGCCGCGGCTTCCGCGGCGGGATGATCTCCCTCGGAACCCCCGCAGAAGTCGAAGCATTCCTGAAGATGAAGCGGAAGCGGATAGTAGATCTCGGAACCGATGTTGAGCTCTGAAAGCCNNGTCCTGACGAGATCACGTTGCTTCGCNGGCACACGAACGATGTACTGGTTGTAGATGTGACGTGCACCNGACTNNGCCGGNTGAGGGAATCGAAGAGGCAGATCNGATGNCGCATCGAGNGNGACGGNGGAGGACANNCCACCCGCATCACTGATGGCGGCGTCGTAGAAGGCGGCATTGCGCTGACGTCCCTCGGTCCAGGAATCCAGGTGGCGCAACTTGACCGTGAGAACGGCGGCCTGCAGAGCATCCAGCCGGGAATTCAGACCGATCTCACCATGGAAGTACTTTGGATCCATCCCGTGGTTTCNCAGCTTGGCCAGCCGACCNGCGAGAGNTTCATCCCGGGTGGTNACGATTCCNGCATCACCGAATCCNCCCAGATTCTTGCTGGGAAAGAAACTGAAACAACCGGCAGTTCCCATCGANCCCGCNCGACGACCNTGAAGATCCTCGGCACCGATGGCTTGCGCGGCATCNTCGATNACGGGAACACCTNTGGAGNTCGCNAAATCGAGNATGCCATCCATGTNGCAGCACTGCCCGAAGAGGTGCACGGGAATGATGGCCTTGATCCGATTCGAATCCGGACGATCGAACGCTCNCTGNAGGGANTCGAGCGTCATGTTGTACGAGGCGGGATCGATGTCACAGAAGACCGGCTTNGCGCCAAGGCGNTGNATCGANCCNGCCGTTGAAAAGAANGTGTAGGTNGGACANACGACCAGATCATCACGNCCTATNCCNAGNCCCTGCAANGGAAGGAGNATCGCATCNGANCCNCTGGCNCAGCCGACGGCATGATCGCAGTTGCAGTAGNTCGAAATNTCCGATTCNAGCTCGGCAAGCTTCGGCCCNCCGATGAACCACTGACTTTCNATNACNTCACGGACGACCGGNTCGANCTCGGCACGAATNGTGTCGTACTGNGCCTTGAGATCNAGCANGGGNACNGTNGTGATGTCGGTNTTGGATGCAGTGGTCATGTCATNTGCTCCGGACAGGATCTTCCTGANTGGAAATGGTAGCGANCATCAAGNNNCCGGGNGNCGGCAAATCGTCGAGTCAGCNTCCNGTGGATCCGAAACCACCCGATCCACGCACGGTTTCCTCGAGANNNTCGACNTCCTCGATTTCNGCACGNACGATGGGNCAGATGACCATCTGGGCGATGCGCATGCCCGCCTCCACNGTGAANGGTTCCCGNCCGAGATTGATCANGGGNATCTTGACNTCNCCTCGGTAATCGGAATCGATGGTGCCGGGGGCNTTNGGCATTGAGATTCCATGTTTCGTGGAAAGTCCGCTGCGAGGCCGCACCTGNGCTTCGAAACCNTCGGGNATNGCCATNGCGAANCCACAGGGNATGAGGCTGATGTCTCCGGACTCGATGANGACNGGNGCGGANANCGCCGCATGCAGATCCATGCCNGCGGCATGNGGNGTCTGGTAGTGAGGNACGGTCGCCAGNGGCGACAATCGTTGAAAGNNGAATTGAACAGTGTCCATGNTTGGATTCTACCGAAATTGNGNNNCTGGCATTCAGCTCTTGTTCAGTTCCTTNACNGCCTCGAGCACTTCCGCGGCNTGCCCNGGCACCTTGACCTTGTCCCANCGGCGAGCGACCTTGCCNTTGGCATCGATGAGATAGGTGGTNCGNACCACGCCCATGTACTTGCGNCCGTACATCGACTTCTCCTNCCAGACNCCNTACTTCGCGCAGANCTTCGGATNNCCTTCGGAATCCTTGGGATCGGCAAGGAGNGTGAAATTCAANTCGTGCTTGGCGATGAATTTGGCATGACTCGCCTCACTGTCCGGACTGACNCCNANGATCACGGCCTTNGANCGTTTGAACTTCGGCAGATCATCACGAAACTGNCAGGCCTGAGCGGTGCANCCGGAAGTGTCATCCTTGGGATAGAAATAAAGGACGACCGGCTGCCCGAGNTAGTCCTTCANGGCNTGCTTCTGCTCATCCTGGTCCTTGAGNGTGAGAGCGGGAGCCTTGCGNCCGACATCGACGAGTGACATGGGTGTTCCTCCGANGNTGAACGTGAAAGATGNTGGAGTNNGGNTTCAGAAATCCGAACGACGATAATCCAGNTCCGGAACACGTGATGGATGNGTGGCGACATGNTCGCTCTTGAACACGCCCACCCAGTGATNCTCGGAGATCTCGTGAAGAATGTATTCATCATCCTCGTCGGGAAGCGNTGGCTTGACGGATTCAGGTGGATCNGGCCACCAGGGGACGATCCCCTTCTCGAATCCATCCAGTCGCACGTATTCCNCTGGNTTGTCGACGATCTGTTCGACGGTCACCAGACGTTCGATGTTTTCACGAAGCTTTGGGATCGACTTGAAAAGGCCGCGTGTGTAGGGATGGAGAGGATTGTCGAACAACTCGAAGATGTTCGCGTACTCTACGACTCTGCCTGCGTACATCACGCACACGACATCGGCATTTTCCGCCACGACNCCGAGGTTGTGAGTGATGAGCATGATTCCCATCTTCCGNGTGCGCTGAAGCTCNCGCAGCAATTCAAGAATCTGAGCCTGAATCGTCACNTCNAGAGCCGTCGTTGGCTCGTCCGCAAGAAGCAGCTTGGGCTGACAGGCNAGTGCCATGGCGATCATGACACGCTGACGCATTCCGCCGGAGAACTGATGCGGATAGGCCTTGANCCTCTGCTCGGGCTGTGGNATNCCGACATCACGCATCGAATCGATTGCGATCTGGACNGCCTCNTCCTGAGTCACGTCCTGATGGAGGAGAATGGCTTCCATGATCTGATCGCCGATCGTGTACACCGGATTCAAGGACGTCATGGGTTCCTGAAAGATCATGGCGATGTCGTTTCCACGAAGNGAACGAATCTCCCGCTCATCGAANCGAAGGACGTCCCGCCCCATGAANAGGGCATGTCCNCGATCGAAACGACCGGGGGGCTGTGGAACGAGCTGCATGGTGCTCATCGCGGTGACGCTCTTGCCGCATCCGGANTCACCGACCACCGCGAGNGTCTGAGCGGGATAGACGGTCATGTTCACACCGGCGACGGCCTGNACCCTGGGACTGTCCGGCGCCGAGGGATTGGAGAACGAGACGGCGAGATCCCTCACTTCGAGGAGAGGCACGTCCATGTCGATTTCNGGTGTGGTCGAGAGTTCCGACATCAGTGTGCCGCCTTACGCATCTTGGGATCGATCGCATCTCGGAAATTTTCACCGAGCACGTTGTAGGCAAGTACCGTCAGGAAGATGGCAAGCCCGGGGAAGACNGCCATCCACCAGAGAAAGACGCCGGTCTCACCNGTGGTCAGAGANAGAAGCTTNCCCCAGGATGGTTGNCCGTANGGTCCNAGTCCGAGGTAGCTGAGGGTGGCCTCNGCGATGATCGCGGCCGCGACCCCGAATGACGCCTGAACAAGCACNGGAGTCACNCCGTTTGGAAGCATGTGTCTGAAGAGGACGGAATGCANAGGAAGTCCCACAGCCCGNCAACTCTGGACGAAATCCTGATTTCGAAGCTTGAGNAACTCGGCACGGATGAATCGCGCGGAGCCCGTCCANGTGACGCAACCGATGATNGTCATCATGACGTAGGTGTTTCNAGGCAGAGCCGAGGCGGCCACGATGAGCAGGAACAGCACCGGCACGGCCATGAAGATCTCGACGACTCGGGAGAGGACGAGATCCACCCAACCCCCGAAATAGCCCATCAGCGCTCCGATGATGATTCCGATCAGAACGGAAAGCCCGGTCGAGACGAGCCCGATGGAGATTGAAAGCCGACAGGCCCAGAGCATCTGAGCAAGCACGTCACGTCCGATCGGATCAGTGCCGAGAAAGAACGTGCGCTTGCCGTACTCGGTCGTGGAGATCTCCTTGGCAAGTTCGACGAACTGGATTCGGTCCTTGATCTTGGTCTTGAACTCGGAAAGACCGTCGGTGATCGCGATCTTCGCATTTCGACCCGAAGGCTCGAGAGATGAGAAGAGACCGGTGATGGTCGATGCCGAGGCGTTCGCACCCGCTTCGTCTCCTGCCTCGATGCAGCGCTTGTATTCGGCCATCTGCGCGGCCGCTTCATTGAAGAGAGTGATGTACTGATCCGAAAATCCGAGGGCCGGCATCTGATCAAGCTCTTCAGGGCAGTTGCAGATCAAGGCATTCACAAGGACGCTCTTGGCCTGCTTGTCCATGGGAAGTCCATCGATCCCGGATGCCAGATTGAAGACAACTGTCCGGGCGAGGAATCCGATGCCATCGGAGATCTGTTCGTCCGCCACGGTCTGGAAGGCATCCGCGGTGGTTCTCGCCGGTGGCGTGGAATAGTACTCGCCTCTCGACTGAGTGGGAGACCAGGGAATCAAGGTGTAGGTGTTCTCCATGGTGCCCTCGATCTGCCCACGAACGAAGCGTTCCGGCTGGAGAACCGGAGAACTCCATCGATCGGCACAGACCCATCCAGAGAACATGGTCACGGAGAATGCGAAGATGATGCGGGCGACCTTCGAATTGAAGGTGGGAAGCATCGCGAAACAGGCTCCGACGGCGATCGCGCTTCCGAGACAGACGGCCCAGACGAACCCACCCTCGCCCCCGCCACTTCCGGCGAGATCAGACAGGACGAACTGAAGAAGGGCCACCAGGACGACCGTGAGGCCGCCGAGGAGGAGCGAGGCACTGATGATCCCAAGTCGATGCTGCTTCGTCATGCCGATGGGGATGAAGAAGAGGATCGGACCGAGAATGCCTCCGAGAAGAAGAAGCAGATCGGTCGACGTGAGCGATGCGAAGAGAGGCGAGAAGGATTTCAGGACTTCGCCGTCGGCGGATCGTTCGACGCTCCACAGCGGAAGCCCATTGGCGATCACCGGTGCGAACAGTGCGAAGAATCCCACGATGGCGATCCAGATCAGACCAAGCTGGGCCCCTCGTCGAATGACGACGCGATGCCAGGCATCCGCCCAGAACGGGCGAGCTCTCTGAACACCGACCCCTCGCATCACATCGATGCCGGAGATCGTCTTTTCGGTCTTCTTTTCTTCTTGTGTCATCTCTGGGGGACTCGGTTCAATCGTAGCTGACCCGTGGGTCGGCCACGGCGTAAAGGATGTCGGCGAGGAGAAGCGCAACAAGGTTCACCACGGCGATCATGAAGACGTTGGCAAGAATGACGTCCTTGTCGAGGTTGAAAATCGCCTGAATGATCAGTGACCCCATTCCCGGAATGGAGAAGATGCGCTCGATCACGACGGACCCCGCAAGCATGGCGGGAAAGACCAGGACGAAGATCGTGATGATCGGAAGCAGGCTGTTTCGGAAGACGTGATACCACTTGACCTCGCTGTCGGAGACACCTTTCGCACGTGCGGTTCGAACGAAGTCCATCGTGTAGTTGTCGAGCATGGCGGCGCGAGTCTGCTTGGCGAGTACCGCGAACCCGCCGTAGACGAGGCACATCACGGGAAGGACCAGATGCCAGAGCAGGTCGAGCAGATAGCCGGCATGGAACTCGCCACCACGCCAATTCGGCATGTAGAGCATGTCATCGGAGCCGTTGGAATGGAGCCCGGAGGCCGGGAACCAACCGAGATACTCCTTGTCGGCGAGGAATCCGATCGCAAGCACTCCGGCCCAGACGACCGGAATCGACCAGAACATCACGAACACGGTGCCCGAAACCTTGTCGAAAAGCTTGTTCTGCTGGGCGGCGGCCTGCATGCCGAAGGGCACGGCGATGAGGTAGATGAAGGGAATCGCCACGACGTTCAGAAGCAACGTCACCGGAAGAGCCTCGGCGATCAGATCGATCACCGGACGCCCGATGGTGAAGCTCTTTCCGAAGTTGGGCCAGTCCAGGTTGATCAAGTTTCCGAAACCCACACCGGAGATGGGATAGGGCTTGGATTGAAATGCCGATTGAACTCGTGCGAGCGAGGCAAGCGCTGCCGCCTGCTTCTGAGTGGTGTCCTGATAGGCCTGCACGATCGAAGGCCAGGCATCAAGACTCCTGTCGGGATCGAGACTCGCCAGGAGATCGAAATCGACGTCGTTTCCGTCCTGAATGACATCGGAGAATCTTGAAGAAGCCGATGTCGCTGCGATTCTCACGGCCACATCGGGGTCGACGCCATCGGCCTCGAGCCTGAGTGTCTCTTCCTTGATGGCTTTCTCCGAATCCTCGGAGACATACTCGTTGATCGCGCTCTCGAGAGCCCGGGTGGCGAGAAGATACTGAGCCCGAGCTCGCAGATAGGCCTTGTTGGCATCCTTGTATTCAGGAATCATCTCCGGGGCTTCACCCACGGAGTAGCCCTCGGCTCGACGCTCCTCCGCCTGTGCCTCGGCCATCCTGACCTGAGCGATGCGTGTCTCATTGGCATCGTTCGCGACGGCGAGGTTGGTGTCCATCGCTTGCTCGAACAAACCCTCGGGGATCTCCAGGTCGTCTCCGAACCATTCGGGACCGATCGGAAGATCCTTCACCGAACGCGGAGGCTCCTCGAGATCACCCGCATAGTTGCGCATGGCCCGCTCACCGAACTTGATGGGCGAAATGCGTCCGAGCCAGCGGAAATACTGGACCACGGCATGATCGTCCAGACCGTATCGATCCTCGATGTATAGAAGCTGAAGGCTCGCCTTGCTGTCGGCGTCGACGTTTCCTCCAGCGGCCCGCAGCGAGGCACCGATACCCCCCGGCGCCATTGCAAGAAGCATGAACACCATGAAGGTAATCCCGAACAGGGTCGGAATCATCAAAAGCAAGCGTCGTCCGATGTAACCAAGCATGGGTAGTTAGGCGTTTCCGTGAACCGAGGCGGGCGCCTCATCAGCTCGTGGGAGCGGCGTCACTTTCTCCGATTCGGAAAAATTCGGCGGGCTCCAGACCCACGGGGTATGTCTCGACGTTGCCGATCTCACGCTTGATGAATCTGATCCAGGGCGCCACTCTCACGAATGTGTAGGGCTGCTCATCGTGAAGGATGTCATGAAAGTCATGCCAGATGAGCATGCGAGACTCGGCATCCATCGTGCTTCGCCCCTTGTCGATCAGATCACTCGCCGCCTGATTGTCCCACTGGATGAAGTTGTCACCCTGATTCTGGATCGAATCACGATGCCAGATCTGTCGCGGATCACTCTCAGGCCCGGAGGCGCTCCAGCCCATGATCATGGCATCGAAATCACGACCCTTGAGCATGTCGGAGTAGAAGGACCAGTCGACCACGCGAGGTTCGCAGATGATGCCGACCTCTTCGCACTGACTGACCAGGTAGCTGATGATGCGTTCGGTGGTCTCGCCGCTCTGGGTGATCGTGAATTCGAACTTGAACGGGGTGCCCTTCGAGAAGTACTCGTCATCAAGCTGGTACTCGAGCACACCATCGTTGTTCAGATCCTCCCAGCCGGCTTCCTTGAGCAGCAGACGAGCCTGATCGAGGTCGTAGGGCCAGGCGGCGATGGCCGGATTCGAGGCCGGAGAACTCGGACTGCTGGGCCCGGTTGAAACCACACCCACGCCGGCATAGATCTCACGAATCATCTGTTCACGGTCCAGAGTCATCGTCATCGCGCGTCGAACACGCTTGTCATGGAATGGAGTCCAGGTGCCATCGGGAGGTCCGCCGCGCCGACCGCACTGCCAGCCGATGAAGCCATTGCCGGAACGCATGTTGACCCATTTGTAGATCGCATTGTCCGCGAGGAAATCGGAGTCGGATCGAAGCTCGGAGTACTGGGAGGACGAGGGCGTCAACATGTCACCGTCGCCGTTTCGGTACCCCACCAGAGACGCCACGGATTCGGTGATCACCTTGAAACGCAGACTGTCGAGCGGAGTCTCCCCCTCGCCCCAGTACCGTTCGTTTCTCACGATGACGACATCGGACCCGGGAGACCACTGATTGTCGGGATCGTTGGATTCCATCTTGAAACGGCCGGAACCCATGAGCAGTCCGGTCGACTGATTGATGGTCGATTCCTCGAACTGAGAGTAGTAATGCTTCGGAAGAATGTAGTTGCCGAGCGCTCCACTCAGATTGGAGAAAAGCGCCTTGTTGAATGTGATCTCAAGGGCATGGTCACTCAGGACCTCGACGTCCTCGATCATGTCCAGAATCGAACGGGAACGTTCGGCTTCGATGCGTTCATTGAAGACGAAATCCTGCAGAGTCCATCGGACATCCTCGGCCGTCAGCGGAACACCGTCGCTGAATCGAGCCTTGGGATTCAGATGAACACGAAGCCACAACCCATCGGGATCGAATTGCCAGGCATCGGCGAGGACCCCGCGAAGCTTGAGCGTGTTGGGATCGTAGGCCGCCATCGTCTCGAGCACCTGATCGGTGATTCGACGACTGTAGACGTCACCCGACAGATAGGGCGTGATGCGAGGAAGCTGGGCGCCGAAGATCTCGGTGAATTCACCACCCTTGGAGAACCCGGGAACATCAGCAGGCTGACTCCCCATCGTCCAGGGCTCCTGCCACTCGATCGGAACTCCGGGCCGAGCCCACGATTCATCCCGCTCGCCGCCCTTGGAGGCGGAGCTTTGACCGGCATCCCACTCGTCGGTGGCATCCGTGGGAGGGGGAACCATGGCGGCCTCTCCCGCGGCCCCGGTGACATAGACATTCACGGGTCGTGCGATGATGGCATCCCGAAGCGCGTCCAGTTCCTCCCGCAACTCGGAGAGGTTGGCGCTGGAATCGCCACCGGCGGCGACGGCGCTTTCAAGTTCCGCGACCTTGGATTCGACCTGCTGGACCTGCTGAAGGACGCGATCGTTTCCAAACATTCCTAAGACAACAAGGGTGGCCACGGTCAGGAGGAGGACCAGCATGACGCCGTCCTTCAGGCCGAATCGATTCTGCATATCACGTTCCTAATGCCGCATGGGGCGGGTAGATGATGTCGAAGTCAGGGTTGTAGATCACACAGGCTAAACGCTGGCTCGAATTGGATCAAACCTCTCCTTGAGATGATCTCCCACAAAATTGAGGGCCAGAAGCGAAGTTCCAATGAGGAGACAAGGCCAGAAGAGCAGCCACCAGTGGCTTCTGACGGTATTGAGTTCGGAAAGGCCGCTGGAGGCTAGATTTCCCCAGCTGGGCAGCGGATCCTTCACGCCGATTCCCAAAAAACTCAGAAAGCTCTCCGAGAGAATCGCGGCTGGGACCGCAAGGGTTGCATACACGATGATCGGCCCCATCAGGTTGGGGAGCAAATGCCTGAGAAACTGCCGTTTCAGGGGGACTCCCACGGCCCTGGACGCCTCCATGAAGGGCTGTTCACGCAGACTCAGGACCTGCCCTCGGATGACCCGGGCCATTGCCAGCCAGCTGACCGCCCCGATGGCCGCGAGAAGGGTCAGGACATTGACGAACTGTCGTCCGGCTTCACCCATCTGGCCAGCTCGGGATTGGAGATACCCGTCGACCGCCACGGAAAGCAGGACGACCAGAAGGATGTAAGGAAGTCCGAAGAGAATGTCCACCAGCCGCATGAGCAGGGCATCGAGCCGCCCTCCAGCCCATCCGGCAACCGCTCCGTACAAGGTGCCGATCACGACCGAGAGCAGTGCCGCGCAGAATCCTATGGCGAGGCTGATCCCCCCACCGGCGAGACATCGGGCGAAGAAATCCCGACCAAGGCGATCCGTTCCCAGAATTCGTCCGGGGACGTAGGCGCCTGAGTCCAACTGAGCCTGAAGCATCGCTTCCTGATGCTCGGAGGTGTGCCACCAGACCGGTGGGAACAAGGCAAGTTGCAGATTGGCCGCCTCGTACCGTCGGGTTGGAATCCCCCCGCTGTCTATGACACCGAACGTCCATGGAATGGAGAGGAGCGAACCAAGCAGGATCACAAGAAGAATCGTGACTCCGAACACGCCTGAACGTGATGTGCCCCTGCGAGCGGATGATGCTGTGTCAGTGGAAGCCATCGATTGGAGTGTATCGAGTCGACGGGGTGAGGAGGTCCATCAGGGTTTCTTGGAAGGACCCTGCTCGTCTGAGGGCTCCATGTCCGATTGAGCTTCGATAAACTTTCGAACCTCGTTCTTGCGGCCATGGACACCAGGCGGCATCTTCCCCGAGATGAGGCGCTCAACGAGTTCGTCCGCTTTGGCCTGCCGTCGTTCAAGATCCTGCATCACTTCCTTGCGCAGGCGCTCGAGAGCGTTGGACATGGCGGCCAGCTCCTCGGCACGCACTCGAAGCTTGAGGTCGACCTGGATGAGCGCGAGCTCCTGAAGACGACCCNTGATCACACGNGCACCATCGGAGTCCTCGAGCGCCATGGCTTCCCGGTGCTGCGTCGCGAGAGCCCAGAGCTTTTCGTCATTGTGTATCTCATCGATTCTCAATCGATAGAGATTCGGATTCTGAGCACGCAACTCGACGAGGTACCAGATCCTCCGACCGAAGCTTCTGAGCGTCTCCTGGAACTTGTCAGGATTCTGGGCACGCATTGATTCAAGGGAATCCTTCCACTCCGGCTTGAGCTCGGTGGCCACCAGAATGAAACTGTCGATGTCTGCCTCGGTTGGATTGTCCATCCGGCGAATGCCGCGCCCACTGCGTTTTTCACCGGGCGCCATTCGAAGAGGCGGTCGCTTGGGCTGATCTCGTTCCACCGTCGTGCCCGAGGTTGAGTCCACCGTTCCGTCAGGGGTGACGTCCTGAGCCTGCATGGGTTCAGCCATGAACAATGTGCCAGCCAGAACCAGAAATGTCATGAGCAGTCGAATCATCGTGTTTCTCGATCCGCCAATCGAACGCCTGAGTGGCACGGTNCATAAGGGTGTCTAGCGACCCATGGTTCCTTCGATGGAGCGGATTTCGGTTTCCAGATCGTCGAAACCGAAACCAGTGGATCCAAGTATGGGGGCAAAGGCCAGCGAGACAGGATCTGTCGCTTCATGNATATCGACCTCGGCNAGACCGACATCGGCTCTTGCTTCAAGAATGGTGAAAATCAGGTTCTCGCGATCCTCCGTCAGGGCCATCCGGCTTTCACCGGATGTTTCGGAACCGAATGCGAGTGAGAAGTCAACGGAGTTCGTCTCGACNCCGGAGGTCGGCAGTTGCGCGTAGAACCGAAGNGTCAGGGCNCAGGCAATGAGCAGGCATGCGGCAGCCGTGATTCGAAGAATGTGATTCGGAAANCCGANGGTTCTTGGTGGAGGAAGAAGCTCGGATGAANCNCCGAANAGTCGGGATTCNAGNCCCNTCGAATGACGAAGGGATTGCCCACGCTCGTCGAGCATGGNGGCAAGATCCTCCANGTCCGATGNGTCGAGATGTGATGGNTCGTTGGGATGACTCACGATTTCAACCAATCAATCTGGAAGNGCANGACACCCTTCCGAAACGAGAAAATCACAGNTGAGGAACGCNCGTNAAGACNGCAAATTGCATCAATCATCCTCTTTTTTCTCACTCAGGGCTGATTCNNCACTTGAATCAAGGATCTGCTTCAATTTCTTCAAGGCTCGATGATGACGCGCCAGGAGNGTCCCCACCGGCTCGTCCAGNAGCTCACTGATCTGTTTGAAACTCATTGAAGCNGTGTGACGNAGATCGATGATCTGCCGATCAAGTTCNGAAAGGTCCTGCANNGCGATANNAAGACGGTTTTTATCAGACTCATCGNAGGTCGGNGCCTCGGTGGAGCCNTCGCCTGCAAGCCCNGTCAGAACAGGNCTTTCCATCGGTACGGCATGTCGCTTCCGACGTCTCATTTCATCCTTGAGCCTGTTCATCGCGATCCGAAAGATCCAGGACTCGAAACGGCCGTATTCACGGTATGAGGACAACTTTTGAGCCACAGTGCAGAACGTGGACTGAGCAAGCTCCTCTGCCAGCTCGGAGTCCCCGCAGTTGGCTCGAAGCAGACCGAAGACTCGTGGACCGAAACGAGCGATGATTTCACGCCATGCGTCCTGATCCCCTTCCGCTGCCTGACGGAGGACATCTGTGATCTCTTTGGATTCTTGAGAGTCCATGAAGTACGCCTGAGAGTCGGTACGGATGAGAAACTGAGGGACATACCAGAAAGGCAGAGCCCAAGTTGCTCATCGGCCCTTCGGGCTCTCAAGCGAGAAACTCGGCGGCTGACTTTGAACAGCCGCCATGACAATCAGCATGACAGTCACCGGATGTGGAACGCCGGGTCGAGAGCGATGGCCGCCTGTTGTCACTGAGGAAGTCAGATTCGTGCGGGATCAGCCGGAGATCCCGTAGTCAGTGACGGAGCCTCGTGAGAAATCCTCATCCGAGCTCAACTCGGAGAGATCCTTGTACTTCGTCGAAGCACCGTCCCACACCAGCTGTACCGTGCCGGTCGGACCGTTTCGCTGCTTCGCGATGATGATCTCACCCATGCCTGCCTTATCGGGGTTCGCGGCGAGCCAGTCGGGATCATGTCTGTAGTAATACTCCTCACGATGCAGCATCATCACGACGTCGGCGTCCTGTTCGATGGACCCGGATTCACGAAGATCGCTCATTCGCGGCCTGTGTCCCTCCCGCTGTTCGGCGGCACGATTCAACTGGCTGAGACAAAGGACCGGAATATCCAGTTCACGAGCCATCGCCTTGACACCTCGGCTCATCTCTGAAACTTCAAGCTGGCGACTTTCGCTTCGCGTGCCCGAATTCATGAGCTGCAAGTAGTCGATCACCAGGAATTTGATTCCAAATCGCTCCTTCATTCTTCGAGCCTTCGAACGAAGCTGNAGCAGAGAAAGNCCGGGNGTGTCATCGATGTACAGCGGNGCTTTCTTGAGCTCCTCGCANGCGGCGAAGATCTTCGAGAAATCCTCCGCTCTGAGCATGTTTCGTCGGAGACGCTGGGAATCGATGCTTCCACGNGCGCAGATCAGTCTTTGAACGAGCTGATGGCGTCCCATNTCCAGAGAGAAGAAGGCACAGGGATGACCTGCCATNGAGGCGTGTTCGATGATGTTGAGNGCGACAGCGGTCTTGCCCATCGAAGGACGNGCCGCGAGGATCAGCATTTCACCNGACTGNAGGCCGTTNGTGAGTTCATCGAGCNCCTTGAAGCCCGAAGGCAGCCCGCCCATNGTCTGACCATCATTCGCCTCGATNGCCTTGATCGCTTCATCAAGAAGCGATCCGAGATCCTGAGACGACGCGTGTTCTCTCTTCTGAGCGATCTTGAAGATGCGCTGCTCGGCCTGCTCGAGAACGATCTGAGCGTCTTCGGAACTCGTGTGCGCCTCCATGAGGGTGGTCCCTGAAGCTTCGATCAGTTCACGGAGGGTCGCTTTTTCACGAACGATTCGAGCGTAGTAGGGAGCGTTGGACGCACTGGGAACACTTTCAGCCAGTGTCACCAGATAATCGACTCCACCGACCTCATCGAGCACCCCATCATCACTCAACCGCTGAGTCAACTGCTCCCCGTCAAGGGAACCGTTTCTGTCGTAGAGATCGATCATCGTCTGAAAGAGAACCTGATGCGAGGCTCTGTAGAAATCGGATCCCGAAGAGACGATTCCGATGACTTCTGGAATGACCGTGTGATCCCAGAGCATCGCTCCAAGGAGACTCATCTCAGCCCCCGGGGCATGAGGGGGCAGGGCTTCGATCAACCTGGAAAGATCCCGCCCGCCGATGCCGGATGATTCGAGATCATCCTTCGACTTGCGGGATGCTTTTTCAAAGCCGGACGCGGGGCCTGAGGAAGGAAAGTTGCTGTCACCAGTGGTCATGGACTGACAGGAGACCAGCTTCCTTCGATCTTCTGACGAAGATGACAGCTCTTCCACCATGGAGTGCGGTGGCGGAGTCCATGATGTGGACAAGTCGAATTGTCAGTTGATGGTGAATCAGACGTTCGAAGTCGCCGGTTCGGCCTTGGCGGTTTCGTCGGATTTGAGCTCGACCATGATCTGTGGTGACTCGACCGACTGATCCTCGAGAGTCTCTCGCATCAGACGCCCGACCTTGAACTTGACGGTCTTGCGAGCGGGAACGTGGACACGCTCGAGCGTTTTGGGATTCTGTGCCATTCGAGGAGCACGTTCCTTGATCTCGAACACACCGAAATCACGGAACTCGAGTCTGTTGCCTTGACCCAGCTCGTCAATGACCTGGTCAAGAAATGCCTGAACCGTCCGCTTGACATCAGAACGTCTCTGCTGCGTCGAGTCTGCGATTCGGTCGATGAGATCTTTTTTCGTTGTCGTAGCCATCAGAGCCCCTTGAGCTTGTAGCGCAGTGCATTTTATGGAACTGCCAAACAACTGGATCAGTGAAGAATCGAATGTGAAGAAGTCTGAGAGGCGGCCGCCACCAGATCTCAGCTTCTCACAGCACTGAAATCATCTCCAGTATCGGGGGTGAGACTGGGAAGTGTCAAGCGTAGAAGTTCAAAGACCAGCGAACGTTTACCTGGAAACACGAGAAAGTGATCTCGTGGTGTCCTGGTAGACGTTGAAGGGACGTCCGAGCGACGTGAACTGCCGATCCAGAATTCGACGCTCGTATCGATCTTCAAATTTTTCANCTGCNAATGGATCAAGGCCCAGTTTTTGGTCGCTTCGACCCGTGAAGGGACCGAAATCCGATCCGGGCTGGGCCAGGCCCGCCATGAATTGAGCCGCACGAGCGTCATCTCCTGGAAGAACGTATCCACGAGCGGATGGGATCATCCGGATGCCGTCGTGATCCGAGGGGCTGGAGGCGCATCCAGCCAGAACGAAGCCTGAGAACAGGACCATCAGGAACGCGGCGAGGCATCGTGTTTGGCGGATATGGCAGACCGGTGAAGCGGACATGATTCCTCTCTTCGATTGGGTGAAGACCACGCCCAGACCCAGACACGGGACTCAGGGCTCGTCAAGAATGCCACATAGAAGCTGATTGCCAAGGAATACTGACAAGAACAGCATGCCGTGAGACAAAATCGTGGCCGGGAGGGCTGGATCCATGGTCCGAAAACCAGAGACTCATGATTCGGTGCGAATGCGGTCGATCAGGGCTGAGGAGCCAAGCCCGGGACGATGAGCGAGCACCTTGACGTCTATGCCCAGTTCAGCGAGCAGGTCGTATTCGACGATTTGATCCGGCTCGTAATCGCCACCTTTGACGTAGATGTCCGGCATCACCGCACGAATCAGATCATGAGCGGTGTGCTCCTCGAAGATCACGAGATAGTCGACACATTTGAGCTCGCCAAGAATTTCAACCCGCTCGACCTGATTGAAGATCGGCCGCGATTCACCCTTCAATGCACGAACCTGAGCATCTGAATTGACTCCGACGACGAGGACATCGCCCTCGCGACGAGCGTCGCGAAGATAGGCGACATGACCGGCATGAATCACATCGAAGCAACCATTGGTCAGCACGATTCGATGACACTGCTCTCGATGCCGTCCAAGATCTTCGAGAAGTTCAGAAAGCTCCAACAATGGCGGGCACTCATGGCCCGACTCGAGAAGCAGCGATCGGCGAATCTCTCCGAGAGGGATGGGGCGAACACCGAATGTCTCGACCTCGAGCCCTGCAGCGATGTTCGCAACCTGCATCGATTCCTCGAGACTCATGTCATGGGCAAGGCATCCTGCCAGGGCCGCAAGCACCATGTCGCCCGCCCCGGTGACGTCATAGACGGTACGAGCCCTCGTGGGAACATGAACGAGCTCCCCTCCGCGGGAGGCGATGATCGCCCCGTCCTTGTCGACAGTGACTGCCACCGAGTCGATGTCGGTGTTCTCCAGGAGGGATTTGGCAAGTGCTTTTCCATGCTGCACACCACTCTGATCGGACCCCGGAGCGGTGGAACCCGTGGCAAGTTCGGCCTCGCTCCGATTTGGAGTGACCAGCGTCGCCCCGGAGTATCTCTCGTAGCTCTTTATCGGGGCGGGATCGACCAGAACGGGGATGCCTCTGGCCCTTGCGGCCTTGATGACCGCCTGACATATCGATTCGGTGCAGACACCCTTGGCATAATCCTCGATGCAGACGATCGAGGCCGAGTCAAGAGCGCGTTCAATCCGCTCGATCAATTCATTCGAGACTGTGGAAGAAAGCGGATCCGATGATTCGAAATCGAGGCGGAACATCTTCTGAGGGTGTCGATGCTGAGCGAGCCCGACGAGACTTCTCTTCACGGTGGTCGGACGTTGCCCGTCGATCACGAAACCACTGACGTCACACCCCTCATCGGAAAGCATTTCGGTGAGCAGCGCTCCCTCGGGATCGTCACCGACAACGCCGAAGCATCGCACCTGAGCGCCAAGTGCGGCCAGACAGTTGGCAACGTTTCCTGAACCACCCGGGGTGCTCGTGACATCGCGATGAGACGTCGCGCGCAGAATTGGAATCGGCGCCTCGGGACTCAGCCGCTCGGCTGCGCCTTGAACCTGCTGATCCAGCATGAAGTCACCGACAAGGACCACATCGAAGGAGCGAAAGCCTTCGAGTGCCTCGAGAAGTCTGACGAACTTGTTCGGTTCAGTGTTCATGCGTGAAGAGTCTACAGCGCGATTCGTCGCCCACACGCCTTTGAGAGCAATCCGGCGAGCTCGAATTCACCGGAACTGAACTCGATCCTGACCTGAGGCACCAGAATCGGCGTTGTTGAGGTCTGGAAACAGGAAAGCTCTCGCAATTTGACCCAGTCCTTGGCAGAGACAAGGATCGCGTCGGATGACGAGCCTCGCTGGAGGAACGCTCGTCCGTCCGACTCGGTGTAGGCCGCATGATCACGATGTCGCAGATGCTGGGTGATCGAAAAACCATGGTCTTGCACCGATTTGATCATGGCATCAGGGTTTCCAAGTCCGGTGATCACCAGGACGTTCGGAAATCTGGAGGAAGCCCGAGCGACAGACAGAGCATGGGTGGACGTCGAGTCATGATGAAGGACTTCCGACCAGCCGTGACGACAGCGGACGACAGGAGCGTTCTCGGAGTGTTTTCCTGCAAGGCGATCGAATGCCGGGGAGCCACAGTTTTCCAGATGATTGGTGAGAACCACACAATCGGCTCGGCCGAGCGCTGTCACGGATTCACGCAACCAGCCGTTGGGAAGAAGATCTCCAAAGACATCGGAGCGACTGGAATCGATCAGCATGATGTCGAGATCCCGATGCAACCGACGATGCTGGAAGCCATCATCGAGGACGACGCAATCGAACGTCCCCGGCGCGGACTCTAGAGCGCCGAGAATCACGCTGGCCCTGTCGGCACCGACGAGAACCGGAACACCCGGAAGACTTTCTTGATATTCACGAGCTTCATCCGATCCATTGGTGGCCCGGGAACGGTACCCCCTCAGAGCGATGGCAGGCTTCCCCCCAGCGGCGATGATTGCCTCCGCAACTCGCCTGGTGAAAGGAGTCTTGCCTGTCCCGCCGACGGAGAGATTGCCCACGGAAATGACCGGAACAGGAACACGAGTGCCTCCTCGCAGACGGTGCCTGCGATGGACGAAGGACGCTCCCATGCCATAGAACCTGGCCGCCGTCCATGACAGAGGCGCCAGAAAGTCTGGAAGAGGGCCTCGTTCACTGGTCATCAGTCTCCTCCATCATCACGACCCGGGCGGCCGACCAGATCCTTGAGCTGACTGCTGAGCCTTGTCGCATTCTCCACGGCTTCGTTTTCAAGCTCCTTTCGCTGAATCCGAAAACTGTTGAAGACATCAAATGCCACGAAAACGACGACGAGAAAGACCAGAGCCACTGACGCGAGCCACGCTTCGATGTACAGAGCGGGATCTGATTCGTAATCGATGAACGACGCGGCACGGACAAGTGCGACCACGGCCAGAACCGCGAAGACCAAAGAGCTTCGGCGCAGGCCTCTGGTGGATGGCCGGACCTCGACAGCACCAAGCTGATGCCAGTACCAGACGGACGATGCGACGAGGACGATCCCGAGGCTGACGGATAGAAACGGAGACATGTCCACGGAAGCGATCATGAAGAGGCACCCTCCTTCATGAACAGTTTCAATGCCGGAGCAAGCCGCTTCATGGGAAGCCCCATCACCGTGGCAGGATCACCGTGGCATGAAACAGGCCAACCAGCATTGATCCGATCGCCGAGGTTGTATCCACCGGATTTGCCTCTCCACTCACCCGATTCCAGATAAGCATGAAGCGCGTCTTCGGAGAGAGCGCCCAACTCGACCCTGGCCACATCGCACCAGATGGAACGTTCCATCGAAGACCGATCGAGTATCGCCACGCCGGTGACGGTCCTGTGAGCGCGAGCGATCATTGATCGAATCATGAATTCAGCATCATTCTTTGTCGCAGGCTTGCCGACCGGAGAACCGTCAAGCTCACACAACGTGTCGGCGGCGACAAGAATGCCGGGATCATCGCCGGTATCCGAATCAGCCCGGGACAGGAGCTGATCATGAACCGACTCGGCCTTGAACCATGCTCTGGCAGCACAGGTCGCAAGGACGTTTTCATCGTTGATTCTCAGAAGATCATCGTCGAGATCGCTGGAAACGCACCGCGGCTGGAAACCGGAATTCTCCATCAGCAGTCGTCTTCTCGGAGAGGAGCTGGCAAGCCACAGCGTTCTCATGCCACCCCTCCGATCTGAGCAAGCGCCTTCTGCAGAACGCTGTCCACTTCGATGTCGGACATGGAGCCTGAGGTGTCCGTGGGCATCCGGTAGTCGCGTCCTTTTCCAAACGAATTCTCCGGACGCAACACCGCATCACTTCGGCCGTAGGGCCCCACTTCGGCAGGATCCGTCGGACCGAAAAGCGCGACCAGGGGCCTGTCGAAACCGACCGCCATGTGCATCGGCGCGGAATCATTCGCAACCACGACGGCCGCCTTTTCGATGACAGCCATGGTCTGACCGATCGAGGCACGACCGGCAAGCGAGTGTGAGTCGATGCCGATCAATTGCATGCGAGCGGCCAGGTCATCAACCGCCTCACGCTCCCCCGGGCTTCCGATGAGAATGATGGGCGTGGACCTTTTCTCTGCGAACCCTCTCGCCAGTTCCAACCAACGATCCGCGGGCCATTCCTTGCTGGCCCACCGACTTTTCGGCGCGAATACCGCATAGGAGGACGGCCGAAGCTCGTTGAGATTCCACCATCGCACGTCGGGAGCCGGCGCATAGAGTCGCATGTCGGGCGCGTGACTCGTGACGTGCGGCTTCATCAGTCCCATCATGCGATCGACGGCATGGGTTTCCTCCACTGAGACCCGATTCGTGTAATGGATCCAGGCACATTCATCCGCTCGAGAGAAACCCGTTCGCACCGGAGCTCCGGTCATGCGTGCAAAGAACGCGCTCCGCGCCAGACCCTGACAGTCCACGACCATGTCCCATTTCCCCGTGCGCAGGAAGTGCAGGAAACTCAGAAGCTGACGACCCTTGGACGGCGACTTCCAGGCCCCACGGAGTTGATTTCTTGGAAAACGAATAATTTCGTCCAATGCGGGGTGGGCCCGAATCGCATCGACGTACTCGGACTGGACGAGCCAACCCAGGTGAGCGTCGGGCCAGACCTCCCGCATGGCACACAGCACGGGAACACTGCGACACACATCCCCCAGGGCACTGGGGCGAACGAGAAGAACGGATCTGGGCGGGCATTCCGACATGGGCTGGTGGGCTCCACTACGGGAAGAAGTGGATCCGAGGATATCTCCTGCGCGAATTATAGAAGGAAGGCGTATTCAGTCGGTTCCTTGACGATCAAGGTGGATCCGACCATAGTTCCTGAGAGGACACGACATCAACTCGCACCCACGTGCCCCAAAACCCATGCAGGGACCCGACAACAGAGTGACAGAGCCAGACAGCAAATCAAACCCACAAGAGCAGGATGCACCAAAAACAGCACCTGAAAAAGTGGCGAAGCAGGAAGGGGACGACTCTTCGGAGGGCTCCAGAACCGGCCTGGGGTTCGACACCATCGTCGGCAAGATCGTGGTCGAACGCGGCCTGGTGACCACCGAGGAGCTTGACGAGGCGCTTGAACTGGCGGAACAGAGAAGAAAGCTCGACCCGTCTCTCTCCATCGCCGAGGTCCTTCTGGACTCGGACATGCTGACCAGAAGGCAGTTGGACAGAGTCCGGACCGAGTACGAGACGGACCGAAACAGCCAGCAGATCCCGGGCTACAAGATTCTTCGAAAACTCGGAGCCGGTGCGATGGCGACGGTCTTTCTTGCCAAGCAGATCAGTCTTGACCGACTGGTCGCGATCAAGATCCTTCCAAANCGATTNTCGGACAATGAATCCTTNATCGAACGTTTCTATCGCGAGGGCAGAGCGGCCGCGAAGCTCAACGANCAGAACATCGTNCAAGCCTACGATGTCGGCCANGCCGGAGAACATCATTTCTTCGTNATGGAATACGTGGATGGCGAGACGCTCTACGACGCGATCACCAGAGACAGGCATCTCGAGGAAACGACGGCGCTGAACATCCTGAGACAGGTCGCCTCCGCCCTCAAACATGCACATGAGCGTGGATTCGTCCATCGTGACATCAAACCGAAGAACATCATGCTTGCGGCAGATGGCACTGTGAAGCTCGCCGATCTCGGANTGGCAAGNGCCTTGAGTGATCATGCCGTGGCCGANGCCGAGGCNGGAAGAGCCTACGGAACNCCCTTTTACATCAGCCCNGAACAGATTCGNGGCAGNGTGAAGATCGGNCCCGAAGCGGACATCTACGGATTGGGCGCGACGGCCTACCACATGGTGACAGGACGGGTTCCATTTTCAGGAAAATCCCCTTCTCAAGTCATGAACCGACANCTCAAGGATGAAGTGGTGCCACCAGACCATGTGAATTCCAAGCTCACGGCNGGAACGGCTCAGATCATCGANATGATGCTCGAGAANAGACCGAGCGAACGCTATTCGACGGCTGCCGANCTGATTGAGGACATCGATCTGGTGATGANGGGNTCAAGACCTCTTCACGCAGGCGCACGCATCAATCTGGAGAACATGACCGGGAGCTTTCAGGCNATTCAGGGTGAGGACACCNGACCTGNGGCTCNACCNGTCAACCANAATNCGGNCAACAGNNGTGACNCCAGGAAACTGCTGATNANCGTCTCAGTCGCNTCTTTCCTCATCATCGTCCTGCTGATCATTCTCATTGCCTTNTCNAGCTGATCAGTCCGGGTGCATGCGGGCNAGCAGCTCGACTTCCACCGGGGCGTTCAGAGGCAGTGAGATGGANCCGACNGCAGCACGNACATGCCGACCATCNGGGCCAAAGACNGANTCCATCAGTTCGCTCGCNCCGTTCGCCACGGNCGGCTGACCNGTGAANTCCCNNGTGCACTGCACGAAAACCCCNAGTCGGATGATTTCAGCGACTCCATCCAATCCCNTCGNCGATTGGGNNGCGAGCACCGCAAGAGCGTTCAAGGCGCATTGACGGGCGGCATCNANCGCCAGATCCTCGCTNACCTCGTCNGGCACACGTCCGCTGGCAAGCAGCGCGNCCTCGNAAAGCGGAATCTGNCCGCTGACNTACACCAGGTCGCCCACTCGCTTNGAAGGAACATANGCNGCGACCGGATTCGGGGCTTCTGGAAGCTNNTACCCGAGTGAGGCCAGACGATNNGAAGGGGTTTGTTGCTNTGNCATNGNGACAGCGTAGCTCGTNCNGGCGGACANCAGNGNNAACAGGAATTCNCTNNNGTCNGATAACNTNTNANNAATGTGNCAAAAAATTGAAAACTTGACATCCATTTGNGGCNCNCTAACGTAGNAGTTCGAGGTTCATCTNGTGTCCNAGCNNNTNNCGGCCACANGNGNGANCCGACAACCAGTTTCNGGTTGACGAGAGGAATCGTCATATCTGGTCCGGCACAGCCCCGATCCNTCNTNNGGATTGGACNAAGCCNGATCAACACCGCTCTTATATTTCGGGTGAATTCACCCAACCCCTCCTCTCCACTCGTCAGCGACATCTCGTAACGCATCAGCCCATNCGGTGGGTTCAGTGCTTTCGTCACANGACGTTCAAACCACNCTCAGNCNTTCTGAGCGNGGATTTGAAATGACAGGTGNGGTATCCAGGACGACCNAGTCCCGGACTCCTGAGAGGCCTTGGCCAACACANTGTCATGCNTCCGNCTTGATTCCTAACCCNTCNNGGAANNGGAANCAGTCGGAACGANCCTGCCACGATGATCTGGTGCATCAGCCTGTTTTCCAGGATCACCATGNCGNCATGGTGGACTGCTGACCAANTGTGGAGAGTCCGAGGCATNTGTANGAGTCNTCGGAACAACCCAATCGTNCGGCTCCCCGGTNCCTTCAACCCGGCGTGCCACTGACATACCCCCNTATGAAAATGAATGTTCACACTTTGGAGAACCCAAGCATGAAGAAGAGACAAGGCTTTACGCTCATCGAGCTGCTGGTCGTCATTGCAATTATCGCATTGTTGATCGGTCTGCTCCTGCCAGCTCTGGCAAAGGCTCGTNNATCGGCACGATCGACCAAGGACAGNTCACAGATCAACCAGACCCACAAGGCCATGCTGATCTTTGCCAACAGCNCCAAGGACAACATCCTGCCAACTCCCGGCAAGTACTACCCCAACTGGTACACCAACGCCGGACAGACCTACTTCGGCCGCTACGGCAGTGAACGCAACAAGATCAACAACCATCACAACCTCTACTCGATGTGCATCGCGCTGGAATATCTCAAGCCTGCGATCCTCATCGGCACCACCGAGGTCAACGAAATCGTCCAGGAAGANNCGAATTACGACTACAGCGTGATCAACCCGGCNGCCAACCAGTACTGGGACCCCAGCTTCAATGCCGGCATTGACGGCAAAGCAGTGAACGATGATGGTCTGTCCTCATGGGGCGGCGCTTCGCGCGCAGCAGATGAGTGCAACGTGTCCTACGCTGCCATGGCCATCCACGGCAACTTCGCCGACAACACCAATCTTCGCCGGTCGAAGAACTGGGTGAACTACTCGGGCAGTGAGCACGTCGTTCTCGGCACCCGAAGCACTCGCAACGGCGACGAGCAGGACGACAACTACTACACCAACAGCCCGACTCTGAAGCTTCACGGCTCGGAAGACCGTTGGGCCGGATACAACTGCTTCGGTGACAACCACATGGAGTACACCGAAACATACCTNTCCGCTGACTTCAACTGCACCGGTCAGGGCGGCATGCTTCCCGACAACGTNTACANCTGCGANTTCNNCGGNTGCAACAANGANGTTCTNCCCCGATACGAGGGCGACAGCTGGATCGGAATCTGCGCCAAGGCGTACGACACCAACTCCATCGGCTCCGCGATGAAGTNCGACGACCTCGAGTAGTCCGCCTGCACCAGTCTGAAACAATCCGGGGCGGAATCAANTCCGCCCCGGAACACCAAANTANAAGGGTCAGCACACCGCNGGCCAAACTTACGGATCAAATACCATGAACATGAAACGAACGAACAAGAGCGGATTCACGCTCATTGAATTGCTGGTCGTGATNGCGATCATCGCACTACTCCTTGGAATCCTCCTCCCTGCGCTCTCGAAGGCTCGAGCCAAGGCCCGTCAGGTCAAGGACTCCACGCAGCTCTCGCAGATTCACAAATCCATGGCGACGTTCGCCTCGGATCAGGACGGAATCTTCCCCACACCCGGCCTCATTCAGCGNCAGCAGTACAANGGNGGCTGGGTTCCCGGGCGTGGCGTNGAGGACTNCGCAGCCAACAACCATGCGAACCTCTTTTCNGCCCTGATNCAGCAGAACTTCCTCTCACCNCAGATTCTGGTGAACCCNTCGGAAGTCAACGCTCGCGTCGTGATCGATGCGGACTATGACTACACCGAGTACAAGCCCCTGCANGGNAGCTTCTGGGACATGGCNCCAGGCTATGAAGGAAGCTCGGCNCCCGANGACAACGGCAACAGTGGTTTCAGAGCCGACCTCNACTCGGAATGCAACACNTCCTACGGAACCATGCTCATCAANGGCAAGCGCAAGAAGACCCAGTGGAGAGACGCTCTNNCCTCGGACTTCGTCGTGATGGGNACCCGAGGCCCCGGCTCNGGCCAGGGAACANGCTTCGTCGTNGGNCAGAACGGCAGCCCCGATGTCTATGAGCAGTCCAAGACGCTGGGCATCTTCGGTGGCCGAAGTGAGTTCTGGGCCAACCATGTCTACAACGACGGACACGTGGAATACACCAACCAGTTCGCGCCTGAAGGGCACAGCCGTTTCGAAGTCAACGACGAATTCGTCGAAGACGACGTCTACACCCATCAGGACACCGCAGCCACCGGAAACAATCCCAATTCCGCGGGCAAGGATGCGTTCCTCTGCATCGTCAAGAGCATCGGCAGCGATCCCTACGAATATCTCGATTACGAGTGCACCTGGGACTGATCCCTATGAACTTGTTCCGCTCACGTGATTCGTGAGACAGGAAATGACTCCAAAGACGGTCGCTTCGTTCGAAGCGGCCGTCTTTTTTTCATGCCAGAATGAGACCTCCTATACACTGGATGCATGATTCCAACCGCCATCATCGCGTTGATGCTCTCCACGTTTCTCGGGTGGAAGATGAATCAGCAAAGCAGCGGCCCCGTGCCGGCCTCCCGGCAGGCGGACCGACTGGCGATCATCGACATCACGACCCCGATCGACTCGCTTACGGCAAAATCCGTCGCCCGAAGGATGAACGAGGCACGAGAGCAAGGAGCGGACGCGCTCGTCATCGAACTGGATACTCCGGGAGGTGAACTCGATGCGATGCTCGAAATATGCCGTCTGATCAAATATGAAAACACGACCCCCACGACCGCATGGATCAATCCGGAGGCCTATTCGGCGGGTGCGATCATCGCGCTCGCGTGCGATGACATTCTGATGGTGCCAGGGGGCAGAATGGGAGATGCGGCTCCGATCGCAGCAATGCCTCTGGCAGGCCTCATCGAACTGCCTCCAGCGGAGAGAGCCAAGCTTGAAGCCCCTCTGCTCACGGAGGTCGTCGACTCGGCAAGGCGCAATGGATACGACGAAAAACTCACACAATCTTTCGTGGGCGTGCGGTTTTCGCTGTGGGAGATCCGAAACAAGTCGGATGATCGCAGGCTCTTCATCGATGCGAACGAATACCAGAGCATCTTCGGGACACCACCCCCTCTCACCAGAGCCCGGGGCGAGACGCCGACCGACCCCGGTGATCTGCCGACGATTGACGAGGAGGACCAGCGGACCATCGAAGTCATGCAGGATCTCAGAAGCGAGCGCATTCTGCCATCATCCGAGAAGGCGGCGGACTGGGAGTTGATCGGGCAGATCGTGGGCGAGGAGGAACTGTTGATCCTCACCGCGGAGGAAGCCGAAAGAGCGGGGATCTCCCGTGGCACCGCCAAGGACATGCCCACCGTCATGAGGTTTCACGGCGCCAAAGAGACCAGTCGGTATTTCGAACACTGGTCCGAGGTGCTTGCCAGATTCCTGGTCAGCTGGCCGGTCAGGATCGTTCTCGTCATCGCACTGATCATCGGTTTCTTTCTTGAAGCCGCCGCACCCGGCGTCGGCATCTTTGGCGGCATTGCATTGATCTGCCTCGGAATCCTCGTCGGAGCTCCTCTGGTCGCGGGGATGGCGGAATGGTGGGAGATCGCCCTCATCCTTGCAGGAATGGGCATGATCGCCGCCGAACTCTTCCTGCTTCCGGGCACTGGGATCGTCGGGCTTCTGGGCGTGATCGGTTTCTTCACGGGACTCATCTCACTGCTGGTGAATGGAAGCCTGACGAGCCCGCAAGGCATCGATCAGGCAGGCGGCTTCGCCGCTGCGATGATCGCGGCCGTCATCGCGGGACTTCTGGGTGCATGGTGGCTGGCCCGCCGTTCAGGAGGCTCGAGACTGTTCCAAAGATTGATACTCGACACGCAGTCCGGAGCAACCTCCGCAGGACGGGTGAATCATGCCCCACCGGAACACGCGATGATCGGACGCCATGGCGTCACAGTGACCGAGATGCGTCCATCTGGGAGAATCGACATGGACGGTACGATTTTGAATGCACGCTCGAAACAAGGCTGGCTGGACCAGGACGTGAGGGTGCTCATCACCGGCGAGTTTGGTGGAGAATTCGAGGTACGGAGAGCGGAAGAGCATGATGACGGTGAAGCCGATCAAGGGAAGAACACAGGACTATGAACAGCATGAGCATGATTCTTGAAACGCTTTCGACAATCACACCGGCCATCGCACAGGCGGCAAGCGAAGAAGCTCCGGATACGACCCTTCTGATATGGAGCGTGCTTCTGATCGGAGGCGTGATGCTTCTCCTGATTCTGGAGGCGTTCATCCCATCAGGGGGTTTTCTGGCCATTCTTGCCGCAGGGTGCGCCTTAGGCTCGATCATCACCACGTTCATGTTCAACGACATGCTGGGCATAGCAATCATGATCGGCTACGTGATACTGACTCCCATGGGACTGTACTGGGGCGTTCGTCTCTGGAAGGATTCCGCATTGGGGAGACATTGGATTCTTGGCGCGGAAAGCGAGGGGATCGACGAGAACAGATTGAATCCTGAAGCCGAAAAGACCAGGATCGAGAGATTGACGACGATCAAGAAGCACATTGGCGAGAAGGGACTCACGGACTCGGTCCTGCGACCTGTCGGATTCGTGATGATCGAGGGCCAGAGAATCGACGCCATCGCGGAGGGGGAGATGATCGAAGCGAATCGCCCGGTTCTCGTGGTCGATGCCTACGACAACCAACTCAAGGTGCGGGAAATAACGGCAGAGGAAGCGTGAGACCCTCGACAACCAGAAACGGGCTCCTTTGATAGAATCGAGACCGATTCATGTCCGTGTCCGTTTTTGTCTCCAAGGAAAGTAAATCATGTTGAATCCCAGCTTCTCCCCAATCATCGCCTTGACACCACTCCAATGGATCCTGATCGGAGTGGGTGGTTTCTTCGTGCTGATCATCGGCGGCATTCTCATGAAATACTTCTCACTCTGGCTTCAGGCCCTTCTGTCGAACGCGTCGGTGTCGTTCACGAGTCTGATCGGAATGCAGCTCCGAAAAGTGAGTCCGAATGTCGTGGTGATCAATCGAATCACGGCGAAGAAGGCGGGCATCGAACTGACGACGAATCAACTTGAAGCTCACTACCTCGCGGGCGGAAAGGTCCCGCGCGTGGTCCAGGCGATGATCGCGGCAGACAAGGCGAAGATCGACCTTGAATGGGAGAATGCGACCGCGATCGACCTCGCCGGCAGGGACATTCTCACCGCCGTTCAGACTTCGGTCGACCCGAGAGTCATCGATTGCCCGAGCCAGGACACCAACAAATCGACGATTGCAGCTGTCGCACAGGATGGCATCCAGCTTCGTGCGAAGGCACGGGTCACGGTCCGGACAAACATCGCCAGACTGGTCGGTGGCGCAACCGAGGAAACGATCATCGCCCGAGTCGGTGAAGGCATCGTTTCCGCGATCGGATCCTCGCTCACGCACAAGGCCGTGCTTGAGAACCCCGACAACATCTCGAAAACGGTTCTGGCCAAGGGCCTCGATTCAGGCACGGCGTTCGAGATCCTTTCAATCGACATCGCCGACATCGATGTCGGTGAGAACATCGGCGCCAAACTGCAGGCAGACCAGGCTGGAGCCGACACGAAGCGCTACCAGGCCGAAGCGGAACAACGCCGAGCGATGGCCGTTGCACAGGAAGCCGAACATCAGGCTGAAGCCCAGAAGAACCGCGCGGTGGTGATTCTCGCGGAGGCGGACGTCACCAAGGCGATGGCGGAGGCATTCCGAAGCGGTCGACTTGGCGTCATGGACTACTACAAGATGCAGAACGTCGTCTCGGACACGGAGATGCGAAATTCAATCGCCTCCAATGACGGCGACGATTCCTGATCCGAACGAATCGGTTCATCCCCGGAGCGGCCGTGCCTCAGATCCATGTGATCATTCCATGTTTCAATGAAGCACCCACGCTTTGCATATGCGTCGACAGGATCCTGGCCGTCGAATGGCCTGATTCATGGACCGCTTCGATCTGCATCGTGAACGACGACTCCACGGACGAGACCGGGTCGATCGCGGAAGAACTGTCGATAAGACACGAATCCGTGACGGCCTTCCATCATGATCGGAATCAAGGCAAGGGCGCGGCCGTTCGTACAGGCCTCGATCACGTGCTTTCCGAAGCCGCGTCTGATGAACTTGTCGTGATCCAGGATGCCGACCTTGAATACGACCCATCCGACCTGGTCGAGGCCATACTCAGATTCGATGACGAGGATCTCGATGCGATCATCGGAGATCGGTTCGCGGCATGGACCCGATCGTCGAGCATGGGCCAGTTCCACATGATGGTGAATCGCCTACTCACCGAGACAAGCAATGCCCTGACAGGGCTGGGTCTCGCTGACATGGAATGCTGTTACAAGGTGATGCGAGTTCGCATTGCGAGGAGCATTCTCCCCTCACTGAGAGAAAAACGCTTCGGGATCGAACCCCAGCTTGCAGCATGTCTCGCGAGAGAGAACGCCCGGGTCGGAAACATGCCAGTGTCGTACTCACCCAGAACCACGAAAGAGGGCAAGAAAATCGGTTTTCTCGATGGCATGAGGGCGCTGTACGTCATCTTCTCAGAATGGTTCAAAGGTGGATCCGACGATGATGCATGAAACCGAGAACGACATCTCCGGGTTGTCCCGAAGAATGCTCTCCCCCGGTCGGATCGCACTCCAGACGTGTGGGTTCGCAATGGGACTCGTGCTCCTGTATTTCTGCCTGAGAAAAGCCATCGGCGAAGCGGACTGGACGATGGTCTGGAACGCGGAACCGTGGCTGCTTGCCTCGTTGATCTTCTTCGGACTGCTCTCCACGGTCATAGACGGCTTCGTCTTCTGGGGCGTGCTGATGCCCTACCGGAGGCTGAAGACCATGGAAGTCCAGGGCGTGAACATGAGTGCGGCGTTCCTGAACTATGCACCAGTTCGTCTTGGAACGGTGTTCAGAATCGCGTACCACGCGAAGGTCGATCGCGTTGGAATCGTTCCCATACTGAGTTGGTTTGTCGCCATCACGATCACGACCATGGCATGCATGGCGAGCATCAGCGCCGCCACGCTCCTGACCGGAGCGGAGGGGATGGCCTTCCCGATTCTGATCGCGGGATTTCTGATCCTGAGCGGTCTGGCGCTCCGGGCGCTGGCGAAAGCCCCGATCATCCAGAAGTTCGCAGCCGGCAAGGAGAGGATGATCGGTGACCCAAGAGCCCTGGCGATCGGACTCTTCGGGAGACTCCTTGTTCTGGCGAGCAATTGCGCTCGCATGGGAACGGCCGTGGTGATACTGGAACTCAACCTTGGCGTTCGTGATGTGATCCTGCTCTCGGTCGTGGGCCTTCTGGCAAGCTTCAATCCTCTTGGACGAGTCGGCTGGCGTGAATGGACTCTCGCGTTAATGACCCCCTACCTCGCCGCGGAATCACTGAACGGCGGTGGTTCCGAGGCGATCGAAGGAATCTCAAACCAGCTGGTGCTGATCGAATCCGCGGGAGAGGCCATCGCGATTCTTCCGTTGGGAGTGATCACATTGATATGGGCGGTGAGAAGGCTGCTGAGAACTTCACCAGCCCCGGACGGCGATTCGACGCAGACCGTCATCGATTCGTAGGTAGCTGAGACGCAGACGTTCGACCGAGGTTCCCAGCCAGGGAGCTCTCCCGACATGCCTGTCGACCCTTCCGATGCCGCGTTGCACATCCTTCAGGTGACAGAAGGGCCTGTCTTCCGACGCGGATGAGAGCTGAGCGACCCAGACCGCACAAGCCAGATTCAGAATCATCGCCTGAAGACCATCAACGAGAGTCCACCCATAGTAGGCGCTGCCCCACGTACGACGTCCGAGCAGGGTGGCTCGGGCATACCGCAGAAAAAGCTCGGAAATCTGCTCCTGGTCGGGACTCTCGGAAAATGGACCGACACCCTCGATGCGACGAAAATCCACGGAACATGGAAGCTCGGCGGTCAGGAAAGGCGTCTCTCCCCGCCCACGACGCATTCGTCTGCTTCGACGGAGCTGATTCAATGACGTTCGTATCCGCCCTCGAGTGCCCTCGATTCTGGGGTCTTCCGTGCGTGTGAAGACGGCCTGCCTCAAGAGCGATGCCTGACGGCGCGATGGGGCCTCGACAGGCTGAAGACTCAATTCCTCGGGGAGAACCCCCACCAACATCTCGACGAGCTCTGCGAATCGCTTGCCTCGGACCTGCTGCAGTTTCGCATCGCCCAGTGATTGAACGACGAATGCGAGTCCATCCATCCTGACCGACATCGAGTGATCGTCGTTCTGGAGCCAGCCATCGAGTCGATCGACGACGGCGTCCACCTCGAGATCCTCCGCACTGTCAAGCCCGCGGGCAAGCGGCGCATCCGGTGCGGGCCTGTTGAGTTCCGGTATCACATCCGCGAATCGCCGAAGATCCTTGCGGTGGTCGCGTAGATCCGCTCCGACGTTCTGCTGAACACTTCTGCAGAGAAAGTTCAGGCCGACCCGAAGCGACTCCTCGCCCGGTGCGAGATTGAACGGAAAGACCTGGCATGCCACCGGCTTTTCGGAGAACCCATGTTCGGCATGAATTCGACAGAGCCCATCTTCCCTGAGAAAGATGCAGCTGCCATCATCTCTTCGCCGGAGATACGTCTGACCGCGGAAAACCTGAGTCACCTCTTCACCGATTCTCTCGGACCAGCGCTGGGATTCGAGTTTGAGGATGTCTCGTTTTCTCAGCTGCACCGTGAAGTCGCGACAACAGTCACCACAGCCATGACAGCTGTACTTCTGCCAATGCATGCGGGGCACAAGAATGGGAAGAGCATGGGAGGAAATGTGATTCAATCTCCACCGGGACCCAGGTCGATCGCATCAAGAAGGACAGCCATCTGACGAACGGCTTCGCCACGATGTGATCTTGCATTCTTCGCATCGGGTGCAAGCTCAGCGCTGGTCAGACCAAGATCCGGAATGTAAAGATGCGGGTCGTATCCGAATCCGTTCTCGCCCCGAGGCTCGGTGACGATCACACCCTCGAACTCGCCGCGAGTCTCGGCGAGGATTCTCCCATCGGGTGCGGCAAGGCACATGGCACAGACGAAACGAGCGGGAGACCCCTCCTCGGAGAGCTCCCGAAGCATGGAGACCATCTTTCGGTTGTTGGCCGAGTCACGTTCGGAGCGTGACCCTTCGACCCCCGAGAAGCGAGCGGAATGAATGCCCGGAGCGCCGCCGAGAGCATCGATTTCAAGACCCGAATCGTCCGCGAGTGAAATCCTGCCAGCGGCGGTGGCATATGAAACAGCCTTGATACGCGCGTTCTCCTCGAATGTCATGCCATCCTCGACAGGCTCGGGGATTGCCATCCCGACGGAATCAAGTCCTTGAACGGTGAACCCGAGCGGGCCGAGAATTTGACGCACCTCATCGAGCTTGTGTTCGTTTGAAGTGGCCAGAAGAATCGTGTTGCTCATTAGAATTACATCCCATGAATGGATCAGGTCTGAAGGACGCCGGTCTTGAACTCACCGGAGGTGTCCACGCCGGCCGCGACCTGAAGCGCCATGGCGAGCTCGGATCGGGTCTCGACGGGATCTATGATCCGATCCAGCCAACCCCGAGCGGCTCCGTAACGAATGTCCTGCTGCTCGATGTAGGAGGCGCTGATCGCCTCGAGCAACTGCGCACGCATTGCCTCGTCGATCTCTTCACCACGACGCTTCCGCGCGGAAAGGTCGATCTGAAGCAGGGTGTTCGCAGCTTGCGAAGCCCCCATGACCGCGCATTTGGAATCAGGCCAGGCAAGCGTCAGCATCGGGTCGAAGGCACGTCCGCACATGGCGTAGTTCCCCGCTCCGTAGCTCGATGAGAGAATCAGGGTGATCTTGGGAACGACGCAGTTCGACATGGCGTTGACCATCTTCGCGCCCGAACGGATGATTCC
Organism: Phycisphaerae bacterium; assembly: GCA_002709755.1. Classification (GTDB taxonomy): domain Bacteria; phylum Planctomycetota; class Phycisphaerae; order Phycisphaerales; family SM1A02; genus UBA8087. The sequence continues at coordinate 97,789 of PAQN01000030.1, forward strand.
ACCCTGCTCGCTGTCACGGCCCACCATGAACCCGGTCGTGTCACTCACGAAAATCAGGGGGATCTTCCGCTGATTGCAATCCATGATGAAGCGCGCAGCCTTGTCGGCGCTGTCATCATAGATCACCGCGGGCATGTTTCTGGCAGATGAGGGTCCTGCTTTTCCTCCTGGCATCTTTATATCAGTCATCATCCGTTGATTGGCGACGATGCCGCATGATCTGCCGCCGATTCTGGCATACGCGCAGACGAGAGATCTGCCGTAGTCCGCGCGGTAGATGTCCATTGAATCTCCATCGACGAAGCATTCAAGCAGCTCGACCATGTCGAACTGGGTGCCGGGCCCTGACTTGAAGATCTCATGAACGGATTCGGCAGGACGAGTCGGTGCGGAAATGTCCGACGGAGGACCTCCGATGGCCGGGACTGATTCGTAGGATTGCATGAGGCGTTGAATCCTGATCAGGCACTTCTCATCATCCTCTTCGTGGAAATCGACGGTTCCTGAAATCTCGGAATGCATCGACGCGCCGCCCAGGTCCTCCGAATCAACTTCCTGACCGATGGCGGCTTTCACCAGAGCCGGACCAGCTAGATAGAGACCGCTTCCTTCGGTCATCAGCAGCGTGTCACACAGCACAGGCAAATAGCCTCCACCCGCGACGCAGTTGCCCATGATGGCCGCGATCTGAGGAATTCCCTCGGCGGAGATCACCGCGTTGTTCCTGAAGATGCGCCCGAAGTCATCCGTGTCGGGGAAGACGTCCTCCTGCAGCGGAAGAAAGACGCCCGCCGAGTCGACGAGATAGATCAATGGCAGGCGCGCCTGCCTCGCGATCATCTGGGCACGGATGATCTTCTTGCAGGTCATGGGAAAGAACGCTCCAGCCTTCACCGTGGCGTCATTGGCGATGATCATGCTGAGACGTCCGGAAACCTGTCCGATGGCGGTCACCACCCCGGCACCCGGGGCGCCGCCATACTCCTCATACATGCCCCATGCGGCCCAGATGCCCAGTTCCATGGGAGATGTCCCCGGGTCGACGAGCGCGCTCAACCGCTCTCGAGCCGTGAGTCGACCATGACTGTGCTGGCGAGCCACGCCCTTGGCCCCCCCACCCTCGGCGATCCTGGCCTCCATTGACTGATAGGCTTCCGTGAGATCGGTCAAAGACATGGTTTTTGGCCCTTTCGAGGTGTCTGGAGCGGATTTAGCCATGAATTGGCCCTGTGGAGACTCATTAAAGCAGGTTCAGCAGGATGGTAGCCCACAATTCCTTGCCATAGTCGGCTTGGGGCACTATCTTACCCGGCTTGCCATTTAGATAGAACCACAGGCATCACAAGTGTGATGCACCTCGCCCGGATGGCCCGGGCTGACCAGACGGATCACCTATGACCATTACTGAACAAAAGAAATCCGAGCTCATCAAGGAACATGGCCGCGACGGCAATGACACCGGTTCACCGGAAGTCCAGATCGCGATCATCACCGAACGCATCAATGCGCTTCAAAGCCACTTCAAGAGCAACCACAAGGACCACGCCAGTCGACGTGGGCTCCTCATGCTCGTCGGCAGAAGAAATCGGCTGCTCCGATACCTTTCACGAACCGATCGTGATGCGTATCAGGCACTGATCAAGAAGCTCGGCCTCAGAAAGTAATTGTGCGATCCGGGATCAGGTCCCGGATCGTTTTCTTTTCCTTCAGCCGCTGGCGCGGCAGTGGGCGAGCTTCATTCGCATCCAGTGCGTGAAGCTCGCCTTCTGCCGGGAGCGGTACACATCGATCGGATCACATTCCGATCTATTACAACCCCACGAAACATTGCGTTTCGATGGCAGGAGCACATCATGACCAAGACGGTTGTGGAACGAGAGATCGGCGGCCGCATGATGCGGCTGGAAACCGGTCGCGTCGCCAGGCTTGCTTCAGGCTCGGTGATCATCAGTTACGGCGAAACGGCCGTGCTTTCAACGTGTGTCAGGGCGGACCCTCGCCCGGGACTCGACTTCTTCCCACTTCAGTGCGACTACCGAGAGAAGCTCAGCGCGGCTGGCAAGTTCCCCGGTGGATTCCGAAAGCGAGAAGGCGCCCCGAGTGAGAAGGAAATTCTCACGATGCGAATGATGGACCGTCCAATGCGGCCTCTCTTCCCGGATGGCTTCATCGATGAAGTCCAGCTGCAGTGCTGGGTGATGTCACATGACGGCCAGAATGACGCCGACGTGGTGGCATGCTGCGGAGCCTCCGCGGCAGCACACATCTCCGATGCACCATTCGAAGGGCCGATCGCGACGGTCCGCGTCGCGCGCATCTACACCGATGCCGGTGCGGAATTCGTGTTGAACCCATCACAGGCTCAGATCGAGTTCAGCGATCTCGATCTCGTTCTTTCCGGACACAAGGACGGAATCAACATGATCGAGGTGGGCGCGGCTGAAATAAGTGAAGCCGACCTCCTCGAGGCCATGAAATTCGGCATCGCCGAAGGCATCACCCCCATCCTCGAGCTCATCGAGGAGCTTCGCGAGAAGTGCAACGCACCTGAAAAGCGAATGGGTGAACTCGCACTCCCCAGCGAGGAAGTGATGAAGATCGTCCAGGACGCGATCTACGACGAACTGGTCGAGGCTCGAAAGCTCAAGGGCAAGAAGATTCGAAACGACAAGGTTTCGGAGCTTCGCGAAAAGGTCCTCTTCGAACACTTCCAGCTTCCAGAGGGTGGCGACTATGTCAGCTACAAGGCTGCCGAGTCACGCCGCAAGGAAGCCGTCGAATGCTTCAGGAAGCTCGAGAAGAAGATCACGCACATGCTGGTCGCCGAACACGGCATCAGAGCCGAAGGCAGAGGCCTCGATGTGATTCGCGACATCGAAATGGACACGTCGATCTTCGACAGAACCCATGGCTCGGCCTTCTTCCAGCGTGGTGAGACGCAAAGTCTCGTGACATGCGTCCTCGGAACCATCAAGGGCGAGCAGATCGTCGACGGCCTGATGCCCGAATATGCCAAGAAGTTCTACCTCCACTACAACTTCCCCCCCTTCTGCGTCGGCGAAGCCGGACGGATCATGGGACCGGGACGTCGCGAGCTGGGCCACGGCTCGCTTGCCGAGAAGTCGCTTCTCGGGATCCTGCCCTCCAGCGAGGATTTCCCGTACACGATCAGACTCGTCTCGGACATCACCGAATCGAACGGTTCCTCGTCGATGGCATCGGTCTGCGGTGGCTGCCTGGCCCTTATGGATGCGGGCGTGCCGATCATCAACATCTGCGCGGGAATCTCCGTCGGACGATTCACCTCATCCGACGGCAAGGTCACGCATGTGACAGACATCCTCGGCGAAGAGGACTTCTTCGGAGAGATGGACTTCAAGGTGTCGGGAACGGTCGATGGCATCACCGGTATCCAGCTCGACCTGAAGGCCCGCGGATTGGACCTCGATGAAGTCGCACTGATCTTCGAACAGGCCAAGAAGGGCAGACTTCAGATCATCGATCAGATCAAGGAAATCATGCCCGAGCCTCGAGAGGACATCTCGAAGTACGCACCGAGAATCATGACGGTGAAGATCGATCCGGACAAGATCGGCAAGCTGATCGGCCCCGGCGGCAAGACGATTCGGTCCATCCAGGAACGAACCGGAGCCCAGGTCGATGTCGAGGAAGACGGCACAGTCTTCATCGCCAGCGTGAACGCAGAAGGCGGCATGCAGGCAAGGGCCGAAGTGGAGGCGCTCGGCGCTGAAATCAAGGTGGGTTCCATCTACGAGGCGAAGGTCGTCTCGACCAAGGACTTCGGCTGCTTCGTGGAGCTTGCTCCCGGAACCGATGCAATGTGCCACATCTCGGAACTTGCGGATGGATTCGTGAAGAACGTCGACGAGGTCGTTTCCGTCGGAGACATGATCAAGGTCAAGGTCATCAATGTGGATGACACCGGTCGCATCAAGGTTTCCCGCAAGGCTCTTCTCAAAGAGGAAGCCGCCGCGGAAACAAGCTGACCGGGCATGACAACCTCCCTCGGCCGGAATTCCAACGGTTTCAAGGGATTACAAGATTTGAAAGACAGGTGTCGAAAAGACACCTGTCTTTTTTATTATCGGTCGGCTTGCAGAAACCCCCGCTGCCGATAAGAATGTGGCCTGAAGCTGACCTGCCGGGTCCAGAGATCCCCTGAAGTGCCGAGAAAGAGAAAGAAGACGTTCGATGTCAATGGAAACACTCAACGATGTTCATGGCGAAGTGAAATGGTTTGATGCTCGCAAGGGGTTCGGGTTCATCATCGGGCCTGACAATCAGGACATCTTCGTTCACTTCTCGGCCATTGAACAGAATGAGGGATTCCGAACGCTCAAGGACGGGGAACCCGTCCTGTACAGCGCCACCAAGAGCGAAAAGGGCTGGAGCGCGACGATGGCCAAGGCGACCAACAGAGCCGAAGTCTCGACGACCTCAGCCTGATCGTCATCCGCCCCCGAGACTCAATGCGCAGATCGACGACGGACCACTTGGCTCCTTCACTTCCCGAACAACGGAATACATGCAATGACCCTGGGCTTTGAAGCGACATTCAGCCTGGAGGTCGTTCTATGCGCAGCGCTGGTCGCCACGGTGACGACGGCTGTGATTTTGAAACAGAGACTCACCCGTAGAGAAGCCCAGGCGCTTGAAGCGGAACGTCGGGCGGCCGCGTCCGAACGGCTCGCTGAACTCGGAGCCATGACCGGCGGCCTCGCACATGAAATCAAGAATCCGCTCTCAACCGTGGTTCTGAATGCACAGCTTCTCCGCGAGGACATCGAGGAGGCGGAACTTGAAGATGATGTGGCGGGAAGAGTCATCCGACGAACAGCCGCGCTGGAAAGGGAAGCCGAGCGGCTCAGAGAGATTCTCGAGGACTTCCTTCAATTCGCAGGACGCATGAAACTCGCAGCGACGCTTCAAGATGCGAGGGTCATCGTCGACCAACTCGTCGACTTCTTCCATCCACAGTGCGATCGCTTGGGCATCCTCTTGAGAGCCGACCTTCAGGAAGGCCCCATCATGGCCCGTCTGGATGAAAGCCTCTTCAAGCAGGCCATTCTGAATCTGCTCATCAACGCCCAGCAGGCGATGGAGGATCCCGGGACGGCAGGCGCCCAAGGGGAACTGCTGATAAGACTCGAAAGTGACGACACCACCCTTCGCCTCCATGTGATAGATCAGGGCCCGGGAATCACTCCCGAGCGCCTGGAAGAGATCTTTCACCCGTACGTTTCGACGAAATCGGGCGGCAGCGGCCTCGGCCTGCCGACGACGAGACGAATCGTNGAAATGCACGGGGGTCGGATCGAAGTCCATTCGATTNCCGGACAGGGAAGCGACTTCGTGATCATCATGCCACTCTCAGGCCCGGACGAAGAGGATTCCGAGCCCTGAAGGCGGAATTCAATCAAGGAAGTCCATCTCACGAAGTCGCTCAGGCACGTACTCCTCGGTCACATAGGAGATGTCCTTGGTGATCAAAGCCTCGACCTCCATCTTGAAGCCGTTGCCCAGCATCTTCTTGATTTCTCTCTGCCATCCGCGGCGGTCCTNNAACCACGGGTACTCGGCGATCTGCTTGGCNCGGGTCCGGTCACGGTCATTCAATGCGATCTTCACATCGTCGGAAAGCCCGCAACGCTCGTAGTCGTTGGCNCTGATACCGAGATATTTCGCATCGGGAACAGCCATGCGCTTGCTTTCNTAGGCGAGATTGATCGANCCCTGTTTGATGACGCTGTAGATGTAATGTCCCCAGGGATCNCAATCCAGCAGNCAGTAGATGGGNAGCCCCAGCTCCTTGTTCAGACGATGAAGAAGACGACGCATGCCTCTCGGAGGCTGCCCCGAACCNTCAGTCANGATGCAGTTGTGCTTCTCCCAGAACCGATCCTCGTTGAAGCGACTCCANACGGTGTCCTTTTCGACGTGCAANACGAAATCGGCATCACACTTGCCGAACTTCACNACATTGGGCTCGCANATNGAGGGNATCGCGTATCCACCGGTNCCCATCCTGCGACAGTTGATCTCGTCGCCGTTGTCGAAGACCGTGATGTTGCCGACCATCGTTCCACGCTTCTTGGCGAAGATGTGAAGGTCCTCACGCAACGTTTCGAGTGTCACCTCGAGATCCTCCAGGATGACGTCCGACTCGGACTGGTCGTCGAANGTCTTCTCCTTNGTNCCCTCGATGGTGTGAAGACTCTTGTAGTACATGCCTCGNAGACTGAGAGTCTTGCCGGCNTCGACAAGATCCTTGCACCCCTTCGCNAGAAGGACCGTCTGCATGAACTTGCGNGCCTGNTTCAGNTTGAAGAGTTCCCTTCGCTGNGTGTTCTCACCCATCTCGAGAATTCGCTTCGACTTGTTGAATCNCATGTTGGAGACGGCTCGCGTCGGGACCTCGAAGAAAGGNTCCTGCATGGCCAGACTNCTGTCCACCACGGANTGNGCCATCGAATCGATCCNNGANAGNGTCGCCTTNCCACGATCAGCAGNNCTGGGAGNNCTCTTGGTGGCAGAGGATTTCTTGGAGNCCCTGCCGGANGCTTTCTTGGNGACCTTCTTCTTGACGATCTTCTTGGACGTGCCGGTCGCCNTCTTGGAGGGNGANTTGCGCACCACCTTCTTGACGACNTTCTTGACGACCTTCTTCGTCCTGGGTCCNGNACCGGTTGTTTTCTTCTTCTTTGCCATCGAATCGATCACTGCTTCCTGCCGGACGTTCCCGAACGCTTCTTCCTGACTGTCTTCTTGCCTGTCTTCTTGCCTGTCTTCTTGGCCGTACGACGACCGGACTTCTTGGGTGAAGAAGTCGCGGTGGAATNCCCGAACAGGTCGCCTTCAGGCTCCGATGCACTTNCATCATCACTGNGCAGATCACGAATGATCACTCCGTCATCGTTGGCNAGTCGNCCTCCATCGTCGACGACCTTGCCCTCATCATCGAGGACCTGATCCGCCTCNGCNGTCTTCATGGAAGCCCTNTCGGAGAGTGCCTCGTAGATCGCGTGCGCGTCGGNGCCGGTGATCGCCTCACANCCCTTGGCGATNTCNCCGATGTANCTTTCGAAGACATCACGACGCTGNGANTCNCGTTTCATCTTCATCTTGCGACGAAGATAGGTTCCNAGCTTTCGNCCGCATTCCTGAAGGGCAAGCCGAATCTCCTTTCGAATCTCGTCGTAATCGGCGATNGCTTCCTTGGATTCGCTGGTGAATGGAACCCAGACACTGGCCATGTGNATCATGATCACNAGCGGCCCCGCNGGNAGNCTGCTTCNGCTCTGACTCAGNCCGTAGTTCTTCCATGATGCNTCAATCGANGCCTTGAACGAACAGCANGCNGACTGCTGNTAGAGNAGAGGCACCCTGTTGGCGAATCTCAACACCCGGGCAAGTTCATCTCCGGGGAGCTTTCCGCCGTANGCGATTCCNACCTCGATCTGAAACGGGTTCCCNCNGTAGACGGTCGGAGGACGCGANGANGCNGCGAAGAACTCNGCNTCCACCTCCTTGAGAAGACCCGCCAGCAATGCCTTGCTCCCGATTGGAACCAGACAGTTGGTCGGAGGNGACATGATCTTCACCTTCTGGATGGCCTCNTAGAGCTTTTCNGCGTCACGATGCTCGACNTGCTTGATCCAGGTCCGATCGGTGAGNTCNGCNCTGCGACAGATCTCCTTGGCGACATTCGGCCCGACNCGGCAGAACTCCTTCTTGAAGAANGCGCCCAACTGGGTGCANTCCGTNCGCTCNAGCATCTGTATCANGGTGCCGAGCTCGATNCCCTTNGGNTGNGGCTTGATNTCGGTNGGCTCNGGAGGAAGATCCTTCACANCNCGNGGGAACTCGGACCGCTCGTTNGTCGGATTGACGTAGACGATCGANGCATGNGGATTCGCGATCGCNGTNTGCTCCAGNTACTCGTCNATNGATTGACGNCCCTTGAGGTACTTNCCCTCGAGCTCGATNGCGACCTGNGTCCCNCTNCCNGATTCGAAGAGNTGATCNCANTCGGNACGNTCGGTCTCACTGACNACNTCNGCNCGGTTCTTGGAGGTATCCATCTTGAGAATGACCTCNTGACTGGATTTNCNCTTGACCTTCGTCACGATNACGACNGGCTGACCCGTCGTCATCAANCCGTACATGCCTGCCGCNGAGATGCCGATCCCCTGCTGCCCNCGACTCATCTTCAGACGATGGAACTTGGANCCGTANAGAAGNTTNCCGAANATGTTCTCGATCTGCTTNCGAACGATNCCGGGNCCGTTGTCNCGAATGGTGATNCGAAAGCGNGTCTCNGAAAGCTGGAGGACCTCGACGTAGATGTCGGGAAGNATNCCNGCCTCCTCGCANGCATCCAGNGCATTGTCGACGGCNTCCTTNACNGTCGTCAGCATCGCNTTGCGNGGATTGTCGAANCCNAGCAGATGACGGTTCTTNGCGAAGAATTCACTGACGGATATCTCTCGCTGGCGAGAGGCCATCTCCTCNGCGGAACTTCCTCNTGAGGTCTTCCCGCNCGAAGCGGACTTCTTGNTCTTCTTGGCTGNCACGGAGGCGGCACTCATGCAAATGGATCCCGTGGACTTGAACGGTCACCTTGGCTGTGAATCATGCCATGCNNGGGGCCATGCCTCCAGGCAGGTGATTCCCATCAGGATTGCCCGACATCCATGACGGGCGCGACCATGAGAGGAATTCTAATCGAACCAGGATCGAGTACGTCTTATCCAGAGCTTTCCGCTAGGATTTGAGGCCCCTCATTNGACCAATATCCCCAAGTGGAGTGCTTTCATGGAAACGACCCTGATCATTTTGAAGCCGGATGCCGTTCAGCGTGGACTGATGGGCCGGATCATTTCACGATTCGAGGACAAGGGCCTCGAAGTCGTCGGCGCGAAGTTCACGCAGATTTCCGGTGAACTCGCGGCAACTCACTACAAGGACCATGCCGGCAAGCCGTTCTACGACGGGCTCGTCTCGTTCATGACCAGTTCCCCGGTCATGGTTCTNGCNTTGAGAGGTTGTGGNGCNATCGCCATNTGCAGAAACATGATGGGCGCGACGTTTGGTTCNAAAGCCGANGCTGGGACGATCCGNGGNGATTTCGGAGTCTCGAACTCATTCAANCTCATNCACGGNTCCGACAGCCCTGAAGCGGCNGAACGTGAATTGGGACTGTTTTTCGAACCNGGNGAGGTTCTTGAATGGTCAAGAATGATCGAACCTTGGGTCTACGACATGTCGAGTGGAACACCTGAGTGATNTCAGGTTAAAAANANGNANATAAAAACCTNGTTTAAAGACGCTGAGGGCCANCCTCGCGTCTTTTTTCACAAAGTTGCCAAGAATAACGTTCAAAACGTCCAAAGTGCGCANCNAATATGNCACAATGANGTAGACCTGATGTCGGATGCNACATCCGAAGCTCTAAACCGACNTGATCCGGCTGGGCCCAGTGTNNCGACTGCACTCANACACTGAGCACATCTGAACACCGGATCANGTGAGACTTCGGAGNCGCATNCNTGGGGACATCTCTTACCAGGGCCCNNGTGCCCGCAGCTTTCCCCATNCAGGAGCACTCACGTCATGAATCAGTCAATTGCAGGAACCAACTCNCCCTTGCAGCGCAGATTTGCCGGCCGTCGTGATCGANCGATGNCNNTGTCNAACGANAGAAGCGACGCCCCGCTCNTNCANACCGCTCCCAAAGATCCNCANGGNGANAGCTTNCTNGGNANNTCANGACCNAANGAACTCAGGGANCTCAACAGTGCGGAAGAAGCCACNCTGAAGAAGCTCATGAGCAAGGAAATCGATTACATCGCTTCGCCTGAATTCGAGAAGAAGGATGCCGAATCCAACATTTTCCAGGATTCGGAGGACATCAAGCAGCCGGACATCTCCTGGTACNGGCCATTGATGGATGATGGAACGACCGGCAANCCNGGCAGCGTCAAGNTGCCTGCCAAGAAGGCTTCAGCNGTNCTCACANTNGCCCAGGAACGAGTGCTGTTTCTCAAGTTCAATTATGCNAGATTCCGCCAGAGAAAGATCCAGGACGAACTNGGAGGNNGNCTTCCCANCAANGCNCAGAANCATGAGCTGCTGAGATGGAACACGATCTCCGAGACGTACAGAAANCAGATCGCCGAGACNAATCTNGCNCTCGTGCTCGCCATGGCCAAGAGGGTCAGGCTNAGTGATGTCGACTTCGCNGATCTCATCAGCGAAGGCAACATGGCCCTGATGAGATCNGTGGACAAGTTCGACTGCGAAAGAGGNTTCAAATTCTCGACGTACTCGTGTCGGGCCATCTTGAAGGCNTTCAGCAGACAGGGCATGAAGGACACCAGNTACCGAAAGCGNTTCCCNGCTGAATACGATCCGTCNATGGAGAGATCCGACCACNTGGAAACGCTNCGNAGGAATCACGAACAGGAATGCGCCCAGGAGGTCAAGCACATCGTNGTCAACAACGAAGCCGACCTCACTGACATCGAACTCTCAGTGCTCGAGCTTCGGTTCGGGGTGACCTCCGACAATCAGTCCGAATCGCAGGAAGAATCTCCCAGACGGGCCCTGACGCTCGAACAGGTCGGCCAGATCATTGGCGTCACCAAGGAACGCGTCAGACAGATTCAGAACAAGTCCCTGAAGAAAATCAGGCTGATGCTTGAGGACCCGACCAATCCGGAAAGAAAGGCCCAGCGGCAGGCGACTGCGAACTGACAGATCGAATCGGAGCCGAAAGCCGGGACCCGCTACAATCCAGAAGATCGTGTAACGAACCCGTGATTTGGATTCTGGAGACGTCATGGCCAACAAGGTCTTTGATTCGGCGGAAAAGGCCCTGGAAGGGGTCTGCAGAGACGNNATGCTCATCGCAGTGGGCGGATTCGGNCTCTGTGGCATACCTGANAACTTGATCATCGCTCTCCGTGACACAGGNGTCACCGGNCTGACTGCCGTCAGNAACAATGCCGGAGTGGATGACTGGGGCCTNGGCCTNNTGCTCAGCACGAGACAGATCNGNAAGATGGTCAGCTCNTACGTCGGCGAGAACGCNGAGTTCGAACGNCAGTACATGGCCGGCGAGCTCGAGGTNGAGTTCAATCCTCANGGAACNCTCGCGGANCGGCTCAGGGCGGGNGGAGCNGGNATTCCCGCTTTCTACACCANGACCGGAGTGGGCACTNTGGTCGCNGANGGAAAGGAGCACAAGGATTTCGATGGNGAGACCTATGTCATGGAACGAGGGATCAGATCGGANCTNTCACTTGTGAAGGCGTGGAAGGCCGACCGAAGTGGNAATCTGGTCTTCGACAAGACGGCGAGAAATTTCAATCCCATGGTTGCNAGCTGTGGCNAGTTCACCGTGGTGGAAGTCGATGAAATCGTGGAAAACGGNGAGCTGGATCCNGACAGCATCCACACNCAGGGCATNTACGTGGACAGAATCGTTCAATGCACGTCCGAAAAACGNATTGAAAATCGAACCGTCACCCCTCNCGCNTGAGGCNCTTTCTCNCCTGAGATCCTACAAATGGACTTCANACGTGACGNCACCTGAAGAATCCCGGGTNTTTTGGATTTAAGAGGACATAATCCACTGGGATGAACGTCCTTCAGNTCNGGAGAATGNCATNNTGCAACGGCAGGATGCGACCANCNAGGCTNNACAAGGCTCAACAAGGCTGACAGACATGAANATTTTCNANCAGANCACNCGNAAAAACCCGCTCACNACACTCNTCGCNGCATCCATCATGTGCCTNGGNCTGACCGCNCCCGCATCAGCCCAGTTCGGNGCGCAGGCAGGGTTCAATGAAGTNTTTCAACCGGATTACTACCGCCGTGACATGCAGCTNTTCATGGACTACCTCAAGCTNGAGCCATGGCAGAAGCCGATCGTGGAAATGATGATCGAGGACTACCAGATCTCCTTCGATGCNGGCACACAGTCGTGTCGGGATGAGATGCAGAATCTGAAGGATGAAATGATGGCCGATCCCGCAAACGCGATGCAGATCGCACTGCGACCCATTCAGAAATGGGAGCGGGAGAAACAGACCATGAAGCTCGAGTTGATTGAAAACATCAGGACCCAGCTCAGCCCGTTGCAGATGGAACGCTGGCCGAGTCTTGATCGCGCCATGCGACGAGAGAAGGATCTCCCCAAAGGTCAGATTCCCGGCGAATCGATGAATCTCTTCGTCGTCCTTCATGGGATGGAACTGACTCAGGCGGATGTCCAGGCAATAGACCCGACCCTCCTTGAGTACGAGGTCAGACTCGACCAGGCGCTGGAAGAGCGCAACGAGACCTTGAAGAAGCATCAGAAGGTGATTCAGGATGCGATGGTTCAGAAGAACATCGAAGTCGGCATGAGCGCACTCAAGAAGATCTCGGAATCAAGGGCCTCCGTCTGTGTGATTCACTTCGCAGCGCTCGACGACATCTCCGCGAACCTCGCCCCTGACAAGGCGGAGGAATTCAGAAAGACGGTGCTCGAGAGAAGTTTTCCCGAGATCTATGAAGAGACGATCGTCGACAAGGTGCTCAAGACCATACGGACGGACAGAAGCCTCGAACCGGAGCAGATCACACTGATCGATGAAATCGAATCGAGGTACCTCGTCTCGCTGGAACAGTCCAACATCTCACTGCTAGAGGCCTACAAGGCTGACGGAAAGCAGATTCCGATCATCGAAGCGGAAAGAGCGATCGCCAGACGGAACAAGGAAAGCACCAGAATGGCGAAACTTCCCGAATCGATCCTCGCCCTGACGAGGGAACGAGAGGAGATGCTCGAGAGGTACAGACAGGAACTGCTCAATGTCCTCTCGAGCAACCAGAGGAATTCCGTGAGAACCAGATCGCTGACAGATCGCACGGGTGCCGAGAGAACCGGAAACACGGGCGATAAAAAGATGAAGGGCAAATCCAAAAACGGCCGGGCAGAAGAGCGAGGGCTCCAGACCAACACTCCAGAAAACAAGTCGCGCCCCGCACCCCCGCAGAAGGACAGCAAGGCCCTGCCGGCGGGCAACAACATTCCAAAGTGAATCGATCTGGATGAAACCACAGACACGATGAGTGAAATCGACCTCGACATTCAAAAGACAGCACCCAAGAACGACGCGGAAAATCTCTCGGAGAGATGCGCCCTTCTGGGAATCGAGTGGCTGGAAAAGGCGCCGGAAACAGAGCAGGAAGCCGTCACGCTCATCGAGCCTGACATCGCTGTCAGACTGAGAATCGTCCCCCTGTCACGGGAAAATGGCACGCTCACCATCGCCATGGCCGACCCTCTGGACGTCACCGCCTCCGACGAGATCGGCACGATCGTCGGGCTCTCGATCGAACGAGTGGGTGTCGCCGCAGATGCCTTCGGCGATCTGATGAGAGCGACCTATGGCACGACCGCGGCACGAATGGCGGAAAGCCTCGCCGCGGAATCAGGAATGTCGGCATCGAGCGATCTCGAGCACAATCTCGACGCGATCGAAGCTGGTGACATCCATCGCATGGCTGAAGAGCCGACTCTGATCAACCTCGTGAACCTGCTGCTTCTGGAGGCCATCCAATCAAGGACATCCGACGTCCATGTCGAACCTTTCGAAGCCGAATTGAAGGTCAAGTATCGAATCGACGGCATTCTCGCGGAACAATCCCCTCCTCCGAAGCATCTCCAACCCGCGCTCATCGGTCGAATCAAGATCATGGCGGGAATGAACATTGCAGAGAGATACATCCCGCAGGACGGGCACATCACTCTGCGCTTCGAGGGCAGAAAGGTCGACATCCGAGTGTCGACGGTCCCGACGTTGTACGGCGAGTCGATCGTGATGCGAATTCTGGACAAGAGCTCGATCCAGCTCGAACTGAAGAGCCTGGGAATGGACCAGGAACACAGAAGCACGATGGATCAGCTGATCTCGAAACCGCATGGTCTGGTGCTGGTCACCGGACCCACCGGATCAGGAAAGACCACGTCACTCTATGCATGCCTCAGCAAGCTCTACGATCCGAGGAAGAAGATCATCACGATCGAGGATCCCGTGGAATATGAACTGGGAGGGATCAATCAGATTCCGGTGAATCCCAAGCGAGGGTTGACCTTTGCCACGGGCCTGCGCGCGATGCTTCGTCAGGACCCGGATGTCATCTTCGTCGGCGAGACCCGTGATGCCGAGACGATCGACATCGTGATCAGATCTGCTCTGACCGGACATCTTGTCTTCAGCACACTTCACACCAACGACGCGTTGAGCTCGATCGGGCGCATGATCGACATGGGAGCGGAACCATACCTCGCTGCAAGCGTCCTGGAGGGGATCCTCGCCCAAAGACTCGGCCGCAGACTGTGCCCGCACTGCACGGAGTGGGTGCCGCTGTCGGAGGATCTGGAGCACAGGCTCACCGAACAGGAACGCGAGCAGCTGGCCGGTCGCATGCCCATGGCTCACGGCTGCGAGGAATGCAGAAACAGGGGCTACTTCGGCCGACTTGGTTTCTTCGAGCTGATCAGGGTCAATTCGACATTGAGAACTGCAATCGCCGAAAATGGATCGATGGGCGACTTGAAAACCGCGCTTCCGAATGATTTCAGAAACATGCGGGATGATGGCATGGCCAAGGTCGCGCGCGGCGAAACCTCGATCGACGAGGTCCTCAGAGCCACGCAGGATGTCGACGACAACTGACGGATACATACATGCCCTCCTTCAATTACGAATGCATCAACAAAGATGGCAGCGCGACCACGGGCTCTCTCTCCGCAAGAGACATGAGTGACGCGATGACACGCATACGCGAGAAGGGGCTCACGCCGGTCAGTGTCGAACAATCTGACGGCCAGGGCCTTGGTTCGATCATGCGCAAGCGCTCCCCCCGTCCCTCGATCAAAAGGGCCGAACTGGCCAACCTGGTCCGCGAACTGGCCACAGCCCTCGAAGCCGGACTTCCACTCATGCAGGCCATGCGAACAGTCCGTGAACAAGCCAGGGGTCCGGCGATGCCGGTGATCCTCGACTTTCTCATCGAACGTGTCGAAGCAGGAATGCCGCTCTATCAGGCTGCGGCGGAATACGGCGGACCATTCGATGATCTCGTGGTGGGCATGTTTCGTGCCGCGGATGCCTCAGGAAGGATGGACGAGGTCCTCCACCAACTTGCGGAACTGATGGACCGCTCGATCGAACTTCGCAGAGAGATGATCGGCGCCACAGTCTATCCCGCGATCGTAGGCGTGCTGATCCTTCTGAGCGTGGTGGTGCTGGTGACCGTCATTCTTCCGGAGCTCATGAAGCCACTCACGTCACAATCCAAGTTCACGATGCCATGGCCCACCGCGTTCCTGCTCGGAATGGCCGACTTCGTGAGAATGTGGTGGTGGCTCATTCTGATGACCGTGTGCGGCGTGTTCTTCGGTTACAGAGCCTGGATTCGAAGGCCTTCGAACCGTAGAAAGTTCGACCTCCTCACGCTGCGGCTCCCACTCGTCGGCAAGCTGGTCAGAGACGTCGCGGTCGCGAGATTCACGAGGACGCTTGGCACCCTGGCCTCGGCGGGCATTCCAATTCTGAACGCACTGAACATCGTGCGGGATACGCTTGGAAACACCGTTCTGATGTCCGCCATCGATGAAGTGCAGGAAAAGGTGACCACAGGCCAATCATTGGCGGACCCGCTCGAACGCAGCGGCTTCTTTCCACCTTTGTTGATTCAGATCGTCAACATGGGCGAACGGTCGGGTCGACTCGAACCGATGCTTCTCCACGCGGCGAATGCCTTCGATCGCCAGGTGGACCAGACGCTCAAGATCGTGACCAAGGCGCTCCCACCGCTGCTCCTGGTGGTCATGGCCTGCGTGGCGGCCTTCGTGCTGACGGCGATCCTGCTGCCGATGCTTGAAATGCAGTCCGCCATCGGTGGTTGACTGCAAATCCATGACGAATCACGGTTTCTTCGCATTCGACGCAAGCAACGCTAGATTTGGTCGTTTGTATGACGAAGAAACGCACCCCCCGGCGCCTCGTCAAAGTTACAATCGCCCTGCCGAAACAGACCTGAATCACACGAGCCATCAGCTCCCAGTCCGATAACGGATTCCAAGGAGCAGGAGAACACAATGTCCACGAGAAGCCCCAGGAAGAACGCTCAGAACATGCCAAGACTGAAAAGAGCACGCTCGACACGACACGGAGGTTTCAGTCTCATCGAGGTGATCGTGGCGGTGATGATCGTTGCCCTCCTGGCTGCACTCGTCGTACCACGGTTCGCAGGCTTCCTTCGAAGCTCGACCAGATCTGCCGCCCAGATCGAGACCAACGCACTGCACCGGCAAGTCGAGCTTTTCATGTCGATGCAACAAGGCGGGTCACTGCCCGACGACTTTATGCTCGAAGAACTGACCGAGGGCGAGGACCCGTTTCTCAACAACAAGGACGACCTGATCGATCCTTGGAACAATCCATACGTCATCATCATTCCCGGTGATTACAACATCGACTTCGACGTCGTCAGCTACGGAAAAGACGGCCAACCCGGCGGGGAAGGTGAAAATGAGGATGTGATCAGCAACAAGGACTGATCCACAAGAATTCACTTGTTGCTCCAAAGCTCGCTCCAAGGTGGCAGGAGCAGGGTCTGTCGGATGAAGAACATGATGATGCGCCACGACCAACCATTCTCGAGAGCAGATCTCCCCAGACGAGGCCGGACCGGATTCAGCCTGGTCGAAGTGATCATCGTCGTGATGATCCTGAGCGTGCTCTCGGGGTTGATCATCCCGCGGATGGTTGGAATCGCCTCCAGCAAGGAGCGTTTGGTGGTGATGACGGCTGCGGACCTGTTGTCGGCCTTCGCGTACAGGGATTCGATTGCAAGTGGCAGCGCCGCGATCGAATACAACGGCGGTTCCCGAAGCCTGATGCTTCTGGGAGCCCGGGGAGGCACCAAGGAGAACGAGCCACTGACGTGGCAGAAAGATCCACTGGCTCCGACGGTACGCCTGCCTGAGCACATGAACCTGAGGGCTCTGGCCGATGACGAACTTCTCCCGGAGACGAGTTGGTCGATCACGGCAAGGAATGATGGCACGAGGCCGACGATTCAGTTTCAGATAAGCGGAAAGAAGATCGAAGCGAACGTCTCACTCCCCAGATGGGCCCAGAGCCCGTATGTGGTGGAATCGGACGCACTGTTCCGACCGAATCTTCCCGACGCCATTGACCTCGATGCGACCGGCCAGGGACGTGACACATGGTGACCACACGTGAAAAACAACGGGGTGGATTCACCCTGATCGAAGTCATCATCGCCGGAGTGATCCTGGCTCTTGGTGCGGCCTCGCTTCTCTCGCTCACTTCCAGAGCCTTGCAGATGCAGAGAAAAGGGGAACAGAAGATCATAGCCGCAAGCCTGCTGGATGAGATCCTCTCGACCGTGCTCATGGAGGGTCCTCAGGACTTCGTTCAGATGAACTCACTGAGTGGCACCTGTGATCCTCCGTTCGATGAATGGGAATTCAGGCTCGAAATCGACAGCGCGGTCGGCACCGACCCGTTCAGGGTCCTGGCGACCGTCTTGAGCCCGGATGGAGATGAGTTCGACTGCGCGACACTCATCGCTCCACGTTTGGGGGAGGATCCGAACCCCGAGAGAATCCCCTTCGAACCGATCGACCGTGAGGCACGATGGGCCGAACTTGAAGAGGAGGAATTCGAATGATCCACCTCACACCACCGAGAAGAAGAACCAGAAGAGGCTTCACATTGGTGGAGCTCATCGTCGCGGGGATGGCGGGAATGCTCGTGGTCGGAGCGGTCACGATCTCACTCTTCCAAAGCGCTCGCGCACGCTCGGCGACCAAATCGAGATTGGTCGCATATTCGAGAGCCACAGCGGCGATGGACCAGCTCCGCCGTGAGATCAGTTCGACGATCAGAAGAAGCGACCTGTTCGAGACGAGAATACTCCTCTACGACGAGATGACCCCGACACCGGCAGGAGACATGGAGAGAGATGAACTTCTCGTCTACAACATCAGTCTCCGACCGACACGGCCCAATGAGTATTCAGGCGAGGGCCAGGAGTATGAATCGCACTTCAGAATCGGCGACGATGACACTGGTGTCTCGCTCTGGCAGAGAAGGGATCCGGTACTCGACGAATGGGGTGACGGAGGCGGGATCGCCTCTCCCGTCGCAGCGGGCATCGTCGGCCTCAAGATCGAAGCCTATGACGGCCAGAGCTGGTACGAGGAGTGGGATTCGGATATCGATGGCATTCCATGGGCACTCAAGATCACAGTGACGGCAAGTGGAAATGAACTGGGTGATGACCCCTATTCGGATGATGAACTGTTCACCATGATGCGCACCGTGATCGCTCTGGACCGGGTGATGCCTCCTCCTCCCCCACCACCGCTCGAAGAGGATGACGAGAATGCGGGGCAGGATTCGAGCCAGGATGACGCCGGTCTGGAGGGCCCCACGGGCGGCAGACCTGGCGCCGGAGGTCGTCCCGGAGGAGGTCGTCCGGGGGGTGGCCGACCCGGTGGAGGCAGACCAGGTGGAGGCAGGCCAGGTGGCGGGCGACCAGGCGGCGGTGGTCGGCCGATCGATGATGGTGGCGGTGGCGGCGGAAGGCCGATCGGTGGCCCGGGGTTCGGTGGTTGACCATGAAGCACGCTCATTCGCCAAACCGAGGAAGCATCCTCGTGATCGTGATCTGGGCGATCGCGGTGCTTGCCGTGATCGTCGGCGGCACCCAGGTCGTGTGCTATCGAATGGCGGCAGTCGGCTCCAAGAACCTGGAACAGGTCCAGGCTCGCTGGGCCGCGCGGGCTGGAGTCGAACAGGTCATTGCAGTGATGTCCTACAACCTCGAGAACCCGAATCCAGATGATGCCCTGGCGCTCCTGAGAGATCTCGAGGACACGGCTGTCGGAGAGACGACGACGGGAAGCTGGGCGATCACGCATGTCGTTGATGGCCAGCTCTACCTCGGCCCGATGGATGAATCCTCGAAACTGAACATCAACACCGTTTCAGTGGATGAGATGGTGGAAATGGACCTTGATGGCTTGAGTCAGGATGTCATCGATGCCATCGTCGACTGGCGGGATGAGGACGATGAGGTGAGCCTCATGGGGGCTGAAGAAGATTTCTACCGCAATAGAAATTTGAACTACGAGCCCCGAAACGCGGATTTGAAGAGTCTTGCNGAAATGGAGCTGATCGCAGGTGTGTGGCCGGAAAGCCTGCGAGGTCCCGATACCAGACTGCTCAACAATTTTGACACCTCGGTCGCCATGGAACCGGGCTGGGGTGAATTCTTCACCGCGTACACCACCACCAAGAGCATGACTCCNGATGGCCTCCCANGGTTCCGACTGGACGACGCCGANGAGTCGGAAA
Organism: Phycisphaerae bacterium; assembly: GCA_002709755.1. Classification (GTDB taxonomy): domain Bacteria; phylum Planctomycetota; class Phycisphaerae; order Phycisphaerales; family SM1A02; genus UBA8087. Next base: position 117,261 of record PAQN01000030.1, read on the forward strand.
TAGCTGANTACTTTGNACTTACNNCNGANCAGGCGGCNGCGGTGAAGTCATTCGCAACGACGGGAGGAGATGTCAGACTCGAATCNATCNTGGCCCAGGGAATTTCTGATGGGAACACGAGAACCGGNGGCNGAAGTTCCCGCCGGACCGGGCTGAGCACGTCNGGCGTCGGGAGNGCCCAGGANAGCGAAAATGACGCCCTNCTCAGCCTTGCTCAGCACCGNATGATTCTGGANGAGGGATGGATCGGAGATCTNGAGACCACCCTTCCNGGNCGGCTCAATCTCAACACNGCGACGCTGAAGGCGCTCGAAACGGTCTTCAGTTTCGACATCACNCTCGCTGANGACGTNCTGGCATTGAGATCCTCGAAAGAAGGTGGNCTCACNTCCATATTGGATCTGCTNGAGACCGGTAGAATCACGCCTGAGATTCTGGGTGCCATTGGACACAGACTCACCACGACGGGANCGGTCTATGCGATAACAAGTCGCGGACGTTCCAGAAATGGTGATATTGAGACTGCAATGTTTGTGGTTGTGGATCGTTCGTCCCTGCCGATCCAGATCTTGGAGTACCGCGAAGAGTAATGATTGCCACACCGAACAACAATGAGCAAGTCCCATGCTCCGTCGTTCTCAAGGAGACGATGCATGGGTGGTCTGCATTACTCGGACGCTTCGAAAATGGAACACTGACGCANCTNGAGACGAAGTACTTCCCGCACGTCTGCGAAGANGATCNNNAGNCGGCAANCGANNGCNNCGANTCGNCTGANCAGAACGAGGAGGACANGAACGCCTCGGAACTCGACCGATGGCTGNNGGCNCACGAAGTGACNCANGTCCACACGCTGCTTTCAGCAGGCAGAACGATCACTCGCGTGCTCGAGTTGAACATCTCNGAGGAAGGNGATGTCGAACAGGCGCTCAGGCTGCAAGCTGAGTCNCATCTTCTCGGCGGCGCGCCCGCCTACAGGGTCGGCATGGCATCACTGCCCGCCCGANCCGAGCANCANAGACAGGGCATCCTGTTTTCGTGGCCGGACAAGGGCGANGTGACCNTTCCGGACACGNATGCCACGATCTGGTTCGTTCCNGAGACTGCCGCACTGCTNGGCCTGGTNCCNAAAGAGGTCCANGGCNGGCTNTTCGTGCATTCCGANCGCCGGNCNGGCTCGCTTTCCATCCTTCTCGACACNCCGAAAGGGTTGATCGCACGATCGACNAGAGTCTCGGAGGATGAAAACGAATGGAGNGNGGANGTGGTCAAGGCGATCGTCGAGACCGCGATCTCCTCCAACATGTCCACTGAAGAAGTCAAGANCCTGANGGATCTGGCGGANCAACACATCCGACTGAGTGATGGAACNGGCGACGAGTGTCTCATCATTCCNGATCAGGTNCAGAGTCAGATCGCTGATCTTTCNCCNGTTCCACTGGATGAANCATGGATGAACGAGTGGGGACTGGCGCTCGGCGCGTTGCTNGCACAATCNGGCAGGCTGGCTCCGTTGACAAGACTGCAATCGGACCGNCAGGTCCAGAATGTGGGACGNNTTCGAGANGTNCTCAGAACGTTCTCCCAGACTCAGACGACGATGATGGTGCTCGCCGCGACGCTGGTGGCGATGACCCTTGTCCCATTGGTCTCAGCCTGGACGAGCAACGCGATCATCAAGAGCAAGATCGATGATCTCGATTCACTTACGGAAGCGCTTGACACCCATGACACGCAGAGAGGCGTCTACAACGAGGTGGCGCTCCGCTCCTGGCCGATGACCAAGCTTCTGGGCGATCTTGCGAACTGNATCCCTCTGGGAATCGANGCGGACACGATCATGGTGAACGAAGGTGANTCGATCATCCTTCGAGGACGTGCNGCGAGTTACAAGGGAATCAGCCCGAANGTCCTGCTCGGGAACATGCTGACCCAGCTCGATGACACCGGCGTCTTTGAAAATGCGACGTACTCCAACGAACCCATCAACAGCAGCGGAGTGATCGAGTTCTCCCTCACAGCGACGGTGAAAGCTCCGTTTCTCTACGTTCGAAGTTTCGAACATGACTTCGGAAAAGTTCCTCACGTGCAGCTGCGCTACCCCGGTTCATTCGAGACTTCTGAAGATGACGAAGAGGGGGACGTGATCGGTTCGGCGAGCAATTCCGATGATGCTGGAGACGCGACACCTGATGCCGACGAGATGACGGCTTCGGCGGAGAATTCCGATACGGGCCGCAGGACGTCGAGACAGTCGTCTTCCAGCACCAGGTCCTCCCTTGGAGATGACTCACGCGGTTCGAGCAGAGCGAGATCCGGTTCCGCGGGGGGCTCGGGAGCACGAAGCTCCTCGATGCTTGGAAGCAGCGCCTCGGCAGCCAGGCGCAGCGATCAGACAGGGGCAAGAAGCTCCTCTGGACCGGCCGTCATTCCCGAGTCACCAACCAACAATGAACTGGCCGCGATGAGCAAGTCCGAGGCGAAGGCGCTCCTGACGAAAGTCGCTGAAGCAAGACAGAGGAAGGATCTCGATGAAGAGACGAAGGATCGTCTCAAGGTCGATTTCGATCGAATCCTCACACACATGAAATCCGCCCGAGACGAGGGTGAGTCATGATCAATCGAGAGAAGATACTTGCCGCAACCTCGAAAGCGAAGAGCGAATACGACGGGTTCTCCCGAAGCACGCAGCTTCTGGTCATCATCGGATTCGCAGGCTTGCTTCTGCTCGGCGTCGCGGAGACATGGAGGATGTCCGACGACATCCGACAGGAAACCGCGGCCTTGGTCGAGCAGATCAACAGAACCTCGAATGCGAAGTCGAATCTTCGTCCGGCATTCAGGAACCAGGTCCAGGCCCTGGGTTCGATGAGACTTCCCGACAGGAAACTCTCGACCCTTGCGGCGGAGCGAAACATCTTCAACTCACTCAACGAGATTCTGAAATCCTACAAGGCGGAGATGATCTCGATCGACTTGTCACCCGGAGCGAACCTGCCGATGAGCGCCGCTCCCGGAATCAAGCGAGGACCCGGGGAGAAGCTTGCCAAGATCATCGGCCGAATCGAATTCGACTGCGCCGAGGACGTTGCCACCAAGGTGGTCAGCGAGATCGAGGACAATCCTGAGATCTATTCGATCAGTCGACTGCAGATCTCCCGGTACAACTCCGGTCAGGAGGAGTTCAGACGCCTGGTGAACGTGGACATCACGCTTGAAAGCTGGGTCATGAAGTCGACCCTGGGCAGGAGAGGGCGTTGACATGAGGCTGCAGGAAAGAACCATCCCGGGTATCCCCGTTCCCGTGACACTCGCCATGAGCGCCTGTGGACTGATCATTGCCTCGGGGTTCGTNNTCGGTGGNATTCTNGGCGTCGTGCATTCGGCGACGGAAGAGAAGGTCATGGCCGANCAGGCGAACGTGATCGGNAAGATCCTCGAGGACAATCCGATCATGGAACGTTCGCAGGAACGNTTTTCNGGACGTTCGATCTTCTACNTCCCGANGGAGCCCAGNAGACCGAGCCGACCGGCACCACCGCCNCCNCCACGCGTCGAGACGGAACCGCCCCCACCACCNCCGCCTCCCCCACCGCCAAGCGCNCCNAGCAAGTANGCGGGNCCGGGTATTCGNGGCATTCTCGGGGAAGAGGTCTTCTTCGAGAGNGGAAAGNGAATCAAATCCGGAGAGTCNGCCGATGGCGTGGATGTCCTGAGGATCAACGGNCCGTTCAGCGTNCGNCTCGGCTGGAGAACCGGNGAATACGAGGTCAACCTCTTCGCTGACGAGGTGCCAGATTTCTTCGGAACNGCTCCGTANGCCAACGGTGGAGGATCCGATCTNCTNTCTCTCGAGACTTCCAACACCGCCACNCAGACCNCCGCNCAGACCGCNGCGGAACAGGCGAGAAGACTGGCGGAGATTCGNGAACGACAGGCNCGNGAGGAAGCCCAGAGAAATGANGGCAGNAANCAGGAGACGGCNAGCTCGGATGTTCCCNCNCCACTCGCCCAGTCNGACATCGATGAGATGTCGAGGATCGATGCGATCAGAGCNATGAGCAGCATCGGACGTGCCCTCAGGCAGGAAATCGATCAAGCGACGAAAGAACGGCTCGAGAACGAACGAACGATGCTTCGCGAGCACATCAGAAACAACACAGGNGCCGAGTAGCGGTGCCGACTTGAAAGANNTTCAGGGCCCGAGAGCCCCAGAAAAAATNCTCNGACCGGACATNNNACCGGCAGAGNTGAAACGGATCGGATCACATGATNCCTTCGANAAAAAGAGAAGCTGAAGACGATTCGTCAAGGAGCCTCGAATTGACCACCCCAAGACCAGATCTCATGCGNGCCATGATCACGACGATCATTCTCTGCGCGTTCACCGCGTTCATCTCGCCNATGATGGCACAGGATGANGACGCACCTTCNCAAGTGANCGNGGAAGGTGCCGGGACGANCGAGACGACGANCGAGACGACGGAAGAGGNCNCTTCGGACGANCCGATGNCGGANGAACTTCCAGAAGCCGAGGCCGANGANGTCCAGGAGCTTGTGAATCTCAATCTCAACAAGCAGGACGTCAGCGAGATCATCGAATTCATCGTGAAATGGACCGGCAAGGTCGTGATGGTGCAGGAACAGGCGCTGCTGACCAAGAAGATCACTGTCATGTCNGAAAAGAAGCTTCCCAAGGACACNGCGCTCGAGATCCTCTACCAGGCGTTCAAGATGAACGATATCGCGGTGGTTGAAACCGACGACATGATCATGATCGACAACCTGAACGACGTCTCNGCNCTNCAACCAGGCGTGGTGCTNGGTCCGGANGTCGACGTCGAACAGATGAACGACGACGGCAACATCGTGATCAAGGTCTTCCAGATCGAGGAAGCCAAGGCTCAGGCAATCTACGATCGACTGGACCCCTCCAAGCCCGAGTACGCGCAGCTCACNGTCGACGTCAACTCGAACCAGATCATCGTCGAAAGCGACATCGGCTATGCNAAGNGGGTCGCNCGNCTGATCGAGATCCTCGACGTGGANCCNTACGTCTCGGTGAANGTCGAGACGTTCAGACTGCAATANGCNGATGCGACCACNATCGCGGAGCTCATCGAGACGTTGTTCGCCTCTTCAAACAGCGGNTCNGCNCCAAGAGTCANCACGAACCAGAACACGCGTGGCAGAACNACCACCCAGCAGAGAACCCAGGCTCAGACCGCCGTGGAGGTCGGAACCAGNGANCANCTCACGGTGACGGTGCTGGAGCCGACGAACTCGATCACGGTGCGAGCNGAACCGGACATCNTTTCCGAGATCTCGATGCTCCTGNCGACGGCATGGGACGTCGCNCCCGCCAAGGAGGGNGACATCTTCAGGATCTACGANCTGCGCTACACNGACCCTCTCAAGGTGAAGGAGCTTCTGGCCGCCCTNCTCGAGAGNGGAAGCAGTGGCAGCGCTGGNGCCGCTCGAGGNCAGCAGCGAACCAACAANCGTGCNGCATCGACTTCCGCGGATGCGGCCGTTGCGAACATCTTCCGCATCGAAGCGTACCCGGATTCGAATCGACTCATCGTGATCAGCAAGTCACCCAGCAACTTCGAATGGCTCAACACGATGATCGAAAGAATCGATCAACCACTGAGTGTCGGCATGCCGGTGAACGTCGAACTCAAACACGCGAGCGCGATTGATGTCGCGGAGATCTTGAACTCGCTTCTGGCTGCGGGGGGAGCAAGCAGCTCCATCACTGCGCCCGACGAGGGCCTCACCGGAGTCGATTTCTCGGTGGGCAGTGGCACCGGCGGTGGCACGACAGGCACCACCGGAAACACAGGTGGCACCGACCGACAGATCAGCTTCCCCTGGCAGAGTCAGCGTGACAGCGATTCGACGGAGGTGAGTGCNCTCGTCGGAAAAGCNCGAGTCGTTCCCAACTCCTCACAGAACTCCTTGCTGGTGCTCGCCACACCGGAAATCCAGTCGGCCGTCCTCGACATCATCGAGGATCTCGACCGACCGGGGCGCCAGGTGATGATCACAGCCGTNCTNGCGGANGTCGAACTCGGAGATCAATTCGANTTCGGCCTCAGATTCGGTCAGGGCATCNNCACTGATCAGGGCGACAANGCTCTGGTGATCGGCACNAACTACACTGGAANCGAGGACAATTTCCTGCCCGGNCTCGGCCTTGCCAGCAGCATTCTCACGCTTGGAGCCGATCCGACCATGATCCTTCAGGCNCTGGATCAGGTCACGAACACCCGTATTCTTCAGCAGCCGAGAATCTTCACGACCGACAACGCCGAAGCGAAATTCTTCGACGGCCAGGACGTGCCGTTCCAGGCAGGAACGACCGCCGTGGCAGGACAGGCGACCACCGAGTACGAGCAGATCGCGGTCGGAATCGGAGTCAATGTGCGCCCCCGCATCACGAAGGAGAAGAATGTCGCGATGGAGATCGAGATCCTCCTCTCCAATGTCAATGGCAACTCACCATTGGGGGCGGGCGACAACCCCGTGATCGACCGCAGACAGACGAACACGACGGTCACCGTCAAGAACGGCCAGACGATCGTGATTTCGGGCATTCGTCAGGAACTTGAAGGACGAAAGGAACGCAAGGTCCCGATTCTGGGCGACATTCCAATCCTCGATCTGCTCTTCTCCTCCGAATCCGATGACACCGTGGTCAGTGAACTGGTGGTTTTTGTCACCCCGATCGTGGTGGACAATCCTGATGAAAACGATGTCAACTTCAATGAGATCGACAGACGCCGATTGGAGCAGCTGAGCGAACCGATGGGTGAGAGATCACGGATCCTCCAGAAGAAGATGGAAGGTGACTTCACCTTCGATCCACTGAGACCCAAAGATCCACGACGGGACTGACCGAAGAGTGGACCGTCATCAAGAAGATCCGGCTGCAAAGGCCTTTCATGCGACGAGGCTTGTCTTGACGGCAAGCCTCGTCTTTGCATGCTTCGGGTGCGTGGTGGAGACCAGAACCAGGGATGTCGACATCGCCCCCCGACTGATTCTGCCGCCTGAAAACACGTTCGAGAACAGAGGAGACGGCTCGAATGAGATGCTCGATGAGAGGATGAGGGCCGCCCGGACAGGACTCCCATTCTCCTTCGAACGACTGTGCACGGTGAAATATGACGGCTTCACGCTCCCGATCTTTTGG
>PAQN01000031.1 GCA_002709755.1 Phycisphaerae bacterium
GACAGGAGGAAGCCGAACTTGGTTTCGGCATCCTCTCGGGTGAGGCCCAGCAGGTCGAAGACACGTTGCTGGACGTTCTGATCGTGAATACGAATCGATCCGCCTCCGATCTCCGAGCCGTTCAGCACCAGGTCGTAGCCCGCGGAAAGACAGGCTCCGGGATCGCTTTCGAGGATGTCGAACTGATCCGGGTTCGGGCTCGTGAACGGATGATGCAGGGCCACCCAGCGTCCGTTCTCCTCGTCACGTTCGAACATCGGGAAGTCGACCACCCAGACGAAGTTCCAGCAGCCTTCCGGAATCATGTCCAGATCACGTGCGATCTTCTGTCTCAGCTCGCCCAGCGCTCTGGTCGCGATGGTCCGAGTGTCCGAGGCGAAGACCACTGCGTCCCCGACTTCGAGACCGAGCGCCGCGATCAAGTCATCCTTGATGGGTTCGACGAACTTCGCCACGCCGGTTTCGAAACCGTTTTCCGTGAGCTTCACGGTGGGGGCGCCGCCGGCGCCGAAGTCCTGGACGAACCGGGTGTATCCGTCGGTGACCTTGCGCGAGAATTTCTCGGCGCCACCCGGCACACGGATCGCCTTCACGCACCCGTCGTTCTTGGCCAGTGCGTCACTGAAGACTCTGAAGTCGGTCCGGCCCGCCAGTTCCGAGATGTCCTGCAGCTCGAGGCCGTACCGTGTGTCCGGACGGTCGATGCCGTATCGCTCCATCGCATCCGCGTAGGTGATTCTGGGGATCTCGTCGATGGTGACGTCGAGCAGTTCCTTCCACAACTTCTGGGTGAAGCCGGTGATCATCTCGATCACATCCTCGCGTTCGACGAACGACATCTCGAGGTCGATCTGGGTGAACTCGGCCTGACGGTCGGCCCGCGGGTCCTCGTCCCTCAGGCACTTGCAGATCTGGATGTATCGATCGCATCCCGCGACCATCAGAATCTGCTTGAAGAGCTGAGGGCTCTGGGGCAGGGCGTACCACTTGCCCGGATGCAGGCGGGCGGGGACGATGAAGTCGCGTGCGCCCTCGGGCGTGGTCTTGATCAGCAGCGGGGTCTCGATCTCGAGAAACCCATGATCCATGAAGTAGTCGCGCGCGAGCTTGGTGACCTGGGAGCGGCTGCGCAGGATCGACTGCATGCGCGGGCGACGCAGGTCGATGTACCGGTGCGTCAGTCGCGTCTCTTCGGCGATCTTTTCAGCCTCGTGGTCGTCGGGAAGAATCGGTGGTGGTTCGGTCTTGGCCAGCACTTCGGCTTCGGTGACCAGGATCTCGACCTCGCCGGTCGCGAGCTTCGGATTGGCGCCGCCGGCACGGGCTCTGACGATCCCCCTGATGCCCGTCACGTCCTCTCGACGCAGCGATCTGCCGAGCTCCAGCACGTCCTTCTCCACGTCATCGCCGTCGAAGACCACCTGGACCAGTCCCTCACGGTCTCTGAGGTCGATGAAGACCAGACCGGTCGAATGATCGCGGTAGGTGTTCACCCATCCGCAGACCACGACTTCCTGTCCTTCGTGTTCCGATCGGAGAGCGCCGCACATGTGGGTTCGCTTGAGCACGGTGTGAATCCTTGAATCTGAGGTCGAAAGGGGGGTCCGAAGTCACGAAGGATACCCGACCCTCGACTTGGTGGTACCGTTTCCAGCTGAGATGACCACGAAAAGAGCCCAAGCCTCCGTTCTCTTCACCGCATTCGAGCCCAGCGGGGATGCGCATGCCGCTCCGATGATCGCCCACATCCGAGAGCGACATCCGGATCTCGAGATCGTCGCATGGGGCGGGCCCAGGATGGAGGCTGCGGGCGCCACTCTGATGGCGCTGACCGCCGAGGATGGCGGCATGGGGCTCGGGGGGCTCGCNCGCGCCCGGATGTTGTACCGGGAACGAGCGGCCATGAAACGCTGGATGGCCGATCGACGTCTGCTTCTGCACGTCGGTGTCGATTCACCCTCGGCGAACGTCCGTCTCGCCCCNGTCTCGAAGGCGGCCGGTGCGCANTATGTNCAGTTCGTCGCACCNCAGTACTGGGCGTGGGCGCCCTGGCGGCTNAAGAAGTTCANANGACTCGCCTCCGAAGTCCTCTGCATCCTTCCNTTCGANGAGNCCTGGTTCAACNAGCGTGGCATGAAGGCTCGTTTCGTGGGNCACCCNGTGGTCAACGTCCCGCTCGATCNGGAGAGGATCGCCGCNGAACGGGCGGCGCTCGACCTGCCCGANGGGCTTCCGCGGATCGTGATTCTGCCGGGGTCTCGAACGGCCGAGATCCGATCAAACATGGCCTTGTTGTCCGAAGTCCATGCCGGNCTCGTGCAACGCCACCCGGGGCTNGCGGCGGTGATCGTCGCCGCGAAACCCGAGCTCGTNNCGCTCATTNANGAGACGCTCGGAGGGGCGCTTCCCGAGAACGTCTCGATCGTCCAGCAGGATGGTCTCCAGGGATGCCTTGACTGGGCGGACTTCGCGCTCTGCACGTCAGGCACGGTCAGTCTCGACCTCGCCCGCCAGAAGGTTCCGATGGTCGCGGTCTATCATCTGGACTGGCTNTCGATGACCGGTTCGAAGTTCATCATCAGGACCGAGCATCGNCTGCTTCCGAACATCATCGCGACCCGACGCATCGTTCCCGAATTCGTGCCCTATCGCGGCAGCCATGAACCGATTCTCGAGATCNCATCNGAGNTCCTCGGATCGAAAGAACGCCTCGCCCGGATGGGCGAGGCGCTCGGTGCGGTGATCGANCTCTTCGGATCGCATGATCCCGGCGTCGAAGCGGGGNAGGCNCTCGAGGCCTACCTNACCGACGCCTGANGAGGCGCTATTCCTTGGCCATCGTCTCGATGTTGCGNNCGGCGTGCGAGGTGAATTCCCCGGACTTCAGTCGCTTCCCGTAACTGTGATACGCCTTCATCGCGATCGCACCGAAGATCACCATGATGGGNATGTTGGCCCAGAGCATNACGCCNGTGCCGAGNGCGGTGAGCGAATCGAGTTCGGCGTCGGTNGTGATGATGCCCATGGTNGAGACCACGATCATCAGGCAGTANAGGATCTTGTAGGGAATNACCGCCCAGGTGCCGAGCACGAAGACGACGCCCTGNTCGCCGTAGTAGCTCCAGCTGATCATCGTGGAGATGGCGAAGAGCCANGCCGCNATGAGGACCAGCCAGGTNCCGAGGCCCGGAATGGAACGGTCGAAGGCGTGTGCGGTGAGCGTGGCCCCNGGGTAATCCTTGAAGACGTCGCTCGANACGAGAGCGGGNGGNGTGTCCGACTCCACNAGCGTGTCNCCGAAGACCAGATAGAAGNNGCCTTCGTGTTCGGCGACCTNGCCGTAGATGCGCTGCTGATTGGTTCCGGTNTGTTCGCTGGTGGCGCTGACCTNGNCGACGANGAANACATTGTCGCCATCGACCCAGTCCTTGCCGGTGGTCTTCTTGGCGGTGTCGTTCTTGCCNGGAAGCGGNACGAACCAGGTCNGNTNNTCNTCNCCCGGAAGCATTCCGGTGNTGCCGCAATGCCANGANCCCGGAGNNTCGGTGCNTTCTGAGTGAANGCNGGNGTCTGGGCCAGCATCGNTTCGCCTTCGCCGCCACGGTCCCAGGCGCCGGTCGACAGGATGACCAGGGCGGTGAGGGTGCAGACGACGATGGTGTCGATGAAGGGCTCGAGGCCCGCGACCACGGCTTCGCGCACGGGTTCCTTGGTCTTCGCCGCGGCGTGGGCGATGGGGGATGAACCCTGCCCGGCTTCGCTGGAGAAGAGGGCGCGCTTCATGCCCCAGAGGAAGGCGTAGCCCGCGGTACCACCGATGAAGGCGCCGGTCGCTTCCTGAGGGCTGAACGCACTCTTGAAGATCATGCCGAAGATGCCGGGGATATCGCCGATGTTCATGACGAGGACGGCCGCCCCTGCCAGCAGGTAGAGGACGCACATCGCGGGAACCAGGATGCCCGCGACATGGCCGATGCGCTTGATGCCGCCGATGATGACCATGCCCACGACGATCGCGAGAATGATGCCGACGGCGAGGGATGGCATGCCGAGGGCTTCTTCGGTCTGAACCCCGACGTTCCAGGCCTGGAACATGTTGCCACCGGTGATCGCGGAGATGAACAACGTCACGCAGAACAGGCCGCCGATCAGGGTGCCGAGACCTTTCAGTCCCCAGGCTTCAAAGCCCTTCTGAGCGACGTACATCGGACCACCGCGAGGGTTTTCGGGATCATCGACGTTTCGATAGAGCATCGAGAGCGTGACCGACGTGGTCTTCAGCGCCATGCCCGCGAGACCCACCATCCACATCCAGAAGACCGCACCCGGTCCGCCGAGTGCGATCGCGACCGCGACACCACCGATGTTGCCCAGGCCCACCGTGGCCGAGAGCGCCGCCGAGAGCGCCTGGAAGTGATTGATCGCACCGGGGTCGTCCTTGTCGTCGTACTTGCCGGCGGTCACGGCCGTGCCGTGAGACAGCGCTCTGAACTGACAGAAACCCGTCCAGAGGGTGAAGAGCACGCCGACAGCGAGCACCGTGTAGAGGACCCAGTCGGCCCAGATGACGCCGTTGATCGAATTGATCACGCCCATCACCATCTCGAAGAATGATCCGCCTTGGTCTGTCTGCATCGAAGAAGCTCCGTTCTTTGAGGGTCTCTGTGTCGGCCCGTCAAGCCATCATGGCCGGGGTCAGTGCTGAGGTGCGTGACAGCCCGCTCTCTGGGCGCGGACTGCATTCGAACATGGTCTGGGGATGAGGCACGAAGGCATCCTGCCGGTACGGCGGAGAGGGAGAGAAACTGCATTTCGAGTTCCTGGGATTCCTCTGGCTGGCATGCTTGACGGCTCCGGGTGGTCCTGGACGATTCTGGGCCATGTTTCTCATGGTGATTCGTCCCGTGGTGCCGATGATACATCAAGCGGGGCGTGAGGAGGGGCCGGCATGCCCGGATCGAGCGCCACCCGGGCCTTCGGGAAAGGTAGACTACGCACACATGCGTTCCTACACCATTCGAACAGACCTGACTCGATGTGATGCGGACGGCTTCGCCCTTCCACTCGGCGTGGAAGCGAGCACCCTGCCATGCCCCTCGCAGGGCTACACCCTCGAGTACACACCCTCCGAAGACGACCAGGCCGAGGACGCCTATTCCTTTCATGTGGTGGTCAGTCACGAGCTGGTCCGTGCCGTGCTTCACTCGGCCTTCTCACTTCTTCCCGAAGAGGTCTTTCCCGTCATCGAAGTGGGATCGCGGGATGCCTACCGCTCGATCGATGTGTTCGCGACCCCCGATGTGGTCAACAAACGTGATTTCCTCGAGATCTGGGCCGCCTATGAGCCCTTTCTTCTCGAGGACGCGACGATCGGGGCCGGCGCCAGCGGAGACGACCCGCCGATCGAGGTCTTCCTCGACGCCTGGAAAGGCGTCTCGATCCATGTGCCCGTCTCCCACCGAGATCGCATCGAGACGATGCTGATCGGTCTCGGCCTGCGGGAGGTTCCGGAGACATGGCCCATCGACATCGAACGCAGCGTGCTCTCGAACTCACGTGTGCGCGACGTGCTTCGAATCATCGACGAGCACTCGCCTGATCTGGATGAACTTCTGTTGCAGATGCGCGAGAACTGGGGGCTCTCTCTCGACGTCGATCGAGATGAGAACATCGATGAGGGTGGACGTGCCCTCGGCTACACCCTCTGGCACTCGATCATCGTGGTCGAGCCCACCGACGGTTCGGAACATCACGGTGCCTACATCTCAATCTGGTCGACGGCCATCTCGCTCGGTCAGGTGGAGGAGCTGATCGCCGACACCCTTGCCGGCATGCCGGAGTGGACGTTCCAGTCGATCTACTCGACCGATCGTGTCGCGTTCGACGAACGGCCCGAAGAACTCGCCGATCTGCCACCCCGTCGCGCCGCGGTCGCGGTCCACCAGGTCGGACTCGACATCTGGGGTGACAGCGGTGAGCAGCCACCACCCGACAGTTTCGAATCGGCGGACCCGCCTCAGAATGACGATGAGTGACGAAGGGCGGCCGAGTGAACGAAGAGACCACCGAGCAAGCGGGCAAGGACCTCTGGTACAAGGACGGGCTCGCCTTCTCCTGCAGCATGTGCGGCAACTGCTGCACGGGACCGCCCGGCGCGGTCTGGTTCGAGGAGGATGAAGGTCGACGGATGGCGGCCAGACTCTCGATGGAATACCCATCGTTTCTCAAGACCTTCGCGCGGCGCATCAACGGCCGTCTCAGTCTCCGCGAGCGACACACCCGCTTCGGATACGACTGCGTCTTTCTCGATCGCGAGTCGAAGCCCGGCAAGGCGTTCTGCAGTCTCTACGAGACCCGGCCCAGCCAGTGTCGGACATGGCCGTTCTGGTCTGAGAATCTTGAGAGCAAGGATGCCTGGGACGAGGCACGTCAGCGAACTCCATGTCCCGGGATGGACTCTGACAAGGCACAGGCCTTCGTGCCGATCGAACGGATCCTGGCGCAACTCGAGGAATCCCGCGAGGCGGAGAGGCGAGCCGCCGATCCCGATTGGTGAGTTCCTGCCGGACCGTTCTTCATTCGGATTCGCCAATGAAAACCGCCCCGATCTCGGATGAGAGCGGGGCGGTGTGTCTTGTGTTCGCGGATCACTCGATCACTCGGAAGGAGGTGTCTCTTCTCCGGTGGGTTCGCCGTGAGTGGGCATCGAGCTGTCCGGTGCGGCGTCTTCCATGCCACCGCCACCGATGACTTCGAGGACGGGTTCCGCACGTTCTGCGCCCATGGCTTCCGCCTGTTCGGCGGCTTCCTGAAGCATCGCGGCATCGGCTTCCTCTTCGATCGTGGGCTCGTCGACGAGCTTGGCGATCTTGAGGTTGCTGTACTGGCTGAAGCCGGTACCCGCTGGAATGAGGTGGCCGAGCAGCACGTTCTCCTTGAGGCCGCGGAGTTCGTCCACCGCACCCTTGAGTGCGGCTTCGGTGAGCACCTTGGTGGTCTCCTGGAAGCTCGCACCGGAGAGGAACGATTCCGCCTGAAGCGACGCCTTGGTGATTCCAAGCAGCAGTGTTCGGTAGGCGGCCGGCTTCGCGCGCTTGCTCTTGGCGGGATCCTTGCCTTCGGCTTCCGCGATGGCGTTGGCTTCCTTGACCTCTTCCTTGGGCACGAGTCGCTTGGGAAGGTTGGTGTCTCCGGGATTGTCCACCTTGACCATGGTGGAGATCTCCTGGTTCATCTCATCGAGAATGTGACGGTCCACGATCTCGTTGGGCAGCAGGGCGGTGTCACCGATGTCGATGACGTGGACCTTGCTCAGCATCTGTCGCAGGACGACTTCGATGTGCTTGTCCGAGATCGGCACGCCCTGGGCACGGTACACGTTCTGGATCTCATCGAGCATGTAGAGACACAGCGGCTCCACGCCCTTGATGCGCAGGATGTCTGCAGGGATCTGAGGTCCTTCGGTGAGCGGTTCGCCCGCGTCGACCCTGTCGCCGGTGTGGACGAGCAGCGGCTTGCCCTGGGGCACGTGGTGATCGTGTTCCAGTCCGGCGTCGCTGACCACGCGAATGGTCATCTTGCCCTTGCGCTTGTCGGAGTGAAGCTCGACCCGACCACTGATCTCGATGAGCGAGGTGGGGTCCTTGGGCATTCGTGCTTCGAAGATCTCGGTGACTCGCGGCAGACCACCGACGATGTCGGCGCTCTTGGAGGCTTCCTTGGGCTTGCGGGCCAGGATCTGTCCGATCTTGACCACGTCGCCGTCCTTGACGTCGATGCGCGCCTTGGCGGGAAGATGGTGGAAGTCGAGGATGTTGCCTTCGGCGTCTTCGATGGTCACCTGCGGGTTTCGTTCGCCGGTGTGCTCGATGACGATCAGCTCCTCGCCGCCGCCCTTGCCTTCCTCCATGCGGAAGGTCTGGTCGAGGATGAGGTCCTTGAAGCGGAGGGTGCCACCCTTCTCCGCGAGAATGACGTCTCGCTGGGGGTCCCATTCCACGATGACCTGGCCCTTGCGCACCTTGGTGCCCGCGGGTGTGTGGATCGTGGCGCCGTAGGGAACCTTGAACTTGTCGATCTCACGGCCCTTGTCGTCGAGGATCGCGGCCTCACCGTTTCGCTTGAGCGCCTTGTATTCGGTGTTGCCGTTCTCGTTCTCGACTTCGACCTCGTTGCAGTCACGAAGTTCGACGATACCGCCCTGAGGCGCCTTCCAACTACGGTCGATCATGCCCTGCACCGCGACGCCGCCGGTATGGAACGTTCGCATGGTGAGCTGGGTGCCGGGTTCGCCGATCGACTGCGCCGCGATGATGCCGACGGCCATGCCTTCCTCGACCAGCTGGCCGGTGGACATGTCCATGCCGTAGCAGCGCGCGCAGACTCCGCGGGCGGTCTTGCAGGTCAACGGGCTTCGCACGTAGACCTGGTTGATGCCGAGGCGTTCGATCTTGCTTGCGATCTCCTGAGTGATGATCTGGTTCTTCTTGACGATGGTCTCGTCCGTGAGCGGATTGATGATCGCATCGACCGCGGTGCGTCCGATGATCGACTCGCTCAGAGGGACGTCGACTTCCTCGCCCTTGAAGATGGCGCGCTTCGGCATGCCCTGATTGGTGCCGCAATCGTCCTCGAGAACGGTCACGGACTGGGCCACGTCGCAGAGCTTACGGGTCAGATAGCCGGAGTCCGCGGTCTTGAGCGCGGTGTCCGCCAGACCCTTTCGGGCGCCGTGGGTCGACGAGAAGTACTCGAGGACGTTCAGACCTTCGCGGAAGTTCGCGCGGATCGGTGTCTCGATGATCTCCCCGTTGGGCTTGGCCATGAGGCCACGCATGCCGGCGAGCTGCTGCATCTGACTGGTGTTGCCTCGAGCGCCCGAGTCGCTGAAGAGGTGGACCGGGTTGAGGTAGACGGAGCCTTCCTTCGCCTCGATCGAGGCTTCCGAGCCGTCTTCCTCTCGACGGTCGTTCTTGAGCGTCTCCTGCAGCTTCTTGGTCAGGTCGTTACGACACTGGGCCCAGAGGTCGAGCAGGTTGTTGTGGCGCTCGCGCTCGGTGATCGCACCGCCCTGGTACGCCTTTTCGACCCTGTCGGCCTTCTTCTGGGCGTCGTTGAGCAGCCCTTCCTTGGCTTCGGGGATTCGAAGGTCGGTGATCGCCAGACTGAGGCCCGACTTCGTCGAGTTCACGAAACCCACGGCCTTCATGCGGTCGAGCAGCGTGATGGTGCTCGGTCGTCCGAGGGTCTCGTAGGTGTCGTCGATCACGCGTGCGCAGCCCTTCTTGCCGAGTGCGCAGTTGTAGAACGGCATCTTCGTCTCGCTGTCGCCGACGTAGGTCTCGTCCTCGATCAGGATCTCGTTGAAGATGACCCTGCCGACGGTGGTTTCGATGCGACGGTTCTCCGGCATCATCTCCACGGGACCGCCCTGTTCGCTGATCACGCGGGTGAAGGCGGCGAGTCGGACCACGATCCGTTCGTGGAGATCGATTCGCTGTTCCTCGTAGGCATGAAGCGCCGCGGCGATGTTCTGGAACGTCGGGAGCTTCTCGACCGGAGTCGTGTCCTCGGAGTACGAGGTGGTCAGGAAGTAGACGCCCATCACGATGTCCTGCGATGGCGAGACGATCGGGCTGCCGTTCGAGGGGCTGAAGATGTTGTGCGTCGAGAGCATCAGCACGTGGGCTTCGGTCTGAGCCTCCACCGAGAGGGGGAGGTGGACCGCCATCTGGTCACCGTCGAAGTCGGCGTTGTAGCCGGCGCAGACGAGTGGATGGATCTTGATCGCGTTGCCTTCGACCAGAACCGGCTCGAACGCCTGGATGCCCATGCGGTGAAGGGTCGGGGCGCGGTTGAGCAGGACCGGATGGTTGCGGATGACCTGCTCGAGAATGTCCCAAACCTCCGGGTCGCGACGTTCGAGCATGCGCTTCGCGCTCTTGATCGTGTCCGCGAGTCCCTGTTCCTTGAGTCGACGGATGATGAACGGCTGGAAGAGTTCCAGCGCGATCTTCTTGGGCAGTCCGCATTGGTAGAGCTTGAGCTCGGGGCCGACCACGATCACCGAACGTGCGCTGTAGTCGACTCGCTTGCCGAGCAGGTTCTCTCGGAATCGGCCCTGCTTGCCCTTGATCATGTCGGTGATCGACTTGAGGGGGCGGTTGGATGAACCGAGCACCGGGCGACGGCATCGACCGTTGTCGAAGAGTGCGTCCACCGCCTGCTGAAGCATTCGCTTCTCGTTGCGGATGATGACCTCGGGAGCGTTGAGGTCCATCAGCTTCTTGAGTCGGTTGTTTCGGTTGATGATTCGGCGATAGAGATCGTTGAGGTCGCTGGTCGCGAAGTTGCCGCTCTCGAGGAGCACCAGGGGGCGCAGGTCGGGAGGGATCACGGGCACGACGTCGAGAACCATCCACGCCGGATCGTTCTCGCTGTTTCGGATCTGTTCGACGATCTTGAGTCGCTTCGAGAGATCCTTTTCGCGCTGCTTGCTCTTGGTGGTGTCGAGTTCGTCACGCAGTTCGAACGCCAGTTCGACGAGGTCGAGCTGGTTGAGCAGTTCGCGGACGGCTTCGGCGCCCATCATGGCGACGAAGGCCGAGCCGTACTTCTCGTAGGCCTGACGGTATTCGTCCTCTGTGAGCACCTGCTTGTAGGTGAGGTCGGTGGTGCCGGGGTCGGTGACCACGTAGTCCTGGAAGTAGATGACCTTCTCGAGATCGCCGGTCTTCATCGCGAGCAGGTTGCCGAGACGGCTGGGCATCGCCTTGAAGAACCAGATGTGGACGATGGGGGCCGCGAGATTGATGTGGCCCATTCGCTTGCGACGCACGCGGGAGTGGGTCACCTTGACGCCGCAGCGGTCGCAGATGATGCCCTTGTACTTGGTGCCTTTGTACTTTCCGCAGGCACACTCGTAGTCGCGTTCCGGACCGAAGATTCGTTCGCAGAACAGTCCGTCCCTCTCGGGGCGATAGGTGCGGTAGTTGATGGTCTCCGGTTTCTTCACTTCACCAAAGGACCAACTGCGGATGTCATTGGGACTTGCGAGGGTGATTTTCACCGAACCGAAGTCATTGACGCGATCGTAGACGGTTTCAGCCATGTTCTTCAAAGCTCCCAAACGGGTGCTGGTGTCCTAAGACAAACTCGATGGTCGGGGGAAGGCTCTTCTCGCCGTGCTCTTACAGAAGCACGGTGTCGTTGAGTTGTTCCTTCTCCAGCGTGATGTTCATTCCGAGGCCCTTGATCTCGTGGCAGAGAACGTCGAAGACGACGGGCATGCCGGCTTCGAGGGTGTTCGTGCCCTTGACCATGGAATCGTAGATCTTGGTTCGGCCTTCCACATCGTCACTCTTGACGGTGAGAAGTTCCTGCAGGATGTAGGCGGCTCCGTAGGCTTCGAGGCCCCAGACCTCCATCTCCCCGAATCGCTGGCCACCGGTCCTGGCCTTGCCGCCCAGCGGCTGCTGGGTGATGAGGCTGTAGGGGCCCGTGGCTCGCGCATGGATCTTGTCGTCCACGAGGTGATGAAGCTTGAGCAGGTACATGAAGCCGACCGTGGTTCGCTGGTGGAACGGCTCGCCGGTGCGTCCGTCGTACAGCTGGATCTTTCCGGTCTGCTGCATGTGCGCGAGAAGCTGTCGGGGGTCGCCCGGGTCGCCCTTGCCTGCCTCGAAGTCCGTGATGACGTTCTTCACCATGGTGTTGGCTTCGTCGATGGCCTCGAAGATCTCCTTCTCGGTCGCACCGTCGAACACCGGAGTGACCGCCTGGAAGCCGAGCACCTGCGCGGCCCATCCGAGATGGACCTCGAGGATCTGACCGACGTTCATGCGGCTGGGCACGCCCAGTGGGTTGAGAAGCACGTCGACCGAGGTGCCGTCCTCGAGGAACGGCATGTCCTCTTCCGGCACGATTCGGGCGATCACGCCCTTGTTTCCGTGCCGGCCGGCCATCTTGTCACCGACTGAGAGCTGGCGCTTCGTGGCGAGATAGATCTTCACCATCTCAAGCACGCCCGAAGGAAGTTCGTCGCCACGCTTCATGTGCGCGAGACGTCGTTCCTTCTCTTCCTCGATGGCGATGATTCGGGGCCAGAACTGTCCCTTGACGGTCAGCGCCTGTTCGCGCGCCTCCTTGGAGCCCTTGACCCACTTGTCGTTGAAGTTCTCGATCTGCTCGAGGATGACTTCGTTGATGTCACTGGCGCCGACCTTCTGACGCGTCGATGGGTCGACCATCTCCGAGCCGCTGAGCTCGTTGATGCGTTCGATCATCTGACGGAACAGGGCGATGGCGCGGTCGTTCATCTCGACCTCGTACTCGGCCATGTCGTCCTTGAGGGCCTTCTTCTGCTCATCGGAGAGGTGCATGCGCTTGCTGAAGCGCTTGGCGCCGATCACGATGCCTTCGGTGCCCGCGGGAACTTCCAGAGAGTCATTCTTCACGTCCTCGCCGGCGCGGCCGAAGATGGCATGAAGGAGTTTCTCTTCCGGGCTGAGTTCGCTCTTGGACTTGGGGCTGACCTTGCAGACGAGGATGTCGCCGGGTCGGACTCTGGTGCCGATCGAGACGACGCCGTTTTCATCCAGGCTGCTCAGCATCTTCTCGCTGACGTTGGGGATGTCCGCGGTGAACTCCTCCTTGCCAAGCTTGGTCTCGCGAATCTCGACGTCGAAGCTTTCGATGTGGATCGACGTGAACACGTCGTCCTTCACGAGACGCTCGTTGATGACGATCGCATCCTCGAAGTTGTAGCCGTCGAAGGTGTTGAAGGCGACCAATGCGTTCTTGCCGATGGCGAGCTGGCCATGCTGGGTCGAGGCGCCGTCCGCGATGGTCTGGCCTGCCTTCACCTTCTGGCCGACCTTGACGATCGGTTTCTGGTTCTGGCAGGTGCGCTCGTTCAGACCGACGAACTTGCGAAGTTCGTATTCTTCCGAGTTGTCGATGATGATGCGTTCGCTGTCGGCGTAGGTGACTTCGCCGGCCTGGATCGCCTTCACGCCCATGCCGCTGTGCTTGCCGACGACCTGTTCCATGCCGGTCGCGACACAGGGGGGGTCGACCTTGATCAGGGGCACGGCCTGGCGTTGCATGTTCGAACCCATCAACGCCCGGTTCGCATCGTCATGCTCGAGGAAGGGGATCAGCGAGGCGGAGACGCCCACGATCTGCTTCGGTGAGATGTCGACGAATTCGACGTCCTTCGCCGGAACCCGGGCGAGTTCGCCGTCGATGCGTGCCAGCACGCTGCCGTCGGTGAGTCGTCCCTTCTCGTCGAGGGAATCGCTGGTGGCGAGCACGCGCTTGAGTTCCTCGTCCGCGCGCAGGGAGATGAATTCTCCGGTGACCTTGCCCTTCTTGACCTCCCGGTAGGGGGTCTGAAGGAAGCCGTAGTCATCGATCTCGCTGTAGATGCCGAGCGATGCGATCAGGCCGATGTTGGTGCCTTCCGGCGTCTCGATCGGACAGATTCGACCGTAGTGGGAGATGTGCACGTCGCGCACTTCGAAGCCCGCACGCTTGCGGTTGAGACCGCCGGGTCCGAGCGCCGAAAGACGGCGTTCGTGGACGAGCATCGACAGGGGGTTGGTCTGGTCGACCACCTGCGAGAGTTCGCTTCGACCGAAGAAGAAGTCGATGGCGCTGGAGATGCTCTTGGAATTGACGAGATCGGCGATCTTGCTGAGTTCGTCCGGATCCTTGACCGACATGCGTTCCTGGACGGTGCGGCGGAGCTTCAGGAAGCCCTTGCGCATCTCCTCGACGGCGAGTTCGTCGAGCGTTCGCAGTCGTCGGTTGCCCAGGTGGTCGATGTCGTCGATGTGCGCGCGGTTGCGCTTGCTGCGCAGGTCCATCATGTATCGGATGACCGCGAGGAAGTCGTCGGCACGGATGCTCTGTTCGGTCTCGTCGCAGACCGTGTAGGCCTTGTCGTCCTCGAACTTGCGGTTGATGCGGAATCGTCCGACGCGTCCGAGTCGGTAGCGGTTGTCCTCGAAGAACTTCTCCTCGAAGAGCTGGCGTGCCTTGTCGACCTGAGGCGGGTTGCCGGGACGGAGTCGTCCGTAGATCTTCAGCAGCGCCGCTTCGTGCTCGGTCACTTCCGCGAGGAAGTCGAGGCGTTCCTCCGCGAGGGTGTTGAGGATCAGCGGGTCGTTGGCGCTCGGAATGACCCGGATGGTCTTGAGTTCCGACGCCTGGATCATCTCAAGGGCGTCTCCCAGCATCGCGCCCGGTCGGCAGAGTTCCTCGCCGGTGTCGGTGTCGATGATGAGCTCGGCCGAATAGTGCTCGGGATGAAGCTTCTCGACCTTGACGTCCTCCACTTCGTAGAAGAGTTCCAGCAGCTTGTCCGTGGAGGAGAACTTCTCGTCCAGAGCGCGCAGGAAGGTCGTGGCGGCCAGCTTGGTCGACTGGTCGATTCGCATCGCCAGCACGTCCTTCTTGGTCACTTCGATCTCGATCCACGAGCCGCGTTCGGGGATGATTCGCGCGCTGTGCAGCGGGCGGTCGCCGAACGAGGAGACGATCGAGAAGTCGACGCCGGGGGAGCGGTGAAGCTGCGACACGATGCAGCGTTCGGAGCCGTTCACGAGGAACTCTCCGCCACCCATCATGATCGGGATCTCGCCGAGGTAGATCTCCTCCTCGGGAACCTCGTCCACGCCCTCGCGGTGCAGTCTGACGCCGATGCGGAAGGGACGACCGTAGGTCAGTCGAAGCTCCCGGCACTCATCAGGGGTGTATCTGGGTTCGTCCAGCTTGTAGTAGAGATACTCGAGGCGCATCGTGCCGTCGTAGCTCTCGATCGGGAACACTTCCTTGAGAAGGGACTCGAGACCGAATTCACGGTCCCTCTTGTCGTGGGCCTTCTCCAACTGAAGGAAGCGGTCATAGGCGTGCTGCTGCACGCGTACAAGGTCTGGGACGGGAATCGCGTCTCCGCGCTTTGAAAAATCCCGAACTTTCATGTCGTTCATCGACACCTTTCCTCGCCAAGGCTGCGGTGGTAGTGGGCACTGGTCTTGCGATGGCGGAGGCTCCGCCATCGCATCTGTCGGTAGAACTACCGGTAGTCGTGGTCCACTTTTTTTGGGTTGAGAGGGTCTGCTCGCGGTAAACGAAAGATTGTACGGACGCCCATCAGCGATAACAATACCAGATGGAGCCAATCTCTTGATTATTTTGTAAAAATCGCATTTTCATGGTGCTGAAGGGGGTCGAATCCACTAAGGAGGGCGTGGGCACTGTCGTGGGCGAGCTCTGGATAAAATGAGAAAAGCAGCCCCTGCGCGAAGCAGGAGCTGCTTTTTGTGATGCCTGGGAGCGTGTCCTTCGGGGCCTATGGCCGGGGAAGGGGCTCTGCCAGGGCTTATTTGATGTTGACGACCGCGCCGGCTTCTTCCAGCTTGGCCTTCATTTCCTTGGCATCGTCTTCCGATGCCTTTTCCTTCACTGCCGCGGGGCAGTTGTCGACCATTTCCTTGGCTTCCTTCAGACCGAGGCCGGTGATCTCGCGGACCGCCTTGATGACCTGGATCTTCTTGTCGCCGGCGCCTTCGAGGATCACGTCGAACTCGGTCTGGGCTTCAGCGGCGTCGCCACCACCGTCGCCTGCGGGTCCGGCCATCATGACGGCGCCGCCGGCGGCGGGCTCGATGCCGTAGGCATCCTTCATGTAGTCGGTGAGGTCGACGGCTTCCTTGAGGGTGAGCCCTGCGATCTCGTCGCCGATCTTCGTGATCTTCTCGTCGAACGTCTTGGTTTCTTCTTCGGACATTGTTGCACTCTTTCTGGTTCTGCTTTCCAAGAGGCGCCGCGCGCGCGGCGTTTAACCCGGGGGCCAGTTGGAAACGCGNGTGAAAAAAGATTCGTTGNGNACCGGANNGNTCTCNTGCCTNNGNANGNATCAGCCGGCCTTNGAGATNGATTCTCCGTTNTCGAGCTTCTCCTGGATCTGCTTGACGACANCCATGACGGTGCTGCCGGGGGATCCTGCTGCGCCGACCACGTTCTTGAACGGGGAGAGCGCGAGCGCGACCACGGTGGCCTGNGCTTCGTCCTTGGTGGGGAAGTCGCTGAGGACCTTGAGNCCNGAATCGCCTTCGAACAGCTCGCCGTCGAGGACGGCCGCCTTCAGTTCGAGGGCGACGTANTCCTTGGCGCATCGCACCATCTCGCGGGCCACGTCGACCACCGAGTCGGCGCCGGTGACGAGGGCGGACGAGCCCTCCATGGCGTCGNTGAGNGGTTCGAGCTTGCCGCCCTTGAACGCNTTGCGTGCCAGGGAGTTCTTGAGAATGGTGACCTTGATCTGCTTCTCGGCNAGTTCGCCGCGNAGCTGGTTGTTTTCATTCGCGTCCATGCCGCGAATCTCGACCAGAACCGCGCTGTCCAGTTCGCCGAAGCGANTCTGGTACTCGGAGATGATCATTTCCTTCATGGGTTTGCTCATGGCTTTGTCCTTTCAGGTGCCTGTCGCTCAGATGGCGACGTGCACTCCGGGGGTCATGGTTCCGGAAACGACCATCTTCTTGAGATAGGCACCCTTGGTGGCCGAAGGTCGGATCTTCTCGAGTGTGTCGTGGAAGTGCTTGAGGTTGTCGAGCAGCTGATCGTCGCTGAAGCTCATCTTGCCCAGCACGCAGTGGATGTTTCCACCCTCGTCNTTTCGATATTCCTGCTTGCCCGCGCTGTAGTCTCTGACCGCATCCGCGACGGCGGGGGTGACGGTGCCGGCCTTCGGCGAGGGCATCAGGCCCTTGGGGCCGAGGACCTGTCCGAGACGGCTGACGACGCGCATCATGTCGGGCGTCGCCACGGCGACGTCGAATTCCATCCAGCCGCCTGCGATCTTCTCGACGAGTTCCTCGCCGCCGGCCTCGATGGCTCCGGCGGCCTTCGCNTCGTCGACCTTCTCAGCGGGGCAGAAGGCGACGACNGTGGCTGATTTNCCGATGCCGTGAGGCATGGAGATCGAGCCGCGCAGCGCCTGNTCGGCCTGCTTGGGGTCGATGCCGAGGTGGGCCACGACGTTCACGGTCTGGTCGAACTTNGGGGCCTTGAANCGNCGAAGTTTCGCGATGACCTCTCCCATCGGAGTGGGTTCATTGGAACGGAGGGTTTCGTTTTCGCGACTGCGCTTGCCTTTTCTGCGTGACATCGGTTCAGTCTCCTTCCACTTCGACGCCCATGGAGCGTGCGGTTCCGGCGATGATCATCGCGCCTGCATCGATGTCGTGTGAGTTGAGGTCCTCGCCTTTCTCCTTGGCGATNTCACGACANTGATCCATGGTGATCTTGCCGACCTTGTTGACGTGTGGTTCGCCCGAGCCCTTCTCGATCTTCGCGGCTTCCTTGATCAGGACCGACGCGGGGGAGGACTTGATCTCGAATTCGAAGGANCGGTCCTCGAACACCGTGATCAGGCANCCGACGACCTTGCCGTTGAGGTCGCGAGTCTTCTCGTTGAACTGCTGGATGAACTGNCCCGGGTTGACGCCGGCCGCACCAAGGGCGGGNCCGAGCGGGGGTGCAGGCGTCGCCTGCCCACCGGGGGCCATGATCTTCAATGATGTCAGTGCTTTNTTGGCCATGTGNTTTCTACCTCCCACCACGGGNGCGCTCGTCCGAACCCGGTCGGGCGCATGCGTCTCGCCGGCCTGGCGGAAACGCCCCACAGTAGTACCTGCGGTTAATGAATTGAGCCCGGAAGNNTAGCTGAANNGATGGTCCGCCGCAAGTGTGAANCGCNNGACTTGANNACGTCACAGGTCCTTCCCGGCGGCCGCCGCGAAGTCGNCATCGCCTGTCNTNTCGGTTATCGGATGGTNCNCNGGNGACNTGNCCCGCGCTNCCTGCCGACAAGGCGCCTGGCTGTCTTCATCCTCATGATGCCTGTGAGGGTGAAAGCGAGTCAGGCGCCAAGTGGCAAGNAGACGTGTGCCGACTGATTCGGGGCCGGTCGCCCCCCNCGATTCGAAGGNATGACGGCCTTGGAGATCCCGTCANCTGAAGCATGTTCGAATCGACTGAATCATGTCGGGGTNTCANGGACACGGTCGTGTCCATGGTTTCGGCCCACGCATCACGGTTCCCCCGGAACAATCGTGTCGGGCGTGGGGTGTCTTCGGCACCGTTTCGAGCTTCTTCTNCGATGGTGCGTCTCCGCTGGNACCCACCGGATCGGAACGACCAGGCCGCCTGANGAAAGAGAGTGGGCCCTGAGGGGGACACTGAAACCAGGCNTGAGTGCAGCATGAGAACGTGGTNTTCCCGGGCTCGAGTGTCACACGATCCGTNAAGGNGATCAGTGTGTGTTCGAGNCCATGAATCCCAGCGGAGGCGACCTGCATCTTCCGCCTCGGTCCAGTGTGATTCGGCAGTGGGGNGGGCTTCGGCCGTGTCGTGCCGAAGTGCCTGAATCAGGTTGGAGAGAAGAGGCCGAGGCATGGATGCTCCATCGAAAGAAGAGANCGATTCGTGTNNTGGATCGAGGGGGANCCAAAGATCAACGATCGTTTATTGATNATACGTATTCACAGNANGCCTTCAAGAGACTTCTCGGAAGTTGCCGAGAATTNACCNCTCANNGGCTCTTAAACGGACTTTTTTTTGATTCAGGACTCGAGTGCCAGGTGGCAGAAGAGTTCGATTCCAGTTGAAANCGCNTCGTCGTTGAAGTCGAAGTGCGCATTGTGNAGACCCGGCATGTGGGTNTCACCNNGTTNGAGCAGGCCCAGGAAGAAGAAGCAGGCCGGAACCCGNTGACCGTAGAAGGAGAAGTCNTCTCCTCCCATGACCGGGGCCTCGAGNGGAAGCACCACNTCGNGGCCNAGACAGTCGCGGGCGATCCGTTCGTATCGTTCCACCGCATCGGGNTGGTTCATGGTCACGGGATAGCCTCGGATGTAGTTCGTCTGCGCGGTGCACCCGTGTGCGGCGGCGATNCCTNCCACCGTCTCCGCGATTCGTGATTCGAGCAGATCCTGAGTCTCCGGTCGAAGCGATCGGACGGTGCCTCCCAGAGAGACGGTGTCAGGAATCACGTTGAAGGCGTCACCCGCCGTCATCTTCGTGATGCTGATCACCGCTGAATCAAGTGGATCGACGNTNCGTGAGACCACGCTCTGCAGCGCCTGGATGANCCCGGCCGCACAGACCGCGGGGTCCACGCAGATGTGNGGCATCGCGGCGTGACCACCGNCCCCCTTGATGGTGATNTCGATCTCGTCGGCCGCGGCCAGCATNGGTCCGACNCGTGCCACGACNTCACCCGNCCTGGCGTGGACGTACCCGTGCAGCCCGAAGATCGAAGACACCGGGGTNCCGAGTCTCGAGCCATCGAGCACGCCGTCCTCGCACATNAGCCGGCCTCCCGCGCCNCCCTCTTCGGCAGGTTGNAAGACGAAGCTCACNCCCCGGGGGAGGGGGTTCTCCCGNGCGAGGCGTGCGAGCACCCGTGCGGNNCCGAGCAGGATCGTGGTGTGGCCGTCATGCCCGCAGGCATGCATCCTGCCCGCCGTCTGCGATGCCCAGGGCACACCGCTGAGTTCGTGGATCGGAAGGGCGTCCATGTCCGCTCTCAGGGCGATCGAATGATCCGCCTCACCCGGAAGATGGCCGAGCACACCGGTGCCTCCCGCGAGATCTCCCACGAATTCGATCTCCGAGGCACCCAGTCTCTCGCGAACGATCTTCGAGGTCCGGACCTCCTCGAAGGCCAGCTCGGGGTGGACGTGCAGGTCATGGCGAAGNTCGATCAGATCATCGAGTTCTTCGGCGATCAGTGATCGAATACGGTTTTTCAGGTTCGAGTCGAGGCTCATGGTGGNGGCTCTCTCCCGCAGGATGTCTNCNCTCGCGGGCTCAGGATCGAAGTCGCGGAAGTCCGATCGCCTCTCGGCCGCGGTTGACGTCNGCGATGGCGGGGGCTTCCTGACGAACCAGTCTCGTCAATTGACTCATCGTAACGCCCAGCACGCCTGCAGCTCCCGCCACATCGTATTTCCGGGCCACAATCACATCGAGCGCCTCGGCGAGCAGAGCGGGGTAGTCCTCATGCTTGGGATTGACCGGGATCTTGGTGCCCTGNCGACGGGACGTCCACAGCTCGCTCGCNCGGTGGTTGTCNCGTCCGACGTAGGTCCTGACCNNNCTGGCGAGTTTCAGTCTGAGGCGNAAGATCGCCCGTGATCGGTTGACCTGCAGTTCACGCCGTTCCGTCGCCCGTGATTCGATGCCGGANGGCAGATGCAGGATTCGAATCCCNGTCTGCACCTTGTTTCGATGCTGGCCNCCGGGTCCNGAGCCTCGTCCGNTCGAGATCTCGCACTCGCTCAACAACGACTTCTCATCCAGGGTCGCNGGGTGCTGATCCTCCGTGTAGAGGCTNTCAGGATCTCGATACGGCGGGCGGTAGGCCATGCGTCAGCGTTTCCTTCGGGTCGTCGGTTGAGCGGTNGTCGAGAGGTCGTCGNATTCGCCACGNAGCCAGCGTTGATGGGCGAGNGCNGCATGCATGGCGGCATTGTCGACGCAGTACGACATGTCGGGCAAGCGCAGGTCGATGCCGCGCTCCACGCACAGGCCNGTCAGTTCACGGCGAAGCAGGCGNTTCGCGACCACNCCGCCGCCTGCCAGCAGCGTCTTCGCCCCGGTCCGCTCCAGNGCCACGGTCGTCTTNCGGACGAGCGCTCTCACCACGGCNTCNCGAAATTCGGCCGCGAGGGCGGCTCGCTCGTCCGGGGTCACGTCATCGATCGAACGCTCGAAGACGGTTCGAGCGCCCTCTCGCCTGGGCGTGCCACGGATCGCGTAGAGCAGCGAGGTCTTCACGCCGCTGAACGAGAAGTCCAGGGAGTCACGCTTCAACAACGAGACCGGAAATCNCTGTTCGAGCGGGCCGTCATGCGTCTCCGCCAGTTCATCGAGTCGAGGTCCGCCCGGATAGGGAAGTCCGAGCATCGANGCCGCCTTGTCGAAGGCCTCTCCGGCGGCATCNTCGATCGTCGCGCCAAGCAGGTCGAGTTCCAGAGGACCATGCATCGCATAGAGACTGCTGTGCCNGCCACTGACCACCAGACCGACCGCNGGCCATGCCACCGGCTCGGCNTCGAGCAAGGCGCCCATCAGATGAGCCTCCACATGATCCACGCCGATGAACGGAAGACCGCGGCTCCACGCGAGNGCCTTCGCCATGCTCACGCCCACGAGGAGTGAACCGATCAGCCCCGGGCGCACGCCGGCGGTGACGGCATCGATCTCGTCAAGGGTCACGCCCGCGTCCGAGAGCGCGGTCCGAACCACCGGAAGAATGCGTTCGAGATGGGCTCTGGATGCGATCTCCGGGACGACCCCGCCGTATTCCTCGTGNAGATCATGCTGGGTCGCGACCACGTTCGAGCACACGNGTCGTCCGTCGACCACCACCGCGGCGGCGGTCTCGTCGCAGGACGATTCGATCGCGAGAATCGTGGATGAGGATGTGTTCTCGGTCATCATGGACATGGATGCAGGGTACTCGCTGCGACACCGGCTAGACTTGTCATCTGCAGAGAGTATCGCACGGTCTCGGAGACCCGGGGCTCTCTTTCGCCAAGGAGCNATTGTTGGAAGACGGATTGAGAACCACACTCGAGGTCGGTGAGGAGCGAGCGGTCCTGGTCAAGGTCCTGCTCGAGGAGTCAGACGACCGCTGGGGAGATCCTCTCCAGGAGCTTCGGGCCCTGACCGACACCGCCGGGGCGAGAGTGGTGGGGGAACTTCTTCAGAAGCGCAACCGTCCTCGCGGNTCGACCTACCTCGGCAAGGGAAAGCTGGAGGAGCTGGTNGCTCTGGTCAAGATGGTCGAGGCGGGNCTGGTCCTCTTCGACAATGAATTGTCCCCGACCCAGATCCGGGCCATCGAAGAGGCGACCTGCTGCAAGGTGCTCGATCGCAGCGAGCTCATTCTCGACATCTTCGCCTCACGTGCGCAGACNCGTGAATCCAGANTGCAGGTCGAGATCGCGCAGCTCCAGTACACCGCGCCCAGACTCAGAGCGATGTGGTCNCACCTCGGTCAGGTCACCGGTGGCGCGCCGNTCGGAGTGGGCACGCGCGGTCCGGGTGAGCAGCAGCTCGAGATCGANCGACGTCTGGTGCACAAGCGAATCGCGATTCTTCGTGANCGNCTCGCGGAGGTGCAGTCACGAAAGTCCCGTGAGGTCANNGCACGNACTCTCGATCATTTCACCGTCGGTCTGGTCGGNTACACCAATGCNGGNAAATCGACCCTCTTCAACGCCCTGACNGATGGNGGCGCCTANGAGGCCGACCANCTCTTCGCNACCCTTGGAACGCGNACCGAAGCCTGGCCGCTCGGNGGGGGCACGCAGGTGCTTCTGTCCGACACCGTCGGGTTCATCAGCAATCTTCCGCATCACCTNGTCGCGTCNTTCAAATCCACTCTGGAGGAGACGATCTGTGCGCACGTCCTTCTGGTGGTGCTCGACGTCGGGGATCGAGACGCGCCCGACCAGTTCGANACGGTTCGCACNGTGCTCGACGAGATCGACGCCCGTTCGCAGCCTCGCGTGCTGGTTCTGAACAAGGTCGACACCCTGACCGACATGCGACAGCGCGGGCTGCTCGACGGAGATCCGCTCGAGACCTGGATGGACCGNGNNCCGGACGCCATNCCGGTGAGCGCGAAGACCGGAGANGGGCTCGANGCCCTGNCCGATCGCGTGGTCGAACTGATGCGCGGGCCTCTTCTGGAGCTCACGCTCGAGACACCCATGGCCGATTCGAGGCTCGTCGACTACCTCGAGAAGCGCACCGAGGTCCTGTCGCGTGACTGGACCGAGACCACCGCGGTCTACGGGGTTCGAATCGGACGTCGTCAGGTGGAACAGCTGCTCGCGCGTGGGTCCGTCTTCACCCTCGACGGCATTCCCTGCACCGAGGCGCTCGAGCGTCTGTGGCCGACCCCCGAGGTCGAGCGGGATCGTCCGGTCCCGCCGCATCAACGGGTCTGGGGCGACGAGGACACCGTCTGACTCTCGAGTTGGTGTCGCGGCCGATCAGGACGTTTCCCGAACACCAAGAACGCACGGCCGTGGGCCGTGCGTTCTTCGATGGAATCCATTCTCGGGATGGTGCNCGGGATGGTCGGTCGGTCACTTCGCCGCGTTGACCTCGAAGGCGGAGGTGACGGTCACCATGTCGCCGAGCGAGCCGCCCTCGACGCCGTAGTTCACGCCGAAATCGGAACGCTTCATCTTGAACGTGCTTTCAAAGCCGGCCTTGAGTCCACGCCCCATGTCGGCGGCGCCCCAGTAGGTGACTCGAGCCACGATCTCCTTCGAGATCCCACGCACGGTCAGCATGCCGGTGACGTCCCAGGCCATGGCCGGATCGTCGGCGCGGCGAGTGGTCGGGACCACCTCGACCGAGCTGCTCTTGAAGGTCATCTTCGGAAACTCCTTGGTGTCGAAGAAGTCAGGCGCCTTCAGGTGCTTGTCCAGACCGGGGTGACCGCTGTCGACGCTGTCGACGTCGATGGTGATGTCCATCTTCAGGGACGAGGCGTCCTCGGGCGAGAAGTCCACCGTGCCGGTCACGTCGTTGAACCGGCCCCAGAACCAGCCCGCGCCCATGTGCCGCACACGGAAGAGCGCGCAGGAGTGCACCGTGTCGACATCCCAGGTCGCGACCTTGGCGGTCTCATCCTGAACGGTGGCCGGCGCCGCCGTGGTCTGCTGGTTGGGAATCAGGAGAAGGGTCGTGATCGAGGCCATGAGGAGGCCGAATCCGCAGAGCAGTGAGTTCTTCATGTGTGTTCCTTCGAGAGTTTGTGCGACGAGAGAGGCCCGTTCGCGGTCATGGTATGGCTTGGTTCATTCAAGCGGGTGCCTGGTCAGCCTGATTGCAGGATTGATCCTAGGCCTGATCCCAGACCTGATCCTAGGCCTGATCCCGNGCGCTGGTTCATGCGGGGTTCGATCCGCGGCTCAGCTCTGGTCGACGCCAAGGGCCGTTTCGATCGTGTTCCGAAGCTCGGTGTCGGGATCGGCCGGAGATCGGTACCACAGTCTGGAGTCGGGGCGTTCCGACTCGAGCTGCATCCAGCCAACGACGCGGCTTCGGTCGAAATGTCCCCCCGACCAGAAGCCGTCTTCNGCNCGGCCCAGCGCCACGGCGCGATCGCCACGGGGNATCTTGTCCCATCGCTCGACATGGGTTCCGAGAAGCGCCAGATCGACCANTCGATCNTGGGCNGCCTCTTCCGTCAGNACCAGNATCACGTTCTCGCCTCCCGGCATGAACTGATCGTAGGCGCGTTCCAGAATNCGTCCGATGCGTTCGATCGCGGCGACCCGGTAGCTCGCGACGCTGACCACCGCNCGGTCGTCCTCGACCGCTGCCGCGATTCGCACGTTGCCGGCGATNCNGCCGGCGTCGTCGCGGTGCAGCAGNTCCTCGCCCAGGCTCGCCTCCTTCGCGAAGCGNGTCGCCGCNCCGGCNAGTTCGCTCAACTGGTGTTCGTTCAGATCNGGACGCCAGTCGATCTCGACCAGGTAGGGGCGGTTCACCTGNTCCACCACGCGAAGAAACGANGGCAGGGTCCGGCGNTTNGGCAGTTTCANTTTCGGACATTTGACGTGCAGGAAGAAACGAGCGTCNTTGATCGAGACCTCGAAGTCGCACGTCCGTCCGTTCGGTGTCGGNACTTCATGTTGNATGTCACANCCCGAGTGGAGGAGACGACGNGCGACACGTGCCTCGGCGAGCACGCCCTGGGCGGGACGAGAGCCNTCNNCTCTGGTNTCGAGCANTCGTCTCAGTCTCTTNCCAGTCCTGCCTCCACCTGCCGGCATGTCCCGCCAGGCGGCGATTTCCGCCCGAACTGTCCGGTCGAGTCTCGCTTCCCTTGGTTGGTTGTCACGCTCGAACAGTGTCTGAGGCTCCGTGTCAGTGGCTCTGAGGAAGAGTATCCCATGAAACGATGGTCGTACATCATCAGTTCACCTGAAATCACGTGTTTCCGGCGGCTGAGCGGTTCATTCGAGCTCTCGGTCGTTTTTCGGACGCATCGAGACGGTCGGGAAGGTCCTGAAACAGTCCACCTGTGTGGCCGTCAAACCGGGTGTTCCACCTGTTCCGTTCGATGGTGAAGGAACTCCCGAGCAAGGACTTGATCCAGGTGGAGGCTCGCCCGATGGACTCTGTGCAGCGGTGCCGGGTGTCCGGCATCCCATTCGATGTCCAGGGAAGGAAGTGAACGATGCGTATTGGTGAAATGCTTGTCTCAGCGGGGCTGCTGAGTTCCGAACAGGTCGATGAGATTCTTCGTAAACAGCAAAGTCATCCCGAGCCGTTCGGCCTGCTCGCGCAGCGCATGTTCGGCACCGACACGACCGACATAGAACGAATCTGGACGCAGACCACGATCAGAATGAACGAGGTCATCCGGCCCGACACCGAGGCGATCGACGATTTCGTGATCGACCTTCTCACCAGGCGTCAGGCGTGGCAGTTTCGATTCCTCCCGTTGCGCATCGATTCGTCAGGCACTCTGATCGCCGCGACCACCCGATCCCAGTTGTCACGCGCCGTACGTTTCGCCACGAGAGTGCTCGATCGCCCCTGCTCGTTCGTGTTGACCGATTCCGAGTTTCTCGCCGAGAATCTCGAAGCCTATTACGCGCTTCCCGGACTCGATCATCACGTGATCGAAGGCGAGCCGTTGCAGGGCGCGCTCCAGGCCGGTGACGATGCGGCCTGAGCGGTCGCTTCTTCGGTCCTCTATGCAGACGCGGGTGGGTCGTCAGGCAAGTCCTTCGGCGATGTTCCATGCTTTTCCGCATTCCGGACACTGAGGTGACGACGTGCCCTGGCGGGTGTATCCACAGTGCTGGCAGAGCATGTCGTCGATGTCTCCGGAGGCGATCAAGGCGTAGCCCGCTCCCCAGACGGCTTGTGACAGAGGCAGCGCGAAAAACAGGTACGGCAGGACGAGGGTGATGAAGCTGAGGCTCATCATCAGCGCCACCACGAAGAACAGACCCACCAGACTCCAGGCGACGCCTTGCTTCGTGTTCTTGAGCGCCCACTGCATCGCATCGGGAGGATTCATGCGGCCCAGCTTCGGGTCGATGATGGGAACCAACATCAGGATCACCCGTGACAATCCATACAGAATGATCGGGATCGCGATGAGAAGCCCGATGCCCCCCCCGATGATCACGCCGACCGCGGCTTCACTCGTGACCAGCCCAAGCAGCAATCCGATGATCAGGCCGGGGATGCCGCCGCAGATCAGGGCGCAGATGTAGATGATCACCATGAGGACGTAGAGAAGCAGCGACCCCAGAATGACCCAGCCGATCCTCTGGTAGGGGAACCAGATGTCGGAGAATCGGGCATCCTCGCCTCGAGCGATCTTGATGCCGACCCAGATGCCTCCGAGCGTGAGTGGTATCACGACGAGAAGCGACCAGGCATAGTTGGCGACCTGCATCAAGACCATGAACCCCATGCTGTTGGTCGTCAGATTGCTGAAGAGATTGATCGGGAGCGTGACCGCCGTCGGAATCATCGACGCCACGAACACGATGAACGACACCCCGAGCAGCAGTCCGTAGTTCTCGGTGAACCCCTTCCAGCCCACCGTGAACGAATTGGAGAACGAATAGGGCAGATTCGCGATGGGGGCGGCATCGTACGACCGCTGTCGACGCCGTCGAGCCTCCGCGGGTTCCGTCGGTGGACTCGACGTCGGATCCTCTTCGACTTCGGCGCCGGCATCGCTCTCGATGAGACTGGCGAAGGTCTGCCAGACCTCGCTGCCTTCCGGGCAGACCTGGTCGTCTTCGGTGAGTTCTCCCGAGGACATCATCGACTCGAGAGCGGAGCGTTCGAAGGGACCTTCGACCTTGCCGGGCGTTCTGCAGATCCAGTAGCGCATGTGATGCCTTTCGATGGTGTGTCCGTTCCGCCGACACGAGACATCGGCGTTGCAATGCAGTGAATGCGTTGAAGGGTCGAATGCGCCATTCGGTCCCCGGATGACTCATGTTTCCTTCGCATCGTACCAGTCGGATGGATGCCTTTGTGCGGTATTTGGCGGTTTGCGCCTTTTCGGGGACATGATCGTGCGCACAGCACGGTGCCGAGTGGCCCTGCATTCGATTCTCGCTTGCCATTCAGGACATTTTGTCATTCGGAGGTCGCCCATGACGCATCGCTTTCTTCATCTCATTCATCCATGGATCATCGCGAGATGCCTCCGACACAGTTCGTTCGGATGGCTGGCGATCCTCATGGGCATCATGGTCTTCTGCGGTCCCGGAGGATGCGTCGACTGCGAGAAGCGGTTCTGTCGAGGGTTGCGTGTGTCGTCGGTGCAGATGATGAGCATCGCGGACCGTTGCTGCCTCGAACCCGATCTGCCGGGGTGCGAGGATCCCGAGCGATTCTTTCAGGAGGTTCTGGAACGCTTGATGCTCGCCTACGATGCCTGTCACGAGGACAACCTCGAACGCATGCGCGACATTCTCGATGAATTGATTCGGATGTTCCCCTTGTTCTCGGTGTCGTCCCTGTGTGACGATCATCTCTCCTTCGATGACTCACTGCGCGACTGGTTGGAGGATCGATGTGGGTTGTTCCGGAACGACACGACGTGCTTCGGTCCGCAGGACTCGATCACCGTGACCGCCTCCCTTTCGCTCGAACGACGGCCTCTCGCGGGGTCGGAGGGCGTCTTTCATGCGTTTCAACCCGGCTCGGAAGTCTCGATCGATGCCTGGTTCCTCGCAGGAAGATCGGCCATCGACGGGGGGATGACGCTCGGTCGTCCCCGTCCGCTGCCCGGTGGCGGGCGAATCATTCCCGTCATCGACGCGATCTTCGAGTTGGACTTCCGCGGTCGTGAGGGTGTGCATCGACTGTCGACCACTCCTTCGGATGGCGTCGAGCCACGACCGGCGGGTTGGATCGTCCTCGATGCCTCCGGCGTCGGGCGCCTCGGAGTTCGGTTGCGTGTCGATGGTGTTCTTCCAGACGTCGAGGGTCCGATCTGGTTCGAATCTCCGGCGACGATCGTCCGTTCCCGGTTGATGATCGAGTCGCCAGCGGACGGCGACGCTCTGGCTCTCTTTCCAGTGGTGCCGTCCGTGCGGCATCTCTTCGATGTCATCGACGACCCGCATGGCACGACATCCTCTTCCGATGACTACGGCTTCGATCCCTGCGAACGTGTGGGTGGCATCACCCGACGTGCATTGGGATGGTTGCAACGACTGCGCTTTGTGTTTCCGGATTGCTTTGCCACCACCGAAGCTCGGGGGGATGTTCGTGCGATCACTCCGAAGACCGATCGCGTTGAACGGGGGAGTCCGTCATGTCCCGTCTCGGCTCTCTGTTCCGGGTCCTGATGTCTTCGCCATGACTTCGTTGTCAGAGGCCTTGACTGGTTCCAAATTCGTCGTATTTCCCATTGACAGCTCGTTTCTCGGCGGACTCGTGGCATCTTTGGCTCCATGCCCCCTTGGTGGTCGATAGGAACAACTCACACAGATACGATGGTGGCCCGCTATGAGAGTGCTTCACGTCATTTCAACGATCGACCCCGACTGGGGTGGCCCCCCGGTGGTCGCCACCCGTCTTGCGGCGGCTCAGGCCGCTCAGGGCCTTCAGGTCACCTTGATGAGCTATGACGGTGAGGCCGCCCGTCGCTCATGGGCGAATGATCAGGGCATGCTCAAGGGTGGGGATCGGGTGCGGATGGTCTACGTGCCCACCGGTGGCCGCCTTGAGGGGCTCTTCGGAGGAAACGCCAGGCGTGTCGCCCGGACGCTCATGCCGGATCATGATGTGGTGCACATCCATGGTGTCTGGGAGACGATTCTGAGGGTGACCGCGGAAGAGGCCGCTCGACAGGGCACGCCGTATCTCTTCACGGCGCACGGCATGCTCGGTGAGAATCATCTCAAGACCAAGGGACTGAAGAAGCGAATCGCGATCGCCTTGAAGTATCGCAGGCTGTTCAACCACGCCGCGGCGCTGCACATGGGCAACGACGTCGAGGCCGAACTCTCGAAGGTGCTCGGTCTGGCGCCGCCCATGCTCGTCTGCCCGAACGGAATCTCCTTCGAGGAGATCGAGCCGCTTCCCGAACGAGGAACCTTTCGATCGAAGTTTTCTCAGGTCGGTGAACGCCCCTTCATTCTCTTTCTCAGTCGACTGCATGAGGTCAAGGGTCTCGATTTCCTCGCCGACGCCTTCAAGATCTTCTGTGAGACCGACGAGTCGACCGATCTCGTCGTGGCCGGTCCGGATGGCGGCATGCAGCAGGCCTTCGAGGACTCGATCTCGGCACACGGTCTTCAATCACGGGTGCATGTGGTGGGTCCGCTCTACGGGCGGGACAAGTTCGCGGCCTTCGCCGATGCGGAGTGCTTCTGTCTTCCCTCCCGACAGGAGGGGTTCGCGATCGTGCTCAACGAGACCCTCGCCTGTTCCCTCCCGATGGTGATCACCGAAGGGTGCAACCGTCCGGACATCGTCGAGGCGGACGCCGGCGCCATGGTGCCGCTTGACGCTTCCGAAATCGCGACGGCGCTCTCCGAGTTGATGGCTGATCCGGAACGTCGGGCTCGAATGGGCGCCAACGGTCGTCGGCATGCCGCGGACAAGCTGACCTGGGACACCGTCGCGCGCACGATGTTCGAGACCTACGGAACCTTCCAGACCACGGCCTGAACCGTGGCTGACGGCATGGACCGTCATCACTCCCGGATGATCGGTCTTCTGTCGAACGCTCGCGGGTCGTACCGTCCGGTGTACGGCGGTCCCGGGAGGGTGTGATGGAGTCCCGCACCCGTCATCAGGGTCATCTCTCCCACGTAGAGTCCGCCTCCCGACTCGAGGAAGTCGACTCTCGCCATCGGAAGTCCCCGGGCGAGTCGTGTCGCGAGTTCCAGGCATTCCGCGTAGCGCGCCGGAAGCGGATAGGGGCCCGGCGGAAGTTTCCGCAGCATGACCAGTCGGCCGCGCTCGTCGAAACCCGCGTACTTCGAGTCATCGTGTGACGAATGAATGCCGCCGAGAGGTCTGCCTTCGTCCACGAAGATCTTGATCTCGGCCAGCTCACCACCTGGCCCTCCCAGCCAGGGTTCCACCAGCAGTCGGCCTTTGAGACCTCGATAGAAGCTTTCGTTCCAGATCTTCGAATAATCGCTGCGCCGCCATCGCTCGAGCCGGCGGCCGATCTTCCGCCAGTCGACCCGATCGCGATCCTCGACCAGCACGTTCCATCGTGAGCCATGCGTCGCCTTGATCACGAATGATTTCGGCAGGGTGGTGCGGTCGATCTCGGAGAATCGATCGAAGACGCCGATGATGGGGACGAGATGTTCCTCGCCGACGCGCTCACGTATGAACGTGCGAACCTCGTACTTGTCCCCGAGATGGTTGATCGATGAGAGATCGCCGTTGAGGACCAGCCACGCGAGCTTGTCGAAACCGTCCGTGGGATTCTTCAGATTCGGAAGTCTGCCGTGCGCGAGTCTGAACTCCCGCAGGTAGCGAGATCTGGCGGTGCGACACCTTCGTTGAAGTGCCTCGAGGATCTTCGGTATGGTCCGCATCGAGATCGCTTTCGGTCGACACGAATCGTGTCTTCGACCGCCCGCATCCTACCGGACGATCCCCTGTGGCTCTGGCGTCCGTGAAAAAGCCCCGTGTCGCTCGGGGCTTCGTGGATCTTCACGTTCAACATCGAATCGTGTGGGAGGATTCCGACGCGTGACGCGTCTCGCCTTCCGATCAGGCGCACCGTGCGAGCGGCTCGTTCACGGTCCCGGTCAGATGTTCAGCATTGAGTTCCAGAATCCTCGCGGGAAGGACCATCGAAGTGACCGGCGCGGCCGCATCACCGGCAGGCGTGGGCTCGGCTGACACGGTGAGCACCGTGATTCCCTGTGCGTCCTTGTCGGCGTTCGCTTGAAAACCGAATCGTCCGCATCTTCTCCGGCAGCGTCTCTGGCATCGTCCTTGGCACATGTCTTGGTTCCTTTGGGGGGGGGAGGGGGTGTAGAGTGCACGTCACTCGGGT
The DNA here is from genome assembly GCA_002709755.1 of Phycisphaerae bacterium. GTDB lineage: Bacteria > Planctomycetota > Phycisphaerae > Phycisphaerales > SM1A02 > UBA8087. The sequence continues at coordinate 31,118 of PAQN01000031.1, forward strand.
AGCCACTGGATCGGACGACGCGGAGTGTGAATTCATCGAATGACTCCAGAATCTGGAAAAACAGCCGTTTTGCACTTCGTCTCGAATCGCTATCTTCCTGTGCAGCTGTTTCTTGTGTTCGTGCCTGTACCATCGTCGCTTGAGGTGTCATTCCGCCGGCAGGGGCGTGCCATGCCTTGTGCATGAATTCCGGGGTGCTTCATGTCATGGAGCTCATCCCCGTCTTTCTTTACAGTGTTCACACCACTTTCATTCTGACCATTCGGAGGACCGGACTCGTGAAAAAATCAATCGTGCTTGCCTCCTTGATGGGTTGTTTCTTGGGTCTGCTCAACGGACCCGGTGCCGCGACATGCCTTGCCGATGTCTTCACCCTGCGAAATGGCGACGTGGTCGATGGCACTCTCTTCCGTGAGACAGAAGACACCTACATGGTTCTGGTAAAGCATCTCGATGGGCAGAAGATGGTGACCATCAAGAAGCGTGACGTCGTCGATCGCTCTGAAAGTGTCGAGGAGAAAGAGCTGATTGTCGGATTGATTGCATTCAATTCCCAGACTCACTCGGACCCCGGCCTCTTGGCCGGTGATCTTGTCGAATGTCTTGAACGCTCATGCAAGCAGGGCGATGACCTCACCCTGGTGGTCTTCGACGATCTGTCGCTCGACGCGGCCGGTGCGATGCAAGTTTCAGATTCTCTCGCTCGACTCGTCCAGTCCGGTTCAAAGAGCCATCTGGTCGGCGTGCTCGGGCGATGCAGTGGGCCAGCCGCGGTGCTTGCAAGTTGTTTTCCGAGAAAAGTCGCCCTGCCCAATGCTCTTTTGCAAGGTCCGACTGCAGGCGATTTCGACTCGAAAAACACATCTCTGATGCGAGACCGTGCTGAGATCTGTCATGCGCCTCACGCCGCTCTGGTGGAGGCGCTCGCCGGCGTTAGACCGGCATGGCATGTCCGCGGATCGGGATGGGTCTCCCAGGAGACCGCGAACGGTACGGGGTTCGACCCCGTGAACGGTCGGTTCTCGTTGAGAGGGAATGATCTGCTCGAAACGGAAACCGCCGTGGCCTCATGTCAATCGATCGATGATGTGGCCTCATGTCTCGGTCATGAGAAGGTCTCGATGCGGACCATTCGTCCCCGAGCGAAGCGACAAACGCCGTCAGACCGTCCCACCGGCCTTCAGGCGTTGATTCCCAGAAGAATCTCCGACTTCAATGAGGGCCTCGCAAAGGCCAAGGAAGGCATCGAGATTCTCCGTAGAACCGAAAGCGGTCGATGGTTAGGTTGGTCCTCTTCTTTCTGGCGAGTCAAGGTGAGACAATATTGGGAAAGGGACCATGATCGTGGTCTCATTCCAAACTCGACCAAGAAGCTTTCCAGCAAGGCCCAGCGGTTGATCAAGTCCGGGCTCAAGAAGGCGGTCGATTGCGCGCAGTTCCTCGAAAGACAAGCGAAACACAAGAATGATCCGAGGCTTCTCGTGGCGGCAAGCCACATCCGCACCATGATCGATCTCGAGGGCGCGGTCGAAAATGAAATACAGAAGAACTTCGAATCGAAATGTGATGCGGTTCTGAACATCGCTCCTCTTGCTGAATGACGCGCTGCCCCGTCTCCTCATCGGAGCAGGTTGATCTGGTGGGGATCATCGTGAATCCGCTCTGCATGTTGACAGGGCCTGCATTCCGCATGCACCACTCCGATCGGCGTGAACGTTTTCTTTCCCGCAATCCGCATCCTCGAGGCTGCGGCATTGTCATGAGTCGACTGCTGCGTTCGACCTCGGGTTCACGACATGCGGATCAGGTCCCCCAGCGGCTCAGCAGGATCGACAGATCCTGTCCGTTGACGATGCCGTCCTCATTCAGATCGGATTCGTTCGAGGTGCCCCACGATGAGAGGAGTATCGCCAGATCCAGTCCGTTGACGATGCCGTCCTCGTTGATGTCGCCGGTCGAAGTGGTGGGTCGACGCAGGTCGGTGACGACCGGCAGGTGGTCGGAACTGGCGGAGTCGTTCGCCTGGAGTTCGTATTCCGCGAGTCTGCGCTCGGTCATGAAGCGGGTCTCGAGAACGAGTTGTCGTCCGAGCTCGAGCACCGAATCGGAGATGATCGAAACATCGAGTCTGCCCGGCCAGTATCCGGAGAACGAACCGTCGTTGCGATAGGTGTAGCTGAGACGGGCTCCGGAGAGAAGGGGGCGGATGTCGAGCAGCGCCGAGCCGTCCACGTCCGGGGCGACGTCGGGGCCCCAGGTGTCCTCGTCCACGATGTCCCCGGTGATCAGCGAGTCGAGTTGCTGCGCGAAGCCCACCAGGTTCATGTCGCCGGTCAGCTGGACCGCCACGTCCGCGGGAATGTCCGGATGCTCGCCCGCACGAACGCGGCGGAGCAGTGCCAGCATCTGGTCGATCTCCTCCTGTCGTCCGTCGTCGTTGGTGCAGCAGGGCGGGTGGGCGTTGATGATCAGAAGCGCTCGATCGAGCAGGGGGTCGGTCTCGATCAGGACCGCGAGATTGGTGTCCAGCGCCTCGGCGTACAGGATCGGGAAGCGGGAGAGCGTGATGCAGTCGGCGTTGCCGGCGGCGTACCAATCATTGGTGTTCTCTCCGAGCCAGCCGATGAATCTCTGTCTGGTCTCCGCCGGGGTGTGGTCGTAGATCTCCTGGAAATTCAGAATGTCGGGCTCGATCGCCCGGACCAGCCGGCGGAATCGATTGGCCTGGCCGTTGCTCCACGGAGAATCGACTCGAACGTTCCAGCTCACCAGACGAAGGTCGTCCGCCCGTTCCCGTTCGATCGGAACGTCTCGTGCGGGTGGGGCTGGTTCGAGGTCCAGTCGGTATGAGATCGCACCGCTGTCCGGCAACCGATCGCCCGATCCCGAGCGCAGGACGAGCGCGCCTTGACTCTCGAGAAAGAGGTCGTTCCCCTCGATCGTCGCCCCGCGCGCGAGGGCGATCTCGAACCGGTTCGAGGTCACGGTCGGCGCTCCCTGAAGGGAGAGAGGAAGATGATTCAGTGCGATGCCATCGGACTGATCGGTGGTCGACTCCGGGTAGAAGCGTCCACTTCGCGCACCGAAGACGAAGCGCAGCTCGGCGCCGATGCCCTCGGTCTGCAGCCCGGTGCCGGGGTCGTCGTCGGTGTCGAGGAGCAGCACGAGGTCGTTGTCGTCCGAGAGGTCGAAGTCGGACGAGGCGATGATCAGCATCTGGAACCAGTCCGGTTCGTCGGCGAGGCGCAGTTCGACGAGATCGAGTTCGCCGTCGCCGGTCGGGTCGGTCGCTGTGATCGCACGTTCCTCCCAGTCGTCGAAACTTCCGTCAACCGTGATGGGTGGTGGGTCGGCGACGACTGCGGCGGTGGCGACCAGCGCCAGACTGCACGCGGATGCCGTCGCTGTCGACCGTTTCGGATGGTTCGTGGTTCGCATGAGGTTCTGTTCCGGGAAACCCTGTCAGGACCAACCTAGCGGATTCCAATCGGTGATCCAGAGGAAATTCGATCCTCATGTGAGATGCGCACGATCGGAACCGACCTCGCTCGACCAGCCGAGAGTCTCCGCGCCATGAAGGGCTGCGGTCGCGATCGGTCCACCCTCCTCCATGCCGTCGAATCATCAGCGGCAGGGGAGTCCCCAGTTTGAGAGGATGATCGCAAGGTCCCGGCCGTCGACCGTGCCGTCACTGTTGAGGTCGGCCTCACAACCTGCCGGGCATTCCGTGCACGAGGACCCTTCGATCCACAGACCGCCGAAGTTGTCGCAGACCGTCCGGGTCACCAGATCGCAACCACTCCCGACGCAGCATGCGCCGATCGGATCGGTGTTCTCGCAGGACGTCTCCGTGCACACACCGCCGAAGTACGTGCCTCCGAGGTCGGTGCAGAGTTCCGTCTGCAGTTGCACGCACGTGCCATCCGTGCAGCATGCACCCTGGACGACGTTGTCCCACACTGTGTTCGGCGCTCCGTCATTGGCCACCCAGGCGTCGAGGTCGCCGTCATCATCGAGATCGCCGAGTGCGACCGAGTAGCTGGGGTCGTCGCCAAGCGTCTGGCCCGAGTCGCTGAAGATCCCGCTGCCGTCGTTCACCCAGATCAGGTTCGGTCCCAGATAGTCGGTGACCCAGGCATCGAGGTCGCCGTCACCGTCGAGATCGCCGAGTGCGACCTGGGTGCTGTAGTCGTCTCCCAGCAGTTGTCCTGAATTGGTGAAGGTGCCGCTGCCGTCGTTCATCCAGATTCGATCGGGATCTCCGGCGTAGTTCGCCACCCAGGCGTCGAGGTCGCCATCGCCGTCCACATCGCCGAGCGCGACCGAGAAACTGGCCAGTGCGCCCAGGGTCTGGTTCGAATCGGTGAAGGTTCCGCTGCCGTCGTTGATCCAGACCGCATTCGATTCGTCACGATTCGCGATCCAGGCATCGAGGTCGCCGTCACCGTCCACGTCACCCAATGCGACGGAGTAGCTGAAGGCGGTTCCAAGTCTCTGGCCTGAATCACTGAATCGTCCGGTTCCGTCATTCGTCCAGACCGTATCGGCCTCGCCGAATCCATTGGCGACCCAGGCATCGAGGTCACCGTCCCCGTCAAGGTCACCACGCGCCACCGAGGTGCCGCGACCTGGTCCCAGCGCCTGGGCCGAGTCTGTGAAACCGCCCTCGCCGTCGTTCACCCAGACAGAATCGACGCCCTGGTAGTTTGCGACCCAGGCATCGAGATCACCGTCGCCGTCTAGGTCGCCAAGCGCGACCGCGTAGCTGTTCGCGTTGCCCAGTCGCACGCCCGAATCATTGAATCCGCCTGCCCTGTCGTTGGTCCAGACCAGATTCGGACCAAGATAGTTGGCGACCCAGGCGTCGAGATCGCCGTCGCCGTCGAGATCGCCGAGTGCGACCGACGCGCTGAAGTACTCCCCCAAAGTCTGTCCCGAGTCCACGAAGAGAAAGGATGACTGGGCCCCGAAGACTGCGAAGCAGAACTGGAGGGACAGCCCGAAACCCAGAAACGCCCTGGTCGGTTGTGGGAGTGTCTCGTGCATGGTCGCTCCGTTGCGCGTGGCGAGGATCATCAACCCTAGGCGATCTCGTCCTTCAATCAAGAGTTCGTGATCATCTCGATGGATGATAGGCGCGTCTCACCCCTCTTCATCCCTCTTCATCGTGGTCATGGGACCGAGAACACCACCCTGCGCGGCTGCACGGGGTGGTGGTTGGACTCGTTCTGCGATGTTTGAAGCGTTCGGATCATTCGCCGCAGTTGTTTCCCCAGACGGCGAGCAGCGCGGCGAGATCTTGACCGTCGATGACGCCATCGGGAATCAAGTCGGCCGGTGACTGCGAATCATCCGGACCCCAGGCGACGAGCAGCACCGTCAGGTCCTGTCCGTCGGCCGCCATGAGATCCTGTCGGCCGACCTGACCATCTCATGGAACGTCGGTCGTGGGGCGTATCATTTCTTGCAGAGACCCCAGCGGCCGAGAAGAATCGCCAGGTCGGCGCCGTCCACCAGTCCGTTCCGGTCGATGTCGGCGATGCTTCGTTCCGTGTCCCATGCGGCCAGCAGGATCGTCAGATCCCCGCCGTCGACCATGCCGTCGAGAGTCAGATCTCCCGGACAGTCGAGTTTGACCGGAAGCTCGCTCAGCATCGGATCTGGCGCCTGGCGGGGAGGCCCGGCCATCTGCCGCGGATCCCAGTTGCTTCGACTGTGTGAGAGCATCAACCGTCGCTTGACCGGGAGGTCCGCGAAGATGTGCTCGGGATCGGCCGCCCATCCGAGGTTCTTCGTCTGCTTGAACGCGAACACCCTTCCTTCGCTTGCCACCACGAGCCGGCCACGGTCATCGACCTCGAGGTCGTCGACGAAGGTCACGCCCGGGAGCTGCATCGGCAGTTCCTCGATGACGCCCTGCTGGTTGATGATCAATCTTCGCACCTGGCCGTCGGTGAGCATGAAGAAGGAATCGGGTGACCCTCCATGCACCATTCGGGTCGTCTCCTTGACGAAATCGGGCAGCGAGTAGGTGGTCAGCTCCGGTGGTCCTTCGGCGGCGAACTTCATGAGTCCGAGTCGTCGGTCGGCGCCACCGAGCACGGCTGCCGTCGGCATGCGCCATTCGCCGTCCTGAGGACCGTTCCACGGAATCCACATCACATCCGTGCCGCGAAAGCCGAGTGATGGAATCTGGATCTGCTGATCCATGCGACCCAGCAGGTACAGCTGCAGTGTGCCATCGCTGAGCAGCGCGATTCGTTCGAAGGCGTCGATCGCGAGTCCCTCGATCGGGCTCTGCAGGTCGGGTGGGGTGATCTCGATCAGATCGCGATCGATCCGCCTCAGGCACAGCAGCTTGCCCTCGGGTGTGCGGACGTAGATGTTTCGCCCCCACGGGCCCGGACAGATTTCGCGCAACTGGATGCCGATGTCCAGAAGTTCCTCAGGAAGGCCGTCGTTCCAGATCGGTCCGGTCGGGATCAGGACTCGCACGCCGTCGTCGAATTCATCCCAGGTGTAGCACCTTCGAGGGGTGATCGCGATGTATCCATCGAGCAGGCGCATTCTGCTTGAACTGCTGGGTGGAGTGCCGTTGTACAGCTCGTCCACCTGCATGACCGGAGCATTTCCCCCGAGGTAGTTCTGATAGATCGAACGTTCGGTGTAGTCCCAGAATCGATTCGCGAACGGATCCTGAACGGTGTTGGTTCGTGGGTCCGCCGGGTCTCTGACACCCAGCAAGCCGACCTCTCCATCCATCGATGAGAGAAGCGACATCGCGACGAAATGGCCGCCGGGTCTGCCGTCGAGCCGACGTGAGTCGGTCATCTGCGTCCAGTTGTACCGTCCGTAGAGCAGCATCATCACCGCTCCGTCGTCACCCATCTGGGCCATGTCGCTGAAACGGACGGACTGACCACTCGACAGGTTGCGCAGGGCGCTGGTCACCGTGAACTTGTCGCTGATTCTCGCATTGAGGTTCGCGAAGATCTCATCCTGCGAGGTGCCGCACCAGCCATTGGCGCCCGTCCCGTCCCAGAAGGATCCGAGCTCATTGGTGATCTCGTCGATGATCTCGGTCGCATCGTCGTAGTTCGATTGTGCCTCCCAGTCCCGCTGTCCGGGGGCGTACTCGGGAAACCCGTGCGTGGCGATCCAGGCCAGAAGATCCGCTTCCGAAGTCGGTCCGCAGTGACAGGTGCCGTTGTTGGGAAGGTCGTTCTGTCGTTCCTGGTCGAGGTCGGGCATGTACAACGTGATGTACCCGTAGGTGTCCGCGTCGCTCCAGTTGGTGGCGACGACGTCCGCTGCGGCCAAGCCACTCATGGTCATCGGCATGCACAAGGAGGAAAGGTACAGGCACCGTGTTCGTTTCATGAATCGCATCTCTTTGTCCCATCGTGTTGGATGCCCGGACTTGACGTCTCGATCTGTCATCCGTTCCAAACTACCCATGCATCTGTTCAGGAACAACGATCGATGCGCAGAACGATCCGATCGGCACCGATCCAGGCGTCAGAGGTGACATTACCGGTGCTCCGTCGGCCGATTTCACTGAAGAGTGATGCCCGGTGTCGGATTCGGTCGGCCGTATTCAATGAGGCGGCAACGTCCCGGCCGGATCAAACCAAGAATGCTTTCAGGCGACTCCGGGTGTCGGCAAAGGGCCCGTCGTTCGACGCTCCCTCGAGCGCTTCGAGGATGGCAGCAGAGGTGTCATCATCCAGGAGGTCGATGTTGCGGGCCTCTTCGAGTATCGACAGCAGAATGGTGCCCGGGGTTCCGGCGAGGTCCTCGATGCGGATCAGGCCGATGAAGCCGAAGCGGAATGCGAATGATCGACGATTCTCCACCGCCAGCATCGTGCTTTCCTCGTAGAGTCGACGGGCTCGGGCGAAGTGCGGTTCCTGCAGCTCCTTGTCATTGGATGCGGCGGCCGCATCCAACTCAAGGCCTCCGAGCATGCTGGTCATGCGCATCACACCGGCCTGATCTCCCGTCTCACGCGAGATCGTCAGGTTCTGGTCGTACGCATAGTTTGCCTTGCGAAGGTGTTCGGCGCGTTCGTCGATCTGTTCCGTGTTTCGGGCGATGGCGGCCCAGACATCCCCAAGGCCGCCCTGGGCGATCGCTTCACCCTTCCGATCCGTGATGCCCGGCTCACGATTGATTTTCAGTGCCGCTTCGAATGCCTCTCGAGCTGACTCTGGATCGGCCTTGAAGTAAAGCCTTGAGCCACCCAGTGCGTTGAGAAGTTCACTGGCCAGCAGGCGATACTGATGGACCGATTCATGATCGCTTGCGTCATCTGCTGCCCGCTGTTTCTCGGTCACCTCCACGTACAGGGCTTCGAGCCGTTCATGCTTGTCACCCGCCTGTTCGCGGGGATCCATGGAGATTGCAGCCAGAAAAAGCCCACGAAGCCTCATCCATGCTGTCGCCGACGGGTTGTTGATCAGAGCGTCGACGATTCCGTCGACCTCGGAGAAGCGTCTGGATCGATAGGCCAGGGTGGCGCTTGTCAGCGCATGTCTCGCGGACACGTTCTCGCGCGCCCCCTCGGGCATCCGACCGACTTCACGCTCCACCTGGTCCAATGATTCCAGCGCCGTCTGCGAATCGCCATCGACCTTCAGGACCAATTCCGCGTGATGCAGCAGGATGTCCATCCGGTCTTCAAGGGCGACTGCCAGGTCGGTGCGTCCGCGCACCAGATTCACAGCTGGAAGAAGTCGCTCCACCGCGCGCCCGTACAACCGTCTCTGTTCGCATTGCTGAGCGGCGAGCCTGGCCCAGCGTATGGTCTCCCCTGGGATCCTCTCCGAGACGATCGCGGAGTGGTATGCCATGGTCATGACGTCGTTGAAGGGGATTCTGGACGGATCGCTGAAGCGGTCCCTGATCTCTGCATTTCTCACCTGCACGAATCGCAGGTGATATTCCCGCACCATCTGCTGGACCCTGCCGGAATCCGAAAAGTTGGCGGAGCGGAAGGCTCCGGCGATCCGCTTGTCACGGAATTCGTAGATGTCGTCGGCCTCGAGGCAGTCGACCACGATCCCGCGTTGCTCCGCTTGTCCGAGCATGGAGATCAGATCAATCACGTCGAGCTCGAAGATCCTCGCCACCAGCGACACTTGGAAGGACCGTCCGATGATCGCACAGCAGTGAAGCACTTCAACCAGCCTCTGGTCGAGCCCCTCCAGTTCACGACGGACCATGGCCTCGAATTCACTTCCCGGATCAAGCTCTTCGAATCTCATCCCGGTGACCAGATCGCAGCGCCCGTCGACCGTGCGAAGGTATCCACCGTCGAATGCAAGTTTCAGGTACTCGAGCCGGTGCAGGGGGAGTTCGAGGCCGTGTGATTCCATCGACCTGGTCAGCGTACGCCGGGCCCGCTCGGTACAACCCAGCTGATCGAATATTCTCTCCCTCCACTCCTCGGAGTCCGCGGCGGAACCGACCGTGTCCTCCAATGAGCCATCGCCCATCAGGTTCACGACCTTGCGGTCCTGCAGGGAGCTGAAGACGGCCCGCACCTCCTCACCCCGCTTGTTCGTCTCCTCGTCAACATCGGTTCGGCGGGTGATGAGCAGCGAGACACGGTTCCGGTAGGTCTCGTCCTCGGCAACGAATCGATCGACCAGCCTCTCCAGCAGGGCCCTGAGCAGTCTCAGGGATTCCTCGTCGATCCACTGGACGTCATCGAGGATGATGCTGATCCTGCGTCCCATGGGGTGGGATTCGGTGGGGGATGTGGAATGGACGAGCACTTCGACCATCTCTTCGGCGATCATCCCTTCGTTTGCGGTGGTGAATTCCTCTTCGTCACCACCGGCGACGTTCAGCGCCACGGAAATTGCGGAACCCGCCACGGATGCCGATGCAGCCACCTTCTCGAGGCCCTGTTGCAGGCGACGGGCGTTCTCCGCGGGATTGCCGAAGCGATGAACGCCCATCAACTCGGAGAAGGCCTGTCGAAGTGGTTCGTAGGGTATGTCCGCCTCGGGATCACCCGGCTCGTTGCAGTCTCCGAAAAGGACCAGCACCTCGTCGGCTCGGCCATCCGCCTCGAGCCGCTGCTTGATCCGGTCCCCGAGTTCCTTGACCAGACGGGTCTTTCCGCAGCCACGAATGCCATCCAGCCACACGACCTCGATCGCTTCATCATCCGCCGAGTCACCGGTGACGTGTTCTTCAAGTGCGTCCAGAAGACCTTTGATTCCCGTGGTTTCTATGAAGTTCGGTTCGCGCAGGAAGGCAGAACCCTCATCCGCCTCGAGCTTCGACTCGGCGACAGGGCTGCCCGACTTGACCCTTTGAGCAAGCAGGACCACGATCACCGGGGCGATGGTCACGACACCAGCTGTGATCGACGAGGGCCATGTTCCACGCATCTCGATGATGCTGGCGACGCAGAGGCCCACGGGCACTGCAATGCATGAAGCGAGGCTCCATCTCTCGCCGGTCTGGTCGTATGTCACCAAGGCGTTGGAGAACACTGCAAGGGAGACCCCGCCGAGAAACATCGGCAACGCCAGCATGCCGGCGGTCTCACCAAAGCCGGTGATGGCCGCTCCGTACTCAAGCACGAGGACCTGCGCCCCGAACCAGCTTCCGAAGAGAAGCACGAAGATCATGTCATGGTTTGCGAGCCTCGTGGCGATGCCGTTCAATCTCGAAGCGATCACGTAGACCAGCATCATCGGCAGAACCAGCAGAACGATGGAGATCCCGGTGATCCACGCAATCGAGGGCATGGTCACGTGCAGGTGCAGCAGATCCGGATTCGCCGCCATGAGGCCCTGGCGTCCAAGCATCGCGAAGGTGTATCCGGCGATGATGGCGGCAAAACCGCTCCAGAACGGAGGGTGTGGCACATGTACCAGACGCCGAGATGGGTCACCCATCGGCCCACGGAGGATGCGTGCGACGAGGGGCATGAGCAGTCCGCCAAGGATCAAAAGCAGGTACGGAGCTGAGAGCGGATAGCCCGGTCCCTGGGCGAAGCCGTCAGAGTACCACTCGCGCTCGGAGTCCAGTCCATCCTTCCAGTGTCGATAGTAGGCTCCAAGGTAGAGAACCCCGTCGGCCTCGTCGTTCACGACCAGGCGCAGCACCCCGAGGTTCTCGATCGCGATTTCATCACTGCTCATGCCGTCGATCAGACGCTGCATGGCGCTGGGCTCGGGCGGCGACTGGCTGATACCCAGCAGTTCCTCGGCCGAGAGAGCGCTGCTCACTTCGTGTGGTGATATCGCGTACCACTTCGTGTTGGCATTGAGATAGGCATGCGCCACCTCGATCACCGCGGGGTCCACGTCTTCACCATCGATGTAGACGAAGACCTGATCGGTGACGAAGGGCAGTCGGCTGCCCGTGCCGAAGATTCCATCGACGGCACGCTGAGCAGCGATTTCGGCCGGGTTGTCGAACCACTCTATGACCTCGTCCTTGCCGAGAAGCACTCCGTACCACGGCGACCACGACCCGAGCTGCTCCGACCGTTCATCCAGGGCGAGCGCCGACTGCTCGAGACCGCGCCGAGCCCGGCGCAACCGCTGACTGGTCTCCGGGGAATCGGTTTCCATGCCGAGCAGCCTGACCGCCTCTTCGAGGTAGACCCGGGCTTGCTGAGGTTCCACCGAGCTGTAGGGTCGGGCACGCCCTGCCCAGTACATCGTGTTCGCGTGATTCAGCAGCTCATCGATACGTTCGTCATCTGATTGGACCGTGGCCGTGCACGGAGCGCTCATGATCCCGATGAAACAGATGAAAGAGACGGTCAGACTACGACAGAATGTGTTCGATCTCACGGTGATGCCCTTCGAGCGACTTGGGAGACGTGTGACTTCTCATCGCACCCGAGCAAGCAGTGCATCTCTGTAGTCGGGATTTATGTCGATGCCATCCGGCATCTCATGTGCCGGTATCAGTGGACTGGGTGCATGATATCTGGTGCCCCATTTCAGAATTCTCCCGATCGCCGAATGCAGCTTCTTTCCTTCTGCACCAGCGGATTCGCGCAGTTCTGCCTGTGAGACTGGTCCATCGGCAAGGGATTCGATGATCCCGGGGAGCCTTGGTTCGGTGGCGAAGATTCGATCAAGGATCTCGTCGAGTGCGAAGGCGGGCCATGCCTGCTGGTCCCTGGCCGTGGCGGCCGCGATGATGCCGTCAATCCAGAGATCGAAAAGTTCCTTGTCCACGGGCCCGGGTGGGGTCCGAAGCAGGAGATTGAGCCTGATCGCCTTGGGAACCTTCTCGACCTCCCCCCAGAATGAGTCATCCAACTCGAGTCGGTTCCCGATGGCAAGATCTTCGGGCATCCCTTCGTACCAGTTCATCCACAGCTCTCCATCCCCGCCCCCGGAACGAATCCGTCCGAGCGCGGAATACCTGCTGGCGGCTCCCGGCTTCGACCGGCGCCTGAAGAACTCCAGTGACCCCCTGATCTGTTGCTCCTGTCTCCACGCGACCCTGATTCCGATGCGGGCCTTGGTCAGTTCCGGAATCCTCCGATCGAGCCAGTTGGGCTCTCCGTTCTCGCGGACGAAGATCGGAACCGTGGTCTTGTAGTGAGTGGCGGCATCACAGTCGCTGGCTGCCCGTGCGTACATCTGGTGCGAGACATCGACGAGCTTGTCAGCGGCAGCGCGCACCGCGTCCTCGGCCTCTGAGGAGCTCCATTTCACTTCGGTGCCGATCCAGGTGGAATCCCGGGTGGTCAGTTCGGCTTCGCCCGGGGTTCGCGGCAGCGGTTTGTAGAAATTGACATCCAGATGCTCACCGTCCTCGTGCCGATCTCGAAGCCACTTCGAGCCCTCCTTGCAGGAGCTGCCGACCTCGCGTCTGGTGTTCAGGATCAGGGTGAACGTGTCTTTCTTGCCTGGAGTGCGAAAGACCCACCCGCAACACTGGTAGGAACCCCCGGGAGTGATGATGTCACGGATGGCGAGGTCGTTCTGAACGGGCTCCGGAACGGAGATCTCATACCGGTACCAGCGATACATCGGCTTGCCCCCGAGAGCCTCGGCGAAGCAGGCCGAAACCTCGCTCCAGGGCTTGAAGTCCCGTTCAAGTCGGTTGATGCAGCGACCAATCCATCCCTTGATGAATCCAATTCCGATCTTTTCGTCCGTGCGAATGTCCGCCCAGGGCAGGCAGACATCCAGCGTTCCCTTGGTCATCCGATTGCTGGCGAACACCGAATGGGATTCGTCCGCTTTCATGAAAGGCTCCCTGTCGCCTCCCGGCACATCGAAGGAATGCATGAAGAGCTCGCCGCGAGTGCTGTCGGTGTAGTCCACGGCGAAGAAGGGGATCTCTCCGGAGTTGAAGGCAAGGATCTTTCTCTGACCTCTGTCCTTGTGCCGCTTGCCCTGCCACTTCGTCTCACGAAAGACCTGCTCGATGATCGGAACGCTCTTGCTCTTGGACACACCATTGACCGCCGCACGCACGATATCGAGCACGGCATCGATCTCCGCCGTCTGCCTGAGCATGGACCGAGCGTCCGCGTCTGGAATGGCCTTCTCGAGGCCGGCGAGAAGTCCGGCCAGCTGCTCCTCCTCGGTCTCCGTGACCGAGAGGTCCGCGACCACATCCTGCACGGCGTATCGAAACTCCCTCGACTTGTCGCTCTTGACCAGGAAACGAAACTCCTCACTGCATTCCGTGGCATGGCGCCGGCCGGCAAGATCCTGGTAGATCACGTCACAGATGCGGATGTGATAGATCCCCGGACGTCGGGCCCTGATCGACCATCGGAAGCTTCGCTCGCCTCCCGGTACGAGGTTCACGCGTACCTTCTCACTGCCATCGAGAACCTCGAGTCCGTCAGGGACCAGAACCAGGGTTTCGATCTCGTTCGCCCTGCCCAGCCCGACGTTCTTGAGCGTGAGCTCGAACTGGAAACGATCACCGATTCTGATCTCTTCGTTCCCGTCCGCGGGAATGATCGAACGATGCACGTTCACGATCGGGCACAATGGATCCTCCGCATTGTGATCGATGGTTTGAAGACTGATTGATCCGGTCTCTTCGGACCCGTCGGCATCGGGGGTCTCGGAGGATTCGGTTCGACGGTATCTGAAACTGATGCTGGCGGGCGGTATGGAAACGGACCCCTGAGCGAGGGCCCGAACGGGAAGCACGGCCTCGTACGTGCCTCCGCAATCGATGGTGTCCACATTGAGTTCGACACGGCGATCATCGAGTCGGTTCCCGGAATCGATTTCCTCACCGAAGCTCATCGCAGAGGGGAGGGAAAGGACCACCCGGACCGATTCGAGATCCACCGAGTCGCGCCGATTTGCCAGACTGAACTTCAGTTCGGATGGCTGGTCGTCGACCACCAGTTCCGCCACTTCGAGCCCGATCTTGGCGTCGAGATTCGGCACCAGGACCTCCGGCATCTTGAAGAGCGTCTGGAACAACTGGCGCCGGCCGGCGAGATCCACTCCGGTCTCGTTGGACCACTTCAAGACGTCGAGGGTGGATGTGCCCGTCCAGCTGAGGAATCCGAGGTGGTTCGGGTCACCCTTGATCTCCTTCGAGAAGAGTGCCAGGTGCGTGTCCTGCTCGCCATCGATGTCGGCCACGATTGCCAGGGGCATGAGTCGTATGAATCGGTCTCCTTTACGACTCAGCAGCAGCGGCTCACCCAGGGGGACTTCGATGCCGAGTCCTGTCTCCTGGATCGAACTGGCTCCGGTTGAAAGGTACTCGGTCCCGAGATACGACTGACGATCGCCATTGATCTCGAAACGCCCGAACTCGATCAGTCGCCACTTGGAGAGGAACTCGAATTTCGCAAGGACCTTCTCCAGCAGGGCCTGTCGTCGATCGAGCTCGTCGTCGAGCTTGTCTTCGGGGATCGCCGGACCATGTGCGTCGTGATTCCGGATGCTGACGAGCTCGTCAACTTCCTTCTTGGCCTTTCCGTAGACGGCGAGCGACTCCGGAAGGGTGAGATTGATCTTCTGTTTCGTGCAGAACGAATCCAGAGTGCGAAGCAGGGCCACCCATTTGCCGAGCGACATCTGCTCCATGCCTATCAGGCGGAGATCATGCAGCAGTTCATCGGCATCCTCCCCTTGAAGCTTGTCGAAGAGCTCGTTGTCCTCGGACGACTCGCCTTCCTCGCTGGCTTGCTCCATGCTTCTGATGATGTCGATGAGATCACCGACTGCCATGGCCCCCAGAAGGCTCATCGAATTCTCGAAGGCGATTCGAAGCAGGTCCTTCCGCTGACCGCCTTTCTTCTTCGACCGCGTGTACGGAACGGCAATCAGCGAAGGCAGCCATTCGAAGCTCGATTCAGGCATGTCGGTTCTCCTTCAATCTATGAGGGTGAATGATCAGGGTCGCGCGTACGACCACTTGTCCCATCCGTCGGCTTCACCCTTTCGCGAGATTTCCGTCAGGCTCATCGAGTCGTAACCACCGCCGGTGTACTTTCTCTTGCCACCCTCTGACTTGCAGATCTGGACGTACAGCCCGTATCCCTCGAGAAAGGCGTTCTCGATGGTTCCGACATGAGTTCTTCCATGCATCGAGATGTCCTCTCCGGTGGTTCTGGTTCGAACTGATGCGATGGTCTGGTCGGGGTTCAGGGGGCGGATCTTCTCCCCGGCCTTTGACTTTTCGAACTCCTCTTCGGTGAAGAACATCAGGCCGAGATACGGGTAGCACTCGGTGAACTCGGCCTGCAGGGTGCTTATCTTCTTCTGTCCGGTCACTTTGACTTCCGCTGCCATTGATGATGCCTTTCGATGGTTGTTCCAATGCTGCCTGAATCTTGTCTGCAAGATGATGGACCGGGTTCCTGTGATGCAGGCCCGGCGTTTGCCGTCAGCTCATCGTCCCGATCACCTTGACGGACGGGACTCGTACGTCGGGATTGGTGCGCACGAACCGGGCCATGTGACCGAGAGTGAATGCTCTGGATAGCTCCAGAGCATCGGCAACGTCTGCAAGGACGTCGAGCTCCTCTTTCGCAAGGATTCGGTCGGCGCCGACCACGTGCACCATCAGTTCGTAACACAGCGGACGGAGCTTGCGTGGCACCGACGATGCCGCCTCGAGAATGACCGCGGAAGCGGCCTCTCCGGAATCGAGTCTCGCGAACCCCGCGACAAGGTTGCGATCGGCCTCTTCCTCGGGAATGCCGAGATCCTCGCATGCCATCAGGTAGCGTGCTACTTCAGCAGGGTCGACATCTCCATCCGCCGACATGGCGGCTGCGGCGATCAGGCCCACGGCCTTGCGAAATTTCGGGGGGCGTGTACTTGTCGTCATGATGAATCTCCTTTTCTTTCAGGAAAACAGCCAGGAGAAGAAACCCTTCTTCCGACTCTTGCCCCGGGCCGCTCTGGCCTTCGCCATTCTGGCAGCGATTTTCTTGCCTGCCTTGGTACGTTGATCCACCCGACCGTCTTTACGTCTCTTGGCCATCGAGGGTCTCCTTTGTGTTTGCAGTCCTGTGTATGTCAGCGAAGCGAACCCAGGGTCGCATCATTGGGGGCATTGCTGCCGCTTGCATCGAGCACCTGAACCTTGAAGCCCAGTGACTGTGCGATCTCTTCTTCAGCGGTTCCGACCTTCATGTTGCCGTGCAGCTCGACGTGCCCATCACCGGTGCTGCCTTCGGATCGGTTGGCAGCGATCGTGATGTCTTCATCGGCTTCGTGGCCGGTGGACATGCCTCGGTGCACCTTGATGGAGACACCGAACTCCTCTTGAAAACTCGACTTGAAATTCTTCACGAGCATCTTTCCGTGTACCTTCATGCTTCATCTCTCCTTTTTGTCTTGGTGTGAAGTCGCCTCTGATGGGCGAATTGTTCCGAGACTAGCAAATAATTCATCCATGTGAAACCCGGGTTCCGCTGGCAGTTGTCTCAAAACGTTAGAATCACTTTCGGAGCAATGCATGTCGAACAGGTCCACACGAAAATGGCTGGGATTCAAGCTCGTGGTGGTCACGGCAGCTGTCATGCTCGTGATCCTTGGTCTGGCGGAATCGGACATGGTGGCGGCAGTCTTCACGGTCTCGCTCGTTGTCATCATCGTCATGATCGTCGGCTTCGTGGTTCTCGCGATTCTTGCGGCTTTTCGGCGTCTGGGTTCGAGAGTGAGAGGGATGCTCGGCCCCGGAGCAGACGCGTCTTTTCGCGAGCTTGATCGGATGACCGGCAAGGAGTTCGAAAGCTGGATCGCCCAAGTGCTCCGAGGCAGTGGCTTCGCGATCTACGACACCCCGCACACCGGCGACTTTGGTGTCGATGTTCTCTGCTCTCCCCCCGGAAATCCGAATCGCGTCGCCATTCAGGCGAAGCGTTACAAGAGTTCCGTCAGCAACTCCGCGGTGCAACAGGCCATCGCCGGAGCGCAGTATTACGACTGCACTCACAGCGCCGTCGTCACTCAGTCCAGATACACCCGGGCTGCACGCGCACAGGCGGCGAAGGCGGATCCCCCCGTCCTGCTCATCGACCGCAACTCCATCCGAAGGATGCCCCAGCTGCTCGCGAAGCTTGCCGCGGGGAGCTGAGACTCCGAGATCCAGGAGAACCTCATGTGTTACAGCTGCCGTTCCGACAGAAGAGCGATCGAGTCGAATCGCAAGAGAATCAAGAGCATCTCGAACGACCAGAAGCGGATACGTGAAAGAAAGCGAAGAGAAGCCGATTCCTGGCGACGTCGAATCGCATCCTGCGGAACGGTCGATGGTCGCAAGCGACTGCGCGAATCGCGTAAACGAAAGAACGAATCCATCGCTCGCAATTTGAAATACAAGGCCAGGCAAGCGTCGTCCTTGCGTGATCAGACGCGAAGGCTTCGAGAGAGGATACGACGACGACACTGATTTGATCCACCCCGGTGCGGCATCCCGTCCTCGTTGTGCTGAAAACCATCCCCCGGTCCGTAGTCAGCACGACGGCCTGATCCATGGTCTGGTTGCTGATTCGAGAGCGGGTGCGCGGTGACGCGGAAAAACACAGCTGACTGTGGGCGTGTCGCTCGGATGGGCCATGCGGCAGCTCGATCGAGTTCGAAATTGCGATCGACGTCCAGAGGGTAGACTGGCCTTCGATGCAGGTCCTCAACCATCCTCACCACACCCCGGCCCAAGTGGAGCAGACCATGAGCGACAACGAACCTATGAACCACGGACTCTCAGGTCAGACTGACCCGAAGCAGACTGTCGACGCACCTCGAATCACTCGTCGTTCGGTGCTTGCTGCAGGTCTTGTCGGCGGTCTCCTGCCGTCCGCACTGCCCAGTGCCCTGGCGACGCCACGCGTCCTCAACCCGTCGGCGGGAGACGATGACATCCTCGACGTTCTGGTGGTCGGCAGTGGCGTCTCCGGCTGCTACGCCGCCTGGCGACTCTCCCAGTCCGACCCGTCCCTGCGGATCGCGGTGTGCGAACGAAGTGACCGGATCGGTGGTCGACTCTGGTCCGTGAAGCCGACCGGGCACTCCGATCAGGTGGCGGAACTCGGTGGCATGCGCATCGCGAGCAGCCAGACTCCGCTTCTCAACCTGGTCGACAAGTTCAAACTCACCACGACCAATTATCCCCCGACCCTGCCCGAGGACATCTACTACCTCCGCGGCGTTCGCTGCCGTTCATCGAAACTGGTGGCCTCGGAGAAGTACGGCTACCGCGTTCCCGATGCGCTCAAGGGCATGAGCATCGACGATCTCTTCAACAAGGTCGTGAAGACCGCCACCGGACGTCTCGACTGGACTCGGCACGAGCTCGAGACCACCTTCCGCGAGGTGACCTACAAGGGCCGCAACCTGCATGACCTGCCGCGGGCCTGGGTGTTCGAGGACATCCTCGGCCATGAGGCATCGGAGCTGCTGTTCGATGCGATCGGGTACGGGTTTCAGAACAACAGTGCGGGTCTCTTCCTGGCCGAAAGCCTGCAGGACCTCGTGATCACCGACTACCGGCACGTCGACGGCGGGTACCAGCGGGTGCCTCTGACCATGGCCGCCGAGTCGCGCGCCCGTGGCGTCGACTTCCGATTCGGCCTGGAAATGATCGACTTCGCATTCGAAGGTGACTTGAACGTGGTGACCTTCAAGAACGTTGATGGCGGAACCTCGCGCGTCCGGGCTCGCAAGGTCATCACGACCCTTCCCTTGAGCGCGTACGGACTGCTGCCCGCGAACTGTCCGCTTCGAGGCGAATCGGCCCTGGCCCGGATGGCTGCTGAACTGATCCATGTGCCTGCCGTGAAGATCTACGTCAACTTCCCCGACCAGTGGTGGAACACCATGGACATCAAGGCGGGGCGTTCGATCACCGATCTGCCGCTCCGTCAGTGTTTCTATCTCGATGACCCGAGCGGTCGCGGCCTGACGCTCAGCCCGTATGCCTCGGGTGGTCACAGCGCGGGATTCTGGGGACCCTTGCTTGACGCCGGCCGGAATCGCGCCAAGGGCGACTCGCTGGCGGGCCGGACCATCGTTCGTCAGCTGCGGGAAATGCACGGCGTCGACGTCCCCGATGCGACCGAGATCATCTATCGCTACTTCGACGGCGCCCATCAGGGATACGGTTGGAACGAGTGGCGCCCCGGTGCGCGTCCCTGGCACATCGCCACCGCGGCCAGGCGTCCCATTCCCGGTCGGCAGGTCTTCTGCACCGGACAGGCCACCGCCCAGGTGCGCGGCTGGGTGATGGACACCATCAGTTCGACCGAGTCCGTCCTGCGTGACGACTTCCGTCTCGACCGTCCCGAATGGTGGCCCGCTGGCTACGAGGTCGTCTGACTCGTTCCGGGGCGGCGTGTGGTTGACAGGCCCGGCCTTGAGCCGTGACTGGCCGGGGATCTGAAGACGACACCACCCCGCGCGTGCGCACGGGGTGGTAGGTGGTTGGTTTCGGTTTGCGGTGTTCGATGCGGTCGGATCATTCGCCGCAGGGTTCTTGCCAGGCGGCAAGTACCTCCGTCAGGTCTTGTGCGTCAACCACACCATCGCCGTTGATGTCGGCGGGGCAGGCGCCGGCTTCGACGATGCCGTATTCGACCATTCCGAGGCGGATGTCATCCGCGTCGTAGTCGCCGTCGCAGTCGAGGTCACCAAATACAGTGGTCTCAGCTGTGCCGCACCCGCAGTTGCCCGGCTGCGTCTTGTTCGGGTCGTCTGGGCATCCATCCAATGTGTCTGGAACCCCGTCCCCGTCGCGGTCAGCTTGGTTGATCCAGACGGTGTTGGGCTGGCCGTAGTTCGCGACCATGGCATCAAGGTCGCCGTCGCCGTCGACGTCGCCGAACGCGACTGAGACGCTGCGGCTGTTTCCGAGTGCCTGCCCGGAGTCGGTGAAGGTGCCGTTTCCATCATTGATCCAGACGGTGTTGGGCTCGTTGAAGTTCGCGACCATGGCATCGAGGTCGCCGTCGCCGTCGACATCACCGAACGCGACTGAGGTGCTGTCGCCGTTTCCGAGTGCCTGGCCGGAGTCGGTGAAGGTGCCGTAACCCGAATCTAGGTTGATCCAGACGGTGTTGGCCTGGCCCGAATAGTTCGCGACCATGGCATCGAGGTCCCCGTCGCCGTCGACGTCGCCGAGCGCGACTGAGAAACTGTAGCTGTTTCCGAGTGCCTGCCCGGAGTCGGTGAAGTTGCCGTTTCCGTCGTTGGTCCAGACGGTATTGGGCTGGGAGCTGCCGTTTGCAAGCATGGCATCGAGGTCGCCGTCGCCGTCGAC
>PAQN01000032.1 GCA_002709755.1 Phycisphaerae bacterium
GAGTCTTCGGCGGCGAATGCGTCACCCCGGAGCGACGTGCGAAGCACGGCGACTCCAGCGGCGTGCGCGGCGCCGCGTGGTTGTGACAGAGCTTGATTTTCAAGGCGACGACGCTTCCTTGGGCTCTATTCGGTCTCTCCGAGCCTTCGGAACGAGGTAATCTCCGAGTATGATCTGAACGTCGGGCACGAGTGGTGCCGCCCTTGAAGCGATCGAAGAATCTGTTGCATGAGGTGACTGATGAAGCCCGGTGATCGAATTCAATCCTACGTGATCGTCGGTGAGGCCGGCCGTGGTGGCATGGGGATCGTCTACCACGCTCGTGATGAATCGCTCGACCGCGACGTCGCCATCAAGGCGCTTCCGGAGATCGTGGCGTTCAATCCGGAGCGCATGGCTCGCTTCGAGCGCGAGGCGAAACTGCTCGCCTCCCTGAGTCATCCGAACATCGCGTTGATCTACGGACTCGAACAGGTCGAGGGCGCCGCGTTCCTGGTGATGGAATACGTCGAAGGGGAGACGCTCGCCGAGCGCACCGCCTCCGGTCCCATGTTCTGGCGTGATGCGGTGCCCGTCGCGATCGAGATCGCGACGGCGATCGAGTATGCGCACCGGAAGGGTGTCATCCACCGCGATCTCAAGCCTGCGAACATCAAGTTCGATCATGATGGCAAGCCGAAGGTGCTCGACTTCGGTCTGGCCAAGGTGATGACCGATGACTCCGAAGCGGCGCCGACGACCGAGTCGTCCGCCGAAATGGAGACCATCGCCGACCCCGGCAGCGCCGGTACCGGCGGACCCGGTTCGACGCTGCCCGGGGTGCTCCTCGGCACCATGGGGTACGCCTCGCCCGAGCAGGCGCGCGGAAAAGGCGTCGACAAACGGACCGACATCTTCTCCTTCGGCTGCGTCCTCTTCGAGATGCTCGCCGGTGGGCCGCCATTCCCGGCCGAGACGCCGGTCGATGCCATCGGCAAGACCCTGCACAAGGAACCTGAATGGAACGCCCTTCCCGACTCGCTGCCTCCGAGACTTCGTCTTCTGCTGGAGCGTTGTCTGGCGAAGAGTCTTTCGGGCCGACTCTGCGACATCGGCGATGCGCGTCTGGAATTGACTGATCTGAGTGATGCCGGAGATGTTCCTTCGACGTCGGTATCGCCCGAGACGGTGTCGAGTGGGTCCGGCTGGAAGATGGTCTCCGTCCTGTTGTTTCTCACGACGTTGGCCTCACTCGCGCTGTTGTGGTTCTCCCCGAAGGAGGAGGTCGTCGCACGCAGCGAGCCTCGCCCGGTCGTGAATCGTGCGATCGCATTCGACGACGACCTGAGGGTGATGCATTTCATCGCGGCCCCCGATGGTTCGCGGGTCTACCTCACCGCGTCCAAGCCTGCGGTCAATGAGGGCGAGGTCAGCACGCCGAAGCTCGATTTCCACGTGTATGTCCGTGATCGGGACGACGACGTCCTGCGGCCGATCCACCAGTTCATGGGCGTCGCCGACGTCGACTTCTCCCCGGACGCCGAGGAGTTCTTCATTCGGTACGCGCAAGGAGCCTACCGAGGCCGCATCGATTCAGAGATCGATCCGGTCGAGATGCCCCGTGTCCCGCGGCTTGTCTCGCCGAGCGTGGGTGGTTCGCTCTTTCCCGCCAAGAAAGGCTCCGTCTGGTTCGACGAAGCCACCATCGTCTCCGAGGGCGTCGATGAGGAGAATCGACCCGCGCTCATCTTCATCGATGCTCGGACGGGTCTCGAGAAGAAGCGGCTCGCGCTTGACCTCGGCGGCGACAATTTCCGACGTGACGGGTTGATCGGTCGGTTCGATGATGGCCATCTGCTCATGTACCTCTCCCGGTATGGTGAGGATGGCTTCAGCGTCAACATCGCCACGGTGTCTCTTGAGACCGGCAAGGTCGACGTGATCGTCGAGCGTTCGGGTTATTGCCAGCTGGTGGGGGATCATCTCTTCTTCACCCGTGGTGACACCCTCTACATGGCGCAATGGGATCCGGTCGCTCTGACCCTGCTCGATGCCGGTCGTCCGGTGCAGGAGGATCTCCATGTCGAATACAGCAATCATGCCGCCTTCGAGATCACCGACGACGGTGCGCTTCTCTACCTTCCGGGTGGTTCCCAGGGTGGCAAGCGGCGGCTGACGATGAATGACGGCTCCGGTCCGGTGCCCACCGGGTTGCCGGATGGTCCCTACGACAACAGTCTGGCGGTCTCCTCCGATGGATCCCGTCTGAGTGTGACTCGTCTTCGAAAGGACGGGCTCTGGGAGGTCTGGGCCGGAACGCTCGAGCCGGCACGACTGAGGCGGCTTCTGTACGCGAACGACATCGATCATTTTCGTCCCGTCATGAGTGCTGACGGCGAGCGTCTCGCCGCGTCCAGGATTCAAAACAGCGTTCAGGGCGGGGTTCAAGTCTCCGTGGTGGTCGTGCCTTTCGATGGGTCCGAGCCGGAGCGAGTCGTCTGGGACACGGAAGAGCGTGGCAATGTGAACATCCGATGCTTCAATCCCGATGGGACGAAGCTGCTTGGTGATGTCGCTGATCCAAGTCGAGGCGGCGATGTTCGCAAGCTGATTGAAATCGATGTTGAGACGGGCGCCGCGACCGATCTCCTCTCACGTCTCGGAGGCGCCTACGAAGGTTATTGGTCTCCCAGTGAAGAGCTGGTCGCATTCCTGACCAGTGAAGCGGGGGTGCCCGAGATTCACGTCCTCGATCCAGGCTCGGGTCGGACGACCCTGGTGTCGACTCGGCCCGTTCGTCATCATCGCTGGGTGGCCGGTGACGATGAGGCGCCGATGTCCCTCGTCTACTGGGATGAGGATCTGGCCTTCTGGCGGACTCCGGTCGAGATCGGTCTCGATGGTGCCATCGTGCTGGGTCAGGAAGAGTCCCTTCCCTGGGTCTACGACACCGGCCTGCTGAACATGGCCACGATGGATGCTCGGGGAAGGATCTACTCGATCTCACCCGGTCTCGAAGACGCCGACCCCGGTCACCTGGTGGTCATCGAGAACTGGGTCGATTCGGTCACGTCCGAGTCGGACTCCGACCAGGGCGGTTGAGTCCACATGGCTGAAGACGACACCACCCCGCGCGGACGCACGGGGTGGTGGATGTGTGTTCGTCGGACGAGGATTGGATTCTCACGGTTTATCCCCCCGAGCAGACTCCCCATGCTGAAAGCAGCGTCGCGAGATCCGCACCGTTGACTTCGCCATCACCGTTGAGGTCCGCCGCGCAGCCGCCCTCGTCGCCGCCGCCACCATCATCATCGGAATCCGGGTTCCCGAGTCTGACCGCGAAGAGTCCTCCGGGGCCGATGGTGACGTCGTGATCGCCTTCGGTGAGGGTGACTCCGCTTTCGTCGCTGCCTTCACCCGGGAGGGTGAAGCTCGATCCACTCGTGACGTCACCCACCCAGACCATCGAGGCCTCGGTGTCCCCGCCGATCGCCTGGATCTGCACCGACGATGCGGCTTCGAGCAGGGCGGGTCCGTGGAACCACAGCCAGTCCTGATCCTGCGAGGGGTGGTAGCTCACCGAGCCGCCGAGGATCGTGAAATCGCCGAGACCGACGTAGATATCGCTTCCCGAGCTTGTGCGCTCGACCGGGGGGGGGGTCGGACCAGAGGATGCTGATGGTGCCATCGTTCGGAGCGCCCACAAGCTGGGTGCCTCCCGCGGCAAGCGTGACGGTGTGCGTGCCCGCTTCGTAGAAGTCATCTTCGCTGGAATCGGTGCCGAGTGCGTGCAGCGAGATCGAGGCGTCGCCACCGATCTCAAGACCGATGACCTGCAAGTCGTCGCTGGCTTCCAATCCCATCATCATCATGCAACCATCGGTGACCGTGAGTGCGTTCACGCGTGAGCCGTCCTTCAGTTCGGTGACGTCGTAGCTCACCGTGCCCGATCCGCCTGCCTGCAGCAGTGCGATGCGAAGGCCGTCGTCTCCATCGCCGCCATCGTCTCCGGCGGCGTTGCCGGCCTGGACGAATCCCATGGTGGTGATCAGGGCGGTGAGGCAGACGGTCGTGTTCAGTCGTGTCGACATGGCAAGTTCTCCCTTTCGAGGCGCTTCGTGCGCTTCCATCTTCTTTGATGGGACCCTCAGATCAAGGATTGAAATCGACAACGCTCAATTTGACGATAAAACAGGCGTTAAGCGGCTGTCAATTCCAAAACGACGTCTCACCCTCCTGCAGACCTGCGCAGGGTGGGACGTCGGTCAGGCGATTCAGCGTGATGGATTCTCAAACACGATCGTCAGGGAGAAGGGTCCCAGTTCGCGAAAAGCGTCGCGAGGTCGGTACCGTCTCGGCAGAGGATTTCGCGGTGTCATCGGCCGGTCCGTTGAACCAGATCCTGTTCGGCTGGTCCTGGTCGGGAAGCGAGCAGTTCGCGGCCCAGGCATCGAGTCGCCCGTCACCGTTCAGGTCGCCGAGGGCCGCGCCGTAGGTGTTGCTCTCACCGATGGTCTGTCCCGAATCGGTGAAGACCGCGGCGCCGTCGTTCAGCCAGACCATGTTCGGTTTGGTCCCCATGCATGCGACGAAGGCGTCGAGATCGCCGTCCTGGTCGAGATCGCCGAGTACGACGGTGCGACTCAGGGCTTCAGGGCCGAGCGCCTGGCCTGAATCGGTGAAGACGCCCGCACCATCGTTCAACCAGACATGACTCGGGTTCTCCCCGAACGACGAGTTCGCGACCCAGGCATCGAGATCGCCGTCGCCGTCGAGATCGCCCAGAGCCACGGACTTGCTCTTCGCGTTTCCAAGCGCCTGGCCCGAGTCCGTGAAGATGCCGTTTCCGTCGTTCAGCCAGATCGTGTTCGGTCCGCCGAGGTTGGCGATCCAGGCGTCGAGGTCGCCGTCGCCATCGATGTCGCCCATCGCCACGTCGAAGGAATTCCCCGTGCCGAGTCGTTGGCCGGAGAAGGTGAACCGGCCGTTGCCGTCATTCAGCCAGACGATGTTCGGGCCGGAAGGGGACCAGTCGCTGTTCGCGACGAAGGCGTCGAGGTCACCGTCACCGTCGATGTCTGCGAGGGCGGTGTTCATGCTCACGCTCTGTCCCAGACGTTGTCCTGAATCGGTGAACCCGCCGTTGCCGTCGTTGAACCACACCGTGTCCGGCGCCATCGAGACCCGGTTCGAGATCCAGGCGTCGAGATCACCATCACCGTCGAGGTCGCCGAGGGTGACCGCACTGCAGTCCGGGGTGGAGACGAGTCCGGTGTGTCGGGTGAACTCCGCCCGTCCGTCGTTGATCCAGATCGAGCAGCCCGCCTTGGAGCCGTACTGATTGGCGACGAAGGCATCGAGGTCACCGTCGCCGTCGAGATCTCCGAGGGCGACGGACTGACTCACCGCGCCGGGGCCGATCGCCACCGATCGGGTGAAGGTGCCGACGGCCTCGTCTCTGCGGGGTGACTCGGTGGGAGAGGCTTCCTGCGCCATCATCGAGAGAGTGCAGAAGATGCTGAGAAGGAGCGTCATCATGATCGGATGGTCTTTCAAAAGAGGAGGAGCGCCTGGTCCGCTTGGTTGGGGTGCTTCACTTCCTGCCGCGCCACCACAGGAAGCGGCCGCTCTGTTTCTGTTTGAAGCTGATGCCCCAGACGGCTCCGATGAAGAGGCAGCCGCCGATGAATGCGAGTGCGTGGGTGAAGGGATCCATGGTGTCGGTCTCTTTCGGGCAGTGGGTGGGTGATTTCAATACCGCGCGGCGGCGAGCAGGGGTGACTCGAGCGCGGGGGTCTCGTCGTAGATCGCTTCCGCGATGAGCTTGCCGCTTGCCGGTCCGAGGGTCATCCCCATCATGGCGTGTCCGGTGCCGACGAAGAGTCCCGGCATGCGGGGGACCGCGCCGACGACCGGCATCCCGTCGGCGGTGCACGGCCGGTAGCCGGCCCATTCCTGAGTGACGGTCGCTCGGTCGACGCCGTGGATGTAGGTCCCGCCGGCCTTCGTCAGATGAGCCAGTCGATCGCCGAGCCAGGGCGCGTCGAAGCCCGAGAGTTCGAGCGTGCCTGCGAGTCTGAGGGTGTCGTGAAACGGGCTGACCGCGATGAAGGTCTCGTTCAGGACGCAGCCGCGCGGTGGCATCGTCTCGAGACCGACGACATCTCGGTGGTAGCCGCGGGCCGGTTGCATGGGGATGCGCAGGCCGATCGCGCGCGCCAGTTTGTCTGACCAGACACCCGCGGCAAGGACGGTCGCATCCGCGGTCAGTTCCTCGCCGCCTTCGAGACGCACGCCTTCGACGCGGTCGTGTCGTTTGAGGAGCGCCTCGACGGTGCAGTCGGTTCTGATCGTGACACCACGCGCTTGAAGCTCGCGGGCCAGTCCGGCGGTGAAGGCCTGCGGGCTCAAGGTTGCGCTGTCCTCGAAGCGGATCGCACCAACCACGTCGTCAGTGTAGGCGGGGGCGTCGGCGCGAAGTTCGTCGCCGGTGACACGCTCCGAGTCGAACCCGAACCGTTTCAGGATCTTCGCCTCCTCCTCGGCGTGGTCGAGACTCGACTCGTGCATGCAGACGTCGTCCCAGCCCTGGCGCTGCCAGTCGCAGTCGATCTCGGTCTCCGAGAGGATCTGCTCGAAGCAGTCGGCGCTGAGGCGGCCGAGTTCGCAGAGCACTTCCATCGTGCCTTCGTAATGGGTCTGGTTGCAATGACGATGAAAGGTCCAGAGCCAGCGGGCGAGGTCGCCGTCGAGGCGGGGTTTGATGTAGAGGGGACTTCGCTTGTCGAACATCCACTTCAGACCCTGCACCGAGACACCGGGTCGGGTCAGCGGGGGATGGCCGAGGCTGATCAGGCCCGCGTTGCCGCAGGAGGCCGCGTCCTTGATGGGCTCCCGGTCCAGAACGGTCACTCTGGCGCCTCGCTCGGCGAGATACCATGCACTGGAGAGGCCGAGAATGCCAGCCCCTATGATCAGGATGTCCTTTTCAGACACGGACATGGCTCATCACGATACGCTCTACATCTCACCTGTGGGTGATTCAGCGGCACTCGGCCGCCTAACTTTTTCGGAGGACGGACATGACGTTTCGAATGGGCATCATCGGTTGCGGCGCGATCGGCAACGTGCACGCGGAAACCGCGCGGCGAGCGGGTCTCACCGTGGCGGGAAACTGGGACTTGCTCCCGGATCGAGTGGCCGGCATGGCCTCGAAGTACGAAGGGTGCATCGGGCACGCCTCGGTGGACGACCTCCTCGCCTCCGACGTCGATGCGGTCGCGGTGGCGGTCTCGAATCGCTGCCACGTCGAATGCGCGGTCGCCGCGCTCGAAGCCGGCAAGCATGTCCTGCTCGAGAAGCCGATGGCGATGAACGTCGCCCAGTGCGACGAGATCATCGCCGCCGCCGAGCGCAGCGGAAAGATCCTGCAGCTCGGGTTCGTGTGTCGTGGGGCGCCCGCGTCACTGGCCGTCAAGGACTTCATCGATGCCGGGCGCTTCGGTGAGATCTACCACGCCAAGTGCTCGTTCTACCGCCGCCGCGGCATTCCCGGTCTGGGCGGCTGGTTCACCACCAAGGCCGAGTCGGGCGGGGGACCGCTGATCGACCTCGGGGTGCACGTCCTCGACCTCGTCATGTATCTGACCGGCAGCCACGATCCGGTGCGCGCGAGCGGGCAGGTCGTCTCGAAGTTCGGGTCACCCATCAAGGACTACCTCTTCACCGACATGTGGTCTGGACCGCCCAAGCTCGACGGCATCTTCGACGTCGAGGACGGTGTCACCGCCTTCATCCGGTTCGGAAGCGGCATGACCCTCGAACTCAACGCCACCTGGGCGGCGAACCTTCCGGAAGGCGTCCACGCCAACGGCGTGACGTTGCTCGGCGAGAAGGCCGGCTGCTTCTTCGAGGTGTTCGGTGACGACGTCACCATCGCGACCGAAGAGGAAGGTCGCATCGTCGATTTGAATCCGCACTTCGTGGGCGGCGACAACAAGAAGGACGACGCATGGGATCGCCAGTACGCGCAGTTCATCGACGCGGTCGAGAACGGTGTGACCCCGCACGCCGACGGCGCCTCCGGCCGACGCGTGCAGTCGATCATCGAAGCGATCTACGAGTCCTCGGAGGCGAAGCGGGAAGTGGAACTCCACTGACCCCGCGGGCCCCGAGCGGGCGGCGGAGAACATGAAAAAAGGGCCCGAGGCATCAGCCTCGGGCCCTTTTTCAGTTGGTCGGGAGAACGATCAGCCGGCGGGCTTCATCTCGTTCATCCATTCGTCGAGTCGAGCCTGGAACTCGGCGGTCATGTCCGCGTTGTCCGAGTTCTCGATCGCCATCTTCTGCATCTTGATGGCGCGATCCTTCTCGCCCATCTTCCAGAGGACCACGGCGTAGGTGTCGAGAATGCTGGCATCGGTGCCACCGGTGGCGGTGTTGGCCTTCTCGATGGCGTCCTTCGCGATCGCCATGTCGGGATCGACCAGTTCCTTGTTGGTGGCCATCATCCAGGCGAGCGAGTTCATCATCATGCTGTCGTCACCGTAGGCGTCGACGATGTTGCGNGCGGCGGCGTTGGCGTCCTTCGAACGGTCGGCCATGTTCAGGATCTGATACTTCTGCATCATCATCTGAGGAATCATGTCCTTGGGCGCTTCGGCCATGCCTTCGTTGAGAATGGTGATCATGCCGTCCCAGTCCTGCTGCTGGTAGGCCATCATCATCTTCTGCTGCATTTCCTGCTGCTTGGCTTCGAAGGCCTTCTCGGCGGCCATCTGCTTGATGGCGGCTTCNCGATCCCAGNTGCCGGCGACGACCTGAGCGAGAGGCTCGTCCATCGACATGGGGTGACCGATCCATTCGACCATGCCGTCCTTGCCCACGATGAACGCGGTGGGGATGCCACGGGAGTTCGAGGCCTTCATGTAGCCGTTGGCCATCTTGTCGTCGACATCGACGGCGAGGGTGTACTGGGTCTTCTCGGGCCAGCCGTCACCGTTGAGGAAGTCGGTGACCGCCGCGATGCGTTCATCCTGAGTCGGCTCACGCTGCCAGACGGCGATGCCGATGACGTCGACGCCCTTGTCCTTGTATTCGGCCTGGAGCTTCGACAGGTGGGGCATGCTGGTTCGGCAGGGGCCGCACCAGGTCGCCCAGAATTCAACGACCTGAACCTTGCCGTTGTCGAGCTTCTCGGGGAGNTTNCCCTTCACGACCTTGGAGACTTCGATCTTGGGAGCCTTGTCACCGATGGTGAGGGTGTTTGGGGCGGCATCCTGTGCGATGGCGGTGCCGGCGAACATCGCCGCTGCGGCGATCGTGAGTGTGCGAATCATTGGGTAATCCTCCTTATGGATGAAGGGACATGCTAGCCGAGACCGGCCCTCGCTGCCCGGATGGGTGGTATGCTCCACTCATGGCTGATTCTGGACCTGTTTCCACCGCTCGGATCATCGATGGTCGCACCCTCGGAAAAGAGGTCCGGTCCNGCGTGTCCGAACGGATCGCGGCGGACACCCGCCCGGTNCGNCTCGATGCGATNCTGGTCGGAAACGATCGATCCGCGGAACTCTACGCNCAGAATCAGNAGAAGACCTGCCGNGCGGTCGGCATCGACTATCGACTGCACCGCATTCCAGCCGGCGCCGGATACGACGAGATCGCCGGTCGCGTTCTGCTGCTCAACACCAATGAAGACGTCACCGCGATCATGCTGCACATGCCGCTTCCNGAAGACGTCGACACCGAGCGGATCCAGTCGCTGATCGATCCCGCGAAGGACGTCGAGGGCGTCAACCCCGCGAACATCGGAAACGTGGTCTACGGTCGACGCAGTCTCGTGCCTTGCACCGCGCTGGCCGCGGTCGAGATGATCGAGTCGACCGGCGTCGAACTCAAGGGTGCGAGGTGCGTGGTCATCGGTGCGAGCAACATCGTGGGCAAGCCGGTCGCGGTGCTTCTGATGCGCGCCGAGGCGACCGTCATCTCCACCAACAAGTTCACCGCGGACCTCGCGGCCGACACACGCGAGGCCGACGTCCTCGTCACCGCCGCGGGCGTGCCCGGACTGGTGACTCGGGACATGGTCAAGCCTGGTGCGGTCGTGATCGATGTCGGCATCAATCGAATCGTCGACGCCGACGGCGTCTCGCACACGGTGGGNGACGTGGCGTTCGACGAAGTGTCCGAAGTCGCCGGATGGCTCACGCCGGTGCCGGGCGGGGTCGGCCCG
This sequence comes from Phycisphaerae bacterium, assembly GCA_002709755.1. GTDB lineage: Bacteria > Planctomycetota > Phycisphaerae > Phycisphaerales > SM1A02 > UBA8087. Next base: position 10,214 of record PAQN01000032.1, read on the forward strand.
ATGACCGTCGCGATGCTNCTGCGNAACACGGCCGAAGCCGCGCTGGGATGATCCCGGCACGGCTTCGACGTCGTTCCTGAGTTGTGAAACAGATGATCGTCCGGTCAGCCACCAAGTCGGCGGGCGGCCTCTTCGTACTTCTCGATGGTCTGGGTGACGATGTCCCCGGGGACTTCCGGTCCCGGCGGGGTCTTGTCCCAGCCGCCTTCGTTGCACATGGCCTGGAGCCAGTTTCGGAAGATCTGCTTGTTGAAGTTGTCCTGATCGCGGCCTTCCTCGAAGTCCTCGGCGGGCCAGTATCGGGAGGAGTCCGGCGTCAGCACCTCGTCGATCAGCAGCAGCTCGTCGGTGACGTTGCCGTCGTCGTCGAGGGCGAAGCCGAACTCGAACTTGGTGTCGGCGAGGATCATGCCGTGTTCGAGCGCGTAGTCACGACCGAAGTTGTAGATCTCGAGCGAGAGATCTCGCAGACGNTTCATCACGTCGACGCCCGCGATCTCCGCGGCACGTTCGAAGCTGACGTTCTCGTCGTGGCCTTCATCCTCCTTGGTGGCGGGAGTGAAGATCGGTTCCTCCAGTCGCGCGGACTGCTTGAGTCCNGCNGGNAGTTTCACGCCGCACACCGATCCGGTGTCGCAGTAGTCCTTCCAGCCNCTGCCGGAGAGGTATCCGCGCACGACGCATTCGATGGGNANNACCTTGCANGCTCGNCAGAGCATCATGCGNCCNTCGAGCGAGGNNCGNTCGGCNTCGTNCAGNCCCGGCACATCCGCGGGGTCGGTCGAGAGCAGGTGNTCGCTCACGATGCCCGCGGTNCGAAGTCGTTCGAACCACGCGAGGCTGATNTCGGTGAGAAGTCGTCCCTTGCCGGGGAAGGGNGTCGGCATCACGACATCGAAGGCGCTCATCCGGTCGGAGGCGATGATGAGCAGGGGATCCGCTCGGCCTTCCATGGGAACGCGGTAGATGTCACGAACCTTGCCCTGGCGGCGGTCCGGGAGATTGAAGTTGGTTTCGCTGACGGCATTGAGTGTGTTCTGCATAAATGAGAGTGTAAATGCATCTCCCCTCTGTTGGCGAGTCCGGAGGCGATACACTAAGGATGTACACATCGGACGATGATTGGAGCGATCGCACGTTGGGCGAGGACACCTTCACATTCGANGTCGAANCNGGCGATCTGGACCGAATCCGNCTGGACACCGCGTTCATGCTCTCCCGCAGGGGCAGGCCCATCGCCGCCAGATTCGANCTCGACCGGGAGACAGGCCTTCTGAGGGCGCGCATTCCCCATGAAGGGGGGCGTGTGACCACCGCGGCCATCATCCTCCAGGCCACGCTTCCCCGAATCGGTGAATTGAAGCTCTCGACCACCCAGCTGCCTCCGAGAGCACAGCCGTACGATCTGATGCTCGAACTGGCCCGGGAGCGGCTTCGCCAGTANCTCCAGAANTGCGAGGACTGGCAGATGTTCGCGCCCACGGTGGCGCCNCAGGCGNNGGCNTGCTTCAACGANGCCCGAGAGCTGCTTTCNCAGGCGGTNCTCGCGACCGATCGCGCTCNNGAGATGGCCCTNGCNCGGGATTCGATCGTCAAGGCGGTCGAAGCGGGGGAGATGCTGGCGACACGCCGGGCCGATCTGCTGCTTCATCATCGCTACAACCACTCGAGCGCCGCGCCCACCACGCTCGGATTTCGGATCGATCCGAACCGNACCCCACCCAGGACGGTTCCCGATGAGTTCGCAGAATATGGCGTGGCGATGATCGAGACCCCGTGGCATTCGGTCCAGCCGACCCCTGAGGCATTCGAATTCGATGCCATCGATGCGTGGATGGACTGGGCCGATCGCTTGAAGCTGCCCGTCATTCTGGGCCCTCTGGTCGATCTTCGTCCCGAAGTCCTTCCGGACTGGGTGCGAGCCTCCGTGTCGAACTACACCACGCTGGGACCTCTGCTCTGGACGTTCTCGGGCGCTCTGGCGGCCCGCTATGCCAGGCGACCCGCCATCTGGTGCGTCACCTCCGGGGTGCATGTCAACCGCGTGGCCAGACTGACCGACGATCAGATGATCGATCTCACCCGTCGTGTCTCGGTGCTGGTGCGACAGGCCGACCGGAACGCTCGAANCCTGGTCGAATTGGTCCAGCCGTTCAATGACGACGTCGCCGCTCGTCCGGGCTCGGTTCCCGGGGTCAGCTACGCCACCCGCACGCTCGACGAGGGTGTGCATGTCGATTGCTTCGGCGTGAGACTTCGCTGTGGTTTCTCCACCAACGGGAGTGAGACCAGGGACCTGCTGTCCTACAGCGATGCGTTGGACCAGATCGGCCGCCTCGAACGCCCTCTTCTGCTGACCGGGTTCTCCGCGCCGGCATCCGATGCCGGGCCGGGGTCCGGATCATGGCGTCAGCCATGGTGCGAGCAGCAGCAGGCCTTGTGGGCGGCCAGCATGATGGGGGTGGCGCTTGGAAAACTGACCCACCGGGGGGAGGCCAGACGGTCCCGCCTCAGTGGCGTCTTCGAGGGGGTCCTCTGGGCGGCCCTGCATGATTGTCCCGTCGAGGGTTCGATCGGGCTTCTCGATGAGGATGGTTCGCCGCGGAGGGTCTTCACTCAACTGGCGAAGATCAGGCATGCCCTTCGCACACCTCTGCGCTCCGATTCCGGGACAGCACGTTGAAGCAGGACAACATCGTCTTCTCCATCCTGCTGGGCCTGGGATTCTGTCTCGTGTGGTGGCATGGAACCGATCGAGTCCACCCGACGTCCGTCGAGTCCGGTGCGCCATCACCTCGAAGGCACGTGCTTCCCATCGCCATCGATCCGCTGACCGCCGACGTGCGAACGCTTCTCCATCTGCCCGGGATCGGACCGAAACTGGCTCGCACCCTGCATCATCAAAGCCGGGTCCTGGAGCTCGACTCTCTCGACCAGCTCGAACGCATCAAGGGCATCGGCCCGAATCGGGCGCAGGCGATTCGTGACGCGGTTCATGATTTCGAGGACAATGCCACCAATGTCCCCTGACTCCGCGACCATCTCGACGATTCTGGATGCGATTCTCGACGACCCGGCCATCACACCGTTGGTGGACCTGCTCGAGGCCGGCGGCGCCTGTTCCGCTCGAGGCGGCGCCGGTTCGAGCGGCGTGCATCTGGCGGCGGCGCTCGCGAGGCGGCTCGGGCGCCCGTTGGTGCTGGTGCCCGCACATCTCGACGACGCCGATGAAGCGGTGGATGAATGTCTCGCTCTGGGCGTCTCCGCGGACTGTTTTCCCGCGCTTGAAGTGCTTCCGGGTGAGAGTGCGATCAGCCTCGAACTCCTGTCGCAACGGCTGTCGATCGTTCGGGCGTTGCGTTCCGATCAGGCGCCCGAGGTGCTGGTCGCGCCGATTCCCGCCTTGATGCAGGGGGTTCCCACCGGAGAACGACTCGATTCGATCCTCCGCACCATTCGCGAAGGGGACACGCTCGACGTGAACGCCTTTCTCGAATGGTTGGTCGCCGCCGGCTACGAACGAACCGAAACGATCGAGAATCCCTGTGAATTTGCGGTACGAGGTGGCATTCTCGACGTCCATCCGCCGAGCGGAGCGATCCCGTTTCGTCTGGATCTCTTCGGCGACGAGGTGGAACGGATCTTCGAGATCGATCTCGCCACCCAGGCCTCCGATCGGCGGGTTCAGGAGATCGAGATCGTCGGCGCGACGCTCGAGACCCTTCAATCCGACGAGTCCGCGGTGCAGCTGGCCGACATGCTGCCCCGGGATGCGATCGTGGTTCTGCTGGAGGTCGCCGAGATCACCGAGCAGGCACGTGGATACTGGGAACGCATTCGCGATGCGACGGGCGTCTTCGGTCCTCCCGCGGTGTTCAAGGCGCTGAACGAACGGTGTCGAAGCGTGCTCGACGTCAATCAGTTCTCCCAGGGCGTCGCCCCGACCCGTTCGGTGGTGGTGCCGGTCGAGGCCCTGGCCAATTTCGACGAGGAGACCCCCCAGGCGTTTCGTGAACTGGTCGAATTGTCGCAGGCCTTCCGGACCATCGTCTTCTGCGACACCGACGGTGAAGCCGTGCGCACCCGGAAGCTTCTGGAGGACATCGAAGCGGCCGATCGCGTCGAGATCGAGATCGCGCACCTGCATCGCGGGTACTGCTGGGCCGGGGCGACGCGACTGGCCTGCGTGCCTCAGCACGAGCTGCTCCACCGATACGCCACCAGGCGTCGCGTGGCCCGCGTGGCGGGCGGGCGTGATCGCGAGGTGTTCGTCCGGTTCGAACCCGGAGACTACGTGGTGCATCGTGATCACGGGATCGCCCGCTTCCTCGGCTTGCACACCATGGATCGCAAGGACGGAAACGGTGAGGAGGAGTTTCTCACGCTTGAATTCAGCGGCAGCGCGAAGATCCACGTGCCAGCCTCCAAGATCGAGCTGGTGCAGAAGTACATCGGCGCCGGGGGTGGCCGCCCGCGCCTCTCCCTGATCGGGGGGCGGCGCTGGTCGAAACAGAAGGAGCAGGTGAAGGAGGCCGTTCAGGACCTCGCCGACGAGATGCTCAGGGTTCAGGCGGCCCGGGAGGCCACACCCGGCATCCGCTATCCGGGGGACACGCCCTGGCAGCGTGAATTCGAGGCGGAATTCCCCTACGACGAGACCGAGGATCAGCTGGCGGCGATCGAGAGTCTCAAGCGTGACATGAACGGCCCGAGGCCGATGGATCGTCTCCTCTGCGGCGATGTCGGCTTCGGAAAGACCGAGGTCGCGATTCGAGCCGCGTTCAAGGCGGTCGAATTCGGCAAGCAGGTGGCGGTGCTCGTGCCGACCACGGTGCTCGCCGAGCAGCACGAACGGACCTTCGCGGCACGATTCCGGGCGTACCCGTTTCGCGTGGAATCGCTTTCGCGCTTCAAGACCGCCGCGGAAGCCCGGAAGGTGCTCGACCAGGTCGCGGCGGGGCAGGTCGATGTGCTGATAGGCACGCACCGGATCCTGTCCGAAGACATGCGGTTCAAGGATCTCGGCCTCGTCATCATCGACGAAGAGCAGCGTTTCGGTGTCGAACACAAGCAACGCCTCCTTCGTTTTCGAACCACCTCGGACGTGCTGACCCTGAGTGCGACTCCGATTCCGCGCACGCTTCACATGGCGATGCTCGGGCTTCGCGACATCAGTTCGCTGACCACCGCACCGCTCGACCGACGTGCCGTCGTCACCGAGGTCACCGCCTACAACGAACAACGGATCAAGCAGGCGATCTCGCGCGAGCTGGCACGGGACGGTCAGGTGTTCTTCGTGCACAATCGCGTGAAGGGGCTGGCCGACGTCGCGGCGAACATTCAGAAACTCGCGCCCGGTGCGACCGTCGATCACGGACACGGTCAGATGCCCGCCCGCGAACTCGAACAGGTGATGCTGCGCTTCTTCCGAGGTGAGACCGACATTCTCGTCAGCACCTCGATCATCGAGAGCGGCATCGACGTCTCGCGCGCGAACACCATGATCATCAACGATGCACAGAACTTCGGACTCTCCGACCTCCATCAGCTTCGAGGTCGCGTCGGGCGACACAAACATCGCGCCTACTGCTACATGATGATTCCACCGGACCGGACGATCAACGAGGTCTCGATGAAGCGACTCAAGGCGATCGAGGATTTCTCGATGCTGGGTGCGGGCTTCAAGATCGCCATGCGCGATCTCGAGATTCGCGGCGCGGGCAACCTGCTGGGCGCCGAACAGTCCGGTCACATCGCGACCGTCGGCTACGAGATGTACTGTCAGCTGCTGGAACAGTCGGTGGCGGATCTGCGCAAGGATGTCGTGATCTCGGGCACCGACACCACCATCGAGATCGGTGCACGAGGCTCGATCCCCCGAGGCTACATACCCTCCGACAATCGCAGGATGGAGGCCTATCGTCGGATCGGGCAGGCGGATTCGATCGAATCGCTCGAACGGACCCGTCATGATCTCGAGAGCGCCTACGGAGCCCTTCCGGAGATGGTCGCGGAACTGCTCGAACTCGCGGAAGTCCGCCTCGCCGCATCCGCCATCGGAGTTCGCGCCATCGTCATTCGCGACCAGGACGTGGTCTTTCGAACGATTGAACCACGCATGCTCGAGCAGTTGATGCAGGGAGTCGAAGGGCGCATGCGGGTGATCGGATCTCGGGACGTCTCCGGTCATTTCGAGGTCTACTATCGACCCCCGCGAAAGGATTTCGAACCAAGAACCCTTCTCGCCATCCTGAGAAAACGTCTGCTTCCGGATATACTGGTCGCTCCCGGATGAAGATGCCCACACCCCAAACTCAAGGAATCCCATGTCAGACACCCAGATGCCCTTGAAGAACAGATGCCTGCTCGAAGCCGTCGGAACATTCCTGCTGATGTTCTCGATTTCAGCCGTCTCGCTGACCGGTCAGTCGCCGATCGTCTCGGCCCTGGCGATCGCGGCCACCCTGATCGCCATCGTCTTCACGATCGGCCCGTTCACCGGAGGTCACTTCAATCCTGCCATGAGTCTCGGTTTCTGCATTCGTGGTGCGATGCCCGGTCGCGAGCTTGTGCCTTACTGGATCGCACAGATCGCGGCGGCCGTCATCGCGACCTTCCTCGCCTTTCTCATGATCAAGGGTTCCTTCTCCGCCGACCTGCTGGCTTCCTATCTCGAACGCAAGACCGAGGCCGAGGGCGGACCCACCTCTATGCAGTTCGCGATCGCCGAGGTGCTCTTCACCTTCGCACTCGTGTTTCTCACGATCAACGTGGCTGGAACCAGGACCCAGGCCGGGAATCAGTATTTCGGTTTCGTGGTCGGACTGACCGTTCTCGCCGGGATTCTCACGGTGGGTGCGATCGCGAGTGCGGTCTTCAATCCTGCGGTTCTGGTCGGCCTGCTCGTCCTTGGTCTGGTCGGCGCGGCGGACGGCGTGGTCATCCTGATCTCGACGATCGTCGGCGCGATTCTCGCTGCGGGCCTCTTCAAGGCCGTGCACGGAACTCGTGAGGACGGCGCCTGATCCGATCCGTTCAGTCCTGCTGGCAGAACTGCGTGTTCAGATAGCGTGCGACGTAATCGAGGATCGAGGAGGTCTCCGGAATCTCCGGATTGCGGGTCGCCCCCATGGGTTCGAATCGCATGCCCTCGAATCGTGCCACGGCATCCTCGGTGGACAGACCGTGCTGCAGCGCCAGACTGAACGCCCGGCAGAACCCCTGGATCAGCCCGGACAGGGTGGAGCCTTCCTTCGCCATCTTGACGAAGATCTCTCCTGGGGTGCCGTCCTCGAACATGCCGATCGTCAGATAGCCCTCGTGGCCGTTGATCCAGAATTTGTGGGTCAAGGATCGTCGTGAGGGAGGAAGAATTCGACGGGTCTCGTTCTCAGCGTTGAGAAGTGCATTGGTCATGTCGTGGCGTCCTGTTCTTGGTCGGAGTCAGGGTGGGGTCTCAGGTCTGTTTCTTCATCGTCACAACCGCCGTTTCCGGTTCAGAAAACGAAACGAACCCCCCGGACATCGAATCCGGGGGGCTCGCTGGTGTCGTTGACGACTGATTCGAGGATCAGGCCTCGGCTGCGGGCGCCTCGTCCGCTGTGGTGTCGGCGGCAGCGTCCTCGTCCTTGGGTTCTTCCTTGACCTTTTCGACCAGTTCGCCGTCCTCGTCGAATTCCATCTCCTCTTCGTCCAGTCCGTCGAGGGTGCGGTCGGGGAGGATCTCGATGCCGATCTCGACTCGAAGATCCTTCTCGAACTGGATGAGCACCGAGTATTCACCGATGCGTCGGATGGGCTGGTTCAGTCGAACCGCGCGTTCGTCGACGTTCAGTTCACCTTCGATCAGCGCATCCGAGATGTCGCGCTGGGTGACGCTGCCGTAGAGGACGCCCTGGTCGTTGCAGGATCTGGTCAGCTTGACCGAGATGCCCTGGAGGTTGCCGACGGTGTCGATGCGTTCCGCGCGGAGGGCTTCAAGCTGCGCCTTGGCGGTCGCTCTCAGTTCCTTGAGCGCTTCGACCTTTTCTGGTGTCGGGACTTCCGCGATCTGAAGAGGGAGCAGGTAGTTTCGTGCGAAGCCGGGCTTCACGTACACGATGTCACCGACGATGCCGAGGTTTTCGACGGTCTCGTTCAGCAGGAGTTCGACAAGTTTCTTCTGGGCCATGGTTCGCTGTCCTTTCCATAGGGGAGTGCAGTTAGAAGCGCGCGGAACGGACCGGACGCCTCAGCGAGTGGCAAGTCGGGAATTGTCGCCTCTCTCGGTGCGGGAATCAAGGGCTTCACCGGGTTCACCGCGAAATTCTCTCCCGGCCCGAACGATGAAAAAACACCCCCATGGGACGCGGAGCGTGGCTCGCGGCGTCGCGCTGAGGGTGTCATGCCCCTTCAAGGGCATTGAATCGGTGTCAGCCCGGGTGACAGCCAGGCTGAGGGAGGGGTCAGAATGGGATGGGATCGTCGGACGGACGTCCACCGCCGCCTTGTGCACCCGAGCCGCTGTTGCCGGAGCCGGCATAGTTCGACTGGCCGCCGCCTCCCTGTCCGCCTTCGCCACGTCCGCCGAGGAACTGGAAGTTCTCGATCACGACCTTGAGCTTGGAGCGGTTGTTGCCGTCCTTGTCCTGCCATTGATCGAGCTTGAGACGACCCTCCACCAGGACGGGTCTGCCCTTGGCGAGGTACTGGCACATGACTTCCGCCGTGCGGCCCCAGGCTTCGCAGTCGACGAAGGTGGTCTCTTCGCGCTTTTCGCCATCCTTGGTCTGGTAGTTCCGATTGACCGCGAGTCCGATCTGAGCCACCGACTGGTTCGAGGGCGTGCTCTTGAGTTCAGGATCACGGGTCAGGTTGCCGACGAGCAGCACCTTGTTGAAATTGGCCATTGCGGCNCTCCTTCAGCCATTGCTGGCGTTGAATCTTGGACATTGTTTTCCACCCCTTCCCGGGGNGGTGATCATTGGAAGTCTACANCAGCAGACAGCCGCGGTTCGGACTTCTGACCGAACCGCGGCTTTTGGTGGATGACCTGTCGTTGAAGAGAAGCGGNNGCTTCNTANTCGGCCTTTTCGGCCTCTTCAGCAGGTGCTTCAGCAGGTGCTTCGGCGGGGGCGTCCTCTTCGGTGGNCACGGCGGCGGGGGCNTCCGTGGCGACNTCGGCAGGGGCGTCCGAGGGGGCGTCGGAGGCACGCTCGATGACCGCCTTGGCGGTTTCGTTCGACTCCGGCGCGTCGCGAAGCTTGATCTCGTCNGCGAGCTGGGCACGACCTTCGGCNGCCTCGATGACCTCGGCGGGCACGTGGTCGGCGCGGGTGATCATGGTTCGNAGCAGAAGTTCCGAGAGGTTGCAGTCACNNTCGAGGCCGGTGAGNTTGTCTCTGTCCGTGCGGAAGTAGACGATGAAGTACACGCCTCGCTTGTTGCTGCGGATGTCGTAGGCCAGACGCCGCTCGTCCCACTTGGCGAACGNCAGGACCTCGGCATCAGCACGTTCCATGAACGAGTTGATGTGGTCGATGGCGCTCTGCATGTCTGCGGAGACGGATTGAGGAAAGAGGAAAAGACCTTCGTAGATGCTCTTGTTGGTATCAGTCATGTTTCTGTCGTTCTAGCGTTCGTCGCTTGTTCCGCCCGTACGTTCGGGCTCACTCATCATTCGTCTTCACCGGCGTCTCGCGCCGATTGAAGCGGTTCATCGTTTCAACGAGTCCTTCGGTCACCCAGCATGCGGAGGCCTTGACGGCATCCTCCAGCGCCGGTTCCAGCGCTGATTCCTGCTCGGGGGTGAAACGACCGAGCACGTATGATTTCTGCGGGATNCTGCCGGGTCGGTCGATTCCGATCCGNCATCTGGCCCACGTTTCGTTTCCGAGNTTCTGACGGATGTCGGAGAGGCCGTTGTGCCCGCCCGTNCCGCCTTCGCCACGGACTCTGATGCTCCCGCAGGGGAGCGCNAGGTCGTCGACCAGCACGAGAACGTCCCGTGCGGGGTCCAGCTTGTAGAACCGCGTCGCTTCCGCCACGCTGGTTCCGGAGAGATTCATGAAGACCGTCGGTCGCAGAAGCAGAACCTTCTCCCCGGCGATCTCGCACTCGACGAGAAGTCCCGAGAACTTGGCTTTCGGCACCGAGGTCGCCGGATCCGCGAACCGTCGAGCAAGCCGGTCGATCACCTGGAACCCGACGTTGTGTCGGGTTCTTTCGTATTCGGGTCCGGGGTTGCCGAGGCCGACGATCAGCTTCATCGGTGTCTGTGCTCCTTGTGGTCCATGAATCAAGCCTCACCTTGATCAGGCCTCTTCGTCCGTNTCNGTCGACTCGTCCTCGGGNTCGGGGACGCTGACCTGGCAGATCTTGTCGCCGGGGTCGTTCANNAGNGTCGTGCCTTCGGGAAGCTCGATGTCNGAGACCGTCAGCGTCTCGCCTTCCATCGATTCCAGNCGNACGACGATCTCCTCGGGGATGTCCNTCACCTTGCAGCTGACTCNGATCTCGCTCAGCGGGGTGTCGAGCTTNGCGTTGGTCGCGTTCATCGCNGGGGGCGTGCCGATGAAGTGGATCTTCACGTTGGTCTCGACGACCTGTTCAAGNTTCACCCGGGTCAGGTCGAGGTGGATGAGATTGTCTCCCAGCCANCCGAACTGNAGGTCCTTGACCATGCAGGTCTCGCTCTTGCCNTCGAGNTTGATCTCGAAGACGCGCNCACCGGCGGTCAGNCCCNTGAGGGTCTCCTTGTTGTCGAGGCAGATGGAGACGGGATCCGAGTCGCCACCGTAGATGACGGCGGGGATCCTGCCCTCTGCGCGGAGCCGTTGAGCGTATCGCGAGCCCTTGCGGTCTCTGATGTTCGCATCCAATGTCACTGTGTCTTTGCTCATTCTGTAGGGTCCTCCGGCCTNGGCCGCTGGGTCATCGCTTGGTTCCGACGAGCGTTCGGAACATCGCGGAGATTGATTGGTCATGATGAATCCTGTGGATCGCNTCGCCGAGCAGTTTGGCGACGGACAGTTCCACAAGCTTGTCCTTGATGGTCTCGCATCGACCGTGGCAGGTGATGGTGTCGGTCACGATCACCTTGCTGATCGGGCTTTCCATGATTCGTTCCTGCGCCATNCCGACGAACACGCCGTGGGTGGCGGCGGCGATCACGTTGGTGGCGCCGCGTTCGACGACGAGTTTCGCCGCCTCGCAGATCGTGCCCGCGGTCGAGATGAGATCGTCGAACATCAGCACGGTGCACCCGTCGACCTCGCCGATCAGATTCTTGACTTCCACCGATTCNCCCGACTTGCGTCGCTTGTCGATGATCGCCAGATCGCANCCGAGNAGGTTCGCGAACATGTTGGCGACCTTCACGTTGCCGACGTCCGGGGAGACCACCGCGATCCTGCCGAGCGTGTCCCGTTCCTGCAGGAAGTATTCCGCCAGAACCGGTGCGGCCGACATGTGATCCACGGGGATGTCGAAGAAGCCCTGGATCTGGGCGGCNTGAAGGTCGAGGCAGAGCACGCGATCGGCGCCCGCCGCGGTCACGAGGTTGGCGACCAGCTTGGCGGTGATGGGGACGCGTCCCTCGTCCTTNCGATCCTGCCGTGCGTAGCCGAAGTAGGGGATCACCGCCGTGATCCGTCTGGCCGAGGCTCTTCTGAGGCAGTCGATCCAGATCAGCAGTTCCATCAGATTGTCGTTGACCGGTTCGCAGGTCGACTGGACCACGTAGCAGTCCCGTCCGCGGACGTCGTCCTCGAGCTTGACGATGATCTCGCCGTCCGGGAACTGGATCGCNCGGCCCTGGCCGAGCGACATGTCNAGATGCGTGCACANCTCCTTCGCCAGATGCTCTCCNGCNCTGGCGGCGAAGATCTTCAGATGTTCCTGGTCGTTGGCGCTCATGCGTTCATCCCTTCCTGGTTGGAACCCATGGACATTCGTCCGCGGAGCACCGAATCGACCGTCGCCAGTTGATCCGGGTTGTTGATGCTGAGGATGTCTTCCGGGGCCACNGCATCGATGACCTCGATCAGGAGGCCGTCCGATTTCATCAGCTCGAAGACGTCGGTGATGTAGTACTCGCCGTTCGCGTTGTCGTTCTTGAGTCGGCTGAGTCTGCTGAANAGTTCGTCCGCCTTGAAGACGTAGTAGCTGGGATTCACCTCGTTGATCANCAGCTGATCCGGCGTNGCNTCCTTCTGCTCNACGATCCTCTGGAAGCGACCATCGGNATCCCGCTGGATCCGNCCGTANCCGCTCGGATCCTCGATTCTCGCGGTGGCGAGGGTCGCGGCNGCNCCGGTGGAGNTGTGNCGTTCGAGCATCATCGCGAGNGTCNCGGTCCGGATCAGCGGNCCNTCCCCGCAGAGNACCATGACGTCGGTGTTGNNACGNANCNCCTCGTCCTCGAAGAGGGGNCTCGCCATGTCGATGGCGTGACCGGTGCCGAGNTGCTCCTCCTGCACCGGGAANNNCATCCANNCCGGNCTNGGTTCGAACGANCNCTCGACCGTCTCNCGCTTGAATCCCACGACCACCGCGACGGGCGAGGCTTCNAGTGGAGNNTCGCGCACCGCNTCGACGACCCAGTGGACCATCGGNCTGTCTCCGACNTCGTGCATGACCTTCGGAAGGTCGGACTGCATGCGNGTCCCCTTGCCCGCGGCAAGGATCACGGCGGCGAGGCCTCTCTTCNNTTGGTCTTCTGCATTCGTCATCGTCGCATGTCCTTCAACTCTTCGACTCGTCGGGATCGAAACTGGCCCACCTAGATTTGAACTAGGACTGACTGGATCAAAACCAGCTGTGCTACCGTTACACCATGGGCCATTGATTGAAGTTTCACGCAGGAGAGGTGGTCCTCTCGCGGCACAACAATAGCCGCTTCAGCGCGAAACCTCGACTGGTCCGCCTACCAAATTGTCGTCCGTGAAGTGACGCCTGTCGCGNCGGCTCCGACGAACCGCGTGCTTGCGGTTCCATCGGGTGGTTCACACCGGATCGGAGCCGCGGCACTCCCGCCAGGCTGCAGCACGCGTTAGCCGCTGGTTGCGTGCTCCATGCGGCGCCTGANCATTCCCAGTCACCGACGGCCCATCTTGCGAGGTCGAGCAGGGTAGCCAATTCACGTGTCGGTCACAAGGGATTCGACCACCGGGAGACCACTTCACCGCCAGATTCCCGTTTTTTTGACTCTCAGCGTCGATTCGAGCCGTTTCGACCGGCTTGCAACTGTTTGGCGAGGAGGTCCACCACGGCTTCCTGGAGCTTCTTGGCGGATCTGATCGGGACATTGCCGGGAATCTCGTTGCAGAGGACGCTGAACGCGTAGCCGCGACCATTCGAGTTCGAGACCACGCCGCTCAGACAGCACACGCCGTTGATGTATCCCGTCTTGCACGCCAGTTCGATGTCGGAGGGAAGATCGTCGAATCGTCCTCGAAGGGTTCCGGNGTCCTTCGGGTCGGCGAGGCTCTCGAGAAANAGNGGGCCNAGATCCTCATCCCGTGCGAACGAGGTGAGCCAGGCGGTCACCGTCTCNGNNGTGACCTTGTTCTGCCGGCTCATGCCTGAACCATCACTCTGTCTGATGCCNTCCGCATGTTCGGGACCNAGNCGATCGATCACCACCATGCGNACGGCNCGGGNGCCGTTCGCCCACGAACCCGCGGTGAGTTCGTTTTCGTGGCCGATTCGCTTGAGCATGCTTTCGGCATGAAGGTTCTGACTGTTGGTGTTGCAGCGTTCCATCACGGTGCCCAACTGNGTCTTGATCCTGAGCAGTTCGCGCACCTCGNCACCGTCNGCTTTCGGAGCCGGCGTGTTTCCNTCGGCGAGTCGAATCGATCCGACCNGGATNCCCTCGGCCTCGAGTCTGGTCTTCAGGAGCCNGGAGAAGACCTCNGGNACGTTCGAGATCGTCACGTCGGCGCCGATGGGCGAGAGAATCCTGCCGTAGACCGTCATCTTGTTNGTGTTCGGCGTCCTTCTGATCCCGATTCTGGTGACCGCGTCCTTTCCNGGTTTTCCGTGCATCTCGTTCTTGGGCAGGATCCAGGGCAGATTCGGGGTCATCGAGGTGATGACCGGNGAGCCNCCCGATTTCGAGGGAGCGGCTNTGATGTGCACCACGTTCAGGCCGAAGTTCAATCCAGCGACTTCAGCGCAGTACCTCTTGTCCAACTGATCCCGCGGCCAGTCGGGATGAACGTGGTTCCGGTCGAAGATGCGGTCGTCGATGATCAGGGTCTCGAGTTCCCGGACTCCCGAATCCCTGACTCGCTGGACCATCCTGTCGAGCAGCGTGTCGATGGTCCATTCCATCTCCTCGAGAAGCACCGGATCGCCCAGGGCGGGATCACCACCGCCGACGACCCACAACGTGTCCCGATCGAGGATCAATGACGTCTGGAAATGAAAGTCCTCTCCCAGGATGTGCAGGGCCGCGCCGCTCGTGAAGAGTTTCATGTTGCTGGCGGGGATCATGGGATCGATCTCGTCGATGCTCACGATCTGTCTGCCGGTGTCCAGATCGCGGATGCTGACGCCAACTTCCGTGCTGCCGAGAGAGGCGTTTCTGATGAGACTTTCGACGCGAGCTTCCAGGTCGCCGGCATGGCTCGAGGCCCATGCTCCATTGACCAGAGCAAGGGCGAGCAGGATGTTCCTCAAGGCTGTGAATCTCATCATCGCGGAGGGCTGCACGTCCTGACTCCAATCACATCAACGGGGTGGGGTACCCTGTTATCGGCAGTTTTTCATTCTGAGATCCACCATTCGAGACGCAACCCTTCTCGGAACCTTTTTCGACGAGGGTGGTCGGATCATCCTCCTCTAATGGCGGTCTGGGGTATTCTGCACCCTCATGAGCATCTGAGGGGCATCAGAGTTCACACCATCCCCGAGAGAGAGCAGAATTGAGCCTGGAAACCAGAGATCCCAAACGCTCGTTGTCGGTTTTCGCCCTGGTGATGATCACCACCGGCATCATCACCAGCATCCACGGTGCGCCATCCATGGCGGAGTACGGCTTCTCCCTGATGTTCATCTACCTCTTGGTGGCCGTGGTCTTTCTTCTTCCTTCGGCTCTGATCTCCGCGGAGCTCGCCACGGGATGGCCCGAGGACGGTGGCGTCTACGTCTGGGTCAAGGAGGCGTTCGGCGAGCGTCTCGGATTCGTCGCGGTCTGGTTGCAGTGGATCGAGAACGTCATCTGGTTCCCGTCCATCCTGACCGTGATGGTCGTGGCGGCGATCTATGCGTTCATGCCGCAATTGAAGGATGATCAGCTTTTCATATTCATCTCGATCAACGTCCTGTTCTGGGCGCTGACGATCACCAACCTCTTCGGCATGAAGACGAGTGGTTTCGTCGCCATCATCTGCACGCTCTTCGGGCGAATCATTCCGATCCTGTTTCTCTTTCTGCTTGCGATGGTGTTCGTCGGAAGAGGCAATGCTTCGCAGGTCGATTTCTCATGGGAAGGTTTCGTGCCCGATCTTGGGGACACCGAGAAGCTTTCGTTCATCGTCGGGGCCTTTCTGACGTTCGCCGGCATCGAAGCTTCGGCCTCGAATGCCGCCTCCGCACGGAATCCCCGGCGTGACTATCCCATCGCGATTCTGACTTCGGCGGCCATCGCCCTGGTGCTCGTCACACTGATCGGTCTCGCCATCGCGATCGTCGTGCCTCGCTCGCAGTTGAATCTCGACGCGGGACTGATGCAGGCGATCACGATCCTGCTCGATCAGAACGGTCTCGGATGGTTGATCATGCCCGCGGGGCTCATCATCGCGCTCGGGATGCTCGGTGAGGTGAACAACTGGATCCCCGCACCCACCCGAGGGCTGCTCGTCGCCGGACGGGATGGCGCACTGCCGCCATTTCTTCAGAGGGAGAACAGGCATGCGGCCCATCAGCCCATTCTCATCGTCCAGGCCTCGATCTTCACTCTGATGTCCACGATCTATCTGGCGTTCGCTGACGTCCAGGTGGCCTTCTGGCTGATGAACATCGTTCCCACGATGCTCTACATCATCATGTACATCCTGATGTTCATGGCGGCTGTGCGCCTTCGGTACACCCAGGCCGAAGTCCCCAGACGGTATCGCGTCCCGTTCGGAGTGGTCGGAATCTGGGTGCTTGCCGCTCTCGGCATTCTTGCCGGACTCACCGCGATCGTCTTCGCCTTCATCCCCCCCGAGATGGTCGAGGAGGCCGACAGGTCTTCCTATAAAAACGTGGTTCTCTTCGGATTGATCCTCTTCACTCTGCTTCCGTTCCTGATTTATCAATGTCGCCGAAGGGGATGGCGGATTGACTCGTCATACTTCCCCTGATCCGTTCGGTGAGAACTCTCGGGAGTCGCAAGTGAAAATCGGTCTGCTCACCTTCCGGCGGGATGCCCAGCACGCCGGAAGCACGGCGCATTACATCTACAAGGCCTTGAGCGGTCATCCGAAGAATTCGGTGGTTCATCTCGCCGCGGATCAGGCGAGTCAGCTTGCCGGTGTGGATGTGCGGTCGCGTGTCCTTCGAAAGGCCAACCACATCATCTCGCACGCGCTTCCCGGGAAGCGTGCCCACGTCAAGTCGAAGGCCGAGCGCGTCTACATCCGTGCGGCCGTCGCGGAGGCCGAGGCGGTCGGTTGCGATGTCATCCTCGGGTGTTTCTGCGCACATGAGAGTGACCTTCTGCAGGCGACCGCCATTCCAATCGCATACGTCACGGACATCACGGCGATACAGGGCGACGCCGTCGACATCGTCGCAGGTTCTCTCAAGATGGAGCGTGAACGCCTGATGGTGTCTATCTCCTCTTGTTTGCTTCTGCCCTCGAAGTTCGTCGCCGATTCGGCCATTCGAGACTGCGGCGCCGATCCCGCACGGACGCACGTGGTCGAGTGGGGCGGCGCCGACATCCCCGACTGCGAACTCTCATTCGATGGACTGCAGCGAGCCTCGGATCCCTTCGAGCTTCTCTTCATCGGGCATCAGAGACATCGCAAAGGCCTGGATCGTGCCATTCGAGCGGTCGAGACGTTGAACGAGGAAGGCATCCGTGTCCGCCTTCGGATCATCGGACGTGATGCGGAGAAGTTCCGCGGGTCGGACCACGTCGAGGATCTCGGGCATCTGGATCTGAATTGCGCCTCGCAGCGACGGTGTTTCGAAGAGGCCTTCGCTCGAGCGACCTGTCTCATTCATCCGGCCCGTGCGGAGCCCTACGGCCATGTGCTCGTGGAGGCATGCGCCCGTTCGCTGCCCGTCGTCTGCACTTCGGTGGGAGGGATGGCCCAGATCATCCGGTCGGAGGTCAACGGACTGGTCATCCCCGAGCCTTTCGTCCAGGCAAGCCTCGACGAGGCCGTGCGTCGTCTGGTCATGTCACCGGAACTGGTCTCCGAACTGGGGGAGGGAGCGTTGCTTGAATCGCAGAATCGGCTGAACTGGTCGAGGTGGCTCGAGCAGGTTCAGCCGATTCTGGAATCGATCTCGGTTCGGGCGCCGTCATGACTGACGGACCGGGCGGTGGAATCACTCGCCGCCTTCACCGACTCTCATTCTGTGGAAGCTGGTCACGGTGACTCCCTTGGGAAGGATGTCGCGCACCTGCATCGAGTCGTCGCGGACGTACTTCTGACCGAGCAGAGTGACCTCCTCGAAGAACTTCCTCATCTTGCCTTCGGCGATCTTCTCGGCGATCTCCTGTGGCTTGCCGCTGTCGCGGGCTTCCTTCTCCGCCTCTTCGCGCTTCGAAGCGACGAGTTCCGCGGGCAGGCCGTCGGCATCGGGCGCCGCGGGAGTCGGAACATGTGCCGCCACGTGCTGGGCGACGCCCAGGGCGACGTCCTCGGGCACTTCACCGTCGAAGACCACCAGCACGCCGAGCTTGCCGTCATGATGGACGTAGCGTCCGAATCCGGCCCCGTCGACGCGTTCGCCTCTGGCGAAGGAGACGTTCTCGTTGGTGGTGATGCGCACGTTGTCGAGCATTTCGGTCATCTTCTCGTCGAAGGAAATGGCTCCGGCAGGCTGGACAAGCGACAGTCCCGCGACGTCGTTCGCCATGGCGACGAACATCTCGTTGCGGGCGGTGAAGTCGGTTTCGGCGCGCACCTCGAGGATGGCGGCCTTGTCGCCTTCGTACTTGACCGCGATGCAGCCCTCTCCGGCTGCTCGGTCCGTTCGTTCATCCATCTTGCCTTTGAGCTTCGCGCGAAGGTGCGTTTCAGCGGTGGCGATATCACCATTCGCTTCAACGAGGGCCTTCTTGCAATCCATCATGCCCAAACCGGTCTTCTGGCGCAGGGCCATCACATCCTTGGCGCTGATATTGGCGGTCGACATCGTGTTCATCGTCCTTCGACTGGGAAAAAGCGGGGGGGTGAGTTCAACGTCCTGTCACTCGTTCATCGAATGCCAGGAGTTGGTGACAATCATTGAGTCACCGGGTCCTGCGACCCGGATCGGATCAGCTCTCGGTCGCTGCGGGCACCTCGGCGCTCGGAGCTTCCGGCGTCGCATCGGTTGGAGCGGCTTCCGTCTCGGCAGCGGGCTCCTCCGTCGCACGGAACTGGGAACGGCTGGAACGACGGCGCTGTGACTGTCCGTCCTTCTTGTCGCCTTCGTCCGCGCCTTCGTTGCGGGTCGCCTGCATCTTCTTGCCATCCGCGAAGGCCGCGCACATCTCGCGGATGAATATCGCGATGGAACGCATCGAGTCGTCGTTGCCCGGGACCGGGATGTCGACGAGATCCGGATCGCCATCGGTGTCGATCAGGCAGATCGTGGGGATGCCCAGGTTGCGTGCTTCGCGAAGGGCGTTCGATTCGCGGTTGACATCGACCGCGATGACGGCGGCCGGAAGCTTGGTCATGTCGCGGTTGCCGTTCAGGTTCCGGTAGATCTTGCGCATTTCGCGCATGAGCTGCGATTCCATCTTCTTGGAGTAGGTCTTGATCTCGCCGCTTTCCACCAGCGCCTCGAGCTCGATGAGTCGCTTGAGTCGTTCACGGATGGTGCGGAAGTTGGTGAGCGTGCCGCCGAGCCATCGTTCGGTCACGTAGGGCAGCTTCGCTTCGGTGGCCTGTTCCTCGATGGTCGAGCGTGCCTGTCGCTTGGTGCCGACGAAGACGATCTCCTTGCCGTCCGCGGCGACTCGACTCACGAACTTCTTCGCGAGGAGCAGGCCCTTGACGGTTTCCTTGATGTCGAGAATGTGGATGCCGCCTCGAACCCCGTGGATGTAGGGGCTCATCTTCGGATTCCAGTTGCTGCGGCGCTGGCCGAAATGGATGCCGGCTTCGATCAGTTCTTTGACGAGTGACATGTGTTCACTTCCTGTGTGCGATTCAGCGACACCGGTGACCTGCGTGCGGAGCCTCCTCGAGGCCGCGAGTCACCCTGAAGGGCGCTTCTGGTTGGAAGACCGTGCACTCGTGACCTCGTGGTCCGGTGATGGTGTCTTCCGGGTGTTCGCCAAGGGAACATCCCTTGGACGTCGTGAGGCCGATCCGACCGCGTCCGAATCGACATGAATCTCGAAAGCACTTCGTTTCGAGCGAAGCGAAGAGGATATCCGAAACCGGCACGGGTCACCACCACCAACTCGATCCTTGGTGACTAGAATGGAACTTTCCGTTCCTCAGGCACCATCTCCAGACCTCGAATCGATTGGATCGCACGATGTTGGGCAAGGTTTTCAAGGCATACGACGTCCGTGGCAAGGTCCCCAAGCCCCTCAACGAGAAAATCGCCTGGAAGATCGGGCATGGCACCGCTGATTTTCTCCTCGAGGAAGCGCTCGTTACCGGACGCACCGATCCCATGTCCAGGACCATCGTCATCGGCCGGGATGCCCGGGATTCCTCCCCGGGACTTTCGCAGGCGCTCTGCAAGGGGATGCGTGATCGTGGGGCGGCGGTCATCGACATCGGTCTGGTGGACACGCCCATGGTCAACTTCGCCGTGAACTATCTCGACTGTGGTGGTGGG
The DNA here is from genome assembly GCA_002709755.1 of Phycisphaerae bacterium. Taxonomy (GTDB): domain Bacteria; phylum Planctomycetota; class Phycisphaerae; order Phycisphaerales; family SM1A02; genus UBA8087. Next base: position 30,203 of record PAQN01000032.1, read on the forward strand.
GTCCAGGTCACGGCGAGTCACAATCCCGTCGGCTACAACGGATTCAAGTTCTCCCGAGCCAAGGGGCGTCCGATCGGTTCCGGCAGTGGTCTTGAATCGATCCGGGATCGATCCGCGGTGGCCGATCCCGCGCGAGTGGATTCAGTCGAAGCGTTCTTCGAGACCCGGGATCTGTGGGAGCCCTATGCAGAGCGCATTCTCGAACGTCTCGCTCAGGACGTGCCCGAGGGATTGACCGCCGTCCGAGGGCGGCCGCTCAGAGTCGTCGTCGACGCCTCGAACGGCGCGGGCGGCGAAATGGTCTCCAGACTCTTCAAGGGCGTCGAGGGACTCGAACTCATCGAGTTGAATTTCGACCACACGATCGGATTCAAGCACGACCCCAATCCGCTGGTCGAGTCGAATCTTGACGAGCTTCGCGAAGTGGTCCGAGCGGAGCGCGCCGATGCCGGAGTCTGTTTCGATGGGGATGCGGATCGCTGCGTGGTCGTCGATGAGAACGGTCGGACCATCGGAGGTGATCTTCTGACCGCCTGGCTCGCCGAGTCGATCCTCGGTGGCGAGCCCGAAGGCAAGGCGGTGGTCTACGACCTTCGTTCGAGTCGCATCGTCTCCGAGCGGATCGAGGCCCTGGGCGCTCGACCGATTCCGTGCCGGGTGGGGCATGTGTTCATGAAGGACTCGCTCGCCGGTTCGCATGCGGTCTTCGGTGGAGAGCTCTCCGGTCACTTCTACTATCGGGACATGTTCAACGCCGACAGCGGTTCACGTGCCTTCGTCTCCGTGCTGGCGGGACTCGCTTCGA
>PAQN01000033.1 GCA_002709755.1 Phycisphaerae bacterium
GACCACCCGACGTGAGCTCGGCGCGAGCCCACGTGAGGAGGGAAGCGCCCAATGCATGTCCGTGAGCACGCGCTCGACGATTTCCCCCTCGGTGAGAGGCATCCATGCGTCGGCCCCGCTGATGACGGCGTGCACGTGCTGTCGCCCCCCGTCATCGACACCCTTGTTGAAGAGCCAGTGCGTCGCACGTCCGGGAAGGACGAGATGAGGCAGCGTCATGATCTCGTTGTCGAAGAAGAGATGGACCCCCAGAATGGGACTGACCTCGATCGATCCCAGTTGGCGCAGTCGGGGATCGGCATCGACCATCGCGCTCGAACACAATCGGGCCAGACGGTCGAAGGGGACCGCGGAGATGACGGCGGCCCCGTCGATCACACCGTTCGAGGTCACGACTCCCGTCACACGTGTGCCGTCATAGGCGATTCCCGCCGCGGACGTTCCGAGGTGAAGAGACCCGCCGACGTCCTCGAGCACGGATTCGAAGGGATCATAGAGGCGCTCGAGTGGAATTCTCGACAGTCCCACGGCGGATGCGAATGGGTGACCGAGGAACCCTTCCTGAAAGACCTGCATCGCGAAGGAGGCTCCGACCTCGTCGACATCCAGATTGCAGGCGCTGATCACCACCACCCGCCAGAAGAGATCGATGACCTCCCGCGACTGTCCCGTCTCATGCAGAAACTCGAGAAATGTCCGGTCCGTGTAGGCCTCTCGACCGGCGAGACCGATCCTGATCATGCGATGCATGGCACGGGCGATCTCACGTTTCATTCTGAAATCGAGAAAACGCATCCGGAGAAAACTGCCGGTGAAATGCGCCGGCGCGGGAAGCAGCCCGGGACGCATCACGTCCGGTTCATGCGGCGGGTTCGCCCAGTAGGTCTCGGTATGCCACGTGAAACTGTCACCGACTCCGAGGCGCTCGTAGAAGTCCATCAGGTTGGTGCAACAGCCCATCATCACATGCTGGCAGTTGTCCAGCAGCTGGTTGTTGCGCGGATCGTGAAAACTGGTGGCCCGTCCACCGAGTCGCTTCCGGGTCTCAAGCACGACGGGAACATCCCCTGCCTCGGCGACTCGAAGCGCCGCGGCCATTCCTGCGATACCTCCTCCGATGATGACCACACGACGTTTCAACGCTTCCCCTCCCGATGAAGAGAGGCGCCGGCCCGCATCCGCCGCCTGGCCCCCCAGGCGATCGCGAACTTGCGCAGGGAACTGAGGGAGACCCGCTGGCCCAGAGAGACGACCACCGGGCGACGATCGATCTTATCGAGAAGCGAGCGATAGATCTCCGTCATCGCCCAGCTCGTCGAACGACAGGACTCGTCCAGCCTCGACTCGAGACCCAGAGAGGCTTCGTAGTGAGTTCGAGCGCGTTCCACCTGTTCCTTGATGAACGCCGCGCAGCGCTCCGAATCACGCCAGGCGACGAGCGCTTCGATGTCGAGGCCAGCGTCGGCCAGTTCGTCGGCGGGAAGATAAACACGCCCGCGGCCGAGGTCCTCGCGAATGTCGCGAAGGATGTTGGTGAGCTGCAGGGAGTACCCACGCTCGGTGGCAAGCCGCAGGGATTCCGGATCGGAGGCGCCCCAGATCGTGGCACAGATCCGCCCCACAGTGGAGGCGACCTGATCGCAGTAGACGAGAAGTTCATCACGATCCGGCATCCGACACGGCTCGAGATCCGACAGCTGACCTTCGATCACCAGTTCGAAATCCCGCTCCTGAAGTTCGTGGCGGTGAAGGACCTCGCGCATCGCACGGAAGATGTAATGTTCATCCGAATCGGGCTCCTCGATCGAATCGTTCTCGAACAGTCCACGAGTGCGTGCTCGATAGAGCTCGATCTGACGTCGACGATCGCCGGGGTTCAGACTTTCATCGCCATCGGCGAGATCGTCGGCACGTCTCATCCATGCGTAGACCGCACAGAGGGATTCGAAACGATCCGGGGGAAGCAGACGCAATCCGAACCAGAAGTTCCGGGCGCGATGCTTCACATCGGCGCTGCAGGCGTTGAAAGCCTCGTCCAGCAAGCCGTCCGTCGTGGTCTCGAGACTCATCCACGCCCCCCCTTCCTGCGAGCCATCCGAGCGCCCAGCCATGCACGGGAGATCAGACCGAACTTCGTCACGGCGGAGAGCCTGGGGCGATGAAGAATGGTCTCGTAGTTCCAATGACCGATCAGGTTCATCACGTGAAGCCCTCCATCACGGAAGAGACGCACCACGGGACGGGCCTCGTCTCCCAGCAATGGGATCAGTGACGCGCCCTCGATGAAGAATGGCTCGGTGCGCCTGATGCACGAGGCGACGATGCCACGGCTCGCCTCGAGGAATGCATGATCCGAGCAGAATCCGAGTCCGGCGCACTCAAGCAGTCTCGCATCGAAATCATCGACGTTGATCATCTCCCGCGGGATGTAACACCGATCACGATCGAGAAGATCCCGACCCACATCCTGCCAGTGATTCACGAGTTGAAGTCCGGTGCAGATGGCATCGGAAGGCAGTAGGAACTCGTCTTCACGAGGTTCGCCGAAGAGCATCAGGACCAGACGACCGACCGGATTGGCGCTTCGCCTGCAATAGTCGATCAACTGATCCCAGGTCTCGTAACGCGTCACGCGTTGATCCTGCTCGAAGGCGTCGATCAGATCCTCGAACGGCTCCCGCGGCAGGTCATGTCGCGTGACGGTGTCGGCCAGAGCCATCATCACCGGATGCATGGGGACTCCGGAGAAACAGGCCTCGAGCTCCTCTCGCCACCAGGCGAGAAGACGAAGGGATTCGTCGGGGCTCCCCATCTCATCACCAAGATCGTCGGCCCAGCGACAGAAGGCGTAGACCGCCGCGAAATCGTCTCGCAGCGCTCTGGGAACGAGGGCGCTCATCACCGAGAAATTCTCGTAGTGACCGGTCGCCAGCGCGTGGCAGTACGCAAGGGATTCCTCGAGAGAGAGTCGCTGGGTGGACTCAGGACCCCAGACACGGACCTGTTCATGGATTGGTGGAGGAGAACTGGACATGATCTATATGGGAACACTCTAGCCGACACAGCCTTCTGGGGCGGGTATCATGATCGATATGGAGATCATCCTCGCCAATCCGAGAGGCTTCTGCGCCGGTGTGTACATGGCGATCGACGTGATCGACCAGCTGCTCGACATCTGCCCGGATGAGACGATCTACGTGTACCACGAAATCGTCCACAACCGTCATGTGGTCGAGCGTTTCATCAAGAAGGGCGTGGTCTTCGTGGAGGACATCGAGGAGACTCCCGAGGGGTCGATCGTGGTGTTCAGCGCCCATGGTGTCTCACCCAGGATCCGGAAAGCCTCCGAGAAGCGATCGCTCACCACCGTCGATGCGACCTGCCCATTGGTGACCAAGGTCCACGCCGAGGCGATCAGACTCGCGAGGCAGGGCTACGAGATCCTGCTCATCGGACACGAGAACCATCAGGAGGTGATCGGAACCAAGGGAGAAGCCCCCGACTCCATCAAGGTCGTCGAATCACATGAACACGCCCAGGTGATCGAAGTCACCGAAGGCAAGCCACTGGCCTACCTCACGCAGACCACGCTCTCCACCGATGATGCGGAGGTCATCATCAACGCACTGAAGAAACGCTTTCCCGACATCAAACCACCTGCTTCGAATTCGATCTGCTACGCGACCACGAATCGCCAGCGTGCCGTCCGAGCGCTGGCGCCGTCAACCGACCTGACTCTGGTGGTCGGCAGCGCGAACAGTTCCAACTCGGTCAGATTGGCCGAAATCTCCGAGAACGTCGGAACCAAGGCCCACCTCATCGACGATTCGTCTGACATCGACCCCGACTGGTTCGCCGGAGACGACGTCAGGAAACTTCTGCTGACCGCGGGAGCAAGCGCTCCCGAGGATCTGCTCCGAGGCGTGATCCGGATGCTGATCGACCGGTTCGGAGGATTCGTCGAGCAGCACCACGTCGATCATGAAGACATCGAATTCGGTCTTCCCGGAACCCTCAAGAAACTGATGCGCAAGCAGGACATCAATCCAAGCGACCGTCGAATACGCATCAACATGAGCGCGGACATCGACGCATGGTTCGACGATCAGAAGATCCAGCACAGCACCGTCGACCTGACCGTCGGGCGAAGTGAACGGGAATGACCATCGGATTCTTCGATCTCGATCAGGCCGAGCTCTCGGAGTTCGCACGTGAACACGAGTTCAAGTCGTTTCTGCCGACCCAGCTGTGCCGGTGGGTGTACGAGCGAGGCGTGACAGAATTCGAGAAGATGACCGACATCTCGAAACGCGATCGGCTGCGACTCTCCGAACGCATGCACTTCATCCAGTCCGACGAGATCGTCGCGCAAAGGGCCAGCGACGGCACCAGAAAACTCCTGCTGGCCTGGCACGACGACGTGCCGGAAGCGGGATCCCGACGGCTCACGGTCGTCTCCGAAGATGGCGCGCTCGCCTCCCACTCGGGACGAAAGGAGACGGAATGCGTCATGATTCCTTCGGGGGATCGCCGCACGGGATGCATCTCCTCCCAGGTGGGATGTCCGGTGGGATGTCGATTCTGCGCCTCGGGACTCGGAGGCCTCGAAGGCAATCTGTCCTCGGGACGCATCGTGGAACAGGCCTGGCGTCTGGGACGAATGGACGGCGTCGGTCGAGTGACCAACATCGTCTTCATGGGAATGGGCGAACCACTCTCGAACTACAGAAACGTGATCAAGGCCATCCGAACGTTGAACGCGCCCTGGGGACTCGGCATCGGCGCACGGAGGATCACCGTCTCCACGGTCGGCCTGCCCCCTGCCATCCGTCGCCTCGCCCAATTCGACATCCCGGTCACTCTGGCGCTCAGTCTGCACGCGCCCAACGACGACCTTCGCAAGGAGATCATCCCATGGGCGGAGTACACCACGATCAAGGAACTGCTCGAGGCATGCCAGGCCTATTTCCAGGCGAGCGGTCGGGAGATCACCCTCGAGTACATTCTCCTCGGCGGACTGAACGATCGACCGGAACATGCCAGGGAACTCGCCACGATCGCACGATCGCTGCGTGCGAACGTGAATCTCATCCGATACAACGAGGTCGAGGGACTGCCCTACAAGCGCCCGGTCTCGGAGGACGTGCTGCGATTTCAATCGATCCTTCGCGAGAAGAACGTCAATGCACACATCCGAGCGAGCCGTGGCCGTGACATCGATGCCGCCTGCGGGCAGCTGCGGTACAAGAACCGTGAGAAGAACCGTGAGAAGAATCGGGACAGGAGCCCGGGGCACGACGGATCCCGCGTTCGCAACTGAGAATCATTCGGCGAGGACACGGCGCAGTTCTCCCGAGGAGAGCATGCGCAGACGCCCCATCTCCGCCTGCAGGTTGAGTCGCAGCATCACGCGCTCCCAGTACTCGGGCGTGTCGACGGACTCCCTGGTCGCACGCTCCACCAGTTCGATGATGGAGGCGGCGACCCGTCGCTCACCTCGGGTTCCGCGCCAGCCGGATGGCACATAGCGCACAAGCGTGGAAATCAGCCAGGCCGGCCAGTTGCCGGATGCCACGTCGAGGCGGAAACGTCGTCGGGCGAGAATCAGTTCGAATCGAGTGAGGTAGCGGCGGTCCATGTGATCCCCACGCGCATGCCGGATGCCGAGACGTTCCCTGATCCGACGCTTCTGATCCAGACTGGTGCACATCGTCGCGACGTACAGCGGATCTGGAATGAGCATCGCCTCCGCGAGAGGAAAGATTGCATAGGCGGTCATGCGTCTGGAGTGAGCGCCCGAATCGGCCTCGTAGAGACCGATGATCAAATCGGCGTAACGTTGCGCATGCTCGAGACCACGCCAGAACACGGCATGCCTGAGCGCGACGCAGAAGTCGATGGCGGAGGCACGGCCCCGACCGCTCTCCTGGAGCCCGGGCATCTTCTGCAGACTCTCACGAAGAAGCGTTTCGAATTTCCGAGTTCTGCCGCGCCGTCCGGCGGAATCGAGACGCACGCTTCGCACCAGACGACGAATCATGAATTCCTGATCGACGAGTTCGGTCTGCGCCTGCGTCAACCCGGGAAGCCCCTCGCTCAAGGTGCGACCGTGACGAAACGCGGTGAGCAGGCGACCGAAATCACCACGCTGCTCCCTGCCGATCGACCGCTCGATGGCTTCGAGGGAGACGGGTATCAGACCACGTTGGTACGCGATCCCCAGAAGCACCACGTCGATCAGCCGCTCGGTGAGGAACGTGTTGCGTGATGCGTTCACGAGATCGCCGAGCCACGCCTTGGGCTCACAACGTGACGCGACGGCATCTGCGAGCAGCTGCCGTGTGTCACGCATGCGCCCACCGATGTGATCCTCCTGATCCGCAAGCAGTCCGGAATTCACCACCGCGGCGGTCCGACTGGAGTCCGCGACACGCAGGAGCGGATCAGGGCCCAACGCCCTCAGACTCTCCACCGGATCGGCGCCAAGCAGAAGATCCGCCTCTCCAAAGGGGATCAAGAGAGGCAGCGATGGTTCCGCACCGTCTCGTGGCCGGGTGAAGAGCAGCTGAGCCCAGGCTCCACGTCCCGGCCCGGCCGATCGACTCGAGATCGAACAGCCGACCTGATAGCCCATCTCGCGCCCGGCGCCACAGAGAATGCGCGAGACCAGCCCCGGCTCGCCCCCACGCCATCCGGCGATGTGACACCGCCACACCGACGCGGCAGCGTGCTGGATCACGGGAGGTCCCGGTCGCTCGCCGGTGGGCCCGGTGACATCGACCATGGGCGGCCGTGTCCTGACGACCTCGATCTGCTCGAGAAGCGGTCGCACTCGAACCTTGATCATGCGTGCCATGCGTCGCGGAAGCCGATCGATCTTGAACGTCGTCTCGAGCTCCTCTCCCACACGATCGACGCCGGTGCCGAGCGACTCGCTCAGAATCGGCGCGCGCAGGCTGCATGCCTGTTCGGCGGGACGACTGAGTCGGTGCATGGTGGTGAAACCGAGACGATCCACCTCCCTGAAGGACCGCTCGATCGCGGACTGATCGAAACGAGGAGGCGTCCCGTCACGCGCGATGAGGACTCTCACGTTGTCGGAGAGCACCGATTCGCGCAGGACTTCGAGAAACCCGTCCAGATCGGTGAGATCGACGGTGCGGATCTCGACTCGATCGCCGAACTCCTCCGGAACGGAAGCGGTCGCCAGGCGAACGACATCGATGCCACCCTTGGCGCCGACATCGCAGATGACGAGAAGGCGCGGCGTGGGATCGCTCGCACATTCCCGAATCGCCGCCGGCCCATCGGCGAGAAAGCGATTCCGGCCCCAGATCTCGGCTTCGACCAGTCGGTCGTAGCGACTGGTTCCCGACTCGGCCGGTGCATCCAGCATGAGTGCGATTCGCTCGTCATCCTCGACCTCGCCATCCTGCCGCTCACGAAGCCACTGACCGGTGGCGGTGAGGAGATTCCGCACGGTGCGAATGGCGCCTTCGACTCCGATGCTGCTGCCACGAGCGGGGATCTCGAGCTCGTCGAACCGGGGATCGGCGGGCGCAAGACCGCGGGTGATGGTGCGACCGGTCGAGACCGAATCGAGAAGATTGCCGATCTTCCGTGCGACCTGCGAGGCACGAAGGGCATCCCCTCGTTCGAGCGTCGGCGATTCACCATCGATCTCCGGAAGAGACCGCCACCAGGTCGAGGCGGTTTCGACACCCCGGCGTCTGGCGGCCTCCGATGCCGCGAGCAAGGCCTTCCCCGTCAGCCCGGGACGGGCTTCAAGCACCACGACGCGCTCGCACCGGGAGAGCAGACGTTCCGCGATCGAATCATCGAACGGAGCGGACATGCCGATCCGAAGCAGCGGAATGCGTCCTTCCAGACCGAAGCGTCTCAGAAGATATTCGGCGGCGGTGTAGGCGGGCCCGATCGCGACGAGGCCCAGAGGCGCACGTTCACCCGGGCTGGGCAGGGCCGAGGTCCTGTTCAATTCGAGTCGGCGCGAGAGCCTCAGAAGGCTCATCGTTTCGGAACCACGCCCGATGCGACGTTTTCGTTTCATGGCGGCGGCGACGTCGAGGGTCCCCACCACTCGATTCGGTCGGGCCGTGATGGTGTCGAAGGAGTGCAGCAGATTGCTCGCGACGAGCATCGAGGTCGGGCCGTTGCCGGCACGGGAGAGCCTGATGCCGTGTTCGATCATGTCGCGCAGATCCGACACGTCATTGGGTTCGATCTTGGCGATCGCCAGGTCGTCGAGGAGATGAACCGGGGCCGACCGGGCGAGGTGCTCGACATCATCCTCGATGATGAGCAACAACCCGAATCCCTCGGAGCCCTCGAGAAGCTTGCGAGCACGGACGAGGGCGTTCGCGGAACGCAGGACGTCGCCGGCGGACATCAACATGACGACGTTTCGACCGACGAGACAGCTTCGTGCCGCGAGATCCACGGCACGCCCGGGCTCGTCGATCAGTTCGAGACGACAGCCATGATCGATCAGCAGTCGGGAGAGACCCTCGTCGGCCGCGTGCGTCCGAAGATTCTGAAACGGGCCTCGAGCCGGTCCGTAGACGGCATGCACGGGGACCTCGGATTCAAGGACGCCCTTGAACACGGCCTCGAGCGAGGAGACGAAGATCTCCCCTTCCGCATAATCGAGAACGGAGCGCACCTCGTTCGGATTGGTCTCATGTCCGGTCGCCACGACACAAGCCTAGCACGGACTCGGAAAAACTCCGACCCACGAAGAACTCAGGCATCCAGAATCATGGACAGCGCCTCGGTCAGACCGCCCTGATCGCGATGTGAGACCACATCATCCGCCACGGCACGAAGCGANGCCCCTGCCTGCCCCATCGCGATTCCACGCCCGGCGCCCCGGATCATGCCGATGTCGTTGAGCCCGTCACCGATCGCGACGACATCCGATGACGAAGAACCACGTCCTGCCAGAAGGCGTTCGAGCGCACTCCACTTGTCGACCCCTCGATCGAACACCTCCAACATCCAGGCATCCCTCGAGTTGACATCGGTCACTGCCTGCCAGTGCCGGACGACCAGAGCGTCTCCGAACGCATCATTCATCTCCTCGACCATGCCGCCCAGATCACGACCGTCGGTGATGACGTTGGCCCGCAGGACATGTGAAAGATCGAGGCCCTCCAACGAATTCGACCGGGTGTGGGAGACCCCGTGATGCTCGAGCCACCAGGTGGTCGCCGGATGCGGTGAGGCCTCACCAAGAAGAACATATTCATGCGAGGCCGACGAGACATCCTGGAGCAGCTGGATCAGATGTCCGTGGGCGAGAAGCCCCTCAAGCATGCCGCGAAGAATCCCCTCCGGAATCACGCTGCATTCGATGGTCCGACCGGTCCGGACCTCGGAGATCACCGCGCCCGCCGAGCCGATCATGACCCCGTCGAGATCAAGCGCCTCCAGGAATCGGACCGACTCGCTGTGGGTCCGTCCGGTCGAGACGACGATTTCGCAGCCACGACGCCTGATGCCGTCCAGAAGCGGCTTGGTCTCGGGATCGAGCGCCCCTGAACCGTTCAGAAGTGTTCCATCGAGGTCGATTGCGAGAATGCCCGGGGTCATGGGTGCAAGGTAGCACGCGAACGGCTCTCAAGCGTCATGCGTTCATNACNTTTGAGTATTGGTTCATTGTCAAATGTGATAGCCTTGAAACGGCGAAACGACGAGATCACCTCAATCACAGGGGCAAGTTCATGATCAACGAAGGAACCTCGAACCACTACGATGAGGACTACTTCGCGTGGCAACGACGGGTCGGACGATTCGGAGGTCAGGCGAACGCCTTCAAATTCACCCGCTCCGTGAAGCCAGCCGACACGGTCATCGACTTCGGGTGTGGCGGAGGTTTCCTTCTGAAGGAANTCGAGTGCGCACGAAGAATCGGCATCGAACCGAACTCGTCGGCTCACGAGCAGATCGCCGCCAACGANGTGACNCCGTTCGGATCCCCGCAGGACTGTCTCGCNGAGCTNGGAGAAGGCATCGCGGACGTGATCATCAGCAACCATGCGCTGGAACACNNCCTCAATCCGATGCAGGAGATCANGGCGCTCATGCCTCTGCTGAAGAAGGGAGGCAGGATCCACTTCGTGGTTCCNTGTGACAGCATCTCCGTCGGGTGGAAACCTGATGACATGCATTTCCATCTCTACAGCTGGAGCCCGATGAATCTGGGNAATCTCATCACGGAAGCGGGCTACACGGTGACGGAAGCCGGCTCAATCGTCCACAAATGGCCTCCGGGCTATCTGAAGATCCAGAAGCTCTTCGGGTGGCGCGGCTTTCATCTCATCTGTCGGATCTATGGCCACCTCGCACGATCATGGTTTCAGTCGGAAGTCGTCGCGATCAAGCCGTGAACGATCATGCAGAGTCGCGCTGAAGACGGGGAGCGAGGTCTTTATCGACCTTGAGCCGAAGGAGAGTCCGACCACCGCCCCGGGGGGCCATCGCAAAGAGGTCGGACCTGTCACAACGGAACGGACGATGGACCCTCCATGTGAGGGTNGTTCTGTTGCCTGAGGCCCGATCGACCGTTATCCTCATCGATTCCTGCGGAGCTGCCGCCGCACTTACCCGGAGACCCCGATGGCCAAGAACCCGAACAATGACCAGAACCGACTCGGTCAGGTCGAACAAACCGATCTTTCCGAAAGCCGCGTCAACGAGGAATTCGTCGATTGGCTGAAGAAATGGGGCAACGGAATCCTTCTTGCCGTGCTGCTCGTCGCNCTGGNGGGCGTCGGCTGGCAGTGGCTTGAACGCAGCGCGAACGAACGTCGTGATGCCGCCTGGGANGGACTGACCACGGCCGAACTTCCGAGTTCGCTNGNGGAGATCGCCGACGAAGCCGAAGGCGTCGACTCGGTCTCGATCCTGGCCTTGATGCAGGCNGCCGACAAGTATCTCACCAGCATCCAGTCNGGNACCCGCTTCGATCGGGAGCCCGGCACGGATGAGTACAAGCTCGATGCCGAGACCCGAAAGGCGTTTCTCGANNGNGCCGACGANCTCTACGGNAAGGTCATCGCCAAGGTCGGAGACGACTACAAGACCACCTTCGCCAAGAAGCTCTANGTGATCAGCGCACTCTTCGGTCAGGCCGCNATCGCGGANAGCCGNGGCGAGATCGAGAACGGCAAGGCNCTCCTNGCCCGAATCACCGAGATCGCCGAACCCCAGTATCCCCAGCTCGCCGCGCAGGCNGGACANCGTTCGGACAGCATGGACGTGCTCGCGGTCAAGACGAGCTTCCCCGCTCAGGCGGATCTTCCAGCNCCTCCGGTCGCGGAGACGACTCCGGACGCCTCGGCGCTGATCGGCACCGAAGGCGTGCTGGCACCCGCCGGCGCCNCNCAGGAGGATGCGNCCACCANCGAGGACGCGAGCGACATGATCCTCAAGGGCCAGNCCGAATCGGGCGACGACGCGCCGAGCAGCGGTGAAGGCGACGGGTGACCCCTCACCCGGNCACCGGTGATGGCATCTCAGGACCACGATTTCGAGCACGAAGAGGCACTCCCGGTCCACGATGGGGAGCTTGATCCTTCGGGACTACTCAATGGCGGAGGCAAGGTCGATCGAGACTCCCTCGATGCGCTGTACAGTGCCTGCGATGAAGCCGATGCGGAGTCGCAGGCGAGGGTCCGATTCGTGCTTGGCAAGGATCTGCAGAAGCGCCTCGACCGGTATCTGGTGGATCGGGTCCCCTTCCTCTCACGCACCTCGCTCCAGAAACTGATCGGCGAGGATGGCGTCACCGTGAACGGTCGGCGGGCGAAAGCCTCGACCAGACTTCGTCAGGGCGATGTGATCGAAGCCACGCTCCCCCCNCCACCGAGCAATTCCATTCCGCCGGAGAACATCCCGATCGACGTCATTCACGAGGATGACGCGCTGATCGTGATCAACAAGCAGCCGGACATCATCGTTCATCCGGCACGAGGCAACCGATCGGGCACGCTGATCAACGCACTCAGCTGGCATTTCCAGAACAGGACCAGCGGAGGNCTCTCGACCGTCGGNGAGGACNACTGTCGNCCGGGGGTNGTGCACAGACTCGANCGTTTCACGAGCGGGGTCATGGTCGCCGCGAAATCCGACACGGCACACTGGCGACTCGGTCGTCAGTTCGAGAAGCGCCAGACACAGAAACGCTATCTCGCCGTGGTGCACGGCGAGATGAGNCCCTTCGCCGATCGNATCGAGCAACCACTCGGCAAGCATCCCACCGCCAGAGAGAAGTACGCGGTGCGCTACGACGAACTCGCCAAGGACGCACTCACCATCTACCGGGTTCGCGAACTCTACGACGGCTACACCCTCGTCGAACTCGAACTTCGCACCGGTCGGACCCACCAGATCCGGGTCCACCTCGCCTANCTCGGACACCCGATCGTGGGCGACGACATGTACGGCGGACGCCACCTTCAGGAACGGGACATCGATGACTCGCTCGGCTCGGACGCACTGATCGGCCGTCAGGCGCTGCATGCCACCACNCTTGGATTCACCCATCCGATCGAGGAACGTCCGGTCACCTACACCGCNCCTCTGCGCCCGGACATGATGCGTCTGGTCGAACTGCTTCGAACACATCGCATGAAGCAGCGNCTNGAGGCCCCGGGCACCACGGTCGATCTCGANCTGGTGCTTCCNGAGACGCCCTGATCANCGCAACTTGAGACTGGCCAGAGCGATCATCGCGAGAATCGCGGCGATCANCCAGAAACGAAGCACCACCTGGTGCTCGCTCCATCCACCGAGATGGAAGTGATGATGGATCGGAGAACAGCGGAAGATCCGTCGTCCTTTGGTGAACTTGAAGAAGGAGACCTGAAGCACCACGCTGCCGATCTCCATCATGAAGACACCACCGATCACGAGCAGAAGAATCTCCTGACGAGTGACGAAGGCGATGTAGGCGAGGAGACCGCCGAGAGGAAGCGAACCGGTGTCACCCATGAAGACGCTCGCCGGCGAGACGTTGAACCAGAGAAACCCGATGCAGGCCCCCACCATGGCGCCGGCCACGACGGTCAGCTCCTGAGCCCCTTCGACGTAGGGAATCATCAGAAACGCACTGGCACGAGGCTCGCCGCCAAGCCAGGCGAGCACCATGAGCACCAACGCGGCGATGGTGATGATCCCCCCCGCCAGACCATCCATCCCATCGGTGATGTTCACCGCGTTGGAGAACCCCGCGATGAGGAAGACCGCGATGCCGATGAACACCAGACCGGGCAGCACCAGCACGCTGGAGGAGAGCGCCATCGGCAACTGCAGCGTGTCATCGAGCTGGGCCGGGGGATAGGTCCTCTGGAAGGGAAGATTCAGAACCAGCGCATCGGGAGAGCCTGCCGCCTGATAGACGAAGAACCCCACGACCAGGCCCAGACCAAGCTGGAACAGAAGTTTCTCCCAGGGGAAGAGACCATCGCGGGAGCCTGGATTCCGACGTGCGGCGGTGAGTTTCAACCAGTCATCGAAGGCGCCGAGCCCCGACAGCCAGACCAGGACCACGATCGCCAGCTGGACATAGCGGTTGCTGAGATCGGCGAGCAGCAGCATGCTGAGCAGAATCGCCCCGCAGATCAGAATGCCGCCCATGGTGGGCGTGCCACCACGCGACTTCATCAGATCGTTCAAGTCGGAATGATTGAATTCAGGGGAATCACCGACCTTCATCCGCACGAGCCAGGCGATGGTTCGTCGGCCGAAGCACATCACCAGGATGAAGGCGAGAAGGACCGCGGCCAGAGCCCGAAACTCCTCCTGATAGAGCACCTGAAGATACGGCCAGAGTCCGAGGGACTCGAGCCTGTCTTGGAAATGATCGATGAGGTTGAAGAGCATGGGCCGTCGGTTCTGAGGGTGCTGTTGACAGTGTCATCGGCACAACGGCCGCCCGAACGACAGAGCTCGATCAAACTGATTGCGGATCGGGGGAAATCGTCGTCCCACGGATGGTTCGAAGCGACGCCACCACGCGTTCGAGCGCCTGGGAACGCGACCCCTTGATGAGCACCGAATCCCCGGATTGAATCAAGCCCGCCAGACCGTCGCTCAGCGCATCATTCAAGACCGGAAGCTGGACGATCACCATGTCGGGTCGGGCCTCGAGCGCCACCCGGGCACCGTTGGCGGAGAGCGGGCCGATGAAGATCGCACACGAGAGCTCGGTGGTCCGACGCAACGAGAGGACGGCTCGACCGATCTCAGCGTGAAGTTCGGACGCATCGTCACCAAGCTCCATCATGTCACCGAGGATCAGCACGCGACGGGCGGCCTCGCCGGAGACCTCCCCGAAGGTCTCGAGGGCCGCGAGCACGGCATCCGGATTGGCGTTGTAGGCGTCGTTGTAGACCATGATGCCGGAATCACCGATGGGTTCACCCGAGAATCGCATGGGATCGGACGCCAGTTCCGCGAGCCCCAGGCCGATCCGTGCATCGGTGATGTCGAGCGCGCGCGCGACCAGAATCGCGGCCAGAGCGTTCATCGCGTTGTGCGTGCCCGGAAGCCGCATTCGAAATTCGAATCCATCGGAACAGGTCACCCTCTGTGCACCGGTGGCATCGATCGTCTCACGACCGCTGAGCTGAAGCCCTCCTTCATGGGCGCCGAAGTCGCACACGCTCTGATTCGGACCGAGTCGGGCCAGCACTTCCTCCCGCAGGGGCCCCGAAGCCGCGGGCATCACCACGAGACCGTTCTCGGCGAGGCCTTCGAGAATGGAGGCCTTTTCACGCGCGACGCCTTCGACCGTCCCCAGACCCTCGAGATGCGCACGTCCCGCATTCGTGATCACGACGAGGTCGGGTCTGGCGAGGGATGAAAGCATGGCGATCTCGCCCGGGGCGTTGGTGCCGATTTCCAGAATCAGAAAACGGTCGTCCGAGCGTGCACGCAGGATCGTCAGCGGGACGCCGATGTCGTTGTTGTAGGACTTCACCGATGCGGTGCAGCCGCCGCCCCCACGCTCGCCCGGGAGGTCCTCGACGTGACGTTCACACACGGATTGAACCAGTCGCCGGGTCGTGGTCTTGCCGGCGCTTCCCGTGATCCCGACGACCACGCCGTCGAGGCGGTCCCGCCAGGCGACGGCCAGCCGGGTGAGGGCCACTCGCGTGTCGTCGACCAGCAGGACGGGGATCGATTCGGCGATGCCCGGATCGACGGCGTCCCGATGATCCTTCTGGATGATCAGCATGACGGCCCCACCTTCGACCGCCGAGGTCAGCCAGAGATGACCATCGGTGCGCTGCCCGACGATCGCGAGAAAACATCGTGCCTGAAGATCCTCACGGGAATCGATGACCACGCCGACGGGATCCTCACGACATGACACCGACTCATCAAGCCATTCGCCGGAGACGGCGAGGCGCATCTCCTCCGGTGTGAGACAGTCGATCTTCATGAAGAGACTCCTCTGCGTGCGAGCGCCGCGGATGCGATCCGTCTGTCGTCGAACTCAGTTCGCTCGGTTCCGATGATCTGATAGTCCTCGTGGCCCTTGCCGGCGATCACCAGCACGTCACCGGAACGGGCATCGTCGATGGCGGCGTCGATGGCCCGGGCACGATCGACCTCGATCAGAACGGAGTCCCGGCTCGAGTCGGCGAGACCAGTGAGGATGTCCTCGACGATCGCGTCCGGATCCTCGGTGCGAGGATTGTCGGAGGTCACGATGATTCTGTCGGCCAGCGCCTGAGCGACCTGCGCCATGCGTGGTCTCTTGGTCCGGTCGCGGTCCCCACCGCATCCGAAGAGCACCGAGAGTCGAGCGCCTTCGGCCACGAGGGGCCGGGCCGCTTCAAGAACGTTCTCAAGTGCGTCGTCGGTATGGGCATAGTCCACGAAGACGCTGAAATCGGCCTGCGGATCCGGAACGGGCTCGAGTCGCCCGGGAGGGGCTTGAATGGTGGCGATCCCCGCGGTGATCTTCTCCGATGCGACTCCGAGGGCATGGACCGCCGCGACGGCAAGCAGCAGATTCTCAGCGTTGTGACGTCCCACGATGCCGGCATTCGATTCGATGACCCCCCAGGGCCCCTCCAACCTGAAGCGACTGCCGAGGCGCGTCATCTCGAGCATGCTGGCATGGGCGTCGGCCTCGGCCCCACGGGTGGAACATCTGAGAATCGGACAACGGGCGTCGCGGATCATGCGTTCATGCGCGGGATCATCGACGTTCACGATCGCGAGCCCATCCTCGCGAATCGATTCGAACAGACGAGCCTTCGCGGAGGCGTAGGTGTCGAGGGTCCCGTGGTAGTCGAGGTGGTCGCCGCTGAGATTGGTGAACAGTCCGATGCGCGGCGACACACCGAAGAGACGCCCCTGGTCGAGGGCATGACTGGAGGCTTCGAGAACCACCGAATCACAACCATGGCGGACCATGCGACCCAGCGAGTCCGCGAGCACGCAGGCCGACGGGGTGGTCAACGCCGACGGGGACGTCTCCACACCATCATCGATCTCGATCGTGCCCACCAGACCGCACCGTCTTCCGGCCGCCGCGAGGAGGGCACGCACGAACCAGGCCACGGTCGTCTTCCCATTGGTCCCGGTGATGCCGATCACCGAAAGGTCATCGCAGGGCATCCCGTGAAAACGATGCGCGGCACGGGCACCCGTCCGTCGTGGATCCGAGGTCCGAATCACGGTCGGCGGAGGGTCCGATGGAACGAACGTCTCATCGGCGCCAAGGACCACCGCGGCGGCGCCATGGCGAAGGGCGTCCTCGATGAACCGCGCGCCATCAAGCTGCGACCCGGCGCGAGCCACGAAGAGCCCTCCGGAGACCACGGCCCGGGAATCCTCGGCCACACCTCGAGGTCGAAGCGAGGGATCGCCTTCGATGACCACATCGTCATCGAAGAGTTCCTCAAGTGTGGGCGAGTTCTCGTGCATCTGCGTACTTCCTACATCGGCTCGAGCGGGATGATCGGTTGCGGTTTCCTGCAATCCGCTCGTCAGAGAATCAACATCGCATCTCCGTACGAGTAGAAACGATAGCGGGCTTCGACCGCTTCATGGTAGATCCTCCGGGTCGACTCCAGACCGATCATCGCGGCGACCAGCGCAAGCAGGGTCGAACGTGGAAGGTGAAAGTTCGTCATCAGGGCATCGACCCGGGTGAAGACGTGCCCCGGGGCGATCAGAAGATCGGTCGAGGCCTCGATGGTGGCGTTCGGGAGCGGGTCCGGGAGCGACTCGAGCGTGCGGCAGCTGGTCGTGCCGACCGACACCACCCTGCCTCCGCGCGCACGCACCGCCTCGAGCGAGGCAAGGGCCTCACGTTCGACCCGGTACCGCTCGTGATGCATCGGATGGTCGGCGAGGTGCGTGGCGGTGACGGGCTTGAACGTGCCGGGCCCCACCTCGAGCTCGATCTCGATGATCTCGACCCCCTTCCCCCGAATCGACTCCAGCAGCGCCTTCGTGAAGTGCAGTCCTGCGGTGGGCGCGGCCACCGAGCGTTGGCCGGCGGCATGCTCGAAGACGGTGTGATACCAGTCCCGGTCGGCTCGATCGATGAAGTCATCCTCTTCACCACGCTCCCGCCGCGCCCCGAGAATGTAGGGCGGCAGCGGCGTGCGCCCCGCACGTTCGAGGGCGGCATCGATGGAATCCCCTTCGACCAGACGAAGGCGGAAGACCTCCGCGTCACGACCGAGCACCTCGAACACCACGTCGACCGGCTCTTCGTCGCACAACAGCGCCAGGCGTTGCCCGGCACGGATGCGACGCGCGTTTCTGAGGTAACAGCTCAGTTCATCTCCGGCGGCATAGGGCAGCACCAGTCCCTCGAGACGGCCCCCGCTGTCCTGCCGTTCGAACCGCACGCGCGCCGGCACCACGCGCGTGGCGTTCACGACCAGCGCGTCACCCGGCTGAAGCAGTTCCGTGAGATCGCGGACATGGTGATGCGCGATCACGTCCCGAGCACGATCGAAGACCAGCAGACGCGCGGCGTCACGTGGCTCCACGGGGTGCGTGGCGACCAGCGATTGGTCGAAGGGAAGATCGAGCTCGTCGACAAGCATCTCTACACGCTACCAGTCGCGGCCCGTCGATGCTCTTATCGGGCATGCCGGAACGTGTGAAAAAACGATCGACGACGGCCGACGCCGTGGCACTCTTCTGGTGAGATGACCTCCCCAATTGCAGACATGATTCCCGCGGGCCTGTGCCCGTCGCCCCGCATGGCGCACACGGTGCGAGTCGTCGCCGACCGCTCGGGGGCGGAACGTCTGCGTAACGACGAAGTGGTCCTCACCAGGCAGGCCAGGGAGATCGCCGCGCTGACCGCGACCGTCTCGGCCTTGAGATCGGCGCTGGCCGCGGACCATCAGTCAGGTCCGCAGGAAACGTCTCTCGACGGAGTGGTCCGCCCGATCACCGGAACCGAAAACGACCTCGAGCTGACGCGCATCGTGGCCAGCGAACGTGGCGGCATGACGGCGCGACCGGAGATCAGGCAGTACGTCCTGCCCACCGTGTACACCAACAACGGTTCACTGATCGACGTCTTCGCGTGAAACTGAAGAAGCCTGATCGGCCGCTCGAAGCTCCCGAAGCATCCCCGGAGGCGCCCAGGGAGCCAGCTCGACGGGCAGGCGCTTCAGACCTCGGCGCAGCGCCTTTCCGACGGCGTAGCGAAGCGCGTCGTCCCGGCGCTTGTAGACACGCTCGGTGACGGAATAGCCGAGACGCTCCATCTCCTCGAGACCCCAGCGCCAGGCGTGGTACTCCTCGAGACAACGCGGACGATATCGATGCAGTCCGATCGCGTGGTGACCGACCTCGTGCATGAAGACCGCGCAGCTCATCGGTCCGCGNGGATAGGGAGATTCGATCAACCGACTCACACTGCCGTCGGCGTANTGNACCTCCCAGGCNCACCCGGAGGTGCTCGAGCGCCACTTGTTGACTCTCAGTCCGTACTGCGCCTTCATCTGCCGGACGAGGTCGTCGTANCGCTGTTGCCTGGCGCTCACCTTGCCCGNACCGGCGCCGGATCNNCGACGAGGNCCGGCCGGACGCCGGGNGGCGGAGNCGCCNGCGCCGTGTTTCGGCTTCTTGCGCGAGGGNAGCAGNTCCCAGAGCAGCTGAGGAAANNGAGNGCCCATCAACNNTGNCTCCGGGCGATCACNCCCGGTTCGAGNCGGCGCCCGTTGAGATAGTCCTTGAAGGNCATCGGTCGTTTTCCGATCGGCTGGACCTCCAGCAATTCGANNGCCCCCGNNCCGCAGGCGATGCGGTGNCCNGANAGCAGGGTNCCNGGCTCNACGNCNGCGNNNTCNNCGTCNNNCACCCNGACNCGCAGNACNCGNAGACGCTGACCGTCGAGATCGATGTCGCATCCGGGCCANGGNGTCAGNCCNTGNATGCGGTCTCGAACNCGCGAGGCGTCGTCGANGAAGTCGACGCTNGCCTCGGCGCGCGACAACTTGGGNGCCTGCGAGACCNGNGNCTCGTCCTGCACNATGCCNCGGGTCGTNCCCGCCGCCAGCGCCTCGAGCACGCTCTCGACGGCGTCNGGACCGAGCNCCGCCAGACGATCATGNAGTTCGCCCGCGGTCTCCAGAGGATCGATCTCGAGCGTNCGGGTCGCATGNACNTCNCCCGCGTCCATCCGTTGGGCCAGNTCGATCACGGAGACGCCCGTNTCGGAACACCCNTCGATCATGGCTCGATTGATCGGNGCGGCGCCGCGATAGGCCGGCAGAAGCGAGGCATGCAGNTTGAANGCCGGAAGATCCTGAAGCAGGGGTTCGCCGATCTTCTGNCCGAACGCGATCACCACCAGCGCATCGGGCTCGAACCCNCTGATCNTGCGGACGACCTCGGGATCGTTGACGTCNTCGGGACGGATCAGNNCCTTCGATCGATCCATNGCCCACTCGGAGATNGGNGTGGGCGTGTTCCNGCGTGCGCGNCCNGCNGGNCGATCGGGCTGNGAGACCACGGCGAGCAGGTCATGNGACGCNTCGAGCGAACGAACCGTNGGCAGACCGAACGCACCGGAACCGAGAAAGACCAATCGCATGGGAGACTCCATCAAAGCGGCGGACCGTGNGAGGAGAGACCTCGACNAGACNTCGACTANGGATCGACGAGCGCCTTGATCGCNCGNCGCGCGGCGAGACGATCGATCGGACGCATCTTGTCGAGAATGAGCACGCCCTGNAGATGATCGTATTC
The DNA here is from genome assembly GCA_002709755.1 of Phycisphaerae bacterium. Taxonomy (GTDB): domain Bacteria; phylum Planctomycetota; class Phycisphaerae; order Phycisphaerales; family SM1A02; genus UBA8087. Next base: position 20,260 of record PAQN01000033.1, read on the forward strand.
GTGCTGCCAGATGCGGGCGTGGAANGTCTCGGACTCGACCTCGAANGTGTCGCCGGCGAGATCCTGGGCACGAATTCGAACATGAGTCGGACGNCGGACACGGCCATGAATGCCGGGNAGGCTCAGACAGCCCTCTTCAGCCCACTCCTGAGCCCCACCGCTCTCGATGATTTCGGGATTGATGAAGACCATGTCCTCTTCGCCATCCTCCCGGGCGTTGCAGACGAAGACCTGNACCGCATGACCCGCTTGCGGTGCGGCCAGACCCACGCCNTCNCTCTCGTGCATGATGGTGATCATCTCGCCCACCATGCGCTGAAGATCCTCGTCGAAATCGACGATCCTCTCGGTCTTGCAACGAAGGACCTCGGCGGGGTGGATCATGAGTCTNGAGGCGGGGAATGNCATGGTCGCATTCTATTCCTTGCTCGGACATCGTGTGACATCCTCGCNGGGAATGACCTNCNCACGCCCTCCAGAGGGTGATGAGACGNNCCGAACTGACCGTCCCTGTATTGCCTCAGCCGCCCNGCTCCTCTACTCTGTCACATCAAGCGAGAAGTCGTCCGCGACCCGATCCGGTCGCACGGATGGACGATTCGAAGGCTGAANGCGGTGCCTGAGGACCGAGGAGCGAAACGTGGCATTATTCGGAAAGAAGAAGACCGACGACACCNAGTCCGAACANGAGTCGCCGACCGGATTCGTCGCCAAGCCTCANCAGGCCCAGCAGTGGGTCGCGCAGGCGAAGCAGATCGCCGACACCGGCAACTACACCTACGCTCTGACGTGCTACGCCTCCGCGGTCAAGCTGGACCCTGCCAGACTGGACATCCACACCTCGATGTTCGAAGCNGCGGTGGGACATTTCAGCAGCGGNGGGAAGCCCGTCACCCGCAAGGAACTCAAGGACGTCGACGGCCCCGGACCGGTCAACAAGCTCGCCGTGTACGAGCTCGCCTGGATGCGTGACATCAACAACTACGCCCTCGCGCTCAAGTTCCTCGATCAGGCGAACAAGGCGGGACAGGAGGCGCTCGGACAATGGGTCGCTCCGAAGGTCCTGAACATGCTCAAGAAGGCCAAGAAGCAGAACAAGAGCGACTACGTGAAGGCNCGGAACCTCTTCAGTGGCGCGGGCGCNTGGGACGAAGCCTTCGAAGCGGGCACGATCGCGACCAAGATGGATCCGAGCGACACCGCGTTGGTCCAGGAGCTCAAGCAGCTCACGGCCCAGCGCGCGATCGTGGCGGGCGGCTATCAGGAGGCTGCCAGCGAAAAAGGTGGATTCAGAAGTGCGGTCAAGGACCTGGACGGTCAGCAGCAGCTCGAGGANGAATCATCGGTGACGGGNGGCGCCTCGACCGATCGTGCGCTNGAAAACGCACGNAAGGAATTCGATGCNAAGGATGGTTCGGCGGAAGCCGTGCTGAAGCTCGGCAAGGAGCTGCTNAAATCCAACACCANGGAGCACCGCGAGGAAGCNCGTCAGGTCTACATGGANGCCTACGACCGGCTGAAGCAATATCGATTCCGCATGCTGGCGGGCGATCTCATGCTGCAGGTGGCGGAAGAACGGCTGAGGCTCGCCAAGGNCGCGGTGGANACTCCACCGGCCGATGTCCCNGCCGGAGATCTGANCTCGGAACTGGAGGCCGCCGAGACCGCNTTGATCAAGCTCCAGGTCGAGGAATTCACCGAGCGCGCGGCTCAGTACCCCACCGATCGAAACATCAAGTTCCAACTCGGCAACGTGCAGATCTCGACCGGAGACCACGAAGGCGCGATGGGCAATTTCCAGGAATGCAAGGACGAACCCAAGTACCGGGTCCACTCCGCCCACCGACTCGGCAACTGTTTCGCCGCGGAGGGATGGCACCAGGAGGCTCGCGCCGAATACCTCGAGGCGCTGGAGGCGATCGACGCGACCAACANGGAACTGGAACTGCCCATCAAGTACGACCTCATGATCGCCTTGATCGAACTCGCACGAGAGCAGACCTCGCGGGAGATGGCCGACGAAGCCGCCGAGATCTGCTCNGAGATCGTCCGCAAGGACATCAAGTACCGGGACATCCGTGACCGGCGACGCGAGATCGACGAACTTTCGAAGTCGATGCGTTGAGCGACGNAANGACACCACAACACGGCGGGTCGGACGTGGTGGCGGTGATTCCGGCTCGAATGGCCTCGACCCGCTTTCCCGGNAAGCCCCTGGCGTCGAAGACNGGCAGACCGATGATCCAGCATGTCCATGAACGNGCGAGTCGCGCCACNCTGGTCGACCGCGTTCTGGTGGCCACGGACGACCGGGCGATTCANGATGCGGTCACNGGATTCGGCGGNGANGCGATCATGACCTCGGCGGNCCACCCCAANGGAACNAGNCGCATCGCCGAGGCGATCGNGGCCATCCCATGCTCGATCGTGGTGAACGTCCAGGGGGATGAACCCATGATCGATCCGNANACCATCGATCTCGCGNTCNNGACCCTCAGNAGCGACCCCGANGCCCCGATGGCGACGGTGGCCTGTCCGTTCGCGAAGGACGAGGATCCGACGGATCCNAATCTGGTCAAGACCGTGCGGTGCGCGAATGGCAGAGCCCTGACCTTCTCNCGAGAGGCCATCGAACCGGCAGGACGGGACGGACACTCNCAGGCACACCGNCACGTCGGCCTNTACGCCTACGAACGNGACTTTCTCCCGATCTTCGCCGCACTCCCCCCCACTCCGCTGGAGCAGCACGAACGACTCGAGCAGCTTCGAGCCATCGAACATGGACACCCCATCGCCTTGTCGATCTGCCCCTGGGCGCATCATGGAATCGACACCCCGGAACAGTACGAGGCCTTCGTCCGGTTCCATGAATCCAACGCCTGAATCCAANGCCTGACCNANGAGATCGGCGNNCCGACTGGCGCTCCGGCACTCCCTCGTGCTAAGCTTGTCTATGCCCCTCAACGAAAGCGATCACAACGGCGCGACTCCCACCGACACCGGTGGTGACGGCGATTTCCTTGCAAGTTTCGGTCAGTCCGGCGGTCTGTCGGAGAGCTATTCACCCGCTCCCGAAGGCTATCAGCCCGGCCGCACGAAGTTCGTCATGGTCATCGGCACCGTGATGAGCGGCCTCGGCAAGGGCATCTTCTCCAGCACTCTGGCCAAGCTCCTCAAGGACAAGGGCCTCTCGGTGGCCCCGATCAAGCTGGAGGGGTACCTCAACATCGATTCGGGAACGCTCAATCCGTACCGACACGGTGAAGTCTTCGTGCTGGAAGACGGACTCGAGACCGACATGGATCTCGGCACCTACGAGCGCATGCTCGATCAGAACCTCAGCCAGAACAACTTCCTGACCGCGGGCCAGATCTACACGGACGTGCTCGAACGAGAACGTCGTGGCGGGTACCTGGGACGGGACGTTCAGATGATCCCCCACGTGACGGGCGAAGTGAAGCACAAGCTTCGACAGCTCGCACACACCGGAAACGACGGCAAGCCCGTGGACGTGGTCTTCGTCGAGGTCGGCGGCACCGCCGGCGACTACGAAAACGGTTTCTACATCGAAGCGCTTCGCGAACTGGCCTACGAAGAAGGGCCGCAGTCGAGCTGCTTCGTCGCGCTGACCTACATCATCGAACCGCCGATTCTGGGCGAGCAGAAATCGAAGGCCGCGCAGCTCGGCATGAAACGACTTCTCGAGGCCGGCATCCAGCCGTCGATCATCGCCTGCCGGGCGGAGAACCCCGTGACCGATCAGGTCATGGAGAAGATCGGCATGTTCTCGAACGTGCCCTTGTCACGAATCTTCTCGATGCATGACCGAAAATCGATCTACACCATTCCCGAAGCGATGCGCGGGGCCGGACTCGACCGCCAGATCCTCTCGATTCTGGATCTTCACGAACGAGTGAACCCCATCGAGGAGGATCGCTCGAGAGCGAGATGGCAGGCCTTCGCCGACTC
>PAQN01000034.1 GCA_002709755.1 Phycisphaerae bacterium
GCTTCATTCGCTCGATCTCCTCGAGCCATGACCGAGGAAATGGCGCACCAAGCTGACCCGCCAGCGAGGCATGCAGACGCATCGAATCCTCGAGACGATCCACCACGGCCTCGGCACGCCGTGAAAGGTCCGAATAGCCGGCATCGAAACAGGACTGAACCGCCGATCGGCTTCTGAGTGTCCATGGTGACGCCCCCGCTGCCGCTGACTCCGAGGCGAAGAACGCCGCATCGAGCGTGACATCCTCGACGATCGCTCGGAATGAACGCTCGCTCCCGATCAGATGGAACTCCGGAAGAACGTCCCGTGCCTCGAGCAGCCAGTCCAGATGCCCCGAGAAGGCCCGCCCACCAAGCGACTTCAGTTCGTCGAGGAGAAACACACGGTGACTCACGAGCGCCTGCTCTCGACGAGCATGCCCGGCCACTTCGATCAACCCGTTTCGTCGATTCATGGAAAGCCATGCACGCACACCGCCAGCCGCTCCCTCCACCACGATGTGTTCGGGGAGCTCGGTTTCTGGAATCTCGGTTGAAGACGAAGTCACGAGTCCCGCAAGCGCACCATCGACACGATCATGAAACGCGGCATCGATCCGGGTCGACAGCCTTCGACGAAGCGACTCGAGCGAGCGGTCGCGATCGACCTCCCGTCCATCGTCATCGCGAACGATCAGCAACATGCGCAGATGATCGGGAAGTCGATCACGGTCGAAATCGGAGGCCTCGACCTGGACACCCGCGATCGACGTCAGGCGTCTGGCCAGAACGTCGGTCAGACCGCCCTCGCCGAAAGGCAGGCTCTCGACCAGATCGGAGACGGTCTCACGCACGGGGCTGAATCGTGTTCGAAGCCTCTTCGGAAGTGAACGGATCATCGCCTCGAGTCGCTCGGGCAGCATGCCCGGCACCCCCCATTCGAGTCGATCGGCGGACAGGTCACCAAGCGCGGCCAGCGCGATGTTCACCGCGACGCCATCCCCGAGTTCCCCGGGCTCATGCCGGTACTCCAGTCGCCATCGAGTTCCCGAGGTTTCGATGTGATCCGGAAAGACCTCGGCATCGGCCCCGCCACGATCGGTTCCGAACATGTCGGACTCGGCCATCACCAGACGATCAGGATCACGCTGCTCGATCTTCACACGCCACCGCTCGAAACTGGGCGCACTGTGGACGTCCTTCGGAAGCAAGGCATCGTAGAACCGGAAACGTTGATCGTTCGAGGCGAGAAGATCTCGTCGACGCTCCTTCTCCTCGAGCGCCTCGATCCGTTTTCTGAGCGCGATGTTCCGCATCATGAACAAGGCCCGCGTTCGCAACTTCTCCTCGACGAGCGCCTCCTGGATGAAGATGTCACGCGCGACGGATGGATCGAGCGGCCCGTATGGAACGCGCCGACGGGGCACGAGCACCATGCTGCCGCAGTACACACGTTCATAGGCCGCGACCTGGCCCGAGTCGATCAGGTAATGGGGTTCCTCGTACTCTCGACGAACAAGATGGGGCGCGACCCGCTCCACCCAGTCACCCCGGACCTTGGCCGCCATTCTTCCATATCGCCGGGTCGTTTCCACGATTTCAGAGACCATCACCCAGGGAACATCAGTCTGCTTCAGACCGGAAGACGGATGAATCGAGAAGACCACACCACTGGGGGTCTCATAGGCACGGTCATCGTTTCGGCGAGCGATGTTCGAAACGAAGCCGGCGAGAATCGCTCGATGCATCGCCCCCCATCCGCCGTCGCCCATCCGATCGCTTCGGGCGCGACCGGCCTTGACCTCGAAGACCGACTGCACCTCCTGTCGAAGCTGAGCGTGCACGTCGGCCCACTCACGGATCCTGCTGACCGAGAGATGGCGTTCATGACACCATCGTCGAAGCGCGGAACTCCCGAGCGACCCGCGAGCCTCGCCATAGGCCGCCCAGAGCCTGAGGAGCCCCACGAAATCGCTCTTCTGATCAAGCCAGCCGAGGTGTGCCAGATCCGCCACGGATTCCTGACCGGCCGGTCGAAGGCGAGGATCCTGAGTCGAAAGGGCCGAGGCGATCACCAGGACTTCTGGCAGCACGCGCTCTTCGATGGACGCGATGATCATCCGCCCAAGTCTGGAGTCGACCGAGAGTCGGGAGAGTTTTCGACCCGTTTCGGTGAGGACCCTCCCCTTGTCGACGGCGCCGAGTTCGTACAGGGTCCCCCACCCCTCCTCGATCATGCGAGATGACGGAGTGTCGAGAAACGGGAAGTCGCCGATGTCGCCCAGCCCGAGTGCGAGCATTCGAAGGATGACATCCGCGAGGTTGGAGCGGAGGATCTCGGGTTGCGTGTAGTCGTCGGCGGACTCGAGCGCCTCCTCCGAGTAGAGACGCAGACATCGTCCCGGAGCGACACGACCGCAACGCCCCGCGCGCTGACGAGCGGAAGCCTGACTCACCTGCTCGACCGGAAGTCGCTGCAGTCGTGATCGTGCGCTGAATCGGGAGATGCGGACCCGACCGGTGTCGATCACGGAGGTGATGCCCGGCACGGTCACGGAAGTCTCGGCCACGTTGGTGGCGAGGATGATCCGACGCCGCGCCCCTTTCCTGAAGACCTTGCGCTGTTCACGCTCGGGAAGTCTGGCATGCAGGCCGAGGATCTCGAACCGATCACCGAAGGCGCCTTCAAGCGCGTCGATGCCATCACGGATCTCCCTGGCGCCCGGGACGAAGACGAGCATGTCCCCGGAATCGGACGTCATCTCGAGCATGTGCTCGACGGCCTTCAGGATCACCTCGGGGGCATCCGGATCATCGCCTTCGCGTCCAAGCGACTCGGGGTCGTGATGCACGATCTCGACGGGGTACGTCCGTCCCGAGACCTCGAGCACGGGACAGCCACCGAAATGCTCGCTGAACCGCTCGGCATCGATGGTGGCGCTGGTGATGACCACCTTCAGATCCGGACGTCGCGGGAGCAACCGTTTGAGATATCCCAGCAGAAAATCGATGTTGAGTGATCGCTCATGCGCTTCATCGATGATGATCGTGTCGTACCGATCCAGATTCGGATCATCCTGCGTCTCCGCGAGCAGGATTCCGTCGGTCATCATCTTGACGCAGGTCCGCCTGGAATCCTTCCGGTGGAATCGAACCTGCCAACCGACCAGCCCCCCGATCTCACAGCCGACTTCCTCCGCGATCCGCTCGGCAACCCCCTGAGCCGCGACCCGCCTGGGCTGGGTGTGCCCGATCTGTCCGTCGACTCCGCGACCGAGTTCGAGACAGATCTTGGGAAGCTGGGTGATCTTGCCCGAACCGGTCTCGCCGCAGAGCACGATGACCTGGTTGTCCCGGATCGCGTCACGTATCTCGTCACGGCAGCCACTGACGGGAAGCCCATCCGGAAAGACGAACGATCGATCCGCCGCTTCAGCCCGGAGTCGCTTCGTCACCTCGGCCTTGTCGATCGCTCGTTCGACCTTCTTCAGAGATCGTTCGACGGGGCGACCGGAACGCTGGATCGCATCGAGCCGTTTCAACCAACGACCGAGCGCCCGTCGATCGAGGCGGGGACACCCCGACAGGCGATCACGCAGACGAGTGATCGTCTTCGAAGCGGGATCCTTGTTCTGCGCGGGCGTGGACATGATGGCATTCTAGGCGGCATCGCCGACGAAACTCCCATCGACCGACCATTCGCATCCTGACCCCGCACCGTGTAGCCTGCACGTTCAGGGCGCTTAGCTCAGTTGGCTAGAGCATTCCGCTTACACCGGAAAGGTCACTGGTTCGAGTCCAGTAGCGCCCATTTCGCAGGGATTGAACTGGATCCGAGACTCAGAGCTCGCCCCAGTTCGAGAGCAGGTAGGCCAGGTCGGCGCCGCCCACGACACCATCGTCGTCGAAGTCGGCCGTTCCGTCGCCACCCCACTGTGACAGGACGATGCTCAGATCCTCGCCGCCGACGACACCGTCGCCGTTGAGGTCAGGACTCGACTGAACGGAACCACCGTGCGACCATGCCGAAGCGGGAATGATTTCGAATCCGGCTCCGGGGGCGGCATAATTCACGATCAGCCCCGCGCCGCCACCACGCTCGAAGAATTCGACGGTGATCGCGTGCACCCCAGCCTCGAGTCCGATCGTGCCCAGACGTGTCTGCATGCCATGCAGGCCGTCATTGTCGACGACGCGTTGGTTTCCGATGTAGAGCGCTGATCCGTCGTCACTTTCGGTCGAGAATCGCCACTGGCCCGGGAAGGGGATCTCGACCCAGCCCACGAAGCGTGCCCCGACATTGTCGGACAGTCCACTGCCCATGAAGGCGCCGTTGGTCGAGGGGTAGTCGATGTTGTCGACGACCTCGGAGGAGAATGATTCGAGGGTCGAGAAATCAGGCAGCTCCGAAAGCGCCCCGAGCTCGTAGTAGCCGACTTGGACGCCGGGCGTGGTCCCCACGGGATCGTCCGCGGCACGGAGCGGGTCCGGAGGCTCGGCCTCCTCCACGTTCACCGCGACCATGCAGGTGTCTTCGACTCCGTCGATCACGCTCGTGTATTCGAAGAAGTCGGTGCCGACGAACTCATCGAGCGGCGTGTAGCGAAGCACGGAGCGACCGTCAGGACCGAATCCCTCGATCAACTCGATCTGTCCGCCCTCGCTGCCGAGGGCATCGAAGTACCTGATGTCCGCATACGAACAATCGGCCCCGATGTCGTTCTGAAGAACATCCACGTACACGGGCGCGTTCATCCCGGTCAGCACGTCGTCGGCAAGGCACATGGTGACGTCGGACACCCGGAAATCGCATCCCGATTGCGCGATGTGGGCGTTGATGTTCGTGATGTTCTGCGGAGTGAACTCCATTCGAACATTGGCGAGCCCCCCGGGACAGAGATGGCAGTAGCTCATGATCGTTCCGAATGCGCCGATGGAGCAGTCGCCACCCGCGCAATTGTCCGGGGCCGGCGAGAGGTCATGAGTGTGCGGCGCACCGAAGTTGTGGCCAAGTTCATGCATGACGACCATCGGATCCCAGTTCTGACCACTGTTGTTTTCAAGTGGATAGGGAAACGATCCGTTCAGATTGGCGGAGAGGCCGTAGTTGTAGGTCTCATCGCACATCACACCAAGCCAGGCCACGCCCCCACCAAGCCCGCGGCCGGACAGGAAGTGGCCGAGATCGCGAGAGATGTCTTCGTGATTGGCTTCCCAGTACGCCTGGTATTCATAGAGCTGGTCGCCCGTGCCGGTCTGAGTCCAGGGATCGAGCGTCTCCCACAGTCTCAGATAGCTGACCACGAGCGCGGTGTTGAGGTCGCGTGCGTAGACGTAGGAGGACGCGGCCGGAAGAGTCGCGATGTAGCCGACGGTCGCCTGACGATCTCCACCGAAGATTCCGAGCAATTCCTCGTCGGTCTCGATGGCGAGCCTGACCCGCTGACATGAACCGAATCCGACGGAGCCAGCGAGACTGCCGCTGTCTGCGGAAGACGCCGCGGGCACACCGAGCGCGGCTCGTTTCATCAGGGGCTGCTCGATGAGATCGGCTTGACAGAAAGGCTGTGAGCGATCGATCTCGATCATGTCGAGCCTGTGGACGGTCGGTGTCCCGCCAACACCATCACTGATTCCGTAGGAGACACCGCCGGAATTGACCCAGCCTTCGACGCCGGAATCGGTGTAGGCGATGAAGGCGCTACTGCCCGGCTCACCCACGACCTCGCCTCCCAGAATGATGACCTCGGGCAGGTCCATGACCTCGACGCCGCCGGGCCGCATGACTTCGATGCGTGCATCGGAGGCGAATGGATGAATGCGCTCGAGATCGAGATCGATCGAACGATGACCGGGAAGCGGCACGCCGGCCATTCGGACGTCGTCGGCCTGCGCAAGCACGGCCTTGAGCCTGCCCAGTCGTTCATCATTCAAGGTCACCGGTCGGATCTCGGGTGTGCCGATCGAATTCGCCATCAGGGGGCTTTCGACCCGTGCCGACTCGAGGACGTCGCCATGCAGGGATCCGCCAAGCCCCGCCATGAACAAGCCAAGCACGATTGAGGTGGAAGGTAGGTTCATGTGCGGCGCTCCTGACTGCTGAATGTGGTGGGCATGAGGTGCAATTGTTCATCGTAACTCAAAGCGCATGAATCACCACCGTCAAAGTGGGCATTTCACCGAACAGCCTCGCTTCGAGTGCGAATAGGACGGCATGTCACGGAAAAAGACCACGAACATCGGCCAAACCATCGAGGAAGACCGGCCATGATTCATTGTGTGGACACACCCGGCCCGATAGAATGCCCTTGAATGCCCTTTAGTGTTGCGCATCATTCGCGACCCAGGAATCTAAGGTGACGGACTTTCATGGACACCAGTGCGAAGAGAGCTATGAGCAACCCACGACGCATGATTCAGCTGATGGTCGGTGCGATGACGCTCTGCCTCGTCGGATGCCAGAGCCTGGTCCTTGAACGTGCGGCAAGAGACACGAAATCCGAACGACTCTCGAAACCGAATTTCGAGCTCGAGGTCGATCCGATCATGCGCGGCACGGTCGCCAGCGAAGGGGTCTTCACCGGATACGAACCCACGGTGGTTCGTGGCTACGGACTCGTGGTCGGACTGTCAGGCACCGGCAGCCGGATCGTTCCCGCTCAGGTCAGGTCCCTGATGCTCGCCGAAATGACTCGCCGGGGCGTCGGCGATCCCCAGAACGGCTGGAACGGTGTCACCCCCGAACGAATGCTCGACTCGGAAGACACCGCGATCGTGGTCGTGGAAGGCGTCATCCCGCCCGGCGCCCCGAAGGACACGAAGTTCGATGTGCGTGTCTTCGCCCTTCCGGGCTCCACGACCAGCAGTCTCGAAGGCGGCCGCCTGTACACCACCGAACTCCGGCCGGGACCGCTGACGACCGGTTCGCGCCAGGCGTTCTCCCTGGCCAAGGCCAAGGGCCCGATCTTCATCAATCCCTTCGTTGAACCGGGCACCTCCACGACCAGCGCGATCAACGCTCTCAGCGGAAGGATCCTGGAAGGCGGAAGCACGCAGAAGAACATGCCGGTCAAACTGAGAATGGCCACGACCAGCCATGCCCGAGCCGCCACCGTACAGCAGGCGATCAACAGCAATTTCCCCCGCGAACCCGGCCAGAAGGACGAAACGGCACGAGGCGAAAGCGGCGACTCGATCGCCATCACCGTCCCACCTTCGCACGCCGATGAAACCGAACGCTTCATGAAACTCCTGCAGCACACGTCACTCAGAGTGGGGGCGGTTGAAGCGTCATCACAAGCCGTACGCCGTGCGCTTCTCGCCAATCCCGGGGGTGCTGAATCGGCGAAATGGCGCTGGTGCGCCCTCGGCCCGAAGGCCGTGCCGATGATTCACGATCTCTACGACCATCCGGAAGAGGCCCCACGATTGGCCGCTCTCAGCGCCGGCGCGCTGCTGGATGACGCTCTCGTGGTCCCGTACATCATGGACATCGCCAAGAAATCGAGCAGCAAGGCCAGGCGGATCAGCTCGGTCAGGGAGCTCGGGAACATGGGGAACAACCCAAGGGTCGACATCGGGCTTCGCAAACTGCTCGACGACGACGATGTCGATGTCCGGCTGGCCGCATTCGAAGCGCTGCTCAAACGTGGGGATCCAATCGTCACTGAAATTCAGATCAACGAGAACTTCGTCCTGAACATCGTCCCATCGAACACGCCGATGCTCTACATCGCTCAGAGCGGCACACCCAGAATCGTGCTGTTCGACGCGGAGACCCGGATCAACACCCCTCTGACCCTCAATACGTGGTCCGGCCAGCTCATGATGAAGGCCGACCTCGACGACGAGGAACTCCAGGTGTTCTATCGCCACCAGGACGACCCGCGACCGGTGATCGTCCAGGCCCCGACCACCGTGCGCGGTCTGATCAACTTCCTCGGACACAAGACCACGATCAACGACCCTGAACAGGGCCTTGGCATGAGCTACGGCCAGGTGATCGGCGCCTTGCACCAGTTGTGGCTTCAGAAATACATCACCTGTGATTTCAAGGCCGAACAGGATCGGATCCTGGCGGCGATCCTCGCCTTCGAATCCGAGCAGGAGAGCATCGAAAGACCGGAATTCGACGAGGTCAGCGGCTCGGACACGGCCTTCACTCCCAGACGACCGGGAGAAAACGACGACCTTGAAATCCCATCCCGCTCAGGCCTTGAAGGGAGCGGCGTGCCGAGGGATACTGTACCCAGATGATCACTGAGGGAATTCAAGCTCCGAGCGTCGTGGAGCCCGCCAGTGAACCGGTGGACAATGGATGTCCATCGCCGCTCAGTGCCCGTGGGCACGCACCGACAGGAGGTCGAACCGCATGCGGCTCGCAAAGCTAACAGTTGCAGGATTCAAGAGCTTCGCCGATCAGACCGAGTTTCATTTCGATGAGCCGGTGATCGGCATCGTGGGTCCCAACGGATGCGGCAAGAGCAACGTGGTCGACGCCCTCAAATGGGTGCTTGGAGAACGCAGCGCCAAGAGCCTTCGCGGCAGCGCGATGCTCGATGTGATCTTCGCCGGCAGCGCCTCGCGAAAACCGATGGGTGGCGCCAGCGTGACGCTCACCTTCGAGAACCCGATCGAATCACATGACGAACTCGACGCGGACGGGCGTCCCGTCGTCGTCAAGCGTCGCTCGCTGCACGTCGACACCGAAGAGGTGGATGTCACACGCAGACTCTTCAGCGATGGCAAGAGCGAATACCTGATCAACGGACACAAGGTTCGCCTGCGTGACATCAAGGACCTGTTCCTGGACACGGGTATCGGAACCAACGCCTATTCCATCATCGAACAGGGCAAGGTCGATGCCATGCTTCTGGCCAATCCGGTGGAACGCCGACTGATCCTCGAAGAAGCGGCCGGCATCGCCAAATTCAGAACCCGCAAGGTGGAGTCCGCCAGAAAACTCGAACATGCGGAGAGAAACCTCCTGCTCGTTCGCGAGCAGCTCTCCAACACCGAACGACGACTTCGAATCGTCCGCGGCCAGGCCGAGAAGGCGCAACGCTATTCGGATCTCGACGTCCGCAGACGCGACCTCATGCGCCACGTGTTTCTCGAGCGATTCCACGAGAACAGCCAGAATCTCCACGGAATGACCAGTCAGATCGCGGACGCCAACACCGAACGCTCCCGCGTTCAGAACGAGATCGGCCAGCTGGAGGATGTGAAGCAGCAGGCGGAGATCGAACGGCACCGGATCCAGGAGGAGCAGCACGCTCAGGAGCAGAGACGCCTCGAACTCCAGGGCAGCGAGACCCAGGCGAGACAGAGAGCCGAACTGACCAGTCGCAATCTCGATGAAGCCGTCCAGCAGCTTCAGCAGGAGGAGACCAGGATCAACGAGCACCTCGAGTCACTCACCGGCCTCGCGGAGCAGCTTGAATCCGCGGAAAGCCAGGTCGAGACGCTCACCGCGTCCGTGGCCGAAGCCGAGCGAATCACGTCCGAGGCCGAGGAACACCGCACTCAGGTCACCGAGAAGGCAGCCCACTCCAAGGCCGAAGTCAATCGCCTGCGAGACAGTACCGCACGTCTCGAGCGCGACATCGTCGGAGCCGAAGGCCAGCTGATCTCGATCGCGGAGCGCGAGAAGGCTCTGAAGGAGCAGATCGACAGGCTCGAACTTCGAGCCAGCCCCTTCGCCCGAGAAGCCGAACAGCACCGTGTCGATCGAGTCAGCACCATGGCCGCCAGGGCATCCGCGATCGATGAACTGAATCGACTTGAAACACTCCAGAGAGCGCATGCCGAACGCAGCGCCGAACTGGACGACCGGCAGACCGCTCTTCTGGAAACACTCGGCACCCATCGCGAGGATCGCTCGGCGCTTCGTTCCCGAGAGCATCTCCTTCAGGGACTGCAGAAGGAACGGGAAGGCCTCGGCGAAGCTGTGCGCCTGGTGCTCGAACGCCCGGACAGGTTCCAAGGGGTGCACGGCCTTCTCGGCGATCTGATCGAAACCGACCGCGAACACGCCGATCTCGTCGAATGCGCTCTGGGCGACGACCTGCAGGCCCTTCTGGTCGACGACACCGAAGGCATCGATCCCCTGCTCGATGAGATGCGCTCGCTTGACGGCCGGATCGTGCTCCTTCCAGTGAACACACCTGATTCCTACGACCACTTCACGGCCCCCATGGTGTCGGGGGCGACCCCGATGCTGAGCATGATCAAGGCGAGTGGCGCCGCCATGCAGGTCTGCCGGCGCCTGCTTCGCAACACATGGCTGGTCGATTCACTCGAGACGGCACGCAGGCTGGCCGCAGGTGAACTGCAGGGCGCACGATTCGTCACCCATGGCGGAGAGCGTCTCGACCGTGACCACCGACTCGTCATCGCCCCCACCGCCCGCGAGGATGCGGCTCACGGATGGCTTGCCCGAAAAGCGGAACTGAGGGAACTGACCGAGCGCCTCCAGATCCTCGACGAACAGATCGAGACCCTGGAGAGCAGTCTGGCGCAAGTCGAAGCCGAGGCCGGATCAGCCGTCCAGCGGCAGGTGACGATCTCCGCGGACATCGAATCAACACGAACCAGCACGATCGAGCTGAGTCATCATGCCGAGCGACTCGAACAACTGATCGAGCGACTGGCCAAGGAGCAGGTCGCGATCGTGCGTGAACGCGGCGAACTGGACCAACGCCTGACGACGCTCACTGAAGAGGAATCCGCGCAGACCGAACGGCTCGCCTCGCTGCAGCGCCTGCTGGAGGAACAGAGGGTCTCGATCCTCGCCAGTGAACGCACGGCTCTCGAGGACGGCAACGCGACCGAACGTGCGAACGAAGCCCTCGCCAGTGCACGGGTCAGGCTCGGGGAGGACAACGCACGACTTGAAGCCACCATGCGTGAACGACGGCAGGTCGCACTCGCCAAGGAAGAGAGTGAACGACAGGTCGCGGTCGGACGCGAGCAACTCGAACGGCGTCAGGCCCAGCTCGCCAGACTCAGACAGACGATCGCGACCGCGGAACAGGAAGCCGTGGAGGCGACCGAAGCCCTCGCCGCGCTCAGCAGCGCGTTCGCCGAGTTCGCGAAGCGAACCAGCGAAGCCGGGGCGAACCTGACGACGGCCGCCGAAACGCTTCATGCCGCTCGCACGCGCGGCGCCCAGATGGAGCGGGACGTCCATGCCCTCGAGATGTCGCGACGGGAGCTCGAGATCAAACGGGAGAACCTCGAAGAACGTTCCATCGTCGAACTCGAACTCGATGTCGCGGACGCCTACCCCGAGTACGTCGAAGAACGTGAATCCGAGGGATTCGAGTTCGTCGATCTGAACGAAGCGGAGGCTGAAGCCGCCGAACTGAAGGAACAGATCAGGAAACTCGGCAACGTCAACCTCGATGCCGTCGAGGAGCTCGAGAACCTGGTGGTGAAGAACGAGGATCTCGAGGCTCAACTCGGAGACATCGATGCCGCCCGCGAGCAGCTGACCGCGCTGATCGAGGAACTGGACAATGTCAGCCGAGAACGGTTCCGGGAGACCTTCGAGGCCGTCCGCGAGAACTTCGCCGGGTCGGGCGGAATGTTCAGAAAGCTCTTCGGCGGCGGAAATGCGGAACTGCTTCTCATGCCCGACGAGAACGGGGAGACCGACTGGCTGGAAAGCGGCGTGGAGATCAAGGCCAAGCCGCCCGGCAAGGAACCTCGAATCATCAACCAGCTCTCCGGTGGCGAGAAGACGATGACCGCGGTGGCGCTTCTGATGGCGATCTTCAAGAGCAAGCCATCTCCATTCTGCATCCTGGACGAAGTCGATGCCGCATTGGACGAAGCCAACGTGGAACGATTCTGCGCGGTCGTCAAGCAATTCCTCGACCGCTCCCACTTCATCGTGATCACCCACCACAAGACCACGATGCGCATCTGCGACAAGCTCTACGGAGTCACCATGCCGCAGCGAGGCGTCTCACGTCGTGTCTCGGTCCGCTTCGACGAAGTCGGAGAGGAAGGCACCATCGCTCCCGAAGCGGAGGAACGACTTGAACAGGAGGATGAATTCGTCTCCTCCTCGATCGAGGCGTCCGTGGCATCCGTTCAAGAACCACCGGTCATCGAGGTCGAGCGCCGCACTGCCGAACCGACTCCTGAAGTGAAGCAGACGCCGAATCGCCTCCAGGGCGCCTGGGACGACAGTGAAGCGGGCGAACCTCAGACGATGGAGTGACGTCGACCGTGCGGAGGCCGACGGCTGCCTCGCACCTGCTCAAAACGTGCGCAGCACGTCGAGAATGACATTTTCAAGGGCAGCGAGCTGTGACGATGGTTCGTCTTCAGGGTGGAATGGATTCGCGACGTTGAAGACATGATTCCCACCCTCGATGAGCACCGGGTCCACTCCGGACGCCTTGGCGAGCGCCAAGCCATCCTCACACGACACCGTCTCATCCGACGCTCCATGAACGACGACCAACGGCATCGCCATTCGAGACGCCTGCTCGCATGGATCATGGCCTGCTGGATCAAGTTCCACCTCGTCGAGGAAGGCTCTCCCCACGGAAAGCACCTGTCCGGTTCTCGATGATTCGACAGGGCAGGCCCCCTCCTGGCGAAGTCGCCGGAGATCCTCGTCCGTGAATCGAAGCGGATCCATCGGAGCGGACGCACTGATGACCGCATCGACAGCGAGCCCTCGCCCCGCCGCGAGAATGCTGGCAAGACCGCCACGAGAGTGACCGAAGAGGACGAGAGGACCATCGGATGGACACTCGGGACACCCCCCCGCCCTGACAGCGGCGACCAGTTGATCGAGATCGGAAACCTGTCTGTTCCACGTGTCCAGAGCGAACAGATCGGGACGCTCGAACGTTGAATCGGCACGGGTCATGCCGGAATGCGCGAAATTGAAGCGGATCGCGGTCCAGCCATGACGAGCGGCCGTCCAAGCCAGACGAGGAAACATCCCGTAATCCTTGTACCCCTTGAAACCATGGGCGATGAGGAACGTCCCCCGCGACACGACCTCAGGAACCGTGATGTCGCACCACAACGTGCGCTCGCCTTCAGGGTGAATCACCGGCAGATCGTGCCGCGTGACGCGAAGCGGCGCGGAGGTCACCGACCGCCCCCCAGCCTCGCAATGACCGCATCGGCGAACGCCTCGGTCCCAAGCGAACCTCCGAGATCACCGGTCATGGCGCCTTCTCGCAGAGCGAGGTTGTACGCATCGCGTATGGATTCGGCACATCGACCGCAGGTCTCGTCGTTTCGAGTTCGATGAAGATGGTTCAACATCATGACTCCACTCATCAGCAACGCAAGTGGATTGGCAACCCCCTTGCCTGCGATGTCAGGTGCGGAGCCATGCACCGCTTCGAAGACGGCATTGTCGGCCCCGTAGTTCGCTCCGGGGGTAACACCGAGACCGCCGACCAGACCTGCGCAGAGGTCGCTCATCACGTCACCGTAGAGATTCTCACACAGCAGGATGTCGAAGTTCTCCGGGCCCTGGACGATCTGCATGCATCCCGCATCGATGATTCTCTCTTCGAGAACGATGTCCTGATAGGACTCGTGCATCGCTTGCGCCGCCTTGAGAAACATCCCGTCGGACAACTTCATGATGTTGGCCTTGTGCAGCACGGTCACTTTCTTTCGTCCGCTCTGGCGAGCGAATTCGAAGGCGAACCGTGAGATCCTGTCACAGGCGTTCTGTGTCGCGACCTTCAGGGACGAGACCACCCCTTCCGTGATTTCGTTTTCGATTCCGGCGTACAGGCCTTCGGTGTTCTCCCTGATGACCACGAGGTCGACGTCCTGATAGCGCGTCTCGACACCATCAAGGCTCCTCACCGGCCTGACCGCTCCGTAGAGCTGGAGAGTCTTTCTCAGCGCCACGTTGACGCTTGAGAATCCCCCACCAACCGGAGTCGTGCAGGGCCCCTTCAAGGCCAGGCCATGTTCCAGAATCGCATCGACCGTGGTCTGCGGGAGCACGGCATCATGCCCCTGATCGAGCGCGGCCACCCCTGCGGGCCTGGAAACCCATTCAAGAGGCGCCCCACTGGCCTCCAGGACGCGTTTTGTCGCATCAGCCACCTCTGGGCCGATACCGTCACCGGGAATAAGGACGCAGGTATGAGTCATGATCGCTCCGAAGCGGAAATGGAAACAGAAGGAGTGTCGGAGGATACCATGTTCCTCACCGTGCCTATTCATCGGATCGACAAGAACTCATGTCCAGCGTGAAACTCGACACTCTCATCATTGGCGGAGGCATTGCAGGCCTCTGGATCCTGGACCGACAAGTCGAACGGGGACGTTCTGCCGGCCTGCTCGAAGCGCAGAGCCTGGGAGAGGGGCAGTCGATCTCGGCACAGGGGATCCTTCACGGAGGCACCAAATACTCGCTCTCGGGCCTCGTACCCACGGGTGCTCGCGAAGTCTCCGCCATGCCGAAGAGATGGACGGAGAGTCTCACGGGAACCCGCAGCCCGAACCTCAGTGGGGCCAGAGTGCGAACCCCCGAGTGTCACCTCTGGCGCACCGACTCGGTCCGTTCGATCGTCGGCATGGTCGGAGCGAAGGTCGGCCTGGCGGTCACTCCGACGGTGATCGAACCAGAGAACCGTCCCGCGGTGCTCAGAAGCTGTCCCGGTGATGTCGCCCTGCTCCCCGAACAGGTGATCGAGATGCCATCCGTGCTTGAGACACTCAGGTCGATGCACGAGGACAGGCTGGTGCACGGAACCGTCGGTGCGATCTCGAAAGACCGGTCGGACGGCTACGAGGTCACCGCCACGACGTCTGATGGAGCCTCCTTGATCATCCACACGTCGCGGATCGTCCTGGCCGCCGGTCGCGGAAACGAAGCTCTGCTCGCCATGATCCAGGGACGCAACCCATCCCGAATCACACGCCCCGACATGCAGCTTCGCCCACTCCACATGGGCATGGTCAGAGGCCCCGAAGACGCGCTTCCTGAACTGAACGGGCACTGCGTCGATGGCGGGCAGACACGCGTCACCATCACGAGTTCGACGGCGGAGGACGGATCACGAGTCTGGCAGCTGGGAGGACGACTGGCCGAGGACGGATGCAGCCGCTCGGAGGATGATCAACGTCGCGAATCGAAGGCATGCCTTGACGCGGTGCTGCCCGACTTCGACTCGAAGTCCCCCGCATTGGAGTGGGCGACCTATCGCATCGATCGTGCGGAGCTCAAGACCCGCAGGTGGGCACGACCCGACGGCGCCTTCGTGAGCGCCTCCGAAGACATCATCACCGTCTGGCCGACCAAGATGGTGCTCGCGCCGAACGCGGCCGAGAAGGTCGATGCACTCATCTGCCCGAATGCCGAGGACCAGGACGTGCAATCGCTCCCGTTCAGAGGGCATCCCACTCCAGACGTGGCGCGCCCGCCATGGGAGACCGCCCGATGGAGCTGAGACCTCTTGGAAAGACCGGCATCCAAACCTCGCTCATCGGGTTCGGAGCCTTCAAGATCGGGCGAAACAAGGGCACCAAGTATGCCTCGGCGTACGACCTTCCCGCACGGGAGGAGGTCTTCACCCTCGTCGACACCCTGCTCGAGATGGGGATCGACATCATCGACACCGCGCCCGCCTACGGACTCAGCGAGGAGCTGATCGGTGCCGCCCTTGCCGACTCCGGAAAACGCGACCGAGTCACCCTCTGCACCAAGGTCGGCGAGACCTTCGACGAGTCCGGATCGACCTATGCCTATGATCGCGACAGCGTCGACAGATCGATCGACCGGAGTCTCGCACGACTCGGGACGGACTGCCTCGATGTCGTGAGCGTGCATTCGAATGGAGAGGACCTTGAAGTCATCGATCACACCGATGTCCTGGAGACGTTGCAGAGACGGAGAGACCGTGGCGATCTGAAACACATCGGATTCTCGGGAAAGACCCCCGAAGGGCATCATCGCGCGCTCGATCATGAAGCGGGAATCGAGGTCCTGATGGTCGAACTGAACCCCGAGCAGACGGATCAGCTCGATGTGATTCGAGAAGCCCATCGCCGCTCCGTCGGCGTGCTGATCAAGAAGGGACTGGGCTCGGGACATGTGCCACCCGGCAAGGCGCTTCCTTGGCTCGCGGCACTGCCCGAGATCTCGAGCATCGTGATCGGCTCCCTCTCAACCACGAACATGGCACGAAACATCGAGCTCGTTCGGTCTCGATGACGCAGATGCCTCGGCCCGTGACGCCCGCGGGCGTGACCCATGGAGTCAGCGAGAGGGTTTCGGCGGGATGACCAATCTCTGGCCGAGGGACAGAGCTGCAGGATCCTTGCCGATCAGCGCCTCGTTGGCCTCGTAGATCAGCTTCCAATAGGACTCCGAACCGTACAGCTCGAAGGCGATCTTGGAGAGGTTGTCACCCTCCTTGACCAGATAGGTGCCCTTGACGTCGCGAGTCTCCGCAGCCTTCGTGGATCGTGATGCCATGCTCTTGGGAGGAAGCATCAGCACCTGACCGATCGACAGTCGAGAAGGATCGAGACCCGGGTTGGCATCGACGACAAGGGACCACTTCCCACGAAGACCGAACCAGTTCTCCGAGATGTCTGCGAGCGTGTCGCCTTCCTGCACCACGTATTCGGTCATGCCTGCACCGGCGACTGCGGGAGTGGGGCTCACCTGCTTGCGCCGACCGGATTCCTGAACGGCCGTTTCCTGCCGGGGGGAGGAAGAGGCGTACTCGGGAGTCTGCGCGACAGTCGTCGAGGCTGCCAGAAGGATCTCGCGTTCAGGTTCCGCGGCAGCAGGCTCGGTCGGCGCGATTGGATCGAATTCCGCCGCAACCAATCTGGACGTGCCGAGAATCCCAGCCTTGATGGAGGACAGCCGGGACGTGTCGAACCCTGCGCCGATCACGAGCGAGGCGTCTTCAAGCGCATCGATGCGAGCGACATCGATGACGACGTCATCGACGAGAACCGCCCAGGACCGGGACACGTTTCGAGCCTGCAAAGTCTTGAACATCTCGCTGGTGTTGGCACCGAGTTCGACGTCGAGGCCGTTCTTGCCGTCCTGACCGGACTCAATCGAGACCGCCATCACATCGACACCACGCCGCCTTGCGGGCACGAGGCTCTTGCCGCTGGTTCCATGCAACAACACGAAGAGCTTGCCGCCGCTTGGCGAAGCGATGAGCCCGAAGCGCTCCCTCAGATAGGTCGCCGGATCACGATCGAGAGCGTCCTTCTGAACATCGGATGAGAAGAAGGCATCAAGACGCTCCAGGGCGTACCAACCGACTGGAGCGCCGGGAACGTTCCGCCACCCGGGGACCTGCAACTGCTCGAGGGCGTTGGCGAGATCGATGGGATCGGACGGACTGACCGGCACTCGAAAGGCGAGAGTCTGTTCGGCGACGGGACCGGATTTCGAGAGGACGTCCTCGACGGGCTTGACAGGCGCCGGAGTCGGCTCGCTCACAGCGGGCGTGATCGCCGGCATGACGCCCTCCTCCTCGGAGATGGCGAGGTAATACAATCCTGTTCCCAGAAAAGCGAGGACAACCAGTGCGATGACGATGCGACTTCCTGCTGTCATTGAGCGACTCCGAATCCTTGGATATTCAGCGTTTTCAGTACTTCGACCATCATAAACATGAACACACCGTCTCTGGGCCCTGACGGACCGGAGACGGCGTGTTCGATGAAAAATATATGTTTTTTTTCAGCCAGGCTCGGTTGAACGGGTCAGGCCGTGGACGGACTCGATTCAACAAGTCCCTCATCAGCAGGAGCTTGCGCCCCCCCGCCACGTCGGTAGACCATCGGGGCCGCGATGGCGACCGATGAGAAGGTGGCTGCGATCAGCCCGATGAGGAAGGTGAAGGCGAACGGCCGGATACCGGTACCACCCAGGTTGAACAGGATGAGCGCGGTCACGATCGTGGTGCCACTCGTCAGCACCGTTCGGCTGAAGGTCTGGTTGATCGAGTTGTTGACGCATTCACGAGATGCGTAGGGAAGTCGCCCACGATTCTCTCGAACACGGTCGAGGATCACGATGGTGTCGTTGAGCGAGTAACCGATGATCGTCAGAAGACCGGCGATGACGTTCAGATCGATTCGGAATTCCTCGATGTTCAAGGATGCCGCCCAACCCTCGGAACCCACCATGACGCTGATGGCGATGGCTCCCAGACACACGGAGACGTTGAAGCACAACGCGGCGACCGCGGCGAGTGAGTACCAGAGGTCGCCGAATCGAATCCAGATGTAGACGAGCATGCCCAGGAGACTGAGAATCACGGCAACCACCGCGGAGGCCACGAGGTTCTGTGCGACGGTGGGCGAGAAGCTTGAAACCTGCTCGAGACTCGCCTCCCGCAGAAGCGCGGAGGAGATGAGCTCCCATTCCTGCTTTGCGAGCTGTTCATCCCATGTCTCAAGGTCGACGTCGAACGAACTCAGTTCCTCATCGGAGACGAGGACGCAGAATGCCTCATGCGTGTCTCCCTTTGAATCCGGACCGAGTGGGAGCACGCGAACCTGTCGACCGATCGTGTCGGCATAGTCGGGCTGATTGCGAAGACGCTTGATTCTCTGCTCGACATCTTCAGTCGTGATCGGAGGTTCGACATCCTCGATGACGACCCCGACACCCCCACGGAATTCACCCACGGAGAAGCCCGCGCCATCGCGACCGATGTTCTCTTCCACGGTCGGCCTCTCGAGCGAGAACGTCCGAATGGTGTGATCACTGTCGTTCTGGCCCGCGAACGAGACCGGAGCGTCGATGTCGAGCTGATCAGCGAATTCACCGACGACGGCCTGGACGATCAGTTTCTCGATGGCATCATCGTCGGTCGCATCGGCGGGATTCGCCACCTTGACCTGGAACGCCTCGGCACGGACATCCGGCGTGGACGGTCCGGAGGTGAGTACCGTCGCGTTTCTCAGTTCCGACACCGCACTTCCGGCGGGAGCGGCGGCTCCAACGGCTTGAAGTCGGTCACGGACGTCGGAGAGGGACAAAAGAAGACGCCCCTGTGCTCCAGCCTCCTCGCCTTCCTGAGCTTCACGAGTCGACATCGTCAGGCTGACCCCACCACGGAATTCCGTTTCGAGGATGTCGCTTCCGGTCGAGAAGAAGAGCCAGAGACCGGCGGCGGCCAGTGAGACCGAGAATGCCTGGAAGACCCTGCGGAGAGAGACCCAGTCGATCTTCGGTTGCAGGAGACGGTGGATCGTCGGAACGACGACCGGAAGCATCAATCCCGGGAATCGTTTCGCCCCGAACCCTTCGACGGCAAGGTCGAAGAGGAATCGTCCGACGAAGAGCGTCGTGAACAATGTGCCGAGGACACCGATCGAAAGCGTCAGTGCGAAGCCGCGGACCTCGGTGGCTGCCGTCTGATACAGCACGAAGCAGACGATCAGGTTGGTGAGGTTGCCGTCGAAGATCGCGCTCGCGGCCTTCTTGTAGCCGAGTCGGATCGCGATCCGAAGATCTTCCTTGTTGTTGACGATCTCTTCGCGGATTCGCTCGTAGACGAGCACGCTCGCGTCAACCGCCATGCCGATCGTCAACGCGATGCCGGCAAGCCCTGGAAGGGTGAACGTCCCGTCGATCATCGCCATGATGCCGAAGACCATGAGAGCGTTCATGCAGAGCGCGACAACCGCGACGAAACCGGCAAAGAAGTAGTAGCAGACCATCAGGATCGCGACGACCACCACCGCGAGCAGAACCGCCTGGAGCCCCTTGCCCAGGTTGTCGGCACCGATCGAGGGCCCGAGCACGCTGGTTGAAATTGGCTCCTTGGACAGGCGCGCGTCAAGAGCGCCTGCGGCGAGGACTCGAATCAGGTAATCGACTTCGGCGGTGGCGAAGTTGCCGGAGATGACACCTCGATCGCCGATGCGTGAATTCAGATTGGGCGCGCTGTAGACCTGGCCATCGAGGACGATCGCCATCGGCTGCTGGATGTTGGGCCCGGTCAGGGCGCTCATGGCGCGTCCGCCGCTCGGATCGAGGGCGAAACCGACCGCAGGGCGACCGAGTTCGTCGACGGTCCGGAAGGTTCGCTGCATCGTCCAGTCGAGATCGCCATCGTGCGTCATCGACTTCTCGGGCGTGGTGTAGAGCAGGATGAAGATCTTCCCATCACGCTCGGCCGCCACGAGACGGCGACTGGTGAAGTAGGACGCCGGATCGGCCTTGAGTGCGGCCAGTTGTTCGGGAGTGTCGACCCACTGTTCGAGGTCGTTCAGTGGATACCAGGCGGCCACCGGGGAATCCGTGTTGCGAGGCCCGCGATCCGCGAGCTGCTCCCGCATTTCAGCCGGGTTCACACCCTGGGGGTCGGCCGCGGAGACGGCGATTCTGAACTCGAGAACACCAGCGCCACTGAGGAGGCGCTTCAGATCCTCGGGATCGTCGAGACCCGTGCGAATCTCCGCGTAGTCGGCGAACGACTTGAGCATCGTGTCGAGCTTGGCTGACAGATGCGGGAACTCGGCGCGAAGTTCGGCGATCTGCTCATCCCGCTCGGAGGGAATCGTGAAGAAGACGTCATCCGGCCCACGCTTGCGTCGCTCGTTGCCTGGAAGGGCGAGCGCCGCCTGGACACGTGCTTCCGAGAGTCTTCCGGCCACGAGGTCATCGATCAGTTGATCGGAACGCACTTCAGCACGAGCGATTCGGTTTTCAAGATCACCGAGCTCCTCCGGAGTCGCCTCCGGGAGTTCTTGCATGGCGGCAAGCTCNGCNCGAGCCTGAGCGGCCTCGTCGAAAAGCCCTTGGAGCATCTCGATCTGGGCGCGTCGATCGGGGTCATCACCACCGAAACGCTGAAGAGCATCACGGTCCTCGAGGGAGGCGACGAGCCCAGCTCGCGTGATGGCGGACTCGAGAATCAAGTTCTGAAGATCAGCCTGGAACACCAGCTGTCTGGCCCTGACTTCAGGACTCGGCAGCGGCATCACCACTTCCATGCGATTGGCGCCCTGAGGCTGGAACGCGATGTCCAGGACACCCTGGGGATTCACTCTGCGCTTGAGGACATCGATCGTCTGNGCGATGACCTCNTCACGGTTGGCATCTTCGGGGACGTTGATGGCGTAGACGAAGCTGACTCCNCCACGCAGGTCCTTGCCGAGNCGGATCTTCTCCTTGGGNGGAGANATTGAATACACGCAGCCAGCGACGACTGTCGCGATGAGAAGCAGTTTCCAGATGGCACCCTTCATGATGTCTCGACCCGATCCTTAATCTTGATCTTCCTATCGACTCTCGGATCCACGAATCAGGCCACGCTGGCCGGAGTCGTGTCCTCGATGTCGATGAGAATGTTGTTATTCAGAACCACTGCCATCCTGCAGAATGGCATCGACATACTGCCTGTCGAGCGTGATTCGAGTGTCCTTGCCTTCGTCNACCTTGATCACGATCTGNTCGCCCTTGGCCTCGACCACGGACCCGATGATCCCTCCGCGGGTGCGGATGCGATCATGCTTGGAGATCATCTCAAGCTGTTTTCTTCTTTTCTTCTCCTTGCGCCCNCCCATGATCGACATGAGCAGCAGGAAGCCGATCGCCGGAATCAGGAGGACCATGAAGTTGGGCCCGNCNGGTGCCGCGCCAGCGCCTNCGGCGCCGCCATCACCNGGCGCGCCNGTCGTTCCCGTCGTCGTGTCNCCNCCCTGCCCCGANAGGACCGGTGCNTCACTGGACGCCGACTGGGCGAGCATCAAATACGAAAAATCGGGGGTGTTGTGATTCTGATTCATGTCTCTGAAGTTCGTCTGANGCGNNGTGTCTGTGCTTTTTCGGTNCCATCACCGGAAGACGGTGAATCTAGTTCTGATTTGTTGGNNGCCNNGTGGCNTGGAAATCAGCGCTGTGGAGACCGTTGCGGGTCGTCATTCAACTCGAAACANCATCCCTGACAACGGGCCAGGAATCCAAGAGTGAAGACCAGCAATCATCCCGTATCGCCCGACGAATGTCCAGCAGGAGAGACTGATAGTGCCAGAGGTTGTGCTGGCTGACCAGATTCTGGCCCAACCACTCCCCNGCGGCGAAAAGATGCCTCAGATAGCCNCTGCTGTAGCCTCCACGGCAGGTCGGNCAGGGACATGCNTCGTCGATGGGAGCATGATCGTCGGCAAATCGCGCGTTCTTNAGTTTTATTGGCCCCGANCGNGTGAAGGCATAACCCTTGCGCCCGTTGCGAGTTGGAAGAACGCAGTCGAACATGTCGACTCCGGCNGCGACCGCCCTGACGATGTCACGCTCGTAGCCNACNCCCATGAGATACCGNGGCCTGTCCCGNGGGAGCAACTGTGCCGTGAAGGCGACCGTCTTGTGAATCTGTTCGGGGGACTCTCCGACGGCGACGCCTCCGATGGCGTATCCGGGAAGATCGTGGGCACACACCTGGTCGACACTTCTCCGCCTGAGTCGCTCGTCGGTCCCGCCCTGGACGATCCCGAAGAGCGCCTGATCGGAACGTCTCTGATGTGCCTTGACACAACGATCAAGCCATCGAGCCGTTCGATCGTTGGACTGCGCGAGACGTTCGAGATAGGTCATTCCCTTGAGTCGCACCTTCTTCTCGGGATTGACGCAATCCTCCTCTCGCGTGGGAGGGCAGTCATCGAAGGCCATGATGATGTCAGCGCCGATCTGATTCTGGACCTCTATCGATCGCTCCGGGGTCAATTCGATCCTGGATCCGTCGATGAAGCTCTTGAAGGTGACCCCGTTTTCATTCACTGAATTGATGTCGCTCATCGAGAATGCCTGATAGCCCCCGGAGTCCGTGAGGATCGGACCGTCCCAGCGCATGAATTGATGCGAGCCGCCGAAC
Organism: Phycisphaerae bacterium; assembly: GCA_002709755.1. GTDB lineage: Bacteria > Planctomycetota > Phycisphaerae > Phycisphaerales > SM1A02 > UBA8087. The sequence continues at coordinate 22,838 of PAQN01000034.1, forward strand.
CGTGCGACTCGATCGGCCCCNGGNCGAAGCATGAGGTGATAGGCGTTGTTNAGNATGATCTGNGAGCGACTCTCACGGACATGGTCGACGGTGAGCCCCTTCATCGCTGCGGCGGTGGCGACCGGCATGAACGCAGGGGTGTCGAATCCACCATGCGGGGTCTCCACTCTGCCGACCCGTGCCTCGTTTTCAGAGGACGTGCCATGGATTGTGAACGTGATCGCCATGAGCTTGCATGCGCCGGGTCAGCGCTTCGATGCCTCCCTGAGNGTCCTCTTCTCCTTGGCACTCAGACTGTGNAGCCCCTTTTCGTGAATCTTGGCNAGAATNCGATCGATCTCCGAATCGGCNACNGCGCTGGAAGCCTTGNTCGTGCGCAGCCTGCGAGCCTGGGAGGAACGGCTGGTGGGATCCGCACGNCCGAGGAAATCGAAGAAGCCATGAAGNTGGTGCGGNTTTCGAATGAAGTAGAACCCGGCGATCGCACCACCGAGATGNGCNGCCTCGCCACCNGCATTCGCGGTCTGGAAGAACAGCATGACGATCGCGGCGACGACCAGNCCGTAGGCNAGAGTGACCAATCTGATCGGAATGATGAACGCCAGNAGNACCGTGGANTTCGGAGAGAGATAGGCGCCTGCCAGCAGNACCCCGAAGACCCCGGCGCTTGCACCGATCAAGGGCGTGTGCGGNGTGTTCTGAAGGAGAAACGGNATGTTCTCCATCCCCATGGANGTGGTCAGCGANGATGCCGCGTTCAGGANNAGGTACAGAAGGGCGCCGAAGATNCCGCACAGCAGATAGAACGCGACGAATCGCTTCTTTCCAAGATATCTCTCGACCAATGGACCGAANATCCAGAGTGCGAACATGTTCATGAAGATGTGCCAGAAATTCGCATGCAGNAACTGGAAGGAGATGAATCTCCACAGTTCNCCGCCTTGTATGCCACCCCGGGAATTGGTCCCGAANANTGCGGTGGCGGTCGAGAAGAAACCGTAACGCTTCAACGTGCTGAAGTTCTGATAGTCGGCGGATCCGATCTCCACNGGNGCGCCGTCCCCCTCGACGCGATAGATCGTCCTGGTCGCCATGAATGANCTGCCCTCGCCGACCTGACGNATGTTGGCGGGCGGCTGATCCAGCGGGGGCTGGAANCGGANGGNGTCGAGATCGCCATCGTATTCGAGATTGGTGAGCGTCCAGCTGGACGGTTTCATCAACTGCGACTGGGAGACGGGCTTGCCGAATCCATCGATGATGTAGACGAATGCGCAGATGATCACGATCCAGGTCGTCGCATTGAANCCGCGCATGCGCTGAAGGGCCTGNGCGCTGCCCTGNCCCCCNNCTCCACGNCTGCGAACGGGGCCGCTCTGCCTNTGCCAGTCTCTGTCGTGAATTCCCATGNTGCTCCGATTTTATCAGTTCTCACGAACTTGAGTCACGACGCCTCNTTGATGAACGCNTGAGNACCCATCGTTCGCGAAAGCTGAGACTCNTCATTCCGGNTCGAGAAATCTTCTCGAGGATNCGCTCCAGCCGCTCATCGGAGCGNGACGTTCCGTCCGATGACTCCACACATGGTCCCAGNCGTNCGATGATCTCGGANGACTCCCGGTCNTNCGACCGCTCGNAGCGCTCCGANGGATCGAGNTCCTCCAACTCGGCGTGNGTGAACTTCATCTTCCTGACCGCNTTCAANCTGACCGCNCCACAGAAGAANGNGAGACCGACCAGNTACCCTGCATAGGCNCCGNTCGCNAGGAGGAGNCCGACGGCTGCGACGAGGGCGCTCGCNACGATGGCGACCCAGCTCGANTACACCATGGCCCGTTCGTACCCGAGGAATCTCCACAGAANGGCATGNAGAACCCTGCCNCCATCAAGAGGNAAGAGAGGNAGAAGATTCAACACCAGCAGCAGNGTGTTGACCCATTGAANGACGAAGAGCGATGTGAGCGTCCANCTGCCCGTGGTCAGAAAGAGTCCCTCGGACAGNCCATCGGATCCNAGCACCGANGGAAANGCCACGTTGNGACTCTCGGTCCANATGTAGAGCACCGGCGCGAGGACGAGAAAGAGCGCNGCATTGAAGGCCGGACCNGCCAATGCGACGAGGAACTGCCCCANCCATCCNGNGGGNGATGGGGCGATGGCCAGACCNCCCAANGGCCATATCAGNACCTCCACCGGGCGTGAACCNAGTNGTTTCGAGACCANCACATGTGCCGCCTCGTGCCCGAGAACAAGCCANAGNAGCGCAAACAACGAAAATGCGGTCCANGCGAACCCGAGGGGCATGTAACTCGTNGCTTCCCGACCGACGATCAGAGCTCGCAGCAACTCGACGAGAATGAAGAGGAGAAAGAGAACGTGAACTCGCAGAGACACCGAGCGAATGTTCGCAACCAGCATGGACCAGGACATCGGATCCTGCGAGACCGGCAGACGCCCCCCCAGATTGCCATGCATCAGCGAGAGGAAGGTTCGATGGTCTCGTGGATTTCGNTCATCCATGTGAATTGCAACTCGTCTCATGAACAAGGCACCAGAGATGAAAGGCCGCGATCGTCTTTCCATCACAGAGAGCGCCGGATCTGATCGCGNCNTCGACCTCNTCCCGGGTGAGCATCACNACNTCGATGTCCTCACCGGGCTCGAGTCTGCGGGGCACGGNNGTCAGATCCCTGGCCTCGAAGACGTGCATCAATTCATCCGCGAACCCCGGNGAGGTATAGAACCGGCCGAGTGGGACGACGGATGCGGCGGAGAATCCAGTTTCCTCCTCGAGTTCCCTGACCGCGCTCNNCNTGGGATCCTCGTCNGGCTCGAGCTTCCCGGCGCACAACTCGAGCAANCGCGCCCCCACCGCCACNCGGTGATTCCTGATCATCACGAGNCGACCGTCGGAGGCCACNGCGATGACGGTNACGGCTCCGGGGTGNCGNACGACATCCTTGATCAGGGNACCCTCGGTCGTTTCGAAGGTCAGTCGATCGACTGANAAGACNNTGCCNTCGTGGATCCGTTNGGATTTGGTCGGAATGCTCATGTTGCGCATATGATAGGAAGTCATGACGGACCTCCAAAATAATCGACCTCCGGGACGCTCGCTGGTCAGGGCGCACGACCTGCGGAAGTCCTTCAACGGGAAGGAAATCCTCAAAGGTCTTTCCGTGGAGTTCGCGCCCCACAGGACGACGGTCGTGCTCGGCCCGTCCGGGTGCGGCAAATCCGTCATGCTGAAGCATCTCGTCGGGCTTCTTCGCCCCGACTCGGGCGAGGTTCACTTCGACGACGTCCGAATCGACACCATGCCTGAAAAGAGAATGACCCCGATCAGGCGGCAATTCGGCTTCCTGTTCCAGATGGGAGCGCTCTTCGATTCGCTCAACGTCAGGATGAACATCGAATTCCCGCTCGTCGAATCAGGAGTCACCGATCCCGAAGAAAGACGCCAGCGGGTTCGTGAGGTCCTGAGCATGGTGGGACTGACGGACACCGAGGAAATGATGCCTGCGGATCTCTCCGGGGGACAACGCAAACGAATCGCACTGGCACGCTCCATCGTGCTCCGTCCCAGGGTCATCCTCTACGACGAACCCACGACCGGTCTGGATCCGATTCGCTCGGACGTGATCAATGAGCTCATACTCAAANTGCAGAGGGAACTGGANGCCACGAGCATCGTCGTNACTCACGACCTCACCAGCGCCTTCAAGGTNGCGGATCACATGCTGCTGATGCTCGACGGTAAGATCGTGATGCAGGGNCCNCCCTCCGCATTCAAGAACCCGGAAAACCCNGAAGTCGCACGGTTCATGCAGGGCCGGGCATCNGACGAGGATCTGGCAGCGATTCGANNCACNACAGGAAAGATCGGAGTCTGCTCGTGANAGAGCAAGGCANGAATTTCGTCATCGGCATCGTCACCCTCGTCGCACTGNGCGGCGTCAGCACCCTTCTNCTCCAATTCGGAGAGTTGGACNGCTTTCTTCATCCGACGTATCCGGTTGAAATACGATTGAANCAGGCCGGCACCACCAGAGTGGGCAGNCCNGTNACACTCAACGGGGTGAGAGTCGGCACNGTCACNTCGGTGAAACTCGTGCAGGATGCCGAGAATCCCGTGGTCACCANGGCGNAGATCGAACGCATCTACGATCTTCCNTACGGAACCACCGTCACCGTGAACGACGCGTTGATTGGNTCCGGAGGTCGCCTGAGTCTGACCCTCCCCAACGACTGGCAGACGGCGACCAATTTCCCTCAGGATGGCAGCGCCGTCCTGTTCGGAACCTGGCGTTCGATGACGGACTCGATCACGCTTGCACTCGATGATCAGATGACGCCCTTGATGGGAGCGCTCGAGGCATTCAACGGATTGGCCGGCGAGTGGGCACGAGTCGGCAACAACGTGAATGAGATGCTCGACCCAGCCAACAAGGACCGAGCCGGGTCCGTCGTCGGCGCGATCGAACGATTCGACCTCGCTCTGGCAGACGCTCAGGATGCGATGATCCTGGCAAGAACCTGGCTTGGCGACGAACAGCTTCGTGCCGATGTGAACTCGGCCGTCTGGAAGGCCAACGAGCTGATGCAGACCGCCGGCATGGTCGCGGAACAGTTCGGAACGCTGGCTGAAAACATCGGAAGAGACGCGGAACAGCTCGTCTCAGCCGCCGTGCCGGTCGCCGAGGAGATGTCCTACACACTCGAGAGAGTGGGTACGCTCCTCGAGGCAGCGACGACCGGTGAGGGCACGATCGGCCAGCTGATGAGCAACCCGGATCTGTACCGCAGCCTCGAGGAGGCCGCTGAACGACTTGAGAACACCTTGCAGTCGCTCGAGACCCTCCTGCAGAAGATCAAGGATGAAGGACTTCAACTCGGCATGTGATCCAGGATCGGACGCCACGGAGGAACCGATCCGACGCTCGTGAGACGACTCGAAACACGATGCATGAAACGTCGAATGAAACAAGGGAGCCGGCAGACGCCTGACTCCCTCGTGCTTGATCGTTGCGAACGATGGAACAGGCGGGTCAGGAATCGACCACGACCACGAGTTCGACTCGGCGACTCTGTGCCTTCGTTCCCATGGGCTTGTTCGGACCATGACTCGCATAGGAGATCCGTTCGTTGGCGACGCCCTTCGACTGAAGGAACTCACCGACGGAGAACGCCCGTTCGAATCCGAGATGATGATTGGTCTCGTATCGAGCCTTGGACTTCTTGATGGGATCGGTATCGGTGAAACCGATCAGCTGGATCGACCTGCCGGGATACCGGGAATTGAGTTCAGTGGCGACCTGTGTCAACGAGGACTTCGCTGATGCCTTCAGGGAATCACGTCCCGAATCGAAGAGCACGTCGCTTGGAAGATTGACGACGATCTCACCGGCACGCATCTCGGCGGTGAAACCACCGATCTCCTGAGTCTGAGCTGGCTCGGGGACCGCCTGCATGTCCGCTTCGAGCTGTTGATTCCTGAGCTTCAGCTTCTGGTTCTCGCTCGCGAGGGTCGTGTTGCGACTCTTCTGCTTGTCGAGCTCGAGACGAAGCGTGCTCGCCTCTTCCGACAAGAGCGCTTCTCGATCGTTATTCGACTGAGTACAACCAGTTGCAAACAGGACTGCAGCGCAGCCTGCGAGCGTGGAACACATCCATTTGGTACGACGATGGTTCATTTCGGCACGGCATCCTTTCCGAAAATTGTGCGATCCGGCCCCGAACCTGCTGACGGGACCATTCGCGTCGTCCGAGACGCGACGCAACCATTTCACCCGCTCGGGATGAAATGCGCAAGCCGGTCGGAGGACAACCCTTGCAGTCCGGGCAGAAAAATGTCACCAAGCTCCAGAACCACCGGGCGCAGGAAGACGATCAGGAAGAGCGCGATCGCCAGATGAGGCCCATATGGGAGCTGATGCCCCAGCCCTTTGAACACGCGACTGCCGAACTGGCCGATCAGAATCCACATCAGACCGGAGAAGGGGGCGATGAAGAAAGCCAACAGAGGGTCGAGACACCCGAATGCCGCCCCCATGCTTGCCAGGAGATGCACGTCGCCGAGACCCATGGCCTCTCTCCCGAATGCGAGCGTGCCGAGGATTCGAACCGCCCACACGATCCCGCCGCCCACCAGCCACCCCAGCATGGAGGCCCCGAGAGCGGACACGACTGGAGGGATCTCCGATTGGATCGAGAGACCCAGCAGCCATCCAAGGACGATGCCCCCCACGCAGGGAAGAAGGAAGAGCAGCTCGACACCCATCTCGCGACGGGCGTGCGGATAGTCGGCCAGAACCTCACCGTCCTCGAGATATTCGTCGTAATCATGGAAGCTGTAGCGAAGAAGTCCGGTCCGCAGCAGCGCCATTCCGACCAGAACACCCAGCACCCCCCCTGCACCGGCAAGACTGCCCGCCCAGCCGAACTGAGGAATCGGCCATTCGCCACCGAATCCGGATGCCCCGCTCATCAGCGCCTGTACAGGCCAGAACACCCAGCAGACAAGTGTGATGATGAAGGGGATTTCAATGGGAATCAGGAACGTTCGGGCATCGATCAGCAGCATGGCCAGCAGGCCAAGCAAGGCGATGTTCCAGCAGATGAATGCAGCCCAGCTTCCGGAGAATCCTCGGATGAGCCACCAGTCACCTCCCACGGCGGCCCAATAGCTCCCGGGATCAGGAAGATAGATCAGAAGCGCCAGAGCCGACACGAGCAGACCGCTGAGAAGCTCGATCAGGGGATATTGAACGGAGATCCCACAACGACAGAACTGACAACGTCCCCTGAGAAGCACCCAGCTGACGATGGGAAGGTTCTGATACCACTTGAGACAGCCACCGCATGATGGACATCGGCTGGGAGGGCTGACCACGCTCCTGCCTGCGGGCAGTCGATAGACGACCACATTGAGGAATGAGCCCGCGCAGGCGCCGAAGGCGAATGTGAATGAGATCGAGATGATCCATTTGAGCCACACCCAGGTCTGCCAGTCAGGCCATTCGGATTGTGCGAGCACGTGCACCAGGGTGATCCTCACTCACTGTCAGAGCTGTCCCCACCGGCGGGGAGATCTTCCAGTCGCATCGACTCGATTCGTTGTTCCGCATCAAAGAGAAGTCCACGGCAGCGCTTGATCAGCGATTCGCCACGCTTGTAGGCGTCCAGAGATGCCTCCAGGCCGATGTCCCCGTTCTCGATCTGACTGATGATCTGCTCGAGTGCGTCAAGTGAATCCTCGAAGGAGAGCGTGTCGACCTCCGTCTGCTTGTCTGTTGATCTGGTCATGTGAAAGACCTTACTCCTCTGAAGTTGAATCGTCCAAATCGGATTCTGAAGCGGGCTCCGGCTCCTCAATCGCCTCGACCTTCGAGACCACCCGTCCATCGGAAAGGACCGTGGTCGTCAGGGCGCCGACGTCGAGATCGGAAACGGACCGCACGAGCCGCCCATCCTCGTCAAGCGTGCAGCTGAAGCCACGAGCGAGCACGGAACGCGGGCCGACCGAAGCGAGGCGAGCCTCTTGGGAATCCAGCAGCTGACCGGCCGCGCGAACTCTGGTCCGCCGTGCCTGGACGAGACGTTTTTCAAGCGCCTCAAGCCGGGCGCCGGCAGAGCGCGTGCGCGCCTGCATCGAAATCGACATTCGATCGGACAGCGCCAGAAGCCTGGTCCCTGCCGAGGCGAGTCGTGCCCCCGGGCGATTGGACTTGAGCGCGACATCGAGTTCTGACACGAGATTCAGAGCCTGTCCGAGTCGACCTCGAACCACACGCATCAACTCGACCGGCGCCCTCGCGATCCGTTCGGAGGCGTTCATGACCGAACGGTCGACCACGGTGCGCAGACGCTACTCG
>PAQN01000035.1 GCA_002709755.1 Phycisphaerae bacterium
CCATTGGATGATGTGTGCGATGATGAGCAGCTGGATGATGATCAGAACGGTAAAGCGCGCCTTCGAGCTTCGGCTCTTGGCGATTCCCTTTCCAGATTTCCGCCCCAGTTGGGGAAGATTGATCTCTACCGGCTGTTCTGAAGGGCTCATGACCATTCATCCTAGTCTGGTCTACTTGAATCAGATTCAGGAAACTGGCGATCTTGTGGATGCTCCTGATCGTATATTCTGTGTCTGCCAGAGCCTTCATCGGCTTCACGGACACCGACCATGAGTAAACGAGACTACTACGAAATTCTTGGCGTCTCCAAGGATGCCTCGCAGGATGAACTTCGACAGGCACATCGTCGCCTGGTCAGAAAGCTTCATCCGGATGTCAACAAGGCCGAGGACGCCTCTGCTCGCTTTTCAGAAGTCCAGGAGGCTTATGACGTTCTCTCCGATTCCGAGAAGCGTGCGCAGTACGATCGTTTCGGTCATTCAGGAATGGGCTCAGGTCAATCGGGTCATCCCGGATCTCAGGGCGGTGGAGCTCCCTGGTCCGACGTCGATCCCGAGACCTTCGAGAGCGTCTTCGGTGACTTCTTCAGGGGTGCCGGGGGCGGCTCCGGCGGAGGATTCAGCGCCGGCGGTTTCTCCGGTCAGGGGAGACGCGCCCGCCAGGCCGCGCCAAGGAGAGGTTCCGATCTTCGACACCAACTCGACATCACCTTCCTGGTGGCGGCTCGAGGTGGTTCCGAGACCCTTCGCCTCAGTGGTGATGACGGCAGCGAGGAAAAGATCGAGGTTCGCATCCCCGCAGGTGTACAGGACGGGGCCACGCTTCGAGTTCGAGGCAAGGGAGGAAGTGGCACCGCAGGGGGGCCCGACGGGGACATCCGATTGAAACTGAAGGTCGGTCCGCATCCCTGGTACAGGCGTGAGGGACTGGATCTCTTGATGGATGTCCCGATATCGATCACCGAAGCCGCTCTCGGCACCAGCGTCGAGCTTCCCTTGTTACACGGCTCCGCGACTCTTCGAATCCCGCCCGGCACGGGCAGTGGTGTGAAACTCAGGATGAGCGGCAAGGGCATCACGGACTCCAAGGGAGTGTCCGGTGATTTTCTTGCGGTCGTTTCGGTGGTCGGACCGAAAGCTCTTTCTGAAGAGGATCAGGCCAGTCTCTCCGACATCGGAACGCGACTGGAGGATCCACGTCGTTCAATGCCCTGGTCCGAAACCTTCGAATCCTGAAGATCCGTTCCGCAAGGAGAGCCATGTCCTCCCCGAACACCCCATCTCGAGACAGCGCACTGCAGGCAGTGCCTTCCGGGAGCTCCGCTGAACCTGCGGTTCGCTACATCTCCCGTCCCGTCCGAGCCGCCCAGACGCCCGATCCGCTTGCCGACCTCCTTCGCCTCGGGGGGCTCGTGATATCCGTGCTCCTGATCGTGCTGTCGGTCGTCGCGGTGATCGGGCTCGTCGGGATCAGGCTGGGTTTCGAACCCCATCTCGGGCTTCCCAATCGTTCCCTCGACTGGAGTGATTTTCTGATCTACGCCTTCGAGATGACCCGTTCCCTTCCGGAGATCGTGACGCACGTCGGCAATCAGCAGATTCTCCTTCCGGTCCTCGGTTTCATGTTGATCGGAACTCCTGCGGCATTGCTCGTGATCGCACGTCCACGTGTGCCCGGTGGGCCCGCACTTCCTCCGCAGGTCCAGGGGCTGGCTCTGGCAGGATCTCTGTTCTCCTCACTTTTCTACTTGGGTGCGCTCGTCTGGCTGGCGGGTCCGTGGAGAGCCGAGGTCCTGGGTGGACTCTCATCGGTCTTCGACGGGTATGGCGCCTGGTTCGATGCCTTCGTCATCATCTGCGGCGTCGACGCCTTTCTCGTCTGTGCCATGGTGCCATGGTTGATCTTCTCCTTCCGACTGCCTCTCTTTCGTGAACTGCAGTTCGCCACTCGCGCCATCTCATTGGTCGGATCGATCCTGATTCTCTTCGGTGCGTCCATCACACTGGGCATTCACAACGGTCTGATGAAGCCGCGTCCGGTCGAGGGCTCCACCAACGTGCTCATGGGCGCCGTCGGAGACGATCTCGTCATTCTTGAAATGGATTCGTCGGGAGTTCGACCTTCGTGCATCGTCGTCGATGTGGATGCCGTTCGCTTCGAGGAAACGACCTCGATCAACCGGTTGATGCGCGAGGATGGCCCCTGATCAAGTGCCCGATGAACCCCCACGTCCGTATCGGTCGATCGCTTCGTTCACGGCCCGGTGGATTCCAAGCGGCCCCGACACCATCTCCCAGACCACTTCGAAGGTTCCGCTTCCCGCGGTCGCGAAACCGACGGTTCCCATCCCGAGCATCCGCTCGGTCAATCTCGTGAAGATGGCCGAATGCTGAATCCGATGCAGTGGGGCTTCGATCAATGAGAATTGAAACACTCCTCGTCTGACCATGATCCTCCTGTCGGTCAGCACGTAGATTCGATTCGCCCAGTCGAGCAGCTTCCAGACGACCCTGATGGTGATCGCAGCGGCGAGCGCAGGAAAGACCTGTGTTTCCGGGACGTTGATCGGCGCCCAGACCTGATGCCCCAGCCATGCGAAGAACAGTGCGACCGTGATCAAGAATAGATAGACCCAGCCACCATCGATGAACACGAACCAGGGACTCGGCCGTGCGATCAAGAGAACGATCTCGCCGTCCTGGAGAAGTTCCTCCACGCTTTGCGAATTCACCGATGCCTCGCCGTGATCCGTGGTCGCTTCGGCCAGGCAGGTGTCATCATGTCGGCCTCTCGGTTCAATCATGCTCGAGCGCCTTCAGTGTGCCTATGAAGGGAAGGTTCCTGTAGAGACCGTCGTGATCGAGTCCGTATCCCACCACGAATTCATCGGCGATCTCGAACCCGGCGTATTCGCATCCGACTTCGTGAGAGCGTTCCACCTGTTTGTCCAGCAGCACGCAGGCTCTGATCGATCTCGGTTCGACGGCTTCGACCAGGCGGCGCAACATCGAAAGTGTTCCGCCTGAATCGAGGATGTCATCCACGAGAACCACGTGCGAGTCTCTGAGAACTTCCGGAATCGGAGTCTGGAGGTGAGCCCCCCGGCTGGTCGTCGCCGTCCCCGGATAGCTCTGCACCGTGACCGGTGCGATGCGAAGCGGCAGCTTCAATCTTCTGATCAGGTCGGACACGAAGAGCATCGATCCCGTCATGATCGGAACGAGTGTGATCTCACCTTCGAGGGATCCAAGATCGCTCTCGATTCTGGCGGCCAGTTCAGCGACTCTTCGAGCGATTCTGTCCTCGTCGATCAGGACGGTGATGTTTTCGTGTTCGATCGTGTTCTGGTTCTTTTCAGTGTCATCGTTCATCATCAACCCTCGACTCTCGGAGCGTGCTCGTCAGCTGCAGGCGGCTCGGATCTGTTCGTAGAGTTCGCTCGAATCCTGAGCGGCATAGGCCTGAGCTCTGAATCCCTCGTCGTTCATGAGGCGGCTGATCCTGCCCAGAGCCTGGATGTGATCCGCGATCTTCTCCGACGGTGAAAGAAGGAGGGCGATCATCTTGACCGGTTTCTGATCTATGGAGTCGAACTCGATGCCATCCGGCACGATCCCGATCGCCATGATCAGATTCTTCAGGTACTGGCTCTTGCCGTGTGGAATAGCAAGTCCCTGACCGATGCCGGTCGATCTCTGGACCTCCCTCTCCCAGACCACGCGTTTCATCTCCTCTGGATCCGGCAGATTGCATTTTTCCGCGAGACGATTCACCAGTGCGTCGATCGCATCTCTCTTGTTCTCGGCCACAAGGGGCACGATCACCGAATCCGGAGTCAGGAATTCCAGTATCGACAGCGCATGGGAAGAACTCATATGGTCGGGCACCTCGCTAAAAGGCTCATACTAACCCTAGATGATCCCCTCTGCATGCGAGGCCCGGGTCAGCCGTCCTGGCTGGACCAGTTGGCGAGCAGCCTTGCGAGGTCGCTTCCCGAGATGATGCCGTCATCGTCGAGATCGTACAGAGTGCTTGATGTTCCCCATGTCCCAAGCAGAAGTGAAAGATCGATGCCGTTCACAAGACCGTCGTCGTTGTAATCCCCGACCAGTTCCTCGACTGGTTCCGAGTCGTCGGATTGCGAGAAGATCATGATCGAATAGGGAGCCAGCTGGATGACGGCGCTGTCCTGCATGCCATCCCAGTCCTGATCCTGAGTCAGAATGACTTCTGAACCGTATCCACCGAAAACGGGATCGTATGCCTGATCATCACTGTTGAAGAGGCAGTACCAGGCTCCCGATCTCGGCATGCCGATGCGGTAGTTGGTCCAGGTCGTATTGGAGAAGTTCGCCAGAACGACCACGTCGTCACCGACACCTCCGTCGTACCATCGGTGGTAGCCGATCACCTTCCCGAAATCGTTGATGTGATGGACGTTCAATCCGAAGCCCTTGAGCCCCTTGGTCGAGCCCGTCAGATTGCGGCGAAGCTCGATCAGTCTCGCGTACATGTCCCGGATTCCGGAGAACGTCTCGAGGCGCTCCCAGTCGAGAGGGACATCGTCCCTGAAATATTCGTCCTCGAGGAACTCCTGTCCCTGGAAGATCATGGGTATGCCGGGAGTCGAGAAGACCACGCCTGCGGCAAGCGTCGATCGCTTCTTGGCGAAGTAGCTGGTGGCGTTGCCCGGATCGATCTCCTCTGGGACCCGAGCTCGTCCGTTGGCGACTTCATCATGACTTTCGGTGTAGATCACCCTCTGCGTGGGATCACCGTTGTAGTTGAAGCCGATCGCGTCCCGCACGCTGTACATCGACCTGTCCGAATCGTTGATCGCTTCGACCGCTCCTCGGATCGGATGAAAGAACATCGCATCCCACTGGCTGTCGAACCCCGCGCCTCCAGCACCTGTGTCCTTCGTCATCCATGGATTCGAGCCGAGGTCCTCGGCGATCATGATGCGGCGGGGGAAGGATGCGTCGACATCGTTGTTCATGGTCTGCAGCAACGACCATCCCTCCGGAAGCTCTCCGAACGGTGGGTCGGACATTCTGATGTACTTGGTTCCATCCATCCGGATACCGTCCATGCGGAATTCACCCAGCCAGTAGGCGACATTGTCCCTGATCCAGTCTCTGACATTGGGTTCGTTGAAATTGGGACGCGTGTCCCCCCAGGGTGTGTTCGCACGATCGTCATCGTAGAAATAGATGCCACCACGTCCGTTGCTTCCCGGGCCGTCGTACTGCCAGATGTCCATGTCGTTGGGGCCTATGTGGCTGAAGACCAGATCGGCGAGCACCGCGATGCCTCGGCCATGGGCTTCATCGACGAATCGCTTCAGATCATCCGGACCTCCATAGGCGTTCTCGATCGTGTAGATGTGCGAGGGGTTGTAGCCCCATGAGACATCTCCCGGAAATTCATGGAAAGGCATGAGTTCGATCGCGCTGACACCGAGATCCTTCAGATAGTCGAGGTATTCGATCGACTGCTGGAGCGTTCCGACACCTTCCTCTCCGGGTACGGTTCCGAATGTTCCCAGATGCATCTCGTAGATGACGAGGTCGTCGAAATCAGGCGTCTGGAAGTCCGTGTTCTGCCATTCGTAGGCATCTGCGTCGTAGACCACCGAATTGCCCACCGAGTTGGTCACGTCGAAGGCTCGGGCATCGTTGCGTTCGAGGATCTGGTCTCCCGTGTCGAAGCGAAACTTGTATTGCGTTCCAGGCAGAGCGTAGGGGACCTGCACCGACCAGTAGCCATCGCCCTCAGGGAACAGAGGATGACTTTCCGGGTTCCAGAAGTTGAACGATCCGAGGACGTTCGCCTCCACTGCATTGGGCGCCCAGACTCTGAAGCTGACACCTCTGGTGGAGCCGGTCTGATAGGGGAAGGCACCGATCCCATCGATCTGGGAGGGCCCTTCCTGAGCTCCAAGGGTGTTGCAGGCTCCGATTCCGATGGCGCATACGGTGAGCAGAGTGCGAAGTTTCATTTGCATAAGGTCAGAATACCCCTCTTGATCGTGAGTGGCCACGTAAACATCCCCATTCCTGCAGATGGAGTCACAGGATTCAAACCAGACGCCCCATCCTCAGCGCTTATTGGGCCGTATTGTGACTTGTTTTTCACGCACCCTGCCTGTTAATGGCCGTAAATGGGCATTTCTTGCTTGATGGCCTGCTTGACCTTGCGTAGCTTGAAATCCCCCTTTTCAGCTGTTTCGCGCTGCTTTCGCACGATGCTACCCAGCTGTGGGGAATGTCCATCGGCCATGGTCTCGATCAGAATCGTTCCTGGAGATTGAAGATGTCCCTCATGAACCGTTGTCTTTCGTTTTCCGCTCTCACTTCGGTATCCCTGACGTCGTTCGCGGCAGCTCAGTTCTCTTCCATCGATGGCACGACCCAGGTGGACGATCCCGTGCTGCCACTCCTGCAGCACCAGTTCGTGAGCACGCAGTTCGGTGACAACGACGATCCGGACCCATTCAACTCGAACGGATCGGAACTGTGCGGTGTCTACGCTTCGGTCTCCGACGGTCTTCTGTACGTCTTCATTCCGGGCAATCTCGAGACCAACTACAACAAGTTCGAGCTGTTCCTGGACTTCGATGCATCAGCCGGTCAGAACGTGCTTCGAATCGACAATCCCGATGTCGACTTCAACGGCCTCAACGCCATGGGTGGGAGCGTCATCAGCGGAGCGCCCGGCCTGAGATTCGATGACGGATTCACGGCCGACTTCTACATCACGGTCGGCATGGGAGTCGATGGCAAGGGACTGAACCCCGCCATCTACGCCAACGCCGCACAGATCCTCACCGATGGCGGAGGCGTGGGCATCTTCCTCGGCAGCAGCATCGACAATCCCAACGGTTTCGGTGGAATACTCAGTGACACCGGAATCGAAGTGGCCGTCGACAATTCGAACGTCGCAGGCGTCTCCGGCGGCACGGAAGCGGCGCCTCCCGATGCCGCGGACGGCGTCACGACCGGCATCGAGATGCTGATCCCGCTTTCACAGATCGCCCCAGGGTACGTTCCGGGCAGCGGAATGCGCCTCTGCGCCATGGTCAACAACAGCAGCCACACCTTCACGTCGAACCAGATCCTGGGATCTCTCGAAGCGCCTTCGGACAATCTCGGAGAGACGCGTCTCGTCGACTTCAGGGCCATGCCCGGGTGCCAGTTCGTGGCCTTCGACGGAGATGACACGACCTACGACTGTGGCTGTGACGACTGCAACGGTGGTGGCGGCGATCCACCGGCCACCAACGTCGTCATGGATGGTCTCGCGGATGGATCCTACGGATCCCCGCTGGCGGTTCAGGACACCCAGACCGGATTCGGTGATGCGTCCCTCGGGCTTCCCGACCTCTGTGATGGTTCGGAACTCGATGCGCTCTACGGCTTCATCGATGACGACCGGCTCAACCTTCTCATCGCCGGCAATCTCGAATCCAATTACAACAAGCTTCATGTCTTCCTCGATTACGCTTCTGGAGGGCAGAACAAGCTTCGTGGCGACAATCCCGGTACCAACTTCAACGGCTTGAACGTCATGGGAGACGATGGCTCCGGAAACGGCCTGCAGTTCGATGCGGACTTCGCACCCGACCTCTGGTTCTCTGTCGACTGCGGTGGCGACACCACCATCGGCATGAACGCTTCTCTGGCTCAGATCCTGACCGATGGGGGGGGAGTCGGCACCTTCCTCGGAAACGCGGTCGTCGATGGTGGCGTGATCCAGAGTCTGAATGGCATCGAAGTCGCACTGAACAACTCGAACACCGTGGGCGTCGATGGCGGCAGCGACCTCTCCGATGGATCGGGCGTCGAGACCGGTCTCGAGGTCTCGATTCCGCTTCAGCTCCTGGACGGATTCGTGAGTGGCGAGGACATCAAGGTCTCCGCCTTCATCACCAGCTCCGGGTACGACTTCATGTCGAACCAGGTCCTCGGCGGACTTGGCGGCAGTGAGAATCTCGCTCAGCCGAACCTCGTCGATTTCTCCCTGATCGAAGGTGAGCAGTTCGTCCGGATCGGCGAAGGCGGTGGTCCCGTCTGCGTGGGCGACCTCGACGGTGATCTGATCATCGGCGGCGCCGACCTCACGATCCTGCTCGGTTCATGGGGCTCCAACTCGGCGGTCGCCGATCTGG
Source organism: Phycisphaerae bacterium (assembly GCA_002709755.1). GTDB lineage: Bacteria > Planctomycetota > Phycisphaerae > Phycisphaerales > SM1A02 > UBA8087. The sequence continues at coordinate 8,172 of PAQN01000035.1, forward strand.
ATGGTGACGGCATCGTGACCGGCGCCGACCTCACGATCCTGCTCGGTTTCTGGGGACAGTCCTGCGAATGATGCGACCTCTCGAGTCTCTCTCGAGAATCGTCGAGGTCGGCTAGCCGATACGGCCGGCTCCCGGGTAGATCCGGCGGACCACTGCGGTCTCCAGGTCGATCGCACCGCCCGGAATCTTTCCGAGGATCTCCTTGAACGCCTTCATCGTGGCGACTCTTCTTTGAGGTCCAAGCGGCAGCAGGAGGTAGACCGTTCCCTCATCGCAGGCTTCCTTGATTCTGCGGAAGTAGTTCATGTCGAGCATCCGCACTTCCGAGCAGACCTGCTTGAAGCGCGCTTCGGGCTCGTCCTTCCATCCCCTCGGCATCATCGAATCGATGTCGATGTCCTCATGGTCCCTGCCGTGGAAGCGGAAGAATCGATAGGCCATCTCACTGAGGTTCACGATGACCTGGATCCTGTTCTGGCCCTTGAACTTCCTCACGCAGAAGCGACTTTCGGATGGTTGTTGATTGACGTAGATCTTCATGCTGGTGAAGCTTCGAAGATTCGCACCGAGCTTCTTCTCGAAAGTCTCCGCGGCCATGCCGAAGACCTCCTGCCTCAGTCTCGCATCCTGAGGGGTCATGATCAGGAGTTCGCCGTGGTTTCTCGATGTCCTCTGGACAAGTTCCACGAGATCGGGGTCCTCGTTGAGCTTTTCAAGCTTCTTTCTCAGCTCCGCGACCATGTGGTGCGAGAACATCGTCTCTTCATCCGTCGAGGTGTTGATCCGCCAGTCCAGGTCTTCCTCGAGGTGTGCGCCCTGGCCGATGATCCAGTTCTTCTGACTGAGATTGAGGGCGATCATGCCGTCCTCTGAGGCCTGGATGAAACCGTAATTGAACTGAGCCGTTGTCATGCCTTTGAGTTCTCAGGACCTTCATGTGTGGTGATCTGGTCATTGGAATGTAACGAAAAATCGTCATTACTCAACCGTGTCGAATCACGGGTCAGCAGTGCATGAAAGCCTCCATCTGTGTACGTCGAAGCGGGGTCCCCCGGCAGTCCGGCGGGTTCCATCGATCTGGATCTGACAACCTTGGCATCGAATCGTCTCGTGATCCAGTCGACCTGCCTCTGGTTCTCAGCCTTCTCCAGACTGCATGTGGCATAGAGCACATGCGCACCCTCCTTGAGCAGAGGAAGCGATTCCTCCACGATCGTCTTCTGAAGCGAGACAAGGGATTTCAATCGTTGCTTGTTGAATCGATATCGAGCCTGCGCGCGCCTGGGAAGAACGCCGCTGTTCGAATAGGGAACGTCGAGAACCAGCAGATCCACTTTCCCGAGGACGTCTCCAAATCGTCTGGGTTCGACGATCTCCACGTTCTCGACATCGGTGAATGCTTCGTGCAGTTCGGCTCTTCTGCCGTCATGCGGATCACTGGCGAGAATTCTCGCATTCGGATGAAGACGATGCAGTTGGTGGGTCTTGGTGCCTCGGCCGGCGCAGAAGTCGACGATCACCTCCGGTTCGAGTCCACCGGTCAGATTCACCGACATCGCCGAGACCCGATCCTGGACGCGTCTTCCCCGGTCTTCTTCGAGATGTTCCGCAAGCGCCTTGTGCGAACCCTCCCAGACCGCGTTGGTTCCGTCACGCTCGATCACGTTGATCGGTGCTCGACTCAGGCAATGCGCCGCACGCACCAGCGTCGCCTCCCAGCCGACCTCCCCGATCCAGTTGAGGATCAGGTCATCGCTCAGGGAGGCCTGCACCCCGAGTCGAACCGTCGGCTCCTCCGGAAAGACCGACTTCGTGAGAAGCCATGCCTCGCCGTTCTCCAATGGGAGGACGTTCCCATGCAACCACCACTCGGAGGCCCTCTGGTCGCTCCTCTCGAGTCGTTCCCCTCTCAGTCGGATGATCGAACGAAGGACGCCGTTGACGAAGCCACCCGCCCCAGCGTTTGATCTTCGTTTGGTCCAGTTGACCGCTTCGTCCACGGCGGCATGATCGGGGACCGATTCCATCAGCAGTATCTGCGTCGCGCCAGCGAGCAGAACCCCTCGAATCTCCGGGTCTATGTTGCTCCATGAGCGCTTCAGGCAGGACTCAAGCAGATGCTGAAGCGATCTCCAACGGGCGATGGTCCCAAGTTCGAGCACTCGTGCAAACGCACGATCCCTCTCATCCAGCGCCTTCGTGTCGTGACTCCTTGATTCGATCGCCAGATCAGGAAAGCGTATCGACTGGCGAGCGAGTCTCTGGAAGACGACTGCACGTGGCGTCTGTTTTTTCGGATCCGAAGCCGTGTTCACTGTCGTCCTCAGGAAGCCGCGTCGCAACAACCGGCGGCTGCCTTGAGCGCTGCAGCGACGTCGGTCTTCTCCCAGCTGAAGCTGCCTTCTACTTCCTCGCCTGGTGTTCTTCCGAAGTGTCCATGCGCTGCGGTGGCCCGGTAGATCGGTCGCTTGAGGTCGAGGGATTCGATGATCCCCTTGGGAGTCAGTCTGAAGTGTTCTCTGATCAGTCCCTCGAACCGATCGCAATCGATGTGCTCCGTGCCGAAGGTCTCGACGCAGATGGAAGTCGGCTCCGCGACCCCGATCGCGTAGCTGAGCTGGACTTCACAGCGGTCGCAGAGTTCCGCCGCCACGAGGTTCTTCGCGATGTACCGAGCCATGTAGGCGGCGCTTCGATCGACCTTCGATGGATCCTTTCCACTGAAGGCGCCTCCGCCGTGGCGTCCGGTTCCTCCGTAGGTGTCGACGATGATCTTCCTGCCTGTGAGTCCGCAGTCTCCGTGCGGTCCTCCACGTTCGAAGCTGCCGGTGGGATTTGTGTGGACGATGATGTCGTCGTGGTACAGGTCTCCGAGCACCGGCTTGATGATGTGGGTGATGATCTGATCACGCAGGCCGTCCTGATCATCGGTCCATTCCGGACCGTGCTGGGTGCTCAGGACCACGGTGTGGACATGCTTGGGGTCGTGTCCTTCGTATTCGACCGTGACCTGGCTCTTCGCATCCGGTCTGAGATTCTCGATGATGTCCGCCTCACGAACCTCCTTCTGCCGTTCGACGAGGCGGTGTGAGAGATCGACGGGGAGGGGCATCAACGACTCGGTCTCGCGACATGCGAAGCCGAACATCAGGCCCTGGTCTCCCGCGCCCTGTTCTTCATGCGCGCCTTCGCCCTCGCTCACACCCATGGAGATCTCAGGCGACTGTTCATCGATGCTCACGAGAACGGCACAGCTGTTTCCGTCCATGCCCTTTTCGGAGGCGTCGTATCCGGTCTCCAGAACCGTTCTTCGGACCACGTCCTTGATCTCCACGTAGTTCTTGCAGGTGATCTCCCCCGCGACGACGCAGAGACCCGTCGACACCATGGTTTCGCAAGCGACTCGTGCCTCCGGATCCACCGAGAGCATTTCGTCGAGAATCGCGTCTGAGATCTGATCCGCCAGCTTGTCGGGGTGACCAACTGAAACGCTTTCTGACGTGAAGAGGTGGTTCTGATTGGACATACTGTTCCTTTGTCTGGGGGCAGGGGGTTCAAGCGGGGGGGGTGTGACGCGATGGCCTCATCCGTTCATCCGGAATCATGGATTAAGTGCCTGTTCCACATAATTATATGGTCCCAAAGGGTGTCTCGCAACGAACCTGGGGCTTTGAGAGGTGCTTGCCCAGTGCTTTGAGAGGTGCTTGTAGGGGTTGTTCCACTTTCATGGCGATCACTTCCCTTCGTTCTGCGTATCTCTATGGTGCCCTCGTTGAAAGCGGGTCTATAGTTCAGTGTTCATCAGGTTCTCCCGCCCCCCGGGAGGGGTTGTCCAGGAGACACGGTCATGCTCGTCCTTTCAGCTCTGATCTCATTGCTGACCATCACATCATCCCCCGAGGCGCATGCGAACGAGTCGTCCTCTCTCGAGGTGATGATCAAGACCACGCGTCCCATGGATGTCGGTGTCGATGCCGATGACCGCTGGATCCTCATGGATGGCGATGGCAATGTCACGCGCCTCCCCAACGGAGTGATCCACTTCGCCTCGCGCGCCCACACGCCTGATCCCGAAAAGTTTCTCGAGCAGTCTCGTGTCGGTCTGGATCGCTGGATCCGATTGATTCTGCACGATGACGTTGATCCGTCGTCTGCTCTCGATGTCCTTCAGCAGTTGCCCGGCGTTCTCATCGCCGAGCGCGACGTGATCGGTTCCTTTGCAGGGTCGGGCGCGCCTGATGATCCCGATTTCGATCTGCAATGGAACATGCAAAACACCGGCCAGGTCGTCCAGGGCTCCCCGGGCGTCCCCGGAGCTGACATTCGTGCGGTCGGCGCATGGGCGATCAGTTCCGGAGAAGCCCCGATCATCGTCGCCACGCTCGACAGTGGAACCTACCCGCATCCTGAATTCGCTTCGAGAATCCTCCCCGGGTTGAATGCCACCAACGGTTCCAGTGATACCTCCGATGTCTGCGGTGGGCACGGCACCCGCGTGGCGGGAATCATCGCAGCAGCGGGCAACAACGGTTCCGGACTCGCCGGACTCAACTGGACCGCTCAGATCCTTCCCGTCATCGTGTCAGGACCCTGCTCGGTGTCTCAGGTGGACACCGCTGACGGCCTTGTCTGGGCGGTGAATGAAGGGGCTCGCGTCATCAACATGAGCCTGCAGTTCTCCCAACCCACCGACTACCTGCACGATGCGATCCTATACGCCGTCGAGAACGACGTTCTCGTCGTGTCGGCTTCCGGGAACAGCGGGAGTTCCGTGACCTATCCCGGCAGGTGGCCCGAGACCATCGCGGTCGGCGCCATGACCAACACCGATGTTCGCTGGTCATCCAGCTCATTCGGCCCCGAACTGGATCTGGTGGCTCCGGGCGCGAACGTGAGGTCGACTTGGCTGGGTGGCGGGTACAACAGTTCTTCCGGTACCAGTTTCGCCGCGCCTCATGTCTCCGGCCTAGCGTCCCTGCTTCTCTCGAACGATCCGGATCTGACCTCCACCGAGCTGCGGGAGATCATCGTGGGCTCGGCTCGGGACATCAGCCTCGTCGGGTTCGACTCCTTCACCGGATGGGGATGTCTCGACGCTCAGGCCGCACTCGAGCAACTCGATGTCGCCCCCTCGTTCGACCTCAATCAGGACGGCACGATCAATGGCGCTGATCTCACCCTGCTTCTGAACGCCTGGGGAGCGTGCGCGTCCTGCGACGCCGATTTCAACGGTGACGGTACCGTCGGCGGAGCTGACCTCACCCAGCTCCTCTCCCAGTGGGCGAGCCCTTGAGTGAACCATGAGTGAACCATGGAAACCTCGATCGGTTCATCCCCAACACGCGTTTGCCCGGTACCATTGTCTCCCTCTGCACCATCTCCAGGAGAGACCGCATGTCCGTTCAAGTTGAGCTTTCGCGCATCTACATCCGTGAGATGAGTGACATCCAGATCATCGAGCTCACCGAGCTGGAGGGAACGCGACGCTTTCCGATCGTGATCGGCCTGCCCGAGGCGTTCGCCATCGAGCGAAGGCTCAAGGGCATCGACATCGCCCGCCCCCAGACCCACGATCTGCTTTCCTCGATCCTCACCACGCTTGGCGGGCGATTCGAAAGAATCGAGATCAACGACCTGCAGTCAGGGACCTTCTTCGCCGCGCTCGTGATCATTCATGGTGGCCGTGAGATTCGAATCGATTCAAGACCTTCCGACGCGATCGCGCTCGGAGTCGCCAACAACGTTCCCATCTTCGTCTCCGAACACGTCATCGAGGAGGCTTCCGCCGACGATTCCCTCCTTGGCTCGATGGATGATGGGGGTGCCGAGGATCCCTTCGTCGAAAACGACGATCTCGAGTCTGGGGACTGACGAGTGTTCTCCTCCACGGATCCCAATCAGGTGCTCGACCCGCTTCCGCAGCGCAGGTTGCTTTCCGAGCCTGATTTGAGCGGTCGTATCAAGCTTCGCAACGAGGACTTTCTCGTGGAGGAGCTCCCCCTGTACCAGCCCAGTGGTCGGGGTGAGCATCTCTACCTCTTCATTCAGAAGGAAGGCATCGCTCATTCCGAGATGATCCGGCACCTTCGGCAGCACTTCAAGGTTCGTGACCGCGACATCGGATTCGCCGGCATGAAGGACCGCAATGCCGTCACACGTCAGTTGGTCTCCATCCATCTACCTGAATCTGAAAGGCGTTCACTCGATTTCAACATCGACGGTCTGAATCTTCTGTGGTCCGATCGCCACACGAACAAGCTGCGACGAGGGCACCTGCAGGGCAATCGTTTCTCCATTCGCATCCGAGACATCGACCCACTCAAGGCCCCGCAACTTCAGACTCGACTGCGCTCGCTCGTTCGCGTCGGGGTGCCGAACTACTACGGAATTCAGAGATTCGGCTACCGCTGCAACACCCACCTGCTCGGGGAGCATCTCGTCAACGGCGCCTGGGAGGCTCTCGCCGCGGAATTGCTGGGTGCACGAGGCGCCTCCTTCCCCAAGCGGCAGCTCAAGGCCCGCGAACATTTCGATGCCGGAAGGTACAAGGAAAGCCTTCAGCTCTGGTCGAGGAACGAGTTCGCGGAAACCACTGTTCTGCGCAATCTCATTCGTGGTGATTCCTTCGAGAAGTCCGTTCGACGCATACCCACTTCGACGCTCAGCTTCTGGATCAGCGCCTATCAGTCTGCGGCATTCAACCGAGTGCTTGATCATCGAATCGAGCACGGACTTCTGGATTCGATTCTGCCGGGTGACGTCGCCATTCGGTCCGAATCCCGCAAGCAGTTCGTCGCTCATCAGGAGGTCCTGCAGACCGAGGGTTTTCAGAATGACATCCGGGACCAGAAGGTCTCGGCCACAGGACCGATGTGGGGTGGACACATGCTGCACCCCGGAGGTGAGACTCTCAGAAACGAGCAGGAGGTTCTCGACTCGATCGGCTTCAACACCGAGGGACTCGAATCATGCGTTTATGCCGAGCGAGGAACGAGACGTCCTCTGCGCATTCCACTCTCCAACATCGAGATCGATTCCGGCGTCGACAACCATGGTGGCTACATCCGCACGGCCTTCGATCTTCCTCGCGGCGCCTATGCGACCGTCGTGTTGCGTGAATTGATCGATGATCTCAGTTCCGGAAATGATTTCATCGTGAACGATCAGGCGTCTCCCAGTTCGACGCCATGAGTGAGAAGCGCTTCTCTGGTCTGATCCGGAATCGATCCATGAGGATCCACGAGAAGCGCTTGCCATCCACATCGAAGCGCAGCATCGACATTTTCCGGAAGGTCGTCCAGAAGCAGGATGGACGAGCCCGGAATGTCCATCATGGTCTCCGCCGCGTGGTAGATCTCCGGCGCCGGTTTTCTGAAACCGATCTCGAAGGACAGTATCCGGCTCCTCAGTCTGGAGATGCTCGACATCTCTTGCAGCGTCTTCCAATGTTCCGCATCGGTGTTCGACAGCGCGGCAGTGTGGATNCCCAGATCGTTNAGCCTCTCGATGATCTGNCNCATGCCCNCGAATTCCTCGATCAGCCATCCNGNATGCACTGCACGNAGCTCNGCCGAGNCGAGCCNGTTCATGCCGTTCCGACGACATCGCTCGATGAATTCCTCGAACTCGATGCTGCCGGTCTGCAGATCGGCAGCCGGGCCGATGGCTCTGACCATGTCCGCCTCCGAACCACCNGANGACGCGGNGTCGATNCCCGCNCGTTNGCAGGCTTCGNTCCAGGAGCGAGCGATTCGCACNAGGACGCCACCGAAGTCGAAGCAGACCGCCTTGATCATGGCATCNTCCCCCTNGTCATGAGCTGTCTTCCCCGNCCTTCGCCTTCGCCGCCTTCTTGAGAGCCCGTCGCTCCCTGAAGAACATGCGCAGCAACTCTCCGCAGCGTTCCTCCATGATCCCCCCGATGGTCTCGAGCCTGTGGTTCAGTCTNGGNTCGCANGTGATCTCGTACAAGCTCNCGCATCCGCCGCCCTTCGGNTCCGATGCGCCGTAGATCAGGCGNCCCACTCTGGCATTCACCATCGCGCCCGCGCACATCGGACAGGGTTCGAGTGTCACNACCACCGAGCAATCATCNAGACGCCATCCACCGTTCTTGAGCCCCGCNTCTCGAAGCGCGACGATTTCNGCATGNCCCGTCGGGTCNCCCGANGCCTCTCGATTGTTCGAGGCCTCCGCGAGAACGACGTCGTCTCTGTACACCACCGCTCCCACCGGCACCTCGCCACGATTCGCCGCNTCCTCCGCCAGTGAAAGCGCTCGTTCCATCATCNTCANATCCACCGACGTCACGTCACCTCGTNCATGCNTCGAAGGCCNGNGNCTGACGAAAGAGCCCGGCAGCCATTTCAAGAGGACATGCTTCAACCCGTTCATCAATCGGTCCTGTCTCGATCGTCTTCACTGCGGCCATCATTGTCCGATGGATCGGTTTCGATGTTTCCGTTGCGGGGCATCGTGCCGGGTGGTGGAGTCGAGGGTTTCGGCTCCGATGCCATCGGATCCGTCGATGGATCGTCGTCATCATCATCATCGGAGCTCTGGAATCGTCCCAGGACATCCTCAACTGCGCCCTTGAACACGTTGCCTTGCGCGACCCGATCGGCTGGTGCGAGTTTCAGAAGGATGATCCCGAGCTCATAGAGCGCGTACAGCGGGACCAGCATGAGAACCATGCTGACGATGTCCGCGGGCGTGATGACCGCGGAGACGACACCACATCCGAGAAGGGCATATCTTCGATTCCGTTCGAGCACCGTCGTTCCGATGATCCCGACCCAGCCCAGAAGCAGGATGACCAGCGGCATCTGAAAGGCGATGGAGATCCCCACCATCAGAATGAGTATGAAGTTGACGTACTCACGAAGCCGGTACTGTTGGAGCACCATCCCTTCCGGAATGAGTGGAACGTTCAGCACTCGAAGCGTTCCCGATTCATCTCCGTTGGGAACGGCGACGTGCAGTGCATCCTCACCCGGTGACAACCACACCATGCCGGGTGTGAGCGTCTCGGGCATCTCGGTCACAATCGGAATCTCGATCGATTGATCCGGTGCAGTGACCTCCGATGTCTCTGCATTCTCCTGGCCGTTCTGGATCGGATACACGGTCTGATCTGCAGGGACCCCGAACGCGATGAGAACGCGCAGCATCAAGGGAAGCATCCCGAAGTAGAGAAGAGCGAGTCCTGCGATCGTGAGAAGCGCGCTCCCGGGCACCAGCAGGTGAACGAATCGCCTCTCCTGGTTGTACAGACCGGGNTCTATGAACTTCCATCCCTGCCACAGGATCCAGGGGCCGCTCAGCACCAGTGCGAAGATGATGCTCAGTTTGAGATCGGTCGCNAGCGTTTCGGCGGGATTCATNGCCTGNAGCTGCGCGGGCAGNCCCGCCGAGCGAAGCGCACCGAACACCGGACGGGTGAGAATNCCTCTGATCTCGTCNGCAAAGGGNAAGAGCACGATCATCATCGGAANTGGAACGATCAACGCCAGNATGAGACGNCGTCTGAGTTCCTCGAGGTGATCCCCGAAGCTCATCATTGATCGGTCGAATTCATGTTGCTGATCGAGTGGCATGGTCTGNCAGATTAGTGCGAATCCACGATCGGTCGTGGCTTTTTCGGGGTGATACCNAAGAAACGACAGGCATTCTCGTCCANGCTGCGNTCGAANTCANCCTCCGCTCGACCGTGCAATGCCGCGAGAAATCGTGCCGTATGGACCACGTTGGCNGGNTCGTTCGGATANGACCCTCGAAGNGGTTCGGGGCTGAGGTAGGGGGCGTCCGTCTCCACCATCAGGCGGTCTTCCGGNACNAGTTTCGCNGCNTCGGCCACNTCNTTCGCGTTTCGATAGGTGACGACGCCGGTGAAGGAGATCATCGCGCCGAATTCCAGCACGCGTTCGGCTTCNAANGGTGTCCCCGTGAAACAATGAAACACATACCGGTCTCTCGGGAGGGAGACCGCTTCGAGCTCCGGAAGCAGCAGTTCGTAGGCATCCCGACAATGTATGACCACCGGCTTCTCGAGTCCTTCCCGTGACCACTGCTCGATTTTTTCCAGCTGGGTTCGAAGCACCTCTCTTTGGAGTTCGATCTTCGGCTCGGGATGAAACCCGTCGAGACCTAGTTCGCCCCACGCGACGCAGAGCGGGTCCTGGCCCACGGTTCGAATTCGGTCCCATGTGATCGGTTCGTCCGCATACAGGGGGTGGACGCCCGCACTGCACCAGATGTTCTCGTGCGCTCGAGCGATCTCCAGATTTTCAGCGGATCCGTCACTGGTCGTCGCGATCGTGATCATCCCCGTCACGCCTGAATCCGCGGCTCGTCGAAGCACGTCCGGCAGATTCTTGCCGAGCTGAGGGAACGTGAGATGGCAATGCGTGTCGATCATGGACTTTCAGCATACCCCCGCAGGGCCACCGCATCGCATCCCCGGGTTTCATCGAGTGTTGAAGCGCGTTTTTTTTGAAATTGCCGGCCAAATCCGAGCTCATCGCTGCGTACATGTTTCTGCCGGATGCACATCCGCACCTGCGGCNCCCTTCGTGTCGCATGATCATCAATTCTTGTTTCCTGCTTTCATTTTCTTGGAGTACGCAGTGTCTTCCGGGTCATCCTCTGACGGGACGTTTGTCGGTTCCTGGCGAGCCCATCAGATCGTGGCTGAGATTCTTTCATCCCCTCAGGCTGAACAGAATCAGATCATCGAGGTGGCATGTGGTGAGGACTCTGTTCTCCGTTCACGAGTCATGCGGATGATCGCCTCGATCGAAAGCGCCGCCGGTGACATGTCCTCCGAATTCTCACCCTCGGACTCCCTTCATGGAACGGGGGATCTGGTGCTTCGTCGAAAGCTGGAATGCTCGGCCACTCGTGAAGTCTGGACCGGACAACGCCNAGATGATGNCTCCTCCGACCTGCTGATCCACATCTTCTCGGCCACGAACANTTNCNTCGAGACCACCGTNGCCGCATTCGAAACNNGCCGATGTCGATCGATCGAACANCTCGTTTCCCATGGCNCCACACCCGGAGGCNGACCCTTCCTCGCCTTCAACCGAGTCAACGGTGTTCCGATTCAGCAGTACCTGACCGTCTTCACGACCTCCGCGTCTCAACGCGGGGNGCTNTTCGATCGNATCCNCGACACCATCGTNCNGGCCAATGCATCGGGTCTTCATCACGAAGCCCTGACTGCGGANTCGATCATGATCTCCGAGATCGATGGAAAGCCGTATCCGACCATCGTCGGGATGGGCATTCACCGTCTCGCCTTCCCCGGTCNTCCACCNTCGCACCACGCCGATCGACTCGNCATCGATCGGATCCTTCGTGATCTCGANGCGAAGTTCGGCGCTGCTCGNTCCTCCAAGNNCGCATGCTTGCTNCCTTCCGCCGCATNGTGCCTCGGTCCATCCGCCGCAGGTCANCCCATCGCTTTNGGCCCGGATTCCTCGATCACCGGTTCCCTNATCNCACTCNTGAGGGCCGCCACCGGNGNCATGAGCCGNCAGACGGTTCTCTCGCTCGTGTTGNTCCTTCTCGNTGTGTTGNGCTGTTTCCACATCGANTTCACTTCGATGNCGACCTCCACNCGATCCGNCAGTGGGGAGGNTCACCCCTCCGNGGTCGTCGAGCCANCGAANTCAGGCGGNNCACCCNAGTCGTCTTCGATCGAATCAACTCATTTCNATGATGGNNTCGGCTTTGATGCCACCGANGAAAAGTCTNTCTNCTCCACGAACAAGAACCCCACCTCTCGGCTCACGGCTCCAAGACGCTCGACCAGTGGTGGCAGTGGAGTGCTCGGCATTCGTTGAGTGAATTGNCCGTTTCACANCCTNCTTCTTTGAGTAGAATGCATCTCGCATTCAAATCATCGGTGGGTGGTCGTGTGGCATCCCTCGGTCGGATTCGATGGAGGCATTGATTCGTGGCATCGCCAGGAAAACTNAAGAAGGAGATGACCCTCTTCGGTGTCTTCGCGGTCGGCACCGGAACGACTTTGAGCGCGGGATTCTTCCTGCTCCCNGGTCTTGCCTTCGCCCAGTCCGGCCCCGCGGTCGTGCTCGCGTATCTGATCGCCGCGGTGATGATGATCGCACCCATGTTCTGCAAGGTNGAACTCGCCACCGCCATGCCGAAGGCGGGGGGGAACTACTTTTTTCTCGATCGCAGTCTGGGGCCTCTGGCGGGAACAATCGGAGGGCTGGGTTCCTGGCTCGCGATGACGCTCAAGGCATCCTTCGCCCTGGTCGGGATGGGGGCCTACATCAGTCTGTTCTTTCCCGACACGCCGATCGTCACGCTCGCGATCATCCTCGCGCTTGTCTTCGGATTCGTGAANTTCATGGGCGCGAAGGCCACCACACAGTTNCAGATCGTGATGGTCTCGGGTCTTCTGGTCATTCTTGCCTGGTTCATCCTGCAAGGGTCTTTTTCCATCGATACGACACGTTTTCAAGGCTTTTTCGACAAAGGNGGGGGCAGCATCATCGCCACCGCCGGCCTCGTCTTCATCAGCTATGCCGGGGTGACCAAGGTCGCAAGCGTCGCNGAGGAGATCGAGAATCCTCAGCGCAATCTGCCACTCGGTGTCTTCCTCGGGCTGGGGACATCCGTCGTGTTCTACATTCTGGGTCTCGTCGTGATGGTCGGTGTGACGCCCGCTGAGGCGCTTGCCGGCAGCTTCACGCCCGTGGGTGATGCCGCCCGGTCCGTCGCGGGAACCACCGGTCTCGTGCTCATCTCCATCGCGGCGCTGTTCGCGTTCATGTCGCTCGCCAATGCCGGCATCCTGAGTTCGTCCCGTTATCCGCTTGCAATGAGTCGCGATCACCTGCTCCCCTCCATCTTCAGAAAGATCGACAAGAACGGTGTGCCGACGATCTCGTTGTTGATNACGGTCGCAGCGGTCATCTTCTACATCAGCGCGTTCGAGGTTCTCGAGATAGCCAAGCTTGCNAGCGCNTTCCAGCTCGTGCTGTTTGCCCTGCTCTGTTTCGCCGTCATCGTGATGCGTGAGAGCAACATTCCATCCTACGATCCGAGCTTCAAAACCCCCTTCTATCCATGGGTCCCCCTCGCCGGCATTTTCGGTCCCTGCTGGTTGATCACCGAAATGGGGGCCGCTCCGACCATGTTCGCAGCGGGGTTGGTGGTGCTTGGCGTGATCTGGTTCTTCGCCTACGCGAACAAGCGGGTCGATCGAGGTGGGGCGATCTTCCACGTCTTCGAACGTCTGGGGCAGCGNAGATTCGATGGTCTCGATCATGAACTGCGTGGGATCCTGAAGGAGCGGGGGCCTCGTGTCTCAGATCCCTTCGAGGAGATCATTGCGGGCAGTGAAGTTCTCGACGTCGAAGCATCCCTGGATTTCGAATCCGTCACGCACTCGGCAGCCGAACGTCTCAGCACGCTTGTAGATCACCCGCAAGATCTTATCTTCAAAGGGTTTCTCGATGGAACGAGAGTGGGTGCCACACCTGTCACCCGTGGCATCGCGCTCCCTCACCTGAGATTGAAGGGGCTNGAGTCGCCNAGTCTCGTGATTGTCCGTTCTCGAGAGGGGATCGAGGTCAGNNTCGGGACGGTCTCNGGAGNNNTNTCNAGCACNCAGACCGTCCATGCCATCTTCTTCCTGGTCAGTCCGAATGANGATCCGGCCGTNCANCTCCGTCTTCTCGCCCAGCTTGCAGCGTGTGTGGAGCAGGAAAACTTCATGGATGACTGGATTTCCGCCCGTCATGACGACGCGCTTCGTGAGATTCTGCTCCGAGACGACCGCTATCTTCCGATCCTCCTTCGCGCCGGATCGCCCACTGAGGCCCTCATCGGAGTCAAAATCAGGGATCTCGGTTTTCCTGCCGGGTGTCTCATCGCCATTATTCGGCGAGGAAGCGAGGCTCTCGTGCCCAGTGGCAAGATGGTGCTCGAGCGTGGTGATCGTCTCATCGTGATTGGTGATNTCGATGGAATCGCTGAATTGAAACAGAAGTTTACGACTGTCTTGCCGGCNNATTGATGAGATTGATTCTCAGTCTCATGAGCACGCAAGTTTGTTCTCTCTCGGGCTTTCAGGTTGCAAGATTTCAGACCANAGAGCTATCATTATTCCCCTTGTCTATGCAGTGTTCCATTTCGATTCGTCGATGTTTATCTCGTCTTTTTCATCTTGTTTCCAAGTATTTTCGACGTGGATGTCCTCGACTCGCGTTTTCCACCACAGGCACCCCCACCCCAGTCTAAGTTGACCANGTACTCCGACAGTTGCATGTTCACCATGCTTTGTGAAAAATAGAACGAAGTCCANCCGATTTCATGAGCCGCTTTCTCTTCCCAAAATGGTCAAATGCGCTTCTCCCTCTGATCGCAGTGGTGGGCGCAACTGTCCCGATTTACGTGCTGTATTTCGTCGCGTTCGGNTTCAGTCCCAAGACCNTGGAAGTCGGCTATCAACCGGTNCAGCCNGTNCCCTTCAGNCATGCTCTNCATGCNGGTGAGCTTGGCATGGACTGTCGTTACTGCCACAACACGGTCGAACGCGCCGATCATGCAGCGATCCCNGCGACACAGACCTGCATGAACTGCCACACGTTGATCAAGCCCGACAGTCCCAAGCTCGAACCGGTCCAGTCCAGTTACGAAGATGGTCTTCCCATTCAGTGGACCAAGGTCAATCATGTCGCGGACTACTCCTATTTCAGCCATCAGGCTCACGTGAATCGTGGTGTCGGCTGCGTGTCATGTCACGGCAGAATCGACCAGATGGAAGTCGTCTATCAGGCGGAGCCGCTCAGCATGGGGTGGTGTCTGGACTGTCATCGCAACCCCGAGCCCAATCTTCGGCCCGTCAGCGAGNTGACCAACATGAGCTGGGGCCTGGCCCTCGGTCTTGAGGGTGAAGCCCGCGAAAAGGCCGAAGCGGAGTTCGCGAGGCAGCGTCTCGAGGTTCAGAATCTTTANCACATCAACCCTTCCGAGAACTGTTCGACCTGTCATCGCTGAGATGACCGTCGATCTGGAGCACCTCGTGGACGAATCCAAGACCACTCACGACACCAACCAGCCGACCGAGGCTCGGGAGCCCCTTTCTCCCAGTCTGCAGGGGCGGGATCTGTGGCGTAGTCTCGAGGATCTGTCTCGGACCGATGAGTTCAAGGAATTCTCCGACCGGGAGTTTCAGGAAGGCGCTCAGAATCTCGAGGGTGAGGACCGTCGTCAGTTCATGAAGATCATGGGTGCGAGCTTCGCGCTCGCCGGCCTCGGTACCGCAGCCTGCCGCAGGCTTCCCGAAACCAAGATCGCCCCCTATGCGAATCGTCCCGACAATCGTGACCCGGGTGTTTCCGTCGAGTATGCGTCGACCTGCGAGCTCGGTGGTGTCGCCGTNCCCGTCGTGGTCACCAGTTACGACGGACGTCCGATCTACCTGCGCGGCAACGGCGAGCATCCCGCGATGCCCTCCGATGCCTGCGGTTCGATGGTCCAGGGAACCGTGCTTGAGTTGTACAACCCCGATCGTCTCCGAGTCGCGANCAACAAGGGCGNGGACAGCACCTGGTCNGAATTCANCCGTTGGTTGAAGGACAGGATGAAGAGCCATCCCGNCGGCGGCGGATTCGCGATCCTCACAGGCGCCTCCAACGGCCCCACCATCAATTCACTCAAGGCGCGAATGGGCACCGAAATGCCNTCCGCGACCTGGACCGAGTGGGANGCCGTCAATGANGACAACACGTTCCTCGGNACGAAGATGGCCTTCGGCGCACCTCATCAGGTCGTCGCNGATCTGTCGCAGGCCGACATCATCGTGTCGCTCGATTGTGATTTCCTCGGCAACGACTCAGACAACGGCAACAGCCCCGCGGGTTGGGCAAGCCGCCGCCGACTCGAGGGTCTGCCCGCCGACGCGACGATGTCGCGCGTCTACCAGATCGAACCCACCCTCACGGTCAGCGGCATCGGTTCCGATGAGCGTGTTGCGCTGCGTTCAAGTCGAATTCCAGCCGCAGCACGTGCGATCGCCAAGCGGCTTGGTGTGGCTGGTGTTGCCGAGGATCCTAAGCTCCTCACCGAACTGAAGGCCTCCATCAACCGTTCCTTCNCCAGCCACAAGGGCGAGCACGAAGNGGTCGTCATCACCGATGCGGACATCTTCGACAAGATGATCGAGGACCTCGAATCGAATCGAGGTCGGTGCATCGTCATGGCGGGCACCGGCCAGCCTCCCGAGGTGCATGCGCTGGCCGCGATCATCAATGAAAAACTCGGCAATGTCGGAAGGACCGTCTCCTATCGGCCGATCAAGCGCACTCAGACTCGCACCGAAGCCCTTTCCGCTCTGGTGAAGCAGATGAATGCAGGTGCCGTCAAGACTCTGGTCGTCTTCGACGGCAACCCCGTCTACGACGCACCTGCAGACCTTGAATTCGCCAAGGCTCTGGCCAAGGTCGAGAAGGTGGTCTGCTTTGGAACCTCGCTCAACGAGACCACCGACGCCGCTGCACCCGAGTGGGTGATTCCAAGCGTTCACTATCTCGAGTCATGGGGGGATGCGACCGCGAACGACGGGACCATCTCGATCGTTCAGCCTCTGATTCAACCCCTTGTCGACGAGACACAAGGGGGGCGCAGTCTGATCGAAGTGCTTGCGATGCTCATGGGTGACGAGCAGACCGATGGACTTGAGATTCTTCGGTCGACGACTCGCTCTCGTTTCGCCGTAGACGACTTCGCTTTCGAACGTATCTGGCGCCAGATGCTCTCCGACGGGTACGAACGGGGGACCTCGAGAGCCACGATCACGCCCGGCGTGTCATCCGGAGCGATGGCCGCAGTCACCCGTGCCTCACGTGACATTCCCGTGGACGATGGCATCGAGCTCGTGATCTATCAAGATGGCCGTATCTACGACGGACGCTATGCGAACGTCGGGTGGATGCAGGAACTTCCTGATCCCGTGAGCAAGCTCACGTGGGACAACGCGATCTACATGGGCCCGGTGCTTGCCGACCAGCAGGGCCTTCTTTCCGGTGACATGGTCACCCTCAAGACGCCCGATGGCTCGATCGAATCCGTCGTCATGGTCATGCCTGGATGGGCCGCCAAAACCTGCTCGCTTTCGATCGGCTACGGCCGATGCAAGAACGCCGGCACGATTGCCGATGGCGCCGGTTTCAACGTGTACCCACTCCGGCGGACCGACGGGATGGATCTCGTCTCGAAGGTCTCGTTCGTGAAGACGGGTGAGACCTATCCGCTCGCCTCAACTCAGGATCATGGCATCTATGGTTCTCTCGACAAGTCGGTTCCGGAAGCGGGTATCCAAGAGAGGCTTCCCTCCATCGTCCGTGAGGGCTCGCTTGAGACCTATCAGAAGGATCCGGCTTTCAACAAGGGTCTTGCCCACGTCGCACACTCCCTCTCGCTCTGGGAGGAGACCAACCTCGATGGCGCGAAGTTCCGATGGGCCCTCTCGGTGGATCTCACCACGTGCACCGGGTGCTCCGAATGCGTCGTGGCGTGTCAGGCCGAGAACAACATTCCAATCGTCGGCAAGGACCAGGTGATCCGCGGCCGCGAGATGAGCTGGATCCGCATCGACAGATACTTCAAGGGTGGAACGGCTTCAAACCCCGAGCAGGTCGTCACTCAGCCCGTGTGCTGTCTTCACTGCGAAAACGCGCCGTGTGAACAGGTCTGTCCGGTCGCAGCGACCGTTCACGACCACGATGGTCTGAACGTGATGGTCTACAACCGTTGCATCGGAACCAGATACTGCAGCAACAACTGCCCGTACAAGGTGCGACGATTCAACTGGTTCGACTATCAGCGACGTGAACCGGTCAGGGAGCAGGAAGGACTCTTCGCGGTCAAGCCGAGTTACTACACCAAGGACGGTCCCAGCGACTTCCGTCGAATGCAGTTCAACCCGGAAGTCACCGTGCGAAGTCGTGGTGTGATGGAGAAATGCTCTTTGTGCGCGCAGCGCATCGCCCAGGCCAAGATCAAGTACAAGAACGAATGGGCTCAAGCCGGTGGTGGGGCCACCGGAAAGGACTGGTCGATTCCAGACGGCGCCATTCGATGTGCCTGCGAAGAGGCCTGCTCGACTGGTGCGATCGTGTTCGGGGATCTGAACGATCCGCAGAGCAAGGTCACGAAGATGTTCTCGAACCCTCGAACCTACGACCTCCTTGCCGAGCTCAACACCAAGAATCGTGTCAAGTACATGGCGCTTGTGACCAATCCCGCCTTCGAGCGAGAGGTTCACGGTCATGGTGGACACGGACATGGCCACGGCCACGGCGATCACGGCCACGGCCACGGCGATCACGGCCACGGTCACGGCGATCACGGTCACGGTCACGGCGATCACGGCCACGGTCACGGTGATCACGGCCATGACGATCAC
>PAQN01000036.1 GCA_002709755.1 Phycisphaerae bacterium
GACCTGCCGCAGATCACCGAAGATCTGGGATCCCCCGTCCCGGAGGATCAGATCGAACACTACCGGTTGGAATTCCGGGCGGCCTTCGAACGGATGACCGACGGACTCGCGCCACAGGACGAAGGATGAGCCGATTCCGAAACGACCCGTCCGGGCCGAAAGGCTCGGATAATCGGCGCCATGCCGGAAAAAGGCTCTTTTCGGGATGGAGAGTTCCTCAAATTCGGAATCGAGCGTGGCCAAGCCCGAGCTCTGATGGGACGATCCGTCCATGTCCCCGGATCTGATCTCGAGAACCCGCACGCTGGCGCTCACCGTCGGCGTGGCCTGCCTCGGCGCCCGTTCGACGCTTCACGCCGAGACCGAGGCGACCATCGATGTCGGTCGCGGCGACGTGGCACTCTTCATTCCGGAGACCGTCCCCGCCGATCAGCCGAAACCGCTCGTGGTGTGGCTTCATGGATTCGGCGGCAGCTCGGCGGATGAGGGCTATTTCGATTTTCGCAGTCGGGTCGACGAACTTGGCTTCCTCCTCTGCACTCCGGACGGCACCGCCGACGCGGCGCTGAACCGGTTCTGGAACGCGACCGACGCCTGCTGCGATCTCGGAAACTTCCAACCGGACGACTCGGGCTACCTGCGGACCCTGATCGAGACGATCATCTCGGAGCAGGCGGTCGACCTGAACCGCATCCACGTGACCGGCTATTCGAACGGCGGCTTCATGTCCCATCGCATGGCGTGCGATCATGCGGATCTCATCGCGTCGATCGCGAGTCTCGCCGGCGTCACCCACCTCGACCCGGCGCTCTGCATGCCGAGCGAACCGGTCCACGTGCTTCAGATGCACGGCACCCTCGACCCGACGATCGAATACGGAGGCGGATGCTTCGACGGGTGTCATCCCAGCGCTCCCGAGACCGTGCGGCGCTGGGCGAGCGAAGCGGGCTGTTCGCTTTTTCCGGAGATCCCGGGAAACATCGACATCGACGCGGGCGTGGTCGGGGCGGAGACCATCGTCGAGCGATACGACGAGAACTGCGTCGAGGGCGGATCATCCGAACTCTGGACGATCGTCGACGGCGGACACGAACCGTTGCTCACCGACGATTTCGGCGACCGGGTCCTCGCCTGGTTGTACGACCATCCGAAGGCCAGTGAAGCCCCGGCGTGTCCCGCCGATCTGATCGAGGACGGCGTGGTCGACGGCTTCGATCTCAGCCTGCTGCTGGCGTACTGGGGCAAGCCGGGCACCATCGCCGATCTCGACGAGGACGGGGTGGTGGGCGGCCCGGATCTCGCGATCATCCTCGGCAGCTGGGGCCTGTGTGAACGCTGACTGATCGACCGCACCCTGGCGTGCATGAGGTGGCTCAGCGGGACTCAGGCGATGATGCCGTCGACGAGTGTTCCGTGGACGTCGGTCAGACGGTAGTCGCGTCCCTGCTGACGGAACGTCAGTCGGCGATGATCGACGCCCATGAGGTGCAGCATCGTCGCATGCAGATCATGCACCTCGACGGGATTCTCGACGACGTTGTAGGAGTAGTCGTCGGTGGTGCCGTAGCTCACACCCGGCTTGATGCCGCCTCCCGCAAGCCAGATGGAGAAGCAGCGTGGATGATGGTCACGACCGTAGTTGTTGTGGGACAAGGCGCCCTGGCTGTAGACGGTCCGACCGAATTCACCCGCCCAGAGCACGAGCGTCTCGTCGAGCATCCCCCGCTGCTTCAGATCCTTGACCAATGCGGCCTGAGCCTGATCGACCGCCTTGCACTGAGCTCGGATCTCATTGGGAAGATTGCCGTGCTGATCCCAGCCACGCATGAAGAGCTGGATGAAACGAACCCCGCGTTCGGAAAGCCGCCTGGCCAGAAGACAGTTGGCGGCGAAGGAACCCGGCTCCTTGACGTCATCGCCGTAGAGATCGAGCGTCGCCTTGCTCTCGGTCGAGAAGTCGGTGAGCTCGGGGACCGACATCTGCATGCGATAGGCCATCTCGTATTGAGCGACTCGCGCCTGCACTTCGGGATCGAGACTGTTCTCGAATTCGGTCTCGTTCAGACGACCAACGACGTCGAGCATCCGGCGGCGATCCTCGCGGGACACCCCTTCGGGATCGCGAAGATGCAGGACGGCATCGCGCCCCGCACGAATCTTGCATCCCTGGTGTTCGCTGGAGAGAAAACCACTGCCCCAGAACCGTGCGGCCAGGGCCTGCATGTTGCCCTTCCCCTGAGTGATCATGACCACGAAGGTGGGAAGATCCTTGTTCATGCTGCCGAGCCCGTAGCTGGCCCAGGAACCGAAACAGGGACGACCGGGTTGTTCGGTTCCGGTCTGGAAGAAGGTGATCCCGGGCTCGTGGTTGATCGCGGAGGTCTTCATCGACTTGATGACGCAGATGTCCTTCGCGATCGATCCGGTGTGCGGAAGGAGCTCCGAGAGCATCAGCCCGTCCTGATTGTTCGGATAGCGCTTGAACTTGAACATCGTGGGCGCGACGGGAAAACGTGCCTGACCGCTGGTCATCGTCGTGATGCGCTGACTGCCTCGGACCGAGTCGGGAAGATCGGTGTCGTAGTGTTCGGCGAGACCAGGCTTGTAGTCGTAGAGATCGAGCTGACTGGGCGCGCCTTCCATGTGCATGTAGATGACCCGCTTCGCCTTCGGAGCGTAATGCGGAAGATTCGCGAGAATGTCCTCGGGCGTCTGCGCCGGACCGGCGGGCAGAGCATGCGCGCCATCCGCCTTCAGAAGCGTTCCGAGCGCCATCGAGCCCAGACCCGCCCCCATGGTGTTCGCGACCTTTCCGAAGAAGCGCCGGCGCGTCAGATTGCGCAGATAGGACTCCAGAGGATCATGGCAGGCTTCCTTGATGTCGCGTTCACGAGTCATGTCGTCGCACCTCAATCCTTCACGATCGCCGCGTCACTGGCGAGCACGGCATTGGCGAGCATCGTCCAGGCGGCGAGCTCGGAAGCGGGAATGTCATCGGGCGTCACCGACTCGCCCACGGAGACCAGGGCCGCCGCGTCGTCGGGCGCCGCCGCATAGCGCTGACGGAACGCGTCGAGGGCCTCGAGCAGCATGGCCAGGTTCGAATCGTCGAGAGTCGAGCCATGGGCGCGAAGCACCATCGCACGAAGTCGCAGCGCGTCATCGTCACCGGTCCGGATGGTCCGTTCCGCGAGCTTGCGCGAGGCCTCGACGAACTGCTCGTCGTTCCACAGCACCAGCGCCTGAAGCGGGGTGTTCGTGACCGTCCGACTGGTCACGCAGTACTCGCGGGTCGGGGCATCGAAGGAGAGCATCGAGGGTGGCGGCGCCGCACGCTTCCAGTAGGTGTAGAGGCTGCGCCGCCAGAGCCCGTCACCCTCGGAACGCTCGAAGAAGCGGGTGTTCGACTGGAGCATCGCGACCTCCTGCCAGAGGCCCTCCGGCTGGTAGGGCTTGACGCTCGGTCCGCCGAGCGTCTCGACGAGGAGATCGGAGACGTAGAGCGCCTGATCGCGGATCTGCTCCGCGGAGAGACGCTGCCGGGGATACCAGGCGTAGGTCTCGTTGAGGGGGTCGAGCGCACGGGTCTCCGGCGTGATGCGCGACGACTGTCGGTAGGTCGCGCTGGTCACGATGAGACGCAGCATGTCGCGCATGTCCCAACCGTTCTCACGAAACTCGACCGCGAGCCAGTCGAGCAGTTCGGGATGCGTCGGCCAGGCGCCCTGCAGTCCGAAGTCGGCGCTGGTCTCGACGATGCCTCGTCCGAAGAAGATCTCCCAGAAGCGGTTGACCGTCACTCGTGCCGTGAGGGGATTCTCATCACCCGTCATCCAGTCGGCGAGATCGAGTCGATCGATCAGTTCATCCGAATCGCCGCGTACCGCGCCCAGCACCGCCGGCACGCCGCGCGACACCGGTCGTTCCATGTCCGGCTGATCGTATTGCCCGCGCATCATGACGTAGGTCGGTCGCGGTTCCGATCGCTCCTTCATGATCATGGTCTTCGGAACCGACGCCCGGGCTTCGGTGAGTTCGGCCTGAGCCGCCACCAGTCGTTCGGAGAGTTCGAGGTAGCGTGGGGAGAACCGCTTGCGAAGCGCTTCATCGGCTCGAGTGCGGGTCACGTCGTCGAGCACGCCATCGGGAAGCGCGAGCGCGACCGCTTCCGGTGGATGAATGGACTCGCCTTCGACCGCACGGTGGTAGAACCCGCCGGCCGCTCCGGTGTTCACCACCTTGAAGACGAGGGTGTTGCGACCGGGCACGAGTTCGACGTTCGCGAGATCCTGATTGGCCGCGGCCCCGCGATCGATGCGGTTCTCATGGACGAGTGCACCGTTTCGATAGACCTGCAGTCCGTCGTCGCTTCCCAGATTCAACTCGATCGTGCGGGCGGTGGGAACGTAGAGCTCGCGGCCGAGGTATTCGGCTCCGATCCCCTGCGCCAGACCGACCACCTCCGCCTCGAGCACCAGCGGCGCATACCGCCAGGCATGGATGTCCTGCGTCCCGAACTTGCGTCTGAAGTCGAGCGGACCCGCCTCCTCGGGACCGAATGCGTTGTCGTAGGCGGTCCGTGCGTTCGACGCTGAGAACGGACCGGCGATGTACCAGTTGGTGGTGGTCGCGGGCAGTGCGGCGAGGGCCTCCTCGCCGGCGTTGGCGACCTGCACGCGCACGCGCCCGAATTCGTGCTGCGGATACGGCGAACGATACTCGAACCGGAGGATCAGGTCGGTGCCGCCGTCGTACCCGAATGGTTCCATCGTGGTGAAGAGCGCGCGTCTCGTCCCCGCCTGCCGATGGGCGTCGACCGCCCACACGCGGTCGTTCTCGGAACGCAGGGCGTTCGCGATCTTGAAGTCGTCGTTGTCCTGCTCGACGTCGGCCCAGGCCCAGCTCCATTCGAGCGGACGACGTGTCGTGGGATCGACCCGTGAGACGACCTCGCCCGTGATCGAGGCGAGCACCGCGTTGCCGTTGCCGGCTCGACCGACGCGACCGCCGGGGAGCGTCTCGTGATCGAGCACTTCGACCAGAAGCGCCCGGAGATCCGTGCGATCGGTGGAGAGGGTCAGCACATGCTCGTCGAAGTCGGGAGTCGTGCCCGTCGCGAGCACCGAACGGTCGTCGAGCAGCGTGAAGACGGTGCCTTCGCGACTGGTCGCCGAGACCGGTGTCGCGACATCCCATCGCCAGTCGTCCTCATCGCGGATGCTCGCGACGAACTCGGTGACCCGGGCGATCTCCTCCGGAGTCGGCGAGGCACGCTCGATCTCGATGTCCCCCACGACGGACGACAGACGCTCGATCAACGAGGCATTTTCGGGATCGGGTACCTCGAGGGCGGGCTCGAAGGCACGCATGGGATCGGGGAGCTGCGAGTAGAGTCCCGGTTCGTCGTTGTTGTTGAAGAAGGCGATCAGACTGTAGTACTCGTCGATCGAGACCGGATCGAACTTGTGATCATGGCAGCGGGCGCAGCCGACGCTCAATCCGAGAAAGACCGAACCGGTGGTGTTCGCGCGATCGACCGCGTATTCGAAGAGGTACTCCTCGTCGATCGCGCCCCCCTCGTCGGTGGTGACATGATTGCGATTGAACCCACTCGCGACGAGCTGATCCATGCTGGCCTCTGGAATCAGATCACCGGCCAGCTGCTCGCGAACGAAGTGATCGAAGGGCTTGTTGCTGCGGTAGGCCTCCAGCACCCAGTCCCGCCACAACCAGATCGATCGTCCCGCGTCCATGTGGATGCCCGACGTGTCGGCGTACCGGGCGAGGTCGAGCCAGGGCGTCGCCATCCGCTCGGCATGACGGGTGACGTAGGGTTCCTCGTTGAGCAGGCGGTCGACCAGACGTTCGTAGGCCGAGCGATCGGTCTCGTAGGCGGCCTCGAAGTCGCGAAGCTCCTCGGGCGTGGGCGGCAGCCCGGTGAGATCGAGAAAGACGCGGCGACACAGCGTGGCGGGATCCGCTTCGGGATTCGGGGAGACGCCCTTCAGATGCATCCGATCCAGAATGAAGGCATCGATCTGATTCTCGCACCAGACATCGTCGATCGTCTCGGGAAGCGCGGCACGAACCGGAGACTCGAACGCCCAGTGCGATTCGTAGGGCGCCCCGGAATCGATCCAGCGGGCGATGAGTTCGACCTGATCGGGCGTCAACGCATGCTTGTCGCTGTCGGGAGGCGGCATCATCTCGTCTGGATCGGTCGAGGTGATCCGCGCCATCAAGGGAGACGCCTTCGAATCACCGGGGATGATCGCGGCGAAATCATCGACCATGCGGGTGGCATCCTCGAACCCGTCCAGTCGAAGACCGGCACGTCTGGTCTCGCGATCGGGACCATGACAGAGGAAGCATCGATCGGAAAGAATCGGTCGGATGTCGCGCCCGTAGCGGATGGTCGATTCGCCGATGGAGGATTCGGAACGGGTTTCGAACCCGATGGCACCAGGAGCGACGGCGAAGATCACCGGGAGGGCGATGAGGGCGCATGCTCTGAGGATGTGCGTCCGAGTCATGACTTGATCATAACAGGGGAAAAACCCCGTTTGAATCACCAAGAAGAGGCTTGGGATCAATCCGCTGCCCATTGAGCGAGGGTGCTACCATCTGGGGCTTCCCGCGGCTGGATCGTCCAGAACGGGGCTCCACCCCTCCGAAACCGACATGACCGTGAACCCCCCTTCAGGACACCCAGCAGGCATCAGACTTCTCTCGGCCATCGCCGCGGGGTGTCTCACGGCGGGCGCAGTCGCGCAGCTGGACCGCAGCGAGCGGGAGTCGATCGAGACCGCTCCATTGGATCAGACGACACGCGTCTACACGGTGGAGACGGCGCCGGAGATCGACGGCACGCTGGAGGAGATCTGGCAGGCCGGCACCCGACTCAAGGGGGCGTTCAGACAGGTGAACCCGGATGAAGGCGCCCCCGCCACCGAGCGCACCGAGGTCTACCTGATGCGCGACTCGAAGAACTTCTACGTCGGCTTCCGCTGCTGGGACGATGATCCGTCCGGCATCCGAGCCACCCAGATGAAATACGACGGTTCCTTCGCACCCGACGACAACGTCACGCTCGTGATCGATCCCTTCCGGGACCGCAGGACGGGGTACGTCTTCCGAATGACGGCGGGCGGCGCTCGCAAGGACGGGCGCATCACCAACGGTGACAAGGTCGACTTCAACTGGGACGGCATCTGGTACGGAAGAACCGCCATCGACGACAAGGGATGGACGGTCGAGATGGTCATCCCCTTTCAGACGATTCTCGCCGATCCCGACATCGGCGAATGGGGCATCAACGCGGAACGATTCATCAGGAGAAAGAACGAGACCGTCCGATGGTCCACCCCGCGCAGGGACATCCAGATCTCCTCGGTCGCGAATGCCGATGTCCTGGGCGGCTTCGAGGATCTCGACATCGGGTCGGGAATCGACCTGAAGCCGTTCGTCCGTGCGGACATCAGGGACGACGGACAGGATCAGACAGATTTCGCCGCGACCGCGGGTCTCGATCTCTTCTGGAAGATCGATCCCTCGCTCACGCTCTCGCTGACCGTCAACAACGACTTCGCCGAGACCGAGGTCGATCAGCGGCAGATCAACTTCGGACGCTTCCCGTTGTTCTTTCCCGAGAAGCGCGACTTCTTCCTGGAGGATGCGGGCTTCTTCGACTTCGGCGGGATCAGACGCAACCCGCTCCCGTTCTACTCGCGACGAATCGGCATCGGACCGGATGGCGAGGAACAAGGCATCCTCGCCGGTGCGAGACTCACGGGCAAGATCGAGGATCTGAATCTCGGGCTGATGAACGTCCAGATGAAGTCGGACGGATTCTGGAAGAACTACAGCGTGGCGCGGGTGTTCGGGGACGTCCTCGATGAATCGACGGTCGGCGCCATCATGACCGCGGGCGACCCCGAGGACGGTGAAAGCAACGTGGTCGGCGGCGTCGACTTCAACTACAAGAACACGAACTTCGCCGACGGCCGAACGCTCACCGGAAACGCCTTCGCGCTCGTGAGCGACAGCAGCGATCGCAGCGGTGACAGCAGCGCGTTCGGCTTCAAGATGAGCTATCCGAACGACGTCGTCGGCTGGTACGCGGGATTCGCCCGGATCGGGGACGCCTACAACGCCGCTCTGGGATTCAACCCACGAGTCGGCATCTTCGAGTACTACGGGGGGTGGCGCTACCGCTGGCGCCCCGACGACGACTTCCTCCGCTCGGTGGAGACCGGCTTCAACACGTTCATCGTCACCGACCTCGACAGCGACGTCGAGTCGATCGACTTCGAGTTCGAGGCGCTCGAGATCCGCACCGAAGACGGCACCGAGATCAGGATGAACTACCTCAGAAGACGGGAAGTTCCGCTGAGCCCCTTCACGGTCGCCGATGCGGTCACCATCGCCGCCGGTGACTACACCTGGAGCGGCTACGAAGCGTCCTTCGAGAGCTCCGACGACAGTCCGCTCACCGTCAACGGAGAGATCGGCTGGAGCGGCTACTACGGCGGCACCCGGTTCGAATGGGGTGCGGGTTCGACCTGGCGCATCTCTCCTCAGCTCGTGGTCGGGGGAACGTTCGAATACAACGACATCGAAGTGCAGCAACAGCGGGTCATCACCCGACAGCTGACCGCGATCGCGGACGTCTACTTCACCCCGGACATCTCCTGGCAGAACTACGTCCAGTGGGATGACGTCTCGAACACCGTCGGCATCAACTCCCGCTTTCGCTGGAGCCCGGAACCCGGCACCGATCTCTACATCGTCTTCAACCAGAACGTNGAATCGGAGGATCTCGANTTCACGCTGACGAAGAGCGANCTGATCACCAAGTTCGGCTGGACGATCCGCTTCTGAAGATNNNGACNTCNCNGNACGCGNCCCCACCGGCTTGCGGAGACGCCCCCGGGNATTGATAGTGTGGCCNTCACGGACATCAGACCNACGTCTTCAGGAGGACACGACGATGCTCAGGATCTGCANGACGATGCTGCTNGCGATGACGGCGACGTCGGCCACGACGGNGATNGCNCAGGAGANTNCGGTCGGGTATTCGAGAACGCTCGACCTCGACGGCATCTCCATCGAAGCCACGGAGGCGGTCGATCGCGACTGGATCTGGTTCACCGCGATCGTCGTCGATCGGATGACCGATGGCGACGAGGGCAGACGCCTTCGNGCGGGACTCGTCGACCGATCGTTTCGCATCCTGCTGGCGGGCCCGGATCAGCTGCTGACCGAACTTCCCGAATACGCGCATGATCCCGAAGTGGCGCAGGCCGCCGGACTCGGTGGGAACCCCGGCGAGTACCGCATCGCGGTCCGCACGATCCACCCGCACATCCTCGTCCANGAGATGGCCCACGGGATCTANCACACNGTCATCCAGTACGAGGAGAACGACGGATCGATCGAACCCGAGGTGGTCGAGGCCGAACCNAAAGCGGGCACCTTCACCCGGGGACTCTTCGACGCCTACGAGTCGGCGATGAAGGCGGGCACGTGGCGCGGCACCTATTTCGAAGCCCACCCGGATGAATACTGGGCGGAAGGGGTCACCCTCTGGTTCGGCGTGCCGGAGACCAATCTGCTCGAGGAGCTCGACGTGGAACTGGACGAGTCGATGNAGACGCTGCTNCNCNNGGACTCGAGGGCGTTTCTGAAGCGANGNGATCCNGCCCTNCATGCGCTCGCCGATTCGATCTTCACGAACGATGACTGGCGGGCGCTCGACAGTCAGATACGCGGCGCGGACGAGACCGTTCTTGAAGCACGGTACGAGGAAACACGACTCGAGGAAACACGACACGAGGAGGCGNGCCTCGCTNCGATCGAGGTCGCNNGNCCGGACTTCGTCATCNGGANAATCGANCNGNACGGTCCACTTGCCTGCTTCCATCCGNTGTTCGATCGACACCTCGANGTGTTCGGAGTCCGGGTCGTGGCCACACCGAGCACGGGTGCGACCGAGATCATCCATGCCGCGAACCTGATCGCGCANTATCTCGACAACGACGAGGACGGTGTGATCGACGATCCCCTCGCGCATCGGATCCTGGTGGAGGAAGGCGCGTTTCTCGCGATGTTCGCCACCGAGTTCGAGATGGAGCGGAACGANCCGGACNTCGAGGCGATCGAACGGGCCGGATTCCGCATGGGACAAGGGCTGTACGCGGAGGAGACCAGACCCGACGGACCGCCGCACGTCGACGAGCGCGGACGCTTCGACGCCGCACTCGAGGAGGTGCTTCATCTGATCAGCAACGGCTGGGAACAGGCCCATCCGGAGACGCTCGGCTACCAACCGGGTTCGAGACTCACCGACGCCATGGACCTTGCGAGAGGCGGCCGCTTCAGGCGCGTGCCGCGGGCGTACCCGGAATCATCCTGGTACCACTACGACGATCGGACGTGCGACTATGAGTGCATGGCCGCGGAGTATCTCTACTGGGCNCTGACCTCGCACCTCGGNGCACAGGACTTTCCAGGTCGGGCGNGNCAGATCNCGGATGANTGGGAATGCCCGACTCCGGAACTGCTCCGAACCCGGGACCCCGCGGTGCACGAGCTGATCATGGAACACAGACCCAGACTGCCGCAACGCCTGCCGGATGGCGGGTACATGAGCGATTGAATTCGNTGATCGATNCGNTCGGTGNNNNCGATCGAATCAGACCTGGTCNTCCTCGAGGAATCGAGCGATCATCGGTTCGGCGATCTTCATGAAGTCGTCGTCGGTGACGATTCCGACGAGCCGTCCGCCATCGATGACGGGCAGACAGCTCACCCCCTTCTGAATCATCAGTTCGAAGGCCTCGACCGTGGAGGTCTCGGANCCGACNGTCAGGAGATCGGTCTTCATGATCGAGGAGACGGGNGCNGCATCGAACTCNGCNGCGCCCAGTCCGCCGAGCCGCTTCAGATGTCGGATCAGATCNCGATAGGTGACGAGCCCGACCAGATGTCGATCGTCGTCCTCCACGGGAATGTGGCGAAGATGCTTCCAGTCCATCAGATTCGTGACGAGGTCGATGACNTCGTCCTTGTGAACCGTGAAGAGNTCGGTGGTCATGATCTGTTCGACCCGNTTNACGTGACGCCGATCACCGGTGAACTCGGCCGAATCGAGAAGCTCCCAGGTNTGCCCGGGTGCGTTGTGCAACTGNCGTTCCGCGATGCCGGCGGTGACTCTCGCGAGNAGCTGGGTGGTCTTCTCCGATTCNTCGGCCGCCGCCATCGAGTCGAGGATCCATGCCGCTCCGGTGCGACCGGAGGTGGTGCGCTTCTCGATGACGGAGAGGTATCGTTCGATGTCGTCGGAATCGATNCCGCTGGNTTCGAGCCCTCGCGCGGCCGCGGGAATGATCTCCTCGAGAATCATCTCACGAGCGGGACGCATCGACCCGTCGATCCAGTGCAGCTGGGACTCNAGACCGTACCGGGCCGCGGAGACGAAGTCCCGGGAGACGTTCTCGAAGGTCATCGCCTTGCGCACGTCTCCGACCTCGTCGCTCATCGAACGCATCAATCCCAGCCAGAGNGCNGTGTTCGCGACTTCGTCGATGGGCGTCGGACCTGCCGGCAGAATCCTGTTCTCGATCCGCAGATGNGGCTTCCCATCGAAGACCCCGTAGCAGGGCCTGTTCCAGCGATAGACGGTTCCGTTGAAGAGACGAAGCGCCGTCAGTGAGGGAACACGTCCTTCACTCAGTTCGACGAGCGAGTCCTCGTCACGAACGTCGTAGAAGAGCGGTTTGAATCGGGAGATGTCCTCGCGGAAGATCTCGAGGATGCCTTCGTTCACCCAGTCGCTTCCGAAGGTNACGCGNGANGGGGANTGTCGCCCGGACTCACGATCCTTGCGNGTGTCGATCGACTGCTGGAACAACGCGATGCGCGTCTCCTTCCAGAGACGCCGTCCCAGNAGNACGGGCGAGTTCACNCTGGCCGCGAGCACCGGNGCGCTGACGGCCTGCGCGATGTTGTACCAGTGNGCGAAACTGTCCGGATCGACCTGGAAGTGAAGCTGNAAACTCGTGTTGCAGGACTC
Organism: Phycisphaerae bacterium; assembly: GCA_002709755.1. Classification (GTDB taxonomy): domain Bacteria; phylum Planctomycetota; class Phycisphaerae; order Phycisphaerales; family SM1A02; genus UBA8087. The sequence goes on from PAQN01000036.1 coordinate 12,074, forward strand.
GAGCATGATGTTGTCATGCGAGATCACGAGATCATCGATCCCACCGATGTTCAATTCATANGGNCCGCCTCGAAGACGGGTGAGNGCTTCGTTCATCGCCGCGTAGCGCGGCCGCGGGGTGATGTTGTCGAGGGTNAGATCGCCCTTCCCCAGAGACGGNAGGATGCCCGCAAGCACGATCAGCGCCTCGTNATCGCGTGCCACCGCACGAACCTGCCCGAGATACGCGTGAAGCTGCTGTTCGAGATCTCNNAGTGCGAATCCACCGAGNGACAGCGGTTCGAGATTGATCTCGAGGTTGTACCGTCCGAGCTCGGTGGTGAAGGCNTCGCCGGGNAGCCGCGCGAGNAGTTCNTCCGAGATGGGAAGAGGNGCTCCGGANTCGTCGACGATCGCGACCTCCTGNTCGGCGCCGATNCGACGAACGCCNGATTCGAGAAGCCCCGTCTCGTGCATGCGCTCGAGCGCCTCGACGTCGCGAAGCAGAAGACGNAGNTACGANCGTCTCGCTTCCTCGTTCTGAACGTTGGNGATGTCGGNTTCACCCATGACGAAGCTCCTNTTGANAGGACGTCTCACTCACGCACAGACGATCTCGGTNAGAAACCTGNTGAGCAGGTTCGCGGTGTCNGGTGTCGGTCGCATGCTGGCCTCGAGCGTCTCGAGTTCGTCGGGGTCGGGCATGTACTGACGAAACATCCGCAGACGTTCGATCAGACGCTGTGGAAGCAGTTCCGCGTGATACTGCGTCCCGTAGATCGGCAGACCGTCCATCACGAACGCCTGATTGGGNCAGACTTCGGTGAACGCCAGCTGCGTGGCGCCCGGNGGCAGGACCCGGACATGATCNTGNTGTCCCATNAGCGCGGTGTACCGCTCGGGCATCTCGCNGAACAGCGGATCATCGACCGANGCGGGCGTCGANGTGACGGTGACCACNCCCACTTCCGCACGTTNNAGATCGGTCACNACCTCGCCTCCGAGGGCCCGCGCGATGAACTGNTGNCCCCAGCANGTGCCGAAGAGAGGCTGNCGNCGATCCCGGATGCGNNTGACGTCGTCGATCAGAAGTTCNGTGAAGGGNTCGTCNTTCACCACNGANTGGGATCCGGAACCACCGATGATCACGGCNTCGGCNCGCTCGAGGCGCTCGGCATCGATNCCGGGTGACATCGCGACGTTGACGAAATCCACNTGATCNGGTTGCAGACCNGTCATCTCGATGACGCAGTCCCGCTCGTGCTTCGANGCGAGNTTGTCNGCACGGACCTGGATNAGAAGGATCTTGAGAGTGGATGTTGCGTTCTTCACGAGCGACATCCTAACAACCGNANCNGNNACNAGNCCCGGGAATCGNCTCTCGAAGGATCCGCATTNGGGCATTTGCTACGCTCTNCNTGCCCCGNCGAGANGNAGCCGGGCGANGCCTCCAGGAGAGACGATCGATGGCGAATGAAACGAANCANTCCCAGAACAGAAGTGACGCCCTGGTCATCTTCGGCATCTCNGGCGANCTCGCCAGGAAGATGACCTTCATCTCCCTCTACCANCTNGCANCCNGNGGACTTCTGGATCTCCCGGTGATCGGCGTCGCCTTCAGCGACTGGACCGACGAGGACCTGCGCGCGCACGCNCGCGAATCGATCGAAGCCTCGGGAACNACCATCGACGAGANCGTCTGGANNACGTTCTCGGCGAACCTGAGCTACATCAAGGGNGACTACACGAAGANGGAGACCTTCGACGCCGTNAAGNNGGCGGTGGGACNCGCGAANGCGCCGCTCTTCTANCTCGAGATCCCGCCNGGACTNTTCCTCGCCACNATCCAGGGNCTGCATGNGGCNNATCTTCTCAGCACGGCCAGAGTCGTGATCGANAAACCCTTCGGACACGACTACGACTCGGCGGTGGAACTCTACGNTCNGATCGCCGAGATGCTCCGCGAGGATCAGATCTATCGAATCGACCANTACCTCGGCAAGAACGCNATCCAGGACATCATGGTCTGGCGTTTCGCGAACCGCATGTTCGAACCGATGTGGAACAACGCNCACATCGAGAGCATCCAGATCACGATGGCCGAATCNTTCGACGTCTCGGATCGNGGNTCCTTCTACGACAAGGTGGGCGCCCTGAAGGACGTGGTGCAGAANCACATCATGCAGATCATCGGNCTNCTCTCGATGGACCCTCCNTCGACCGCCGAACCCGCCGCGATCCANGCCCAGCAACTNCATGCNTTCGANTCGATGCGTCCNGTCGNGACCGCCGACCANGTCCGCGGNCAGTACAAGGGCTANCTNGACGTCGAAGGCGTCGAGNAGGATTCGNACACCGAGACNTTCGTCGCNNTGAAGATNTTCATCGACTCCTGGCGATGGGCGGGCGTNCCNTTCTTCGTTCGNGCGGGNAAGAGTCTCGGATGCACCGCGACGGAGGCCGTCGTGGTCTATCGCAGNCTNCCGCTNCAGTTGTTCAACGGAGCNAGCTGCGAGGAACCCGAACGAAATCGCCTGCGCTTCAGACTCGGTCACGNCGACGGCGTGCAGATGCAGGTCCAGGCGCTCGACCCCGCNGCCGGNATGGCCTCGAAACCNGTGGTGCTCAACGTCGACTTCAGNGANGCNCTCGGCNCNGAGAAACTCCCCTACGAACAACTTCTGGGTGANGCGCTCGAAGGNAATNCGACNNGNTTCGCGACTCAGAAGATCATCGANGGCACCTGGAAGGCGCTCGATGGCATTCTNAGGNATCCGGGNGAACTCCANNTCTACGAACCGGGCACCATGGGCCCCGAAGCCGCCGANNGGATGACCGAGGACTACGGCGGCTGGATACCCCCGGTCTGATCGNGAAAAAGGCTACAGTCATCACATGATGACCACACACTGCTTCGTCGCGCTCACCGCGATCGCTCTCTCCGTCACCCCGGCACTTTCCGATCCTCCGGACGCTGAAGGCTGGATTCCGGTCGCCGGATTCGCTCGAGGCGAGGACACCGGCCGACTCGGCAACACCCACGGGGGCGTGGCGATCGACTCCAAGGGGTTGATCTATTCCAACACCGACACCGAACGCTCCATCGTGGTCCATCGCCCCGATGGCCGTTTCGTGCATGCGATCGCTGGCGAATACCCGGGCATCCATGGCATGGTCATTCGACGGGAGGGTGACGAGGAATTCATCTACGCGGCCCATCTCGCGGGACGACAGATTCTCAAGTTGAAGCTCGACGGGACACCGATCTGGTCGATCGGTCTTCCGACCGAATCCGGAAAATACGACGATGACGCGAACGCGTACAACCCCACCGGGATCGCGGTCGGTCCGGACGGGCGCATCTACGTGGCGGACGGCTACGGCCGGCAATGGATCCACGTCTTCGCACCGGACCGAACCTATCTGACGTCATTCGGAGGTCCCGGCACGGAACCCGGTCTCTTTCGCACCTGCCACGGACTCGCGATCGATGCCAGAGGTGACACGCCGACCCTACTGGTGTGCGACCGGGAGAACCGAAGGGTCCAGCGCTTCAGTCTGGACGGTGACTTCATCGACGTGCCCGTCGAAGGACTTCGCAGACCATGCGCGATCGGGATCTCGGGGGACGAGATGGCGATCGCGGAACTGGAAGGCAGAGTCACGCTGCTCGACGAGAACTTCGAACTGATCGACCACGTGGGCACGAATTCGAACAGGAATCAGTGGGCGAGAAACGGCATTCCCGAAAGCGACTGGATCGACGGGGTGTTTCTCTCGCCCCACGGATGCGCGCTGGACGCGGACGGCAACCTCTACGTCAGCGACTGGAACGGGACCGGACGCCTCAGCAAGATGGAACGTGTGAACGGGGAACCCTCGATCAAGACGCCCGCGGAGGACTGATCATTTGTCGCCGGGAAGTCGCGTCGAAAGCCAGCCGATGAACGCAGGCTGCGCACGCGAGGCGACCAAGATCGATCCCGATCCGGTGAAACGCAGCACGACCCCTTCTCCGGTCTTCACGGATCCGACCATCTTCCCCAGCAGACCCTGATCCTTCTTGGTCGANAGCGACGCCTTCATCTGCACCGNNTTCGGCCAGGCGATGACGTGTCCGCTGTCGACGATCAACTCACCGTTCTCNGGAACGGGCATCTCCTGGATCGCGCCCAGGGACGAGACCGCGAGATTGCCGCTTCCGGACACCGACATGATGAAGAATCCGCCGGTCCCGCCGAACAACGAGGAACCGATCGACTTGTTGCGCTTGGTGGCGATCTCGAGTCCGGACTCGGCGCAGAGAAACGCACCGTCCGTGAGTGACCACTCATCCCCGGAGAGTTCGATGACCCGGACCTCCCCGGGATAGCCCGGCGCGAGCAGCATGCTGCCCGGGCCGCGTTCCGCGGTCGCCTCCTGCATGAAGAAGGACTCGCCGGTCACCGCCACACGGGCCAGCGACTTCAGCATCCCGCCACGTGCCTTGCCGGTGAGATCGATGACGTCGTCCATCGCCGCCATGGCGCCACCCTCGGCGAAGATCGTCTCGCCCTGATCGAGATGCACTTTCATGAAAGGATCAGTCGAACCGAGAATTTCGAAACGTGCCATGGAATGTCTCCTGATGAGATGGTGAGGAGTGTGCGCGGACGTCGGGGTTTCAGATGAAGACGAACACACAGTAGGTGATGAAGAGCATCAAGTGCAACGCACCCTTCATGATGTTGGTCTCGCCCTTGCCGAGGTTGATCATGAGAAGCGCCACGCTCAAGGAGAGGAGCACGATCTCGACGGGGTCGAGACCCAGGGCCACGTCCTGACCGATGATGAAACCGATGATCAACACCGATGGAATCGTGAGTCCGATGGTCGCGAGCGCCGATCCGAGACAGATGTTGAGCGCCCTCTGAAGATTGTTGCTGCGAGCGGCATGGAACGCGGCGAGCCCCTCGGGAGCGAGGATGAGAATCGCCACGACCAGACCGGCCAGCGCGTCCGGCAGGCCGAAGATCTCCAATCCGAAATCGAGCACCACCGACAACTGCTTGGCGAGGATCACCAGAGGGATCAGGGTCAGAATCATGAAGACCACGTGATACCAGACTCCGAACGGCGAATCGTGCGCGTGTTCATCCGATTCGCCTTCGATGACCTTCTTCACGAAGAAACCACGATGCTCCTTCGTCTGAATCCAGAGAAACAGGCCGTAGAGCGCCAGACAGGCTCCGATCAGGAACGACTCGAAGGGGACCATGTTCCGCTCGGCCACGAAGGCCGGCAGAACCAGCCCCATCCCGACGAGAAGGATGATGCCTCCGATGTAGGTCTCGGTGCTTCTGAAATTCACTTCCTGAATCCGGTGACGAAGGGCTCCGAAGATGATCGCGCCACCGAACAGACCGTTCACCACGATCATGACGACGCCGAACATGGTGTCACGGGCCATCTCGGGGTTCTCCGACTTGGTGATCATCACGGTGACGATCATGAGGACTTCCAGCCCGATCACCGAGAGCGTCAATATCAGGGTCCCGTAGGGTTCGCCGAGTTTGTGGGCGAGGCACTCCGCATGATGCACGACACCGAAGGCGGCGAAGAGAATCACCAGAAAGAGCCAGGCGAAGAGAATGCTGAAGGAGAGTCCCCCGTTCATCGACTCGAAAAGGGAGCCGCCGAAGAGCAGAACCACGATCAGCGAACCGAAGCTCAACAGAAGCGGCCATTCCTTGAACAATGCTCGGGTGCGCGGGGACATCGAACCTCCATGGTGCGGATGATGAAGGCCAGTCTACCAATGAGCGACCAACCGGTCCCTCCAATAAGATGAACCGCATGTCCCACGCATACCAGCAGAGTGATGACGTCCCCAGACCGGTTCCACCCACGATCGATCGAGCGAACGCCGATCGGATGATCGACGAACTCGAGCGCTCATTCGCGCGGATCGAACCCGACATCGAGGCCTTTCTACCGGAAGAGACCCGCTTCGACCGACTTCGAGCGAGACTGGAGACGTTGTTCGAGCGACATCCGAAGGCGGAGGATCGACCTCCGCTCTTCTGCACGCTTCTGGGCGTGAAGGACATCTTCAACGTCGAAGGCTTCACGACGCGAGCCGGAAGCTCACTGCCCCCCGAGACCTTCGAAGGCGCCCCCTCTCCGGTCGTCGAACGACTGCAGGAGGCAGGCGCGATTCTCGTGGGCAAGACGGTCACCGCGGAATTCGCGTTCATCGCACCCGGTCCGACGAGAAATCCACATGATCTCGAACACACCCCCGGTGGGTCGAGCAGTGGTTCCGCCGCCGCGGTGGCCGCAGGGCTCTGTGACATCGCGATCGGCACGCAGACCGTCGGTTCGATCATCAGGCCGGCCGCATACTGCGGTGTCCATGGATTCAAACCCTCGTACGAGGCCGTGGACAGACGCGGATGCCTCGATCTGGCGCCTTCGTTCGATCATGTCGGATGCTTCGCACGAACCATCGAGAAGATCCGAACCGCGCACGAGGTGATGGCCGCCACATCGATGCCTCGCACGCCACGCAGCGCACCTCCCCGCCTCGGCGTGCCGTCGGATGCCTACCTCAAGGCGAGCGACGGCGCGACCAGGGCGCACTTCGGAATGGTGTGCGAGCTGCTCCGAAACGCCGGGTTCGAACTGGTCATGACCGATCTCTTCTCGGATTTCGATGATCTGCATGAACGACACATGGATCTCTGCGCCGCGGAAGCCAGCGAAGTGCACCGCACGTGGCGTGCCCGACATCAGAGACGATACGACCCGAGGACCCTCGCCCTGCTCGATCGTGCGGACGGTCTGGACGACGCGCGACGGGAAGTCATCCGCGCATCGCCTCTGGAACTGAGGACGACACTCGAATCGATGATGACGACCATGAAACTGGATGCCTGGATCGCACCCGCCGCCACCGGATGCGCCCCCATGGGCATCGGGGAGACCGGCGACGGGAGATTGAACGGGCCATGGACGCATGCAGGCGTGCCGACCATTTCGATTCCCGCGGGAAGAAACTCAGACGGCCTTCCCATCGGGCTTCAGATCGCGGGTCGTTACGAGAAGGATGCGGCGCTTCTCGACGACGCGGAGTTCGTGGACCGGGTGATCAGAGGATTCTGATCGAAAAATCACACATGCCGTGCAAGACACGGGACCGACGTTCGTTGAACGAACGAGTCGTTCCCGGAAGGCACGACACCATGAAAATCAAACCGATCTGATGATCGGGAAAGGATGAGCCATGTTTCATCTGACTCGATGCTGTCTCTGCGTGAGCATTCTCGCAGTGACCACGGCGTTCGCACAGACTTCGCACACCCCGACCGGTAGTTCCGTGGATGACGCGCCCGGCGCGGCGCTTCCGAACCAGGCACAGGACCATCAGGAACAGGTCGAAACGCAACGACAGAAGGTTCTGACACGTGCGATCATGTCTCTGGAACGACGATTGGCGGAAGCGCCCTCCGCCCAGACGCACATCAAGACGAACAAGGAACGGATGGTCTCGATGGTCGTCTCGATCCAGCCGCTGATCTGGATGGGGCTCGAGGAACCCGCCATCGTCTCCGCCTTGAAGATGATCACCCGATTGAAGGAGGACGCCGGAATCTCCACCAGTTTCCACGAGGGAACGGGCCTGCTCTTCATCAAGACCGACTTCGCCACGATCTCGCTGGTCGACGAAGTCTTCGAACAACTCGAGGTCACCGCCCACGCGCGATCGGAAGAGGCGCGAAAACGAAGACAGATCGGGTCATCCCGACACTGAATCCGAATGCACGTGTTCCGGTCACGAAGGGCGCACGCGCCCTTCGTGATCAACTCCAGTTCGACAGAAGCAGGGAGAGATCCTCACCACCGACCGTTCCGGACCCGTCCAGATCGCTCGCGGGATTGCTCGTCCCCCAGTCGGAGAGAAGAGTCGCGAGATCGGCTCCATCGATCAGTCCATCACCATTGACGTCACCCACCAGCTGCACCCGGAACGAACCGATCTCGGTCTCCCAGCCGTCCGGCCCGTACAACTCGCCGACGAACCAGAAGAGCTGATCATCCAACGGGTCCATCGTGGCATCGAAATAGTCGCCCCAGCGGTAGATGTCCCCGGGAGATCCCGGGACCGCATCCGAGACGGCGAGTGTGAGCGGCGCACCCAGGGTTCCGAGCGGATCGTCCGGGAATCGGCCCGCCACCTCGAGCGACGGAAACTCGGTGTCCGAACTGCGGCTGTAGATCACGGCGGCACGCCCGTCGCCGTTCACAGCGATCGCGGGAAAGAAGGTGTGCGTGTCGGCATTGGGTCTGATCTCCCCGGCCTGAAGAAGGAAGGGCTGTCCCTGCACCGCCTGCGGCCAGCCGTCGAGATCGATCTCGTACCAGCGCGCGGTGGTTCTCGAATCCTCCGGGGTGCTCACCGAATGCCCGACCCACAAGGTCCCGTTCCTGATCATGACGTTCAGGACGCGACGATCGATCGGATTGAGGTTCGCGCCTCCCGGCGTCGGAGGACGCTCGTTCGCGGAGCTGTATTCGGGCACGGCGATCGAGCGCGTGATCAACTCGGGGGTTCCGAGCGGATCGGCGACATGGACCAGTTCGATCGAGGTCGAACTCCCGCTGCGCACGAGAAGCGCGGGCGAGTCGTAGTCGGGCACCTGTGCGACCTGATGCGACCCCGAAGACGTGACGGTGTCGGTCCAGGTGATCGGGTCACCGTTCAGCGCGCCCGTCGGATCGTAGGAACGAACGAGGGTGCCGGCGAAACCGGACCCGGGACCCTCCTCCTTGAAGAGATTGCTCGTGGTGCACCAGACCGTGTCATCGAATCCGAAGCCGGGATAGTCCACCCAGTAGATCGTCTCGTCGATCTCGATCAAGGCATCGGTCCGGTACTTGAACCAGACGCCGTTCGGATCGTCGTCGTCACTGATGGCGAGGGTGATCCAGGACTCTCCTTCGTAGTGTTCGAGGGCGAGCACGACGAATCGCTCGCGCTGGGCGTCATAGAAGCACTTGGGATCGAAGGTGAAGCCGCCCGCACCGATGCCTTCGAGAAAACCGGGGTCGCCGCTGGAATCGAGACGCTGCTGGAATTGAAGCGTGCCGTCCTTGAGATACCAGGCGATCTCCATGTTGACGGTCTCGACGATGTGGTCGGGCCCGACCGCGAGCGTGGGATCGGGTGGCGTCCAGGGTGTGGCTCCGATGCCGGGAAACAGCGCCACCGATTTCGGATCGACGCGGGGGACACCGGTCAGGCCGCCGCATTCAAGATCGTTGGCGGGCCCCGGCTTCAGGGTCTTGTCCCGGGAATGCTTGGGAAGGATCGAACCCGGACGAATCTCCTCACCCCGCCAGAGACCATGCTCGGCCACCTGAGGACGGAACGTCCTTGAGTCGATCACGACCGGATCGGCCGAACCGGTGGCGGACCCACCGATACCGGAGATCTTGATCGGTGGAGGCAGCTCGGAACGTGGCACACCCGAAGGAGGAATCACTCGACTCGCGAACGGGTGGACGGGCATCTCCACCGCTTCGGAACCCGAATGACTGTGCGAGGAGGCACAACCGGCGCCGAAGCCGAGACAGAGACCGCAGGCGAGCGTGCCGACCGTGATGAGGGTGAACTTGAGAGACGATTGTGAGATGGTTGTCATGACATAATGGTACGGGGGATCGACGGACTGAGAAGTGGAAAAGTCGAACGGGCGGGATTCATCCCTCTCTGGTTCGCGGTACGCTTCAAAGATGGACTGGCAACTGCTGGGTGAATTTCTCTTCCTTCTCTCGAGCGCCGTGGCGGTGGCGGCGATCGTGGAACGTTTCGGCGTGAGCTCGATCGTGGGATACCTGCTGGGAGGGATGCTGGTCGGACCCGGCGTGCTCGGCTTCGTGGGTAGCGCCAACTCCGAATCCAGTTATGCCGTGATGACCGAACTCGGCGTCTCGCTGCTGCTGTTCACCATCGGACTCGAGATCACCCCGGGAAAACTCAAACTGTTCGGAATCAGAGGAGGCGTGATCGGGCTGGCTCAGGTTCTTCTGACCACCGGAATCGGTCTGATCACGATCCTGCTGTTCACCGGGGTCTCTCTGGGAACCGCCTTCGCGGCATCCTGCATGGTCACGATGAGCAGCACCGCCGTGGTGGTACGTGTTCTCTCTGACCGCAACGAACTCGATGCGCCACACGGTCGCGATGCACTCTCGATCCTTCTGCTTCAGGACTTCGCGGTCGTGCCGATGCTGCTGATCGTGAGCATGCTCGGAGACTCCTCTCTGGACACCACGATCGAGGAGAGCGGCGGCTCGATCCTCCCCACCACCACCATGCTTCTGGGCATGCTGGTGCTGGTGGTGCTCACGGTCTTTGTTCTTCCGAGAATTCTGGGATCGGAGATCTTCCGCAGAAACAGGGACTTCCCGGTGATCATCGCGCTCACCACGGCGCTGACCGCCGCCTGGGGAAGCCACACCATCGGACTCTCCGCCGAACTGGGCGCGTTCGTCGCCGGCATCATTCTCGCTCGCACCGATTTCGCCCGACAGCTTCGAGCCGACGTCCAGGCGTTGAAGGCGGTGTTTCTGACCCTGTTCTTCGCATCGGTCGGACTTCTGGTCGACGTCGAATGGCTCCTGCGGGACGGCAACTGGGCCGAGGTGCTTCTTTTCACCGGAGTTGGAATCCTCGGGAAGTCGATCATCGTCTCCACGATCGTGGTCCTGAGCGGCGGTCGGATCAGACAGGGCGTGCGATCCGGCTTGTGCATCGCGCAGATCGGTGAATTCTCATTCGTGATCGGGTCGATCGCGTTCACACGAGGGCTGCTCGACTACGGAGGCTTTCAAGCGCTGGTCTCGGCGACGGTGCTCAGCCTCATCTTCACCCCCGGCCTGATCGCGGTCGCCGGTCGGTCGGGGATTCGCGTCGAGGACATGCTCAAGAAGGTCGGCCTGCTGAAGAAGCGTGGCAGAGAGGATCGAGACGAGACGGACCAGCTGTTCGACCACGTGGTGATCGCGGGTTTCGGCCCGTCCGGAGAAGAAGCCGCCAGGATGATGCAACTCGTGGGCATCGAGACCTACGTGATCGATCTCAATCGCGCGCTCGTCGAGAACGCCAGGAAGATGGGCGCCCGGGCGGACCTCGGAAACAGCGCGCAACGCGAGATCCTCGAACACGCACACCTCGGCTCGGCCCGTGCGTTGATCGTGACGGTGCCGGACCCTCATGCGACGGTGGCCACCATCGAACAGGCGAGGATGATCGCACCCGACATCCTGATCTGCGCGAGAGCTCGTTTCAAGAAGTTCAACGAACTGTTCGAGAAGGCCGGGGCGGATCACGTCGTGGTGGAGGAAGGCGTGTCGGGAACCCTGCTCGGGTCGATGGCGGCATCGGTCCTCGGAAGATCGGATGAGGATCAGGACTGACCCAAACGTCCGACCGCTACTGATACATCCTCATCATCTCGTCCATCTCGTCGGTGGCATCGGAACCGCCGTCACCGGTGATCATGGGAAGCGCCTTGACGATCACGTAGACCACCGGAAGCGCCACCACCACCATGCGGACCCAGAAGGCCCCGGCGTCGGGCATCTTCGCGAACAGACGATTCTCGAGCGGAACGAGAAGGAAGGGTGATCCTGCGACGAGAACCCAGTACCACCACTGCAGATCGTCCGGAGCGGTCGTCTTGTACCAGCACGCGGTCGAGAGGAGGATCAGAAGAATCGCGGCGACGCTCGCACCACCACGACCGATCATCGGCATGCCGGAGAATCTGGCGAAGAGCCCCCCGGTGGCGCTGACCGCGGAAAGCACCCCGAAGAGAATCGTGAGTGAGATCCAACCCGATGCCATGGAGAGCGCGGCGCCTCCGAGAAAGGCGAAGGCGAGCGCACAGGGAATCGTGGGCCCGCTGCGAATGGTCGAGAGTCTCACGAGCAGAATGAAGCCCAGCCCGATCTCGAGCGCGAGCGCACCGTGCTCGAGGGCGCCCATGTCGGGAAAGAGCGGCTTGGCACTGCCATCGAAGACGGACTTGTCACCAGCGAACAGGGCCGGGAGCAATGCGATGAGAAGGCCCAGCACGAGACCGGTGGTCTCAACCCAGGGGTGATCCTTGTCTTCGGTGCATGCCAGGAAGATCGACAGCGGAAGACAGAAGAGACCGAGCACAATCAGCCATCCCTCGCTTCGAGTCGGAGGAACCGCCGGCACCATGTAGCCCATCTCACCGAAGTAGGCCAGCGCGAACGCGCAGGCGAGCGCGACGCCGAATGCGCAGGAGGCGATCCAGCGAACCTTCCTCAGCGGCGGACAGAGCCAGCCGAACGCCAGCACCCCGGCGCCGGTGAACACCGGAAGAACGAACGACAGAAGGATCATCTTCAACATCAGGCAGCTCCATCACCGACAAGGCGGTCAGGCGGACCAGTCACCCTCGAGACCGACCACGAGGCGGACATCATCACCCAGCGCGCCGTTGTCCACGCCCCACTTCATTCCGAAGTCGGATCGCTTGATCGTGAAGATGGCTTCATAGCCGGCCTTCTTCATCACGGGGTTTCCATTCACTCCGGTCAGCTCGACGATCGCTTCGATCGGCTTGGTGACGCCGAGAAGCGTGACATCACCCCCGACGGTGTAGAAACCCTCACGGTCGGCGATGGGTTTCACCGAGGAGGACTTGAAGGTGATGTCGGAGAACTCCTTCTCATCGAAGAAGTTCGGGCTCATCAGCGTTCGATCGAGCTTTTCCGTGCCGGTGTCGATGGAATCGACCTCGATCGAGACATCGAACGCGACCGGCACGCGACCTTCGTTCCTGGTGTCCATCGTTCCCGTGACGGCGTTGAAGCGTCCCCAGAACATGCCGGCTCCCATGTGCTGCACTCGAAAATTCGCCATGCAGTGAACGGGGTCGAGCGTGAACGTCATCGTCTCGGCGTCATCCTGCACGGAAAGCGGCCGAGGGCCGGCGGCGATCGAAGCGATCGTGGTGATCGCCGCGCAGACGCAGAGAATGATGAATGGAAGGCGGACCGGTGAAGGCATCATGAATCGTCTCCTGAAAGTGTGTCAGGTCGAATGATAGCGGGCAGAACGACCGGAAGCCCGCTGCGTCTCTCAATCGACAGTTGTGCCTGCTGGGACTCCAACGCTCGGGACAGTTCATCGCGCATCAGCTGCAACCGCTCGGGAGATGACGATGCGAGATCGTCGGTCTCACCGGGATCGGTCTCGAGGTCGTAGAGCTCGAAGCGGCCGTCGGCATGGAAGAAGATCAACTTCCAGGACCCGGCACGAATCGCACTGAACGGTTCGATTCCAGGACCGGTGGCCCCCCAGGTGTGCGGTTGATGAAAGAGGACCGTGCGTCCCTCGGACGCACCTTCGAGCGCCGGGCGAAGATCACGACCATCGAGCACGTGATCCTCGGGCATGGCGACCGAGGCGGCCGAAAGGATGGTCGGAAAGAGATCCTGAGTCACCACCACCGAGTCGAGTCTCGCACCGGGGATGGCGACACCCGGCCACCGGACGATCCAGGGCACGCGCACGCCCCCTTCATAGGCGGACCCCTTGCCACTTCTCAGGGGCGCATTGTGAACATGAGCCGGGCCGCCCCGAGCATGCGCCGACAATCCGCCGTTGTCGCTGGTGAAGACCACGATCGTGTTCTCGGCGATGCCGTGCCGGTCGAGCGCATCGAGAATGCCACCCAATGCGACGTCCACCGATTCGATCATCGTGGCGTAGGCCGCCTCCCTGGAATCGAGTTCCCGGTAACGATCCAGATGCCTGACGTTCGCCATGATCGGAGTGTGCACCGCATAGGGTGCGAAGTGGAGAAAGAACGGGACACCATCGGCGCAGGCACGATCGATCTCCTCGACCGCACGCTCCTGCAAGGCCTCGGTGAGGTAGATCTCCCGATCATGAAACGGCTCGAGCCCGGGGACGTCCCACTTCGAGGTTCGAGAGAAGTCCTCCGGGTCCTTCGCATTCATGAACCGATGAACGCCCAGATAGGAACCCGGAGCGCCCGAGGCATGACCGGCGATGTTCACGTCGAAACCGAGCGCGTGCGGATTCGAACCGGCGGTGTCGTGCGCACCCCAGTGCGCCTTTCCGGCATGCACGGTGCGGTAGCCCTCGGCACGAAGAAGCTCCGGAAGAAGCGGCACACCGGGCTGGACGCCGTTGACGTTCCAGGCCGGGGCCTCGAGCACGGGATGCTTGCGGGTGGTGTCGGTGTTGCGATTGAACGTCCAGTACGTGATCCGGTTTCGAGCCGGCGAACGCCCCGTGAGCAGACTCGCACGGGTGGGCGTGCACACCGGAGCGGAGGCATAGCCATCCGTGAAGAGCGACCCTTCTCGAGCCAGGCGTTCCATGTTCGGTGTGTGGTATCGATCGTTGAAGGGTGTGCGTTCGTCGTGAAAGGGAACCGAGGTGTCCTGCCAGCCCAGATCATCCACCATGACGACGACGATGTTCGGACGCTCGTCGACCGGGTTCGAGATCAGCGCGGCCAGAAGACAGAGAGCCCACAGCATCAGGCATCCTCCGCTCGCACCGTCAGGAGGCACCCCTCGCCCTCGGGAACAAGCGAGACGTTCTCACCATCGACGGCCGGCCGGCCATCGACGGTGATCTTGCGAAGGTGCTTGCGCACGACCTCGTCCGGAGTCTCCGCGAGAAACTCGATGCGTGCGTCGCGACCCAGGATGGCGATGGTCGAACGATTGATGGGTTCGGCCCCACCCCGAAGACGGAGGACTCCGGATCCGGAGAGAGTGAGCTGCGTGCCGGAAAGAAACTGGCGATGCAGCTCGCCACCGCGAACGACCACGGTGCCGCCGGACACCCCGGCACGGGTGCCGGCGATGATGCCGGCATCGAGTTCGAGCGAACCACCCGCCAACATGATGCGGGGCACGCCGGAAGCGCCCCCGAGAACCAGCGTCGGATCGTCGATGACGTGGACGTCACGCAAACCGGAGAGATCGATCGCACCCTTTCCAGTCCAGTTCTTCGGATTCGAAAAGTCCTGATCGCCCCCCGCGCCGGTCCAGAGACGACGCTTGGAGAGCCCGGCTTCCGTCGCGGCTCGTTCGGTCGCATCGAAGTTCCAACGAGGCACGTCCGAGGTGGTCCGCGACTCGGCCATGAAGGCATCGATCCGTGCGACGATGCCTGGATGCCGCGCCGCGAGATCGGTCGTCTCGTTCGGATCGTTCTTGAGATCGAAGAGTTGGATGGGCGCATCCGGCGCCCCATGGGCGTCGACGCGCAGGCCCTTCCAGTCTCCCAGTCGAGCCGCCTGCATCCCGCCGCGCGAATGGTATTCCCAGTAGAGGCCTTCACGTTCGGGTGCGTCACCTTCATCGAGCAGGACCGGTGAGAAATCGATGCCGTCGAGGTCGACTTCGGTCGCACCTCCCGCGATCGACATCAGGGTGGGGAAGAAGTCCCAGTTGGCGACGGGAAGATCGCTGCTCGACCCGGGTTCGATCCGGCCCGGCCAGGCGACGACGAGAGGGACACGCACGCCACCCTCATGCATCCAGGTCTTCGCACCCCGAAGTCCACCGGTGCCATCGAAGAATTCGGGGTCGTACCCACCGAGATCGAAGGTCGAGCCGTTGTCGGAGGTGACCAGGATGATCGTCTCATCGGCGATGCCGAGTTCGTCGAGGGTCTTGAAGAGTCGCCCCATGTCACGATCGAACCGCGTGACCATCGCGGCATAGGCCGCACGAGGTTCGGGATGCGGAAGATACCCCTGACCACCCTCGTAGGGTGGGTCGTCCCAGATCCCCTGGTACTCCGCGAGGGAATCATCCGGAACCTGCAACGCGAGGTGCGGGACGGGTGTCGCGTAATAGAGGAAGAACGGTTCGTCGGCGTGTTCGCGCACGAAGTCGACCGCCTCGTCCGCCATCAGATCGGTCGCATACTGATCACCGGTCAGACCGCGGTCGTTGCCTTCGAGATCGACCCGGCGTCCGTTTCGGTCGAGATGCGTCGGATAGTAGTTGTGCGCGTTGCGTTGACAGAGGTAGCCGAACCAGTGGTCGAACCCCTGTTCGTTGGGGTGGCCCTTCGATCCCGGACCACCCAGCCCCCACTTCCCGACGCCGCAGGTCGCGTAGCCTTCCCGGTGCAGCACGCGGGCGAGCGTCTCGGTGTTCTCCTCGAGCGCCAGCTGACCGCCCCAGCGCCCATCGGGCGCGGGAGGCGTCGACCAGGCCTCGAGACGCTTCGTCCCCGGCGCTCCGGGAACGCCGGAATGATTCTGTTGTTCGTAGTTGTCACGAACCTGCGCATGGCCGGTGTGCAGACCGGTCAGCAGGGTGCAACGGCTCGGCGCGCAGACCGTGCTTCCCGAATAGGCGTTGGTGAACAGCATGCCCTTCGCACGCAGGGCGTCGATGTTGGGCGTGCGGATCGTCTTCGACCCGGTGCACCCCAGTTCGGCGACGCCGAGATCATCCGCCATCACCAGAATGATGTTGGGCGGCCTTTCGGCGTCGGACCGGAGGGTGGAGAACGAACAGACGAGACCGATGAATGCGCTGAGCAGAATGTTCATGATTCAAAGGTACCCGGTTCGACCGTGAAGGTGAACAGGTCTCATCCATTGATGCGATGGATGATGGACTGGAAGGCTGCGGTCAGAGCCCCGCGAACCAATCCAGGACGGGTTGGCCGTCGAGGGCGCCGCAGAAGAACGCGATGTATCGATCAGGCCGTACCAGCATGGCGCCATGACCACGGAATCCGGCCTGAGCACGGAGCGCTCCCGACGCATCGCAGATCTCCCCGCGGGCAGTCGCGGAGACCTCGTCAGCGTGAATGGGCACCAGCTGGACCAGAGGACGCAGGGCATCAGGCATTCTTTCAAGGATGCCCCCCATCTCGTCCATGGCCTTGTCGAAGTCCGGCGTCCCGGGGGATTCGATCACGAAGAGCGTGAAGCGATCGGGCCGGGTGAGTTCATCGACATGGACCTCGTCGCCGGACGACCGCAGAACGATCGGTGGGAGTCGGTCGCCCGGATGAAGCGAATCACGATCCCTTCTGATCGAAGACGACGAGCGAAGACCGAAGTTGCGATAGTTGAGATCGATCATCGAAAGGGAACGGAGCGCTCTTCGCTGGATCGCATCGAACCCCAGCGCAAGGTGCATGGCGGTGTTGCGGGCGAACCGCATCACCGGATTCTGCAGGGTCATCAGACGGGTCATGTGACTGGATGAGGTGACGATCTGGAGGCCGATCTCGGACCGTTCCTCGGAATAACTTCTGAGCGTCGTGTTTCCCGCCACGCCACGCGAGATCAGAGCGAGCTTCCACGCGAGATTGATCGCATCCTGTATTCCGGTGTTCATTCCGTGCCCGCCGGCGGGACTGTGCACATGCGCGGCATCACCGGCGATCAGAACCCGGCCCACCCCATAGTCGTTGAGCACGCGCTCCCGCACCCCGAAGGATGTGAGCCATGCGGGATCCGAGAGTTCGAGTTCGAGTCCGGTTCTCAGGCGCACGGCCCGTGCAAGCTCCGTGAGATCGGGAACGGCGCCGTCATCGATCGAATCATCCTCGAGCACGATCCGATAGCGGTCATCGTCGACGGGGAAGAAGACGCACAGACCATCCGGATGCGTGAAGTTCGAGGCGATCCCATCGGACGGCTCGGGCATCTCCTGCGGAACTCCGGACACCACGACGTCCGCGATTGAGAAACGAACCGGCAACTCCGCCCTGTGACGGTCACCCAGATCGAGATGGCGCCTGACGACACTGTGCGAACCGCTGCAATCGATCAACCAGTCCGCCGAAGCCGCGGTCTGCCCGCCCTCGGCGTCCCGCAGAGTCACCTCGACCGTGTCATGCGACGTCGGTTCGAAACCGACGAGTTCGAGGCCACGCTCGATGGTGACGCCCAGCTCGAGGACACGCTCCGCCAGGATGCGCTCGAGGTCGTACTGAGGCAGGAAGAGGCCCCCGACGAAACGCGAATCCGTCTCTTCGAGTCCGATCTCCGCGACCTTCTCACCACGGGCGAACAGTCGCATTTTCTTTCCTGGGATTCCGGCATCGAGGATCCGCCCCACGTCGAGATGACCGTCCAGCAACTCCAGGGTGCGGGCCCAGATGACCAACGCCTTCGAGTGGGTGGATGGCTCGGTCGACTTGTCGATGATCCGAACGTCGAATCCCTGTGTTCGAAGTGCGATGGCGCTGGCCAGTCCGGTGGGACCGGAACCGACGACGAAAGCCGTGCCGATGGGAGAGGCTGTCATGAGTGATGAAACTCCTTCAGACGCTCAGCATACCCGTTCGATGGTTCAGTCAGTTCATGATCGGAGGGACCGGCACGCTGAACTGCGTTGGACTTCGCGAAGAAGCTCCGACTCGCCGAGTGATTCGAACCGTCGACCCGATCACCAGTCCCCGGACACCCGATACCGGCTCCTGAGTTCGACCAGCAGATCCTCAAGACGGGAGCGGATCGCCGCGTAGGCGGGATCATCGTCCAACGAGTGAAGCTCATCCGGATCGACCTCGAGATCGTACAACTCGACCTCGTTCAGTTCGGGAAAGACCATCAACTTGTATCGACGGGTCCGGACACCCTCGTGCTTGGGCACCTTGTGGGGCCCCTGCGACTCGTAGTACCTGTAGTAGAGGGCGTCGCGCCAGCCGATGTCCTCGACCTCGGCATCGTCCGCAGCCTCGAGAACGGGCAGCAGGGAACGACCCTGCATGCGTGGTGGCGCCTCGACGCCGATGATCTCCAGGAACGTGGGGGCGAGATCGATGTTCTGAGACAGCAACTCCGTTCGGCGCCCGGGCTCGACGACACCCGGCCAGCTGAGAAGAAGCGGCGTGCGGAAGGATTCCTCGTACATCCAACGCTTGTCGTACCAGCCGTGTTCACCGAGATACCACCCCTGATCCGAGGTGTAGATCACGATCGTGTCGTCCGCGAGTCCCTGCGCCTCGAGCGTGTCGAGAATCCTGCCGACCGAATCATCGACGCTCGCGATGCACCGGAGATAGTCCTTCGCGTACCGCTGATACTTCCATCTGATCAAATCCATCCCTGTGAGTTCGAGCGCGCGAAAAGCCTCGTTGCGAGGCTCGTACGCCGCATCCCAGGCGGCACGTTGCTCGGGGGTCATGCGCATCATCCAGTCGGGCATCTCCAACTTGAGATCCATCGGACGAAGATGATCCTTGATGGTCATCTCCTGCATGGTCGACGCGGAACCACGTCCGGTGTAGTCGTCGAACAGAGTGGCAGGCTCCGGAAGATCGATCCCGACCATGTCCTCGAGATGATCGGGACCAGGCATCCACTCGCGATGCGGCGCCTTGTGTTGCACCATCAACACGAAGGGCTTGCTTCGGTCACGACCGTCCTCGAGCCAGTCCACCGCCAGGTCGGTGATGACATCGGTCGTGTACCCGGGATGCACGACCTCCTCCCCGTTGCGGATCATGCGCGGACGATAGTACGGACCCTGGCCGATCAGCCGTTCATAGTGATCGAACCCGACCGGCTCGCTCTTGAGATGCCACTTGCCGACGAGGGCGGTCTGATAGCCCGACTCCCGGGCGAGCGCGGGAAAGGTCGGTTGAGCGCCGTCGAAGACCTCGCTGTTGGTCGGCACCCCATGGTGTTCACTGAACATCCCCGTCAGGATCGCGGCGCGACTTGGCGCGCAGATCGCGTTTTCGACGTAGTAGCGATCGAAGGTGATGCCGTTTCGGGCGATCCGATCGATGTTGGGAGTCACATTCCGATCGGAACCATACGCGGAGATCGCCTGCCAGGCATGGTCGTCGGACATGATGAAGAGGATGTTCGGGGGATCCTGCCGCGGAGGTTCGCAGGGTGCGCAGAGGATGGTCGCCAGCAAGAGTGTGATCATGATTTTCTCCGTTCTGACGATATGTTCGCCGAAATCACGCATTTGCCAAGTGCGTCGCCTAGGATCGAGTCTGACTGCAAGGATCCGGAAGGACGAACCGCGACCCATGAAGACACCACTGAGAGCCATCGCCGGCGTCATCAGACGAGACGGTCTCATCCTGATCGGCAAACGCTGTCAGGACGACAGCTATGGTGGTCTCTGGGAGTTTCCGGGAGGCAAGATCGAGGAGGGGGAGACCGACGAGGACTGCCTCAGGCGGGAGATCCTGGAGGAACTCGGCCTGGATGCGCGGATCGGAAGCTTGATTCACGTCAATCATGCGAGCCCGACGTTCGAACTCGCGGTCTACAACGCGAGCCTCGAGGATGGTGAACTCCAGCTGAGGGAGCATGAGGAATTCCGCTGGGTCACGGCGGCGGAGTTGAAGGATTTCGACATGCTTCCCGCCGACGAACCGGTCATCCACATCCTGAACGAATCCGGTGCCGTCGACTGATCGATTCAGTCCTCACCGCGCAGCTGACGACGCTTGAGAAGCTGCATCGCCTGAACCAGCTCGGCACGTTCCTGGAGATAGACCCGCTCGGCCTCGGCCATTTCCGCCTTGACCTCCGCAAGCTGACTTTCGGCATTGCGCCGGGCGTGACGCGAATTCCCTCCGAAGGCCGGATGTTCGTAGATCGCCTCGAGATCCATCGCCATCACCAGAGCCACGAAGTCCGCATCGACGAGTGGCTC
>PAQN01000037.1 GCA_002709755.1 Phycisphaerae bacterium
ATCTGCATGGTGACATGCAGGTACGGTTGATCTCGTCATACTCAATTCAGCGGTCGCCCCTCGGGGCGGCCGCTGTTCTTTTTGTGTCATTTCACGATCTGGCGTTGAAACCGGTCACATCCCCTTTTCATCGACTCGGTCGAGTTGCCTGAATTCCCAGGGAATCTCTCGCAATGACCCCCGTCATGAGCGGGCCTCAGTCGCTGGAAACGCACTTCTCGCCGAAAATACGTTCTTTTTCCTCTGATCGGTCAAACCAACACAGTCTGGATGACGAACAGTGGGCGGGCTCGTCTTCGAGCCGTCTTCGGGGCCAGCGAAAGGACAAGAGATGCGTCTCAAATCGGTGCACCAGGTGGTGCCATGTCGTCTTGCCGTCGGTGTCATGATGTTCGGCATCGGATCACTTTCCAGTGCGGAACCCGTGGCACCCTCCGAGGTGGCGGTCCGCTTCCTCGTGGATTCGAGTTGGGAGGGTGGCTATTCAGGGCGGATTCACATCGAGAACAACGGCGGCCCGACCATCGATGGCTGGGAATTGAGCTATCTCGATGGGCCCGAGATCGGCGCTCTCTGGAATGCCCAATGGGAGACGGACGGTGCGCGCACGACATTGACCGATCTCGGGTGGAATGGTTCGATCACATCCGGGGATTTCGTCGAGGTCGGATATCAAGGTGTCGGCTCGTTCCTGGAAGACGTTCGGGACGCGGAGTTCAACGGTGTTCCGATCGAGGTCGTTTACGCCGAGGGTGATAGTGGGGACGACGAGGACACGCCGTCTGATCCGGATTTCAATCTTGATGGGCGTATTGATGGAAACGATCTCTCACAACTGCTCGCGAACTGGGGGACCGTCTCGACCACCTTCGATCTCGACCGCAGCGGCGTCGTCGGTGGTGGCGATCTGACCATTCTTCTGTCCGCGTGGACCACCGAGGGCGACCCCGATGACGGAGATGGTGATGGAAACGACGGTGGACCTGAATTCGAACAGAAGGTCGTCGGGTACTACATCGAGTGGGGGATCTACGGTCGCGACTACCAGCCTGCCGACATGCCTCTCGAGAAGATCACGCATGTCAACTATGCATTCGCCGACATCGGATCCGATGGTCGCATCAAGATCGGTGATCCCTACGCCGCGATCGAGAAGCTCTATCCCGGTGACAGCTGGGATCAGCCCTATGCGGGAACGTACAACCAGCTCAACAACGTCCTGCGCGAGCAACATCCACACATCAAGACGCTGATCTCGGTGGGGGGATGGACCTGGAGCGGGCGTTTCTCTGATGTCGCATTGACCGAGGCCTCTCGCACCTTGTTCGCCGAAAGTTGCGTCGAGTTCATTCGAACGTACAACTTCGATGGGGTCGATATTGACTGGGAGTATCCGGTCGAGGGTGGACTGCCGTCCAACACCCGGCGTCCGGAGGACGGGGTGAACTACACGCTTCTTCTGGAGGAGATCCGTCGACAGCTCGATCTCGCCGCGAACGAGGATGGTCGTCCCTATCTGCTGACGATCGCGTCACCCGCAGGCTGGGACAAGGTCCGGCATCTCGAGATCGATCGCCTTTCCGAGGTCCTCGATTTCATCAACATCATGACCTATGACTTTCGTGGGTCATGGGATCTGTCGACCACGGCTCATCATGCGAGCATGTTCGAGAACCCGGACGACCCGTCCGACGCCAACAACGTGTCCTCCCGTTACAACGTCGACTGGGTCGTCGATGAGTTCCTCGCTCAGGGTGCGAGTCCGGAGAAGATCGTGCTCGGAATCCCCTTCTACGGTCGGGCCTGGGGTGGAGTCGCCGACCCGCTCGGCAACGGGGGCCTCTTCCAGCCGGGTTCTCTCGTGCCCCCCGGGACCTGGGACGACTGGTCCAGTGGGGCGACCGGAGTCAATGATTTCTTCGACATCGAGGATCTGATCGCCTCGGGAGCCTACACCCGCTACTGGGACGAGGTCGCCAAGGTTCCCTACCTCTATTCACCCTCGATGCATCAGGGGCACTTCATTTCCTACGAGGATGCCGAATCCCTGGAATACAAGATCGACTATCTGCTCGATCGGAATCTGGGGGGCGTCATGTTCTGGGAGGTCACCGCCGATCGGAATGAGACCCTGCTTGACGTCATCGTCGAGAACCTGGAACCGATCGCACCCTGATCGGAATCTCGCTGGGGCTTCGAACTCCATGGGCGTCCATCATCGATGGGCGCCCATGTTCATTTCAGACAGGCAGGATTGCAGGCCTGTATTCTTTCATGAAGAAACGTACTCACTCGACCCTCTGCACGATTCACCCGGAATGAAAGCGCAACAGATGACAGAAACTACTGATCGTCACCAAGGTCCTTCCCGCCGAGAAGTCATCGCCTCCGCAGCCGTGGCCCCCTTCGCCTTTCTCGGTTCCGCCGGGGTCGGAACGAGTGTGCACGGTGACGACCCGGTTTCCGATCCGATCGGGATGATGCCCTCTTCGCCGAAGCCGGACTACGTTCTCGACATAGAACGGAGAGCGATCGCGCCTCTGGGAACTCCGACCGATGCGATTCTGGTCAACGGATCCGACCCCGGTGTCGAGATCCGGTACTCGGAGGGTGACATGTTCAAGGTCCTCCTGAACAACACGATGCAGGACCCCTGCACGGTACATTGGCACGGAATGATCGTTCCGAACTACATGGACGGTGTCCCCGGCATCACCCAGTATCCGCTCGCTCCAGGTCGCTCGGTCTTCATGGAATATCCGCTGAGACAGACCGGTTCGTACTGGTACCACTCCCATTATCAGCTGCAGGAACAGCAGGGTCTGCGGGGGCCGCTGGTCATCGAGGAGAAGCGACCGACTCATGACTACGACAAGGACGTCACCATCTTCATGACGGACTGGTTGGATCAATCACCCTACGGAATCATCCCCCAGATTAGAAACGAGCGTCCGCAGACCAGTGCGGTCAGGACGCCCGTTCCCGGTGGAGAGCCATTTCCCGGTGACCGGCCCTTCGGCATCGATGTCGACTACCCGGGATATCTCATCAACGGGAAGTCATTCGAGGATCCCTGGACCATGCAGGTTCGGCAGGGCGACCGACTCCGTCTCAGACTCATCAACGGAAGCACGGCGACTTTCTTTCGGGTCGATCTCGAGGATCACGAGATGGAGATCATCGCCGCCGACGGTCAACCCGTCGTTCCCACCAGGGCTGGAAACGTGGTGATCGCGGTCGCGGAGCGGTACGACGTTCTGGTGACCATCAAGAAATCGGGTTCGTTCACCCTCAATGCGATGGCCCTCGGCACCACTCGAAAGGTCGCCGGCGTCCTGCACACTCCGGGCGCCTCGAAGAAGCCCTCGACGGGTCGTCCGACATGGCGTGGCCCGGCGGGTGGCGCCGCGGACTATGCCGCCCTGAGATCGCCATACCCCACGACACTTCCAGACGGCCCGATTCGTACCTTCGAGATCGACCTGGGAGGGAAGATGTCCGGGTATCTCTGGTCAATGGCCAACGAGTACTACCCCGAGATGTACGTCCCGGAGGGGGATGCCTCGCCGCTTCAGGTTCGATCTGGCGAGCGAGTCAGAATCAGGTTCACCAACTCGACCATGATGTACCACCCCATGCACCTCCACGGTCATTTCTATCGCGTGCTTTCGAAGCCCGGCGCCTGGGATGAAACCCATGCGCCCTTGAAGGACACGGTGGCGGTGGGGCCGGGACAGCATGTCGACATCGAGTTCCTGGCCGACAATCCCGGTCAGTGGTTCTTCCACTGTCACAATCTCTACCATCTCGCCGCCGGGATGGCACGCGAGGTCGTCTACACGGTGTGATGATGCGTGGAACGACCCTCTCCGCTCACTCGTCGATCACGATTTCAGCGGAGAACATGCCNGTCGGATCTCCACGTTCCTCGAGTGTTCGATGCAGCGTGGCGATCGTTCTCGCCGGTCNTCCCTGGTNGANTTCNTCACCGTNTCGAACCACTCGNANGGAACGATCCAGGTCGCAGAGTNCGTCATCNAGTCTGATCCTGACCGCTCCNGAGTCGCNGTTCAGNTCGACNGTCTGNCCNNNGATCCNCTGNTTCNACANTCTCGCGGTGATCGTCTTGCCGCGTTNCGGTTCATCNACNGCAAGCCAGTAGAAGCGATCGTGGGTCACNTCATCCTGTCTCCACAGGACGTANTCGGGACGAAGATCNCGNGTTCGTTTCGCCATCCAGGGNACGGCGANCGCATCCTCNCGTTCCATCCAGTGTCCCTTGCCTTCGTGTATCTCGACCCAGTGGTCGTAGCCCTGCGGGTCATCGGCGCGAAGTTCGGCCAGACGTTTCTTCCACTGCGCCGCCACTTCGTTTCGCTTGAAGGGCGTGTCGTTCTCGCCCATGTGGAGTGTGAACGCGGTGTTTCTAAGTGATTCGGGGCGAGCGTCGTTCGGGTGTCCGGCCATCATCGCCGTGGCCGCCCAGCGGTCGGCCATCCGCGGAGCGAGTTGGTACACACCGTCTCCACCGGCGCTGTATCCCATGAGGTAGACCCTGTCCGGATCGACATCCTCGAAGACGATCAGGTTCTCGATCAGACGATCGAACATCGGNTCGATGTGCCCCTGNTGCCAGAGATTCCAGGTGTTCGTCGGCGCNCGCGGNGCGAGGTAGACGCCCTCGTCCGGTTGATAGAGTCGTTTNTGNTTGTTCCACTGCTGCGTGTTCAGCGCNTCGGGCGCGCCGCCACCACCATGCATCGAGATCCAGAGACTTCGCCCNTCCTTCGGNTTNGANCCGTANGTCGTGTACCAGAAGGGCATGGTGTGCTNCCCGANCGTGATGGTCAGNTCCTTCATCTCCNGGCGACGTTCNGNTCGGATCNTCTTNCGATGCGCNTCCCAGAGCATGCGACGCGCCTTCNGGTCNTCCGANNGGGTCAGTGGGANCGTGGCNAACGCCTGATCCNCGAGNTCNTCCTTTCCTCCGCGAGCAAGCCANCGACGAAGTCCGTCGATGGCGGCTNNGGAGGCTNCGGAGGATCCNGANTCCTGNNGANCNNCANCNTTCTTGATCAACGTGGNGGGAATCATGATCGTCAGNAGCTGCTCGTCCTCCGTGATCTCGGTCNNCATTCGAGCATCNTCGGTGCCCCATGTGATCGTGCTTCCGANGGGGACGATCAGTTCCACGTGGTCGTTGGCATCGAAGCCNTCGTCCCGGCTTNGCATGACATGCCTGNGNCCATNATCNGTGCTGGCGGTGAATTCACGNGCGACTCNTCTCCCNTNTTCGTCGAGAATGCGGAATCTCACNCTGCACGAACCCTCCGGGAGCTCATCGGCCGATCTGGTGTAGCGGTCGGTGACATCGACGGCGTTGATGCTTCGATCCNGGGGACNCCAGACCATCGGAAAGTGAATCGGGGTCTTNCGCCACGTCACCGAGTAGATCGCCTTNCGTGGATCCTCTCGAGTCGCCTTGGANGCCCGCCCGGTGAACCATGCCTTGTCCAGCTCGTCTCCGGTTGGTTCCGCCGCCCCGGTGAAATGCCAGCCGTCATCCCAGATCTCGGCCCAGGAATGATTCCCGCTTTCATCCGACCAGAGGGCGGTGCCGGTGAATCGCGCCGGGATGCCCACGGAACGGCAGGCATCCACCAGCAGAATCGTCAGCCCGGTGCATGATGCCAGTCCCGTCTCCATTGACTCGGAAGGGTTCTGATCGGGCTTCTTTCGAGCGGTCGAGTACTTCACGCCCACCGATGGAAACAACGTCCCGTTCAATCTCGTCGCCGCCTCCGTGATCGTCCGGCTGTCCCCGATCAGAGCGCTCGCGGTCTTCCGGAGTCCGGGTCTCCATCGTTCTCGTGTCTCGTTCACGCACGCGTATGGAAGGATCGTGTCCCGGTAGAGATCGAGATCGACCTGATCATGCCACGGTGCGCTCTCCCAGGCATCACGTGCGAGTCGGATGTTCTCGAGAAGAAACTCCGCATCGAGTGATTGAAGGTCCTCGACGGGCATGTGTTCGAGCAGCCACATCAGATCCGATCGGTGTGCCTCCTGCACGGTGTCGATGGCACGTTCGATCTCGAGACGATTTCCACCCGACCGTTCGAGCACGGTTTCAGCGACCTGTCCCCATGTCACGGTCACCGAAACGGCGAGGATCAGCGAGTTGAGGGTGATGAGTCTGAACGTGTGCATGCTTTTTTCTCCGTTGTGCGTCACCCATGGACACGAGGTGTCCGGGCGTCATGAAACACGATGATAGCGGTCCGTTCTGGCGGGATGGACCGACGAAGACCGTCAGTCGGAGGTCTCGGGTGAGATCCCCGTGATGACGTTCCTCCGGCCCGAAAGGAGCATCTTTCGAAATCGTTCGTCATCGATGATCAACGTATCACCTTCGAGACGCATCGAGCTCGCGTCGATGGTGATCGTGATTGAGTTCCTGCCGTTTTCGATCGTCCAGGCTCGAGTCCGAGCTGCATCCTGGGGGAATGTTCCTTCACTTGCCCGAAGTGCGATCGGGTCGTGCAGGGTGATCGTGAATGGTTCGAGGCCGTCGACGCCGAGAGCTGACGCCATGGCTTCCTCGGGAATCCCTCGAGCCGTCGATCCGTCTTCATCAATCTCTATCGTGGCGAGGTTCGGCGTGGTGATGATGCCTCCGATCCGTGCGACCCTGACGATCGGTTCCGAACCGTCCCTCGCTAGATAGGTGATCTCGCAACTGATCTCCTTTCCGACGTCGGATCGGGTCAGTCGATGCACCGGGTTCTTCGAGGGTGGACCGATGGGTTCTCCGTTTCGCATCCACTGATAGGTGATGGAGTCGAGATCTCCTGATATTCGCTCGACCACGTAGAGGTTCGAGCCCACGACCTCGTCATCCCGGTCGGATTCGACGACCGGTTCTTTCTCGACATGCAGGGGCACGAGGCCCGTGCGCAACGTCGACAGCAGGTCCGGCAGCAGCTGGTCTCTCCATGTGCGAGAGATGGTCTTCAGAAAGATGTCGAGCGTCGCATCGCTCTGTCGCTGGGACCGTGAGATGTTGTCGTAGTAACGCTGCGGCGTCTGGTAGTTGCGGGTGTCCGGCTGTCCGTGAAGTTCGGCGAGCTCCTTGAACAACGTCCCCGACTGGCGGTCGAGGCTGATCCACTGATTCCAACCGCCGATCTGAGCCGGGTCCAGATACCGTCTGATCTCCGCGTTGATTTCATCGTAGTTTCTGACGTTCAGGCTGAGATAACGAAAGATGAGCGCGTCGAGTCCGTTCCAGATCAAGGCGCCATCGGCGTCACTCCTGGAAAGCCACCGGCACGTCCTCTTCAACCATGAAGCACGGTCCTTCCAGACCATCTGATAGTCCTGGTTCGATCTTCCGTCGTGTTCGAGATTCCTGTTTCCGGAGGTGAACGCCCCCACGATCCCGTAGACCGGTTTCGTCGAATGTTTCTTGAGCAGACGAAAGCACTCCACGAGATAGGTCTCGTTCTTCTCTGGGGGAAACCCATCCAGCTCGTCCCAGTCGAGCGGTCCGTAGGCGTCATAGCACACCACGGTGTGGAAGTGGGGTGCGTGGAGAAGCGGTCCCATCGCTTCCGCGTAGTGCCTGCGAATGGTCTCCAGAACCGGTTTCGGGGTGTCGTGCAGGTAGTAACGTCGAGCACGTGCGTCCCGGCCATCCGCCATGACGGGGGCAGTGCCGGCCTCGTTCTGTCCGATCACGCGCGCGATGCTTCCCCCTGCATAGACCGCGAAGAATGAAGACGGAAATCGTGCCTTGAGCGCTTCAAGCGTTTCCACGACCTGGTCCCGGTATTCGATCCAAGCGGCACGGAATCGAGGCGAGGATGGGTCGGACCAGTACGTCAGTCCCATCTCACGAACCGCGGTGGCGCCATTCTCCCAGTCGATGAGGAACGAGTACCCGTTCAGATCCCGGGGAAGAATTCCAGATCTCTGGAGAGACTGAATCCTTCTGACACAGGAATCCGGTCTCATTCTTGGAAGAGGGTCCGTTCCATTCCAATCGAGAACGTTGAAATCACGCCAGGATCTGAGCGGGTTCTCGGCCTCCGGAAACGCATCCGGGGAGATCGTCCACAGTCGGTTGTTCGCCGGCAGGCTCGCGATCGCCTCGAACATCACGTTGTTCGGATATCGATTCGGCTCGTCTCTGACACCGTAATAGGCCGGTCGCGAGTCGGTGGTCCGGGCGTCATCCAGTGGCTTGTTCAGGTTGAACAGCACGATCCCGGGATGGTCCTCCTCCGTCGGCACATGATGTTCCGTCTGATGACGTTCACCATCGGCACATGCCACTCCCCAGAGGAGGTGGCATGAGATGAGTGAGGCGATCAGCGTGGTCTTCATCACGATTCTTCAACCACCATGGCTCAGTCGGTGAACCCCTCGGTGCGTCCCGTGCCGTTAGCGGCATAGGGGTGGAACTGTCCGATGTGGTTGCCCCACAGCGTCGCGCCTCCGCCCCAGCCGCCTCCGTAGAAACCTCCGGGCACACCGGTGCCGCCTCCGCCGTAGTAGTGATGCTGGATCACGTTTCCGTTGTAGGTGTGGCTGTGGGGGCCCAGTCCGCCGCCACCACGCAGCGCTCCACCGTAGCGAATGCCACCTCGGTCGTTGGGGTTCTCGTTGTCCGGGACCTCGAACTCGCCTCTGTTGTATCCACTGGGATTGGGCGAG
Source organism: Phycisphaerae bacterium (assembly GCA_002709755.1). Taxonomy (GTDB): domain Bacteria; phylum Planctomycetota; class Phycisphaerae; order Phycisphaerales; family SM1A02; genus UBA8087. The sequence continues at coordinate 8,719 of PAQN01000037.1, forward strand.
CCGCCGTAGGTGTAATGGACGTGGTGGACGACATGATGGACCGTGTTGGGTCCGTAGTGCATGGTTCCGGTCGCCGGGTCGTAGAGGACGCCCGGTCTGTTGTCGTAGCCGACGCCGGGAGGCATCGCGCCCTGCTGGGTGGCAGGGTCGGGCTTTCCGGCGACCTCCACGCTGCTGCCGATCTGCTGGCTTCTGTTCTGCTTCACCAGGGCTTCAGCCTGTTCTCTGGTCATCTTGATCTGCTCGCTCTGTCCCGGCTGAAGCTGGCCGTCATCCTGTCCGCGGACGACCCCCGGACTGATGGTTCGCTGACCTGCGCTCTGACAGGCTGCCAGGGGAAGGAGAAGAAGAAGCGTTCCTGTGATCTTGAGAAGCATCGAAGTCATGGAGGTGTCCCGCTTTCGCCTATGAGGCCGCAAGGCCGTCTTGGTTCGTGATGAGGTTCAGGGTGAATGCCTGATTCCCCTATCGGCAACTATAAACGTCTCACACCGAATTCCATAGGATGTGGAGGCAAGAGTTCACCCTCACGGAGGAAATGCAGAATGACTCAGGTTCATCCTCGCTTGCCGGTCCCCATGGCGGGTACTCCCGGCGATGTTTCCGAAATCGACGCTCTTTCGATCAACACGATTCGAACCTTGTCGATGGATGCGGTCCAGGCCGCCAATTCCGGGCATCCCGGCACGCCCATGGCGCTGGCTCCGGTGGCCTACACCCTCTGGCAGGATCACCTTCGTTTCGATCCCGGGGATCCTCTCTGGCCGAATCGGGATCGTTTCATTCTCAGCAACGGTCATGCGTCGATGTTGCTGTATTCGCTCCTCTTCCTGAGCGAGGTTCAAGCGGTCAACACCCGTTACGAGACCACCGGTCGCCCCTCGGTGACTCTGGACGACATCAAATCGTTCAGGCAGTTCGAGAGTCGCTGTCCCGGTCATCCGGAGTATCGCTGGACTTCCGGCGTCGAAACCACGACCGGACCGCTTGGTCAGGGCGTTTCGACGAGCGTGGGCATGGCGGCTTCGGCGCGTTGGATGGGCGAGCACTTCAATCGCGAGGGATTCGAGATGTTCGATTTCGACGTGTACGCGTTATGCGGCGACGGCTGTCTCATGGAGGGGATCAGCAGTGAATCGGCATCGCTCGCCGGACATCTCAAGCTTTCCAACCTGTGCTGGATCTACGACAACAACCACATCACGATCGAGGGACACACCGAACTCGCCTACACCGACGATGTCGCGACTCGATTCCTCGGATACGGCTGGAATGTCCTTCGTGTCGGTGATGCGAACGATCTCGATTCACTCGATCGAGCGTTCGACGTCTTCAAGTCCACGAGCGATCGGCCCACACTCGTGATCGTCGACAGTCACATCGGTTGGGGGTCCCCTCACAAGCAGGACACCAGTGCGGCGCATGGCGAAGCCCTTGGAGCGGAAGAGATCGCTCTGACCAAGAAGTTCTACAACTGGCCCTCCGAAGAGCCCTTCTTCGTGCCTGATGGCGTCAAGGAGCGTTTTCGGGAGAAGATGGGTTCGCGTGGTGCGCAGCTGCGAACGGAATGGTTCGCACNCTACGAGGCGTACGCCGAGGCGCATCCCGAACTGGCGGAGCAGCTCTACGCGATGCAGCACCGAGAGCTGCCCGAGAACTGGGATGCCGGGCTCACCGAGTTCCCCGCGGACGAGAAGGGGATGGCCTCCCGAGTCTCCAGCGGAAAGGTGCTGAACGCCGTCGCCGAGCACGTTCCCTGGCTTGTCGGAGGCGCTGCCGACCTCTCTCCTTCAACGAAGACGCGTCTGGAATTCGACGGCGCGGGTGATTTTCAGTCACCCGCATGGGGCGGAAGCTATGGCGGAAACAACATGCACTTCGGCATTCGCGAGCACGGCATGGCGGCATTCTGCAACGGCATGGCGACCTGCAAGATCAGGCCGTTCGGCGCCACNTTCTTCATCTTCAGCGACTACGCCCGCGGTTCGATCCGGCTCAGCGCCCTCATGGAACTGCCGGTGATCTACGTCTTCACGCATGATTCGATCGGGGTCGGCGAGGACGGACCCACACATCAGCCGATCGAGCAACTCGCTTCACTTCGAGCCATGCCGGGTCTTCTGACCATGCGCCCCTGCGACGCCAACGAGGTGCTCGAATGCTGGCGAGCGGTCATGCCGATGAAGCGGGAACCCGTCGCATTCGCACTGTCANGACAGAATCTTCCNACGCTCGATCGCACCAGGTACGCACCCGCCTCGGGGTGCGCGAAGGGCGCNTACGTTCTGGCCGACTGCGTCGGGACGCCCGAGGTGATTCTGATGGCGACCGGCAGNGAGGTCCATCTCTGNCTCGAGGCGCATGAGCGTTTGANCGCCGANGGAGTCGCCTCNNGGGTCGTCAGCATGCCTTGCTGGGAACTGTTCGAACGACAGACCGANGACTATCGTGAGAGCGTGCTGCCCGATTCGGTCGATGCNCGNGTCGCCGTCGAACAGGCCGCCACATTCGGCTGGGAGCGGTANGCCGGTCGCGATGGNGCGGTCGTCGGCATGACGACCTTCGGCGCCTCCGCACCGATCGCGGCNCTGCAGGANGACTTTGGATTCGAACCGGAACACGTCGTGGCATCGGCCATGGCTCAGATTGAAAGGGTGCGTGCGAAATGAGGATCGTGATCGGATCGGATCATGCNGGATTCGAATTGAAGAATGAANTGAAGGATCTCGTGGTCTCGCTCGGGCACGATGTGCACGATGTCGGAGCCCTCGAATACGACGCCCTCGACGACTATCCCGACTTCGCCGAGAAGCTCGCTCTCGAGATCATCGAGGGTCGCGCCGATCGTGGGATCCTCCTCTGTGGAAGCGGCGTCGGTGCGAGCATCGCAGCCAACAAGTTTCCCGGNATCCATGCCGCCAACTGCGAGGATTACTACTCCGCGCATCAGGGCGTGGAGCACGACCAGATGAACGTGCTCGTCATGGGAGGGCGCATCATCGGCGGGGCGGTCGCATCCGACATGGTGCGAGCGTANCTCNCCGCCGAGTTCTGCGCGGAGGANCGTCATCTTCGNCGAACCGCGAAGGTGAAGNCGATCGAGGATCGNTACATGCGTTCNGATCAGGGTTCCTGATCATTCGAGCTGTCNTGCGTTTCCCGCGAACATCGTCACTCGAACGACGTACCAACGATGACGATGATCCACTGGATGGAAACACATTCCGCGATGCTCCTCACCGGCCTGGGCGTCCTGGGCNTGGTCACNTTCGTGACGTCCCTGATCGCCCTGCCGATCATCGTCGCAAGGCTNCCGGTGGATCATTTCATCGTGAGCTGCCGACGCATGTCNCCCTGGCGTTCGTGTCGTCCCGTTCGAAACACGCTTCTGGCCGTTCTGCGGAATCTGCTNGGCACGGCTCTCGTCATCGGCGGAGTCATGATGCTCGTCCTCCCCGGGCAGGGCATCCTCACCATCGTGATCGGANTGTTGATGATCGACCTCCCGAAAAAACGGGCATTCCAGGCCTGNTTGCTGGCCTGGAAGCCCGTCAATCGTGGAATCAACTGGATGCGCCGCAGGGCGCATCAGCCTGAGTTCGTGCTTCAGTCAGCTTCGATCAGCTCGACGTCGAAGACGAGGGTCGCTCGAGGTGGAATGGTGCGACCGTTTCCATTGGGTCCGTAGGCGAGGTCGAAGGGGATGATGAGCTTGCGCTTTCCGCCGACCTTCATCGAGCCGACGCCTTCGGTCCAACCCCTGATCACCCGGTTGAGCGGGAAACTGGTCGGTTCGCCACGGTCGACCGAGCTGTCGAACTTGGTGCCGTCGACGAGCCATCCGGTGTAGTGGACGGTGACGTTGGCGCTGTTGCTGCTCGGTGACGCGCCCGTNCCTTCGACCATGTCGATGTACCNGAGNCCGGAATCNGTGGTCANCATNGGCTTGTCGGTCGAGTCGCCCGGGAGACCCGAGGACGNNGTGTTCTCGATGATCTTTCCGGTGACNGCATCGACCGTGATGTCGTGCTTCATGTTGTTGCCGAAGATGGTGACCATGATCGCGGGAGGGTCGGACATCAGGTCGAGCGTGGCATCNGAGCAACGGCCGGGNGTGTNTTCAAGCGATGTCTTGATCGCATCGGTCAGAGAGACGTTCGGTGCGGTGACCTCGCCGGTCTTGCCGTCGACGAGCACGCGCATCGGGACACCCGACTTGTCGAGGAAGATCTCGAATCGCACGTCGGATCCGCTGGTNAGCGCCTTCGCNCGGATCACGGTCGCCTTGCCGTCCTCCGAAGCCTTCATGATGGCATCCATCATGCTNANGCTGGCNGTCTCGAGTTTGGCCTGTTCCTCNGCGGGTGGTGCGGGAAGTTNCGAGTAATCCGTGTTCTGTGCCTGTGTCATCGTCGTGATTCCTGCAGCCGCCAGAAGAGCGACAAGTGCNATTTTTCGTGTCATCATGATCAACATCCTTGGTTCGTGGGTTCGGTTCGGGACCGATAGGATAGACTCCATTCGTCAACTTGTCCTGCGGAGCACAGCAATGACGCACATCAGTCTCAAGATCGCCGTTCTCATCATTTCCTCGCTGATCCTGTGCCCCGGCTGCGAGCAGCAGGACCCTCCGGTGGCGACCTCCGCTCCGGATCCGAAGCCGACCGGAGACGAGGAAGTCGACACCGATGCCTTGAGGGCCCCGGGAACCACCGGGTACTACAACGCTCTCGGTGGGGCCAAACGATCGGCCGAGCGGCTCAACGACAAGGTCGACGACTACAACCGTGAACTNGACGACAGGATGGACGATCTCTTCGATCAATGACCTGAGGTCATTTGAGCTGCTCGGGATTGAGACATTCCAGATCCTCGACCACGAAGATGCCGTCCTTTCGGACGAGTTCGCCGTCGAAATGCAGTTCGCCACCACCGTAGTCGGCCCTCTGGATGAGCACGTTGTCCCAGTGGATCTCCGATCGATTCCCGTTGTCGGCCTCTTCGTAGGCCTGCCCCGGTGTGAAGTGGATGCTCCCTGCGATCTTCTCGTCGAAGAGCGTGTCCTTCATGGGGTGGAGGACGTAGGGGTTGAAGCCGATGGCGAATTCACCCACGTATCGCGCGCCGTCGTCGGTGTTCAGGATGGTCTCGAGCTTGTCCGCGTTTCGATCGCTGTGTGATTCGACGATCCGGCCGTTCGAGAAGACAAGGCGTATGTTCTCGAACGAGATTCCGTTGTAGAGCGTCGGGGTGTTGTAGTGGATGACGCCCTCGACCGAGTCGCGAACCGGTGCGGTGAAGCATTCCCCGTCGGGGATGTTGTGGGATCCGCAGCAGGGGACGCTCGGAATGTCCTTGATCGAGAAGGTCAGGTCGGTGTCGCCCGGGCCGACAAGTCTGACCTGGTCGGTTCGATCCATTCTCGCCGTGAGCTTCTCGGCCGCGGTCTGCATGCGTTCGTAGTCCGCGGTGCAGACGTCGAAGTAGAAGTTCTCGAATGCGCTGGTGCTCATCTGAGCGAGCTGCGCCATGCCGGCGTTCGGCCATCTGAGGACGCACCATCGGGTCTTCTTGACTCGCTCGTCGAAGTGGACGGGTTTCATGTAGAGCTGGCCTCGAGCCTTCATGCGATCTTCGGGCACGTCCGAGAGTTCACTCGCATTCGCCGAACCGCGCAGGCCGATGTAGGCGTCCATCTTCTTCATCCTGAAGACGTCGATGTCCGCCATGGCGCTGATCTGTTCGTCGGCGATGTCCATCAGCTGGGCCCGCTGGATCCGACTGTGGTGAGGAGCCACGTGGACATGTCCGCCAACCGACCTGCCTTGTTCGATCAGAGCGATGATCATCTCCTCCGGAATGTCCCAGGTCTCCACGAGCAGGTGTTCTCCCTTCTGGAGACGTGTGGAGTGTTCGATCAGCGTTCTGGCGAGTCGTTCGTACCTGGGGTCGTTCATTGGTTGTGCTCCTTCACGAGTCCGGACAGAAGTTCCGGAGTCAGTTCCTTCAAGTCATGGATGACGCGCTCGGCCGAGGCGAGGTCCTTCGCGTCGTGTCCCGTCGAGACGATGCCTATCGCGGGCATGCCCGCCCGGTGCGCCGCCTCGATTCCCGCTGCCGCGTCCTCCACCACGATGCAGTCCTCGGGTCTGCATCCAAGTCTGTCCGCCGCGAGCAGGAATCCGTCCGGTTCGGGTTTGCCTCGCGTGACGTCGCACCCGCAGACGACGGCATCGAGACAGTCCTCGATGTCGAGTTCACGGTTGCACAGTTCGATGTTCTCTCTGGGAGCGCTGGATCCGATCGCGAGTCTGAACCCATGTTCATCGAGACGCCTCATCATCGTCCGCGCGCCCGGCATCGCCGGGAAGTCCGCCGTGATGATCTTCCGGAACGCCGCCTCCTTCTCATCGGCGATCAATTCCGAGGATTCCGCGTCGGGCTTCTCCCGTCCCGCTCGTGTCCAGTTCTCCTCGATGATCTCGGGATTTCGACGACCGAAATCTCGTATGAAATCCGTCGGACCATAGGCGATCTCATGAGCTTCCATGGTCGACTTCCAGGATTCATAGTGGGCATCGTGACTGTCCGTCAGGGTGCCGTCCATGTCGAAGATGACTCCGATCACGTTCCCGGAATCCGTCATCGACGTGCTCCCTGCGACGTCATGCCGAGTGCGTCGGAGACCTTTCGGCAGACGCCGGCCGCGTGCATGATCCCCGCCCGGTCGACATCCAGATGGGTCACCGCCCTCACCATGTAGGGTCCGAGCGGAATCATCTGAACACCGGCGGCCGCGAGCTGCTCGCAGTATCGTGCGGCATCCGGGCCACGTTCATCGAGCGTGAAGAACACCATGTTCGTGGGGGTCTTCTCGGGTTCGAGACGAAGCGTGATTCCAGGCACGTCCTGCAGTTCACGTGCGAGCAGCTTCGCGTTCTCGTGATCCTCCACGAGTCGCTCGAGGTGGTGATCGAGGGCGTGGATGGCGGCGGCCGCGAGCATGCCCGCCTGTCGCATGGAACCGCCCAGCATCTTTCTGAATCGTCTTGCCCGAGTGATCATCTTCTCCGGACCGACGAGCGCCGAGCCCACCGGTGCGCCGAGCCCCTTGGAGAAGCAGACCGACACGCTGTCCGCCGACGTCGCGAAGGTCTTCGCGTCGTATCCGGATGCCGCGACCGCATTGAACAGTCTCGCACCATCCACGTGGACGTGAAGTCCGAGGTTTCTCGCCTGGAACGCGACATCCTCGAAATCCTCGAGGCGCCACGGAATGCCACCTCCGCGGTTGTGGGTGTTCTCGACCACCAGCATCCGGTCGAAGGGGTTGTGGTCATCCACGCCTCGCATGGCGGACTTGATGTCCTCCGCGGTGAAGATGCCTCCCTCTCCTTCGAGTGTGGCGATCATGCATCCTGAAAGTGCGGCGGGACCACCTGTTTCATAATGGATGATGTGGCTGTCACGGTGCGCGATGATCTCGTCTCCACCCTCGCAGATGGATCGGATCGCAAGCTGGTTCGCCATCGTTCCACTGGGCGTGAAGAGTGCGGCTTCCTTGCCGAGCAGATCCGAGATCCTGCGTTCAAGGGCCTTCACGGTCGGGTCGTCGCCCAGGACGTCATCGCCCAGTTCCGCCGACTGCATGGCCGCGTGCATGGCGTTGGTGGGGCGGGTCACGGTGTCACTTCTCAGATCGATGTGCTCGGTCATTCACTGACTGTAGCACTTCGATCAGTCCGCGAGTGGTTCGACCACGGCAAGCTTGCCGTCATCCTCGGAGAGGGGAATCATGGTGAGCCCGCCGGAGGCCTCCGCGATCAGATCGAAGACCTGGCCCTGAGTCACGGGTTTGTACACCGCCTCACCCTGAGCGACTCGGACACCCCACCTGCGGGCCTCTTCGGCATCGGTGGCGAGCCTCCAGAAACTCCGCCAGATCGTCCGCTCGAAACGTGCCTCCTCCGAGAGGGCGTATCCGTCCGGAATCCCCCCCGGGGTGTCGATCGTCAGGCCATCTCTCGGTGACATTCGATCGGAATAGAGTCTCCTGAGAAGAATGAGACTCCGACCGGCGAACGGGTCGCCCCGGGCCACCTGTTCATGATCGAATCTGACGGTCCACGCATCCACGAAGATCACATCGCCGGGAATCGTGAATTCACGTCGTCCGAGTTCCGTGCCCTGTTCGTCGACCTCGATGAAGCGCAGTTCGGTCTCGACCACGTCTCCCGCGGGGTTCGTGGCCTGCTCGAGAATCTCGATCCGAGCCAATCGGCTCGTCCTGCCAAGTCGTTCGATCATGGCATCTCGAATCCCGATTTCGGCCTCCATTTTCTGCTCGAGCATGGCGACTTCGGCCTTCAGGGCCCGTTCCCGGTCCAGAATTCCGTACCAGAGGCACAGAGAGACCACTCCACCGAAAACGATCGTCAGCAGAAGTATTCTCACCAGAGAGCCGAAAGATGGTGCGGTCGCTACGCTCATGTCATTCCTATCGGCATTCCACGGGAGAAGTCGCCGTCAAACGCCGATAGTTCCTCATATGAACATGCTGTCTCCGCTCATTGTCTCGATTCTGACCTTCTGCGTGACCTCGGTCACCGCTCAGGATGCCGCTGCGCCAGACAGATCCCTGGTGGCTCAGCAGCGAAAAGTGGCGTTTTTCGGCTTCGAGGAGGCTGCAAGCTTCCCAACACCGCTTCCTTCGCCCTTCTTCCGAGTGCTCACCTCGGTCACCAGCCGTCCGGGATTCCCTCCCTTCGGTTCGGTCGGGGTCGATGATTCCGTGTCTTTCTCCGGTGACTGGTCGCTTGGATTCGATGTGGATGGTGCGTCGATCGCCGTCGCGGTGCCCACGGCCCGTATCCCGATCTATCCCCAGAGTGAATATGAAGTGCGGGTTCGTGTCCGCACGAGTGGTCTCGCCCGTGCGGGGGCGTCATTGGTGGTTCGGCTGCATGATCTCGACGGCCGGGAGATTCCCGGAACGAAGCGGGAATCGGTCCCCGTCCGCACCAGCGGCGGATGGACCATGTTGTCGGTTCGTCCGCCGACCGACGTCGAATCCGCCGCCGACCTCACCTTCGAACTGCATCTCAAGCAGGATGACAGACCCGATCTTTCGGGCAAGGTCTGGTTCGACGAGATCGAAGTCTGGCAGCTTCCTCGCATGAGTCTGGGGGCGGACCCGATCTCCGGTGTCACGCGTCTCCCCGAGCGTCCGACCTTGAATGCATCTCTCAACGACCTCGCCACCGGAACCCTGACCGCCGTCCTGAGCGTGTTCGACATCGACGGCGCTCTTCGGTCGCAACGACGAGAACTGATCTCTCGAGGACGAACGACCCTTTCCCTGGACTTCGATGATCTTCCTGCGGGTTGGTATCGAGGGCGATTGTCCCTCTTCGATGGCGAGACCCTGCTTGCGAGCCAGGATCAGGCGATCGCCATGCTCCCCGAATCGAATCGAAGTTCGGTCACGTACGAAGCGCCGCACTTCGGCGTGTCGTTTTCGGAGTCCTTCGACAAGGCCTCCGGGGCGCGATTGGAATTGGCCTCCGTCCTTCGGCCCGACTACGTCTCGGTGCCCGTCTGGCAGCGAGGTCGACCAGCTCGTCTCGACACCGAGCGCTCACGAGGCATCGACACCTTCATCGACATCCTTCATGCGTCGGGGATCGAACCTGTCTTCGAGCTGTCGGGCCTTCCTTCCGATCTCACGATGGAGAACCCGCGAAGACCGGGGGATGATGACGTGCTTGAGATGATCGGTCGAGGTGATCCGACCGTCCTCGATCTTCTCTCGACATGGATGGCTCAGTACGGTGACGAGGTCTCCCGTTGGCGGATCGATTCGCCTGATCAGGTGAACGCCCGTCAGATCGATTCCGCACTCGCCGAGATCGATGAACGCACTCGAACCTTCGTGGCCGGACCGGTGCTTGAACTCGATGGTGAGATTCTCGACGCTCGTTCCCGGTCGACCACTCGCGTGTTCGAGACCGAATTCGTTCCGATTCGCATTCTCGACGAGACCTTCAAGGGGCCGGTGCGCGACGGTGATGCCAGCGGTCTTCTCGTGATCGATTCCGGCGACCCGCGTCAGAACGACCGCCTCCGAGCCACGCGTGTGGCACGTGATCTCGTGGAGGCATGGGCCCGTGGCGCCGAGTATCTCGAGTTGGCGGACCCCTGGAACCGAACCGGCGGTGACGTCCGGCTCAAGGGGCTGGATGCCTCGGGATACGTGTTTCATGCGATCGCGTCACGACTGTCCGCTCGAGGGCCGCAGATTCCCGTTCCGCTTGGTCGTGGTCTGAACGCCTATCTCCTCAAGGGAGATGACCAGACGCCCATGATCGTCGCCTGGGCCACCGAAGACGCCGCCACCATGGAGCTTTCGTCGGATTTCGGCCCGGTCCGCATCACCTCCATCGATGGAACAGGCGCATCTCTTCCCGATGCCGACGGATCCCGAGTGATTCAACTGGACGATGCGCCCGTCTTTCTGACGGGTTTCAATCGGAAGATCGCTCGATTCCGAGCCGAAGCATCGATGAATCCCGAGTTCATCGAAGCCTCCACCGGTGTCCATGAATGCTCGTTCAGTCTTCACAATCCATGGTCCGAGGCGATCGAAGTCAGGCTTCGACCCGTCGGACCGGCGAATTTCCGTTTTCAGCCCATGAGTCGCAAGGTCACGATCCAGCCCGGCGCCCAGGAGCTGGTGGCATTCGAGTACACCTTCCCCCGAACCCAGGTCGATGGTCCCCTCGATCTGCGACTCAACGCCGAGATCATCGGTCCACGTGAGCAGACCGCTCAGTTGCTGGTGCCGACGACCATTCGCTCGAGCCGCATGGAGCTGATGAGTTCCTGGCGTCTGTCCCATGATGCGAGCGGACATGAAGATGGCGTGCTCGTCACGCTCTCCGCCTACAACAGCGGCACCCGACCCTTGCTGCTCGAAGCCTTCTGTTCCGCGATCGGGTTCGCTCCGATGCGCAAGGCGATGCCGGAGATCCTGCCGGGCGAGACCACCACCCGGACCTTCTTCTATCCGGGCGGTCAGGAGACCCTTCCCGGCCGCGACATCGTCGTGGGTCTCTCAGAGCTCGAATCGGACGGGTATCTGGTGCGCCGGCTGGCGATCACCGAGGATGTCGGGTCTCTGCTCGTCACCGAGCCGGCCTTCGATGACATGGACTGATCCCGGCAGCGTCAGAGCGCCCGCTCCGGTTCTCGTCCCATCAACGATTCGAAGATGATCCGAGTGATCTCCCAGCGCCCGTCGTCCTGCTCATCGATCTCGAAACTCCAGGTGCTGGGGACCAGACCGTAGCTGCTGCTGGTCGACGTCCTGCATGAAAGAAAGACCACCGCGCCTCCGCTGCCGTCGGATTCCCCTCTGAGTCGGATGACCCAGTTCTCGGTGATTCGATTTCGTCCCGCCAGCGTGGCGAAGGATTCCTGCAACGCTGAAAACGACCTGCCCGGCCGTGTCACGCTCCCCAGATGAAGCGATGCCTCCGGGGAGACCCGACGCAACATGCCCTCGACATCGCCGGCTTCCGCGGCATCGACCAGTTCCGAAACGACACGTTCGCCATGTTCTCCCGGTGTCGTCACCAGGGCGTCGAGGCCGAAGACCAGGGCCGCCAGCACGATGGCCGCCAGACTGGCCAACAACACTCTGCTCTCACCGGTTCTCAGAAACGTGATGATGAGAATGAGTCCGATCGCGACCGAAATGATCCCCACCGGCCAGGGATTCTCAAGGAAGTAGTGACTCATGCGTGTCTCCAGAGCTGATGTTCTCCAGTTTCAGGGGACTGGGGACCGATAATGAGTTTATATATGGAATCCGATTCCACGGGCGTCACGGCTGATCCTCCGCCAGGCGTTCCACATTTCATGCATCAAAGGCAGTTCGGGCGTGGCCTCAAACGACATCGATCGACATTCAAATTCCGCCGATTCCGGGGTCAGCTCGCACGACAACGAGATGCTCACCCGCAATCTGGCCTGTCTGGCGGTCTCCTCCCCCGAGGTTGCCGCCCGGATCGAGGCAGCGGAAGCAAGTGCGGTCACCTTTCAGGTGGCGGCTGACGGGGCGCTCGTCGGCCTCGTCTCGGGTGGTCGCAGGCTGGCCAGTCTTCATCAGCCTCTGGCTGAAGCACGCAGCTGGGCCGAGCGCGTCGATCCCGTCGAGACGGCATGCGTTCTGGTTCTCGGGTTCGGCATGGGCCATCATGTCGAGGCCTTGCTCGAGCGTCTGAATCGCACCGGTGTGGTTCTGATTCACGAACCGGACGTCGGACGGCTTCGGGCCGTCCTTTCCCGCATCGACTGCACCGGATGGATGGATCCCAGACTCGTCCGCTGGATCACGGATGCGCAGGACGAGGGCCAGTTCACGAGATGCTTCCGGGACATCGAGACCCAGATGGTGGCCGGTACCAGGATCGTCGAACATCAGCCCTCGCGGCATGGATTCGACGACGAGGTCCGGACGATCAGTTCGCGTCTGACCGATGCGGTCCACAGCGCCAGAACGACGATGACCACGACCCTGATGCGCAGCGCCGGCACCGTTCGGAACGAACTTCTGAACGTCGATCATTACGCGCTCGGAAGCGGAATCGATGAACTGGCCGGTTTCGCACGTGGTCGTCTCGGCGTGGTCGTGAGTGCGGGACCGAGTCTCCAGAAGAACATCGATCTGCTCGGTCGCAGGGGGGTTCGAGATCGGTGCATGATCATCGCGGCTCAGACCACGTTGCGTCCCTTGCTCGAGGCGGGCATCAAGCCTCATTTCGTGACCGCGCTCGATTACCACCACATTTCGAAGCGTTTCTACGAAGGTCTCACTCGCCGGGATGTCGAAGGCATCACCTTGATCGGTCTGCCTCAGGCACATCCTGTCATCGCCGACAGCTGGCCCGGAGCGATTCGCTGGTGCCGTGCGATCGTCCTCGAGAAGATCCTTGGCACGGCAGGTCCGGACGTCCAGCCTCTCGAATCCGCCACCACCGTCGCACACCTCTCGTATCACTTCGCCCGGCACCTCGGTTGTGATCCCGTGGCCTTCATCGGGCAGGACCTGGGCTTCACAGACGGGCTCTACTACGCACGAGGCACCGCGATCGATGACGTCTGGTCCACGGAGCTCAACCCATTCAACACCATCGCCAAGATGGAATGGGAACGCATCGTCCGGCACCGAGGCATGCTGCATCGTCTGGAGGACATCAACGGACGATCGATTCTGACCGACGGTCAGATGCTGACCTACCTGAGACGATTCGAAACCTATTTCACNGCCGATGCCCAGAAGGGCCTGACGATCATCGATGCCAGCGAAGGCGGCGTTCGAAAATCGTCGACCGAGATCGCATCGCTTCGTTCGACTCTTCGCACGCATGCATCCGGAGAGGGTGAGACGATCGGTGACATCCCGATGCCCAAGAAGGTGTCGACTCGCAAGGATGCCCAGAAGGTGAGTGCGCGTTTGAGAGCGCTCCTGGACGATGTTCACCGTCTGAATTCGGTTTCGCGCGACACCACGTCGTTGCTCAGGCGTCTGGCCGAATGCCTGGATGACGAAGCTCGATCCAGCCGGGTCTTCAAGGAGATCGAGACCAAGCGTGAAGCCGTCGATGCCCTTTCCGATGCGTTCGATTTCGTCGGTCAGATCAATCAACTCGGAGCCTTCAAACGCTATCTCGCCGATCGACGGATCGACATCCGTTCCAGCGACGATCCAAGAGACATGCAGCGCCTTCAGATCGAACGTGATCTGGTGAACGTCGAGTTTCTCGAACAGGCCGGCGTCGATGCGGCTGAGATGCTCGAGGACTCGATCAGGCTTCTCGAGTCGGGAGATTCCGAACCAGGTACAGTTCATCCTCTCGAGGATCGCAGGCAACCGACGCCGGTCGAACTCGATCCTCTCGAAACGCGGCCGACGGAGCGGGTCAGCGCCTTCATCCCGATCGACCCATTGCTGGGTGGCGCCGGCAGTCGGCGCAGTCTGCGCAAGTCGATCGCTTCGCAGAACGTGCTTCAGTCGACGCTCGAGCGCCTCGGTTCGTCGCGGTCGCTGGATTCGATCATCCTGCTCGTCCCGGACGAATTCGATCTTCTCGATGATCTTGATCTCACGAAGGTGGGGCTTCCGGTCATGATCGAACGGTGCGGCGACTCGGCATTCGGTCCGGAGCACGAGGTGATCACCATGGCACGCATGTTCACCGATCGCTCCTGGCGAGGCGGCATCGCCGGGATGACGGTGTTCGACGAGAATCTTTCGGCGGAACACACCTCCAGAGTGATGTCGCGAGATGGCATTCATGGTGCGGTGATCTGCGGCCCCGACTGGCCGTTGGTGGAGGTTCTCGGGCAGGGNGGTGTCGACGCTCTCATCGAACGCTGGCGTGAGCATGACGGCCGNATGGAATTCATCTTCACGCAGGCCCCGCCCGGCCTCGGAGCCTGTCTCGCGTCCGCCGATCTGATCGAACGCCTTCACCCCAACAATCGACTCGCAACGTTCGGGGCGATGCTCGGCTACCGTCCGGAACGACCCGAACACGATCCCATCGCCCGTGANGGGAACGTTCNNATCGACGCCCAGGTGCGACGCTCNCAGTTGCGCGGNATCTTCGANTCGGCTCGTTGCCGTCTCAGAATCCGTCGNGCCCTGCANCCATTNCTGCAGTCCGAGNTCGATGAATCCCTTCCACTTTCGAATCGGGAGATCGTGGATCAGCTCGAGACCATGCGTCGTGGNGGGCTTCCATCCTTCACGCCNCGTCATGTTCAGATCGAGTTGTGCACNGGTCGCCTCGGATCGGGCTCCTGCAGTCCNCATCGTTATGGAACGATNCAGCGTGCTCCGATGACGGAATCNCGTTTCAGGAGAATCATCTCCGAACTCGCNGACGGCAATGATTCATTGATCACNCTGGGTGGCATCGGCGANCCGCTNCAACACCCCGGATGCCTCGACTTCATTCGCATCGCACGTGANGCCGGCATCATGGGCGTGCATCTNCGGACCGAACTGCAGTGTTCCCCGACTCTGGTGAAGGAACTCGCGGAGACCGGCGTGGGCGTGATCTCGGTGGAATTGAACGCGGANTCNCCCGAGACCTATCTTCAGGCGATGGGNCACGACGGCTATGCGACGGTGATGTCGAACATGGAGGAGCTCATACGCAGCCGACGNTGCGTTCGCGGGACCGGCCCCGGNGCGCTCGCTCTGCCCTGGATCGTGCCACGGATTCAGCGGTGTTTCGAGACGTACGAGGACATCGAGCCGTTCTTCGAGCGCTGGCAGCGCGTGCTCGGCACCCCGGTGATCGANCCTCAGATCGCGATCGATTCNCCGGANGANGAGGCGAAGAGNCGACTTGCCGATGCGTCGAACCCCGAACGCAGCATGATCAGNGAATGTTTCCGACGCATGACCATCCACAGCGATGGCTGGGTTCCCACCTCGGAGCTCGATCTGAACGGCTCTCGAACCGTCGGAAACGTCGATGAATCGTCGATCATGGAGCTCTGGAGAAGAGTGATTCAGGATCGNCGCCGCGCATTGCGCGAAGACGGACCAGGAGCCTNTCAATTGAGGACGTACCAACCGTGACCCGCACAGATGACCCGAATTCCATCACCGCGGTGATCGTCGGAAGACGTGGCAGCAAGGGTTTTCCCAACAAGAACTCGAGGGTTCTCGCCGGAAAGCCCATGGTGGTCCATTCGATCGATCAGGCGAGGGCCTCGACGTGCATCGATCATGTGATCGTCTCCACCGACGGAGATGAGATCGCCGCCGCCGCCCGCCACCAGGGGGTCGAGGTCGTCATGCGTCCACCGTCGCTGGCGTCGGACCAGGCCTCGGTCGACGCCGCGGTCCGTCATGCCATCGAGGCGTCCGGAGTCGCCTCTCGCAGAATCGTGATCCTGTACGCGAACGTCCCCATCCGACCCTTCGATCTCATCGATCAGGCGATCGATCGACTCGACGAGACGGGTGCGGACAGCGTTCAAAGCTACGAGTCGGTTGGAAAACATCATCCCTGGTGGATGGTCCGCATCGNTGACGATGACTCGATCAGCCCATGGCATCGGAACGACGTCTATCGACGACAGGACCTTCCTCCGGCTCATTTCCCGGATGGCGGCGTGATCGCTCTCACTCGCGAATCGCTCTTCACGGTGGATCCGCATGCGCCACACGCCTTCCTCGGACGGGATCGGCGTGCGATCATCAATCCGATCGGATCGGTGGTCGACATCGACGATGAGATCGACATGCTGGTCGCNGANGCGATCATCAGACGACGAGATGGCGATCAGGAACGCTCATGACCNNGGATGCNNCACANTCTCCTCGCGACATGCCATTCGGGTCAGCCGATCCATTCGTGATCGCCGAGATAGGGGTGAATCACGACGGGGATCCTGCACGCGCCGAGGCNCTGGTCGATGCCGCGTCCGAGGCCGGCGCCGACGCCGTCAAGTTTCAATGGTTCGAGCCTCGGCGACTCCTGTCACGCAGCGCGCGACTGGCCGCGTATCAGGCGGCGTCCGGGGANCAGGANCCGATCGCGATGCTCGAGCGACTGCGACTTGATNCCGATGGTCTCGANCGTGCGCGTGCACGNGCCGTCGAGCACGGACTGCACACCGTGGTCACCGTCTTCTCGCCCGAGCTCGTCGAGCCCGCGGATCTTCTCGACTGGGATCACTACAAGACGGCGTCACCTGACATCGTGAACCGTCCTTTGCTCGAGGCGCTGGCGTCGACCGGCAGTCCCTTGATCATCAGCACCGGCGGGGCGACCCTGCCGGAGGTCCGGCGTGCGCTCGANTGGATCGAGGGTGTTCGTCCNACGCTGCTTCATTGCGTCAGCAGNTATCCCACCCCGCTCGANTCNGCTTCGCTCGGNGGNATCGATGCCTTGTCGTCCGAATTCGGACTGACCGTCGGCTACAGCGATCACACCGTTTCGATCCATNCCGGAGGNCTTGCCGTNGCCGCGGGGGCTCGCGTGCTCGAGAANCANCTCACCTGGAGTCGTGATGCCGATGGCCCGGATCACTCNGCNTCGATCGANCCNGANGGNNTCGNNCGGTACGTTCGNTTCGCACGTGAATCGAGACTCATGATGGGCGCACCCGGNAAGCGGCCGCTTCCCGTCGAATNCGATGTGATGACGAGTTCACGGCAGTCCGTCGCGATTCTTCGCGACATCCCCGAGGGNCATGTCATCGCAGCCGGNGATCTCACCACGATGCGCCCCGGCACCGGTGTGCCCGCGGCTTCATTGTCCCGCTTCATCGGNTGCAGGGCGATNCGTCCTCTCGAGGGGGGNACTCTGCTCGATCCCGAGTCCGTCCAGTCTNCCGAGGCCATGTCATGATCNCNCGTCGCGTCCTGGTGGTGACCGGAAGCCGGTCTGAATTCGGATTGCTCCGTTCGACTCTGGACGCGCTTCACGCNCATCCCGANACGACATGTTCCCTGNTCGTCGCNGGTTCCCATCTGATCGGTCCGAATCCGACCGTTCACGANGTCGAATCGAGATATNNCGTCGACGGTGTCGTTCAGATGCAGCTTGACTCCGAGCCNCGCACGAGNGGCTCCGACGCNCANGCATTCNCGCGTGGCGTGAANGGTTTCACGGATCTNTTCATCGATCTCGAGCCCGANTTCGTNCTGATNCTCGGTGATCGCATCGAGATCTTCGCGGCCGCNAGTGCNGCCGGAATTCTCGGANTCAGAGTCGCTCATGTCCACGGTGGGGATGTCGCCATCGGNGTCGCCGATGAATCGATGCGTCATGCGACGACCAAGCTTTCCCATCTCCATCTTCCCGCCACACGTCGGAGCGCCGACAGGATTCTGGCGATGGGCGAGCGTCCCGANTCCGTNCANGTGGTGGGTTCCCCCGCGATCGACGGACTCGATTCGATCCCGGCNCTCGATGATGAANCNTGGTCCGCTCTGGGAGCGCCCGAGCTGCTCGTGCAGATGCATCCGATCGGNCTCTCCGACGANTTCGAACGAACACAGCTCNCGACGCTTCTCGATTCACTGTCCNGTTTCGGCCGNGTCGTGGTGATGGCTCCCAACAGCGATCCNGGTTGCGATGGNATTCGGAGCGCCATTCTCGANAGCGGCCTGCCTCTNATCGANCATCTTCCNCGTTCCGAATTCATCGGACTTCTCCGACGCATCTCGATNCTCGTCGGCAACAGCAGCGCCGGACTTCTCGAGTGTGCGGCGCTGGGCGTNCCNGTTCTGGATGTCGGGGATCGGCAGGCCGGTCGCGAGCGAGGNGNGAATGTGCGTCATNTCGATTCCATTACCGGACCTGGNCTTCGNNCCATCGTGTCCGAGATGNTGAANGANCCGAGNCCNNCGGCCGACACNCGATTCGGCTCGGGGTGCACGGGNCGGACGATCGCTGAATTGCTCGCNGGTCTCGATCTGAACGATCTGCCGGTGCGCAAGCGGTGGCATTCATGAATCGATTCGAAGAACCCCCTCGAATCATCGAATCGCGTCTCAAGCCTCTCCTCCGTCTGGTCGACACAGATCCAGACGCTCAGCATCCATCGTTCATGGACATTCGGGGTACATCATGTCTGACGCCCATATCGATTCCAACGCTCATCAGACCGCTCAGGAGATCGTTGGAGGGATCGCGCACATGTCGACGCTTCCCGAAGTGACGATGCAGATCATCGACATCATCGAGGATCCGAGCAGTTCAGCTCGTGATCTGCATCATGTCGTTTCGAGCGACCCCGCCCTGTCCAGTCGAATTCTCAAGGTCGTGAATTCATCCTTCTACGGCATGCCGCGACAGATCGCATCGATCAACCGTTCGATCTCGCTGCTCGGTCTGAACGCGGTGAAGAATCTCGCGATCGCGGCGAGCCTGGGACACATCTTTCGATTCGAGGGCGTTCTTCCCCATTTCGAGATCCGTGATCTCTGGAATCACAGCATGGAGACCGCGGCCGCATCATGTCTGGTGGCTCGTCATATCGGTTCTCAATCCACCGACGAGGCGTTCCTTGCCGGTCTGCTGCACGACATCGGATTTCTGGTCGAACTTCAGCATGATTCCGAACGGTTCACTTCCATGATTGAACAGGTCGTCATCGATGATGAAGGTCATCCGTCCGTCGATCTTCTCGAACTGGAACTCACCACGTTCAACACGAATCATCAGGCGATCGGCGCCGTTCTCTGCGAGCAGTGGAAATTCCCTCGCTCACTCGTCTCCGCCACCGCACACCATCATGATCCTTCCGTGCTCGACGGAGACGAATCACTCGTCCCATGGTTCGTCCATCTGGCAGATCATCTGGTCGCGACTCTTCCCGAGGGGTTCCGTCTCGATCTTCCGGATCTCGCCATCAATGAAGGGGCTTTGGATGCGCTTGGCATGACTCAGGGCGACTTCGAGACGATCTGCGACCAGATCAACGGCACCTCGGACGAGATTCCATTTTCCCTCGCAGCCTGAGAACCCACTCTTCTTCGAGTGCCTAACATGTTCACATGTCCAGCTCCTTCCTGGTCGATTTCGGAAATCCGATCGCGCTGTTCCCCTTGGTGGGAGTGGTGTTGTATCCACATACCGTCCGGGATCTCCACATATTCGAACCCCGCTACCGGCAGATGATCGAACACGCAGTCGCGCCCGTGACACAGGGGGATCTCACCCGTTCACTGCCGATCGCGATGGCGGTGCTGGAGAAGGGAGTGGTCTCGAGCGACTCACTCGGCATGCCGCCGTTGCGCCGGGTCTCATGCGTCGGACGTCTTCTCAAGGATCACAAACTTCCGGACGGCCGACACTTCATCCGTCTTCACGGCGTCTGTCGGGCCGAGATACGTCACGTCGAGGAACCAGAAGGCGACCGGCTCTTTCGAAGGGCCTATCTCAAGCCGGTCAGTCAACCCGTCACCTGCATCCCGAAGAGCTGTCGTTCACGTCTTCACGATCTGCTCACCGGCGAACGGCTGGCCCGCATGCGACTCGCCGACGAGGTGCGTGGGTACGTCGAGAAGGACGACATCTCCCTCGAGACCGTGGTGGAGATCGCCTCGTTCGTGCTGGTCCAGGATGAGTCGATCCGCTATCGGCTTCTCGCGGAACGGGATCCGTCCCGCAGGGCGTTGATCCTCTTCGAGGAACTCGAGCGTCTCGACCAGCTCGTCGAACTGTGTGATCTTCAGCAGTGGAAGGACTGGCCCAAGGGTCTCAGCTGGAACTGACACCATCACCGCGATCCAGCGGATGATCGATCAGAACCCCGCGGGGCTGGCTCCATCGGGAAGGGGGACGCCCTTCGCGCCGCCGTTCTTCACCGCCGGCCTGGCTTTCTCGAGCGCCGCGTTCCACGTCTCGATCTGCTGGGCATGAGGTGCGAGCGCTGCCTTGGAATCGCCCACGATTCGAACCGACTTGATCCAGTCGCCCTTCGTGGTGGCTGTGACGGTGTCCAGCCCGTCCACGACCTCTCCGAACGACGTGTATTTCAGATTCCAGGGTGGTTGTGCCGTCTTGGTCACGAAGAAACGAGTCGGATGGGGGACGAACCGCTCCACCAGCGCAGGGTCGTCCATCAAGGTCCAGGCGACGATGCCCGGTCGGTCGAAGAGCAGTTCGGTGCTGAATTCGGGAACGATCGTGTAGTTGGCGGTCCTGTACTGCTTGTTGGCGACACTGAAACTGGCTGGGTTGGCATTGGCCACTTCCGCCCCGTGATAGAACCCGCTTTCAGCGAGGTTCACGAAGTTGGCCACGGCGACCGGTGCCAGATCAGGTCTGAGAAGAATCGTGAACTGCCCGCGTTCCGTGCTCACGACGGCCTTGAGCTCCGACGATGGGGTCGCGCCAACCGGCTGCGAGGAGTCGGTTCGATCGCATCCTGCCAGGAGTGTGGTCAGAAGCGTGCAGAGAAGCATGGGCAGAAGTGCGCGACCGGGGATCGTGAGGCATCGGGTGTTCATGGGTACAGGATACACCCTGATCGACGATTCATCGCCCATCGATCCGATCAATCAAGGCGAGCCGCTCCCGGGCCCGCATCGGTCTCGAAGATGCTCGGAGGGCGTCCGTACCTCGACTGATAGGCGGATGACAATGCGGACCTGAGCGGTTCGACGGCATTCGGATCACAGAGCGAGACCACGCACCCTCCGAATCCACCGCCGGTCATTCTGGAGCCGTAGACACCGACATCCACCAGGGAATCGGCGACCTCCACCATCATGTCCAGTTCCGGACACGAGACCTCGTAATCGTCTCTGAGTGACCGATGGCTCTCGCCCAGGATCTTCCCTGCCAGAGCGAGATCCTCCGCCTCCAGCGCTTCGACGAAACGGTCGACTCGATCGATCTCGGTGATCACGTGTCTCGCTCTCGATCGGATGTCCTTCGGAAGCGCTCCTTCGTCGAATTCCGAACGCGTGACTTCTGAAAGCGATCCGACTCCGAGCAGACGTGCGGAGGTCTCGCAGGCGTGTCTGCGATCCGCATACGCACCGTCCGCGAGGGCGTGCCTGACCCCGGTGTCCGTGATCACGATTCTCAGCCGGTCCGAATCAGGCAGGGTGATCTGGCGACACGTTCTTCGAATGCAGTCGATCAGACAGGCGTGTCCCGATTCTGCTGCGGCGGAGACGAACATGTCCATGATGCCGCACGGGGTGCCTGCGAATCGGTGCTCCGATTCCATGGCTTCTTCGGCAAGCGTTTTCGGATCGGCGGAACGACCGACCAGTGTTCTCGCCGCGAGCAGCATCCCGACCTCCAGTGCGGCGCTCGAGGAGAGACCTGCTCCGATCGGAATGTCACTGGAGATCGTGCAGTTCATGGGACGGGGATCGATGCCCTTCTCGAGCAGGATCTTCAACGGTCCGATGATGTAGTCGAGGTGGCCCTCTTCCGAGTCATGGCCCCGAGGACGATGAGCCAGAAGATCCTCGATGACGTTCCTTCTCCCGACATCCAGGGCGTTCACGTCCACCGAGCGTCCGTCGGCATCTGATCGGCCGGCGGCCACGATGGTGGCATGATCGATGGCGATCGGCAGGACGCTNCCNCCGTTGTAATCGATGTGTTCTCCGATCAGGTTGACCCGNCCCGGTGCNCGCACGATCNCNTCNGGCATCGACCGGTGGGTCCNCCTGTATGTTTCGACGGCTTTTTCGATGGTCGCTTCATTCATGGTGACCAACAGACTATCGTGAAGGNNCCACATCAGTCTCATCGGNTGCGAGGCNATTCAATGCTTGTGATCTTCGACATCGANGGAACCCTCTGCCGNACCTCCAAACTGGATGATGACTGCTGGCGAGCGGCNGCCTCCGAGATCCTCGGCATCGGTTCGATGTCCACCGACTGGAGCGACTACCCGCACTCGACGGATGAATCGATCGCNTCCNCGCTGCATGAACGGGTCCATGGTTCGCANNCCGGACGTGAGGACGTGGACGTCCTTCGGGATCGTTTCGTCTCGATTCTGGAGGAGACACACGCANCCTCACCCGATCAGATGAGGCAGACGCCCGGGGCATCCGGGTTCATCACCCGTCTGNGGGCCGAGGGTCACGGTNTCGCGATCGCGACGGGGGGGTGGACGGCTTCGGCACGATTCAAGCTNCGNTGTTGCGGCATCGAACACGACTCGATCCCTGCNGCGTTCGCCTGTGACGCTCANCCACGAGCCGAGATCATCGAGATCGCGAGGGCNCGCGCGGTCGAACNGGGNGANCATTCCCNGAACGATCCCGCCGTGGTCTATGTCGGCGACGGTCTGTGGGATCTCATCGCAGCCCGTCAGCTNGGNATCGGTTTCATCGGCCTGGCCAGCGGNGAGCGNGAGCTGCTGCTGCGAGAGGCCGGGGCCAACGAGGTCTTCCCGGATTTTCTCGATCAGGANCGTTTTCTGCAGGCGCTGCNGGAAACATCCCCATGAGTGAATGAGNGCGGTTGCTCTTCGGCTCCACTCGTGGGATCCTGTAGCNNCAATCTTCCGGCAGAACANCGTCTCAAGGAGCTNCACCATGGGTNTTATCCTGATTCCGCTCATNGTCATCGTCGTCATCCTGCTGTTCATCGCAGTCTGGTTCTTCGGCATGTACAACGGTCTGGTCCGCGCNCGAATCGGNTCCGAGACGGCATGGTCCGACATCGACGTCCAGTTGAAGCGACGACACGACCTGATTCCNAATCTGGTCGAGACCGTGAAGGGNTATGCCGCTCATGAGAAGGAAACCCTCGAGAACGTGATCCAGGCCCGCAACAGCGCCGTCAGCGCCGATGGTGTCGGCGCCACCGGTCAGGCGGAAGGCATGCTGTCCTCCGCGCTTGGAAAGCTGTTCGCCCTCTCGGAGTCCTACCCCGATCTCAAGGCGAATCAGAACTTCCTTCAATTGCAGGAGGAGCTGACCAGCACCGAGAACAAGATCGGATTCTCCCGCACGAACTACAACCGGATGACCGCCAACTACAACGAGAAGTTGGAGACCATTCCCACGAACATCGTCGCGAACATGTTCAACTTCAAGGAACGTGATCTCTTCGAAGTCGATTCGGCGGAGGAACGTCAGCCCACCGAGGTCAAATTCTGATTCGTTCGTTTCGAGTTCAGTGACACCCCGTCGTTGGGATACCACGTTCCATGCCAGCACCCAAGCCTCCAGTGTCGGCTCCAGAAGCCGCCGTTCATGAAGAGCGCGAGCCCCTGAAGGGGCTTCCGTCGAACCTCACCTACACCGATCTCATCGCACGNAACAAGCGCAACAGNGCACTGATCGTGGNCNTCATGTTCGTGTTGATCACGCTNTTCGGCGCCTCCGTCGGCGCGATTCTGGCCGCCTGGGGNGGAAGCTCGCANCAGACCTCNACNGGCATGGAATCCACCGGCCTGCAACTCTCCACGGTCNTCGCCGGNCTCGTGGGCGGNGCCGTCGTCGGTCTGGTGCTGGCCNTCATCGCCACGNTCTGGAGCTGGTTCGGTGGGTCCAATGCGATTCTNCGCATGACGGGGGCCACNCAGATCCAGAANTCGGACGATCCNCAGCTCTTCAACGTNGTCGAGGAACTGTCGATCGCNGCCGGCATCCCCATGCCCGGNGTGTANGTGATCTCGGATCCNGGGATGAATGCGTTCGCCACCGGTCGGGACCCCGAACACGGAGTCGTCGCNATCACCACCGGGCTTCGCCAGAATCTGAANCGNGANGAACTGGCCGGNGTGATGGCGCATGAGATCNGTCACATCNGACACTACGACATCCGGTTGGGCATGTTGATGGCGACTCTGGCCGGCATCATCATCTTCGCAGCNGATGCCGGCACTCGNATGGCCTTCTACAGCGCNNTGTTCGGCGGTGGNCGNNGCAATCGCAGNAGTGGNAACAACGGCGGCGCCAATCCTCTCGCGATCATCATCGTGGTGGTCGCGATCATCTTCGCGATTCTCGCTCCCATCTGCGCCGTCCTGGTGCGATTCGCCATGAGCCGGCAGCGTGAGTATCTCGCCGATGCCGGCGCGGTCGAACTCACTCGCTATCCTCAGGGACTCGTCGGGGCGCTCAGGAAGCTCGGCTCGCAACGGCAACCACTCAAGCATGTCGGACAGTCGACCGCGCCCTTGTTCATCGTGAACCCGCTCAAGAAGGCGGTTCGCGGTGGACGTCACGACATCTCGACCGCCTTCTCGACGCATCCGCCTCTCTGCGATCGGATCGCACGTCTGCAGGCGCTCGAGCCCTGATCCGGCCTGCTTTGGTGACATTCCTCGGTTCTTCCTGAAAAAAACCGGTCTGGTCCGTGGTTTCGGTTGTCGAATTCCTCGGGGAACCGATGATAGAGGCATGGCACGAGACCGAGTCGTCACTCCCGAGCAGCAGTCCGAGGATCGCGAGCCCGCACCCATGCAGGTCGAAGGCGGTCCCGCATTGCGACCGGTCCGCATGACCGAGTACGTCGGGCAGCCCGACCTCGTCGAACGTCTGTCCATCGCGCTTGAGGCCGTGCGCCAACGCAAGGACACGATGGAGCATGTTCTTCTTCATGGTCCCCCGGGACTCGGCAAGACCACGCTCGCGCACGTCATCGCGACCGAGATGGGAACACGCCTCTACACCACGAGCGGTCCCGCCCTGTCGAAGGCCGGCGATCTGATCGGAACGTTGACGAGAATGTCGGAAGGGGATGTCCTCTTCATCGACGAGATCCACCGCATGCCTGCCGCGGTCGAGGAGTACATCTATCCCGCCATGGAGGACTTCAAGGTCGATTTCACCGTCGACAGCGGGATGCATGCGAAGGTCATCACCGTCGGCCTCAAGCCGTTCACGCTCATCGGCGCCACCACTCGTGCGGGCCTGCTCACCCAGCCTCTGCGAAGTCGTTTCGGCATATCCCATCATCTCGACTACTACGGCACCGATGAACTGCTGGTGATCCTGCACCGCGCCGCCGAGAAGCTGTCGATGACCGACGTCGAACCCGACGCCTTCAAGGAGATCAGCGTCAGAAGTCGAGGCACTCCGCGAGTGGCGCTTCGTCTTCTGCGACGTGTCCGGGATTTCGCCCAGGTCCGGGCGAGCGGCAAGGTGACCGGAACGGTCGTCATCGAGGCGCTCGCACTCGAGGGCGTCGATGATCACGGTCTCGACGAGCTCGACCGGAAGTATCTGCGCTCGATTCTCGAGACCTACGGTGGGGGTCCCGTCGGCCTCGAGGCGATCGCGGCCACGATGGGCGACGACGCGTCGACGCTCGAGGACGTGGTCGAGCCCTACCTTCTGCAATCCGGTTTTCTCGCACGGACCAGACAGGGTCGATGTCTGACCTCGAGCGGATACGAGCTGCTCGGGGCGTCGGCTCCACGCGATCTCTTCGAGTGACGGGTGTTTGTTGAAGGGTCGTCGGGAGTCACTCCCGGACCCGGGTTCATCCGCCGCTGGCGGGCAGCCCGAAGCGCAGGCTCAGGGATGGTGAATCACGAATCACGTCGTAGCCCGCTTCGAATTGAAGATCGAAGTCGTTGAACGTTCGAGTGACCGTGCCCGTGATCGCACGCATCTCGCTCGCCAGCAGGTCGTACTGCGGTGTGCAACCGATGAGATAGCGTCTTCCGAGTTTGTAGGCGATGCCTGCCTGCAGCAGTTCCGTCTGACCGGCCTGGATGTATCGATATTCCAGATATGTGCTGACCGCGGGTGAGTGATCGACCTGGAACCCGAGTGAACCCGTCATCAGTCCGTCGTAGTCCTCACGCTCCTGTGAACCGTCCGAGAGGATCTTCACCCCCGTGAGGGTGTCGACGAGGTACTTGGCTGAACCGCCGACCGAGAAGGTGTCGCTCAGATTCCAGTTCAGGTTGCCGTAGAGGTGGCTGCCCCACTGAGAGAGTTCGGGTCGCCAGTCGACCCACGTGGGATTGGGGCTCTGGGCGTAGGTCCATGGTGTTCGCGCGTCGGCGAGGGTGAAGACGTCCGCACCGTCGTTCAACTGGGCGCCCAGGTCCAGATCGATCCAGTCGACGGACCGTCGGCGTCCACCACCACCGCGCTTGGTCTGGAAGATCTGCCGCACGCCAGCACGAATCGCGCTGCCTCCGCTGATCGCCTCGACCTCCTGATCGTAGACCGGGAGGCCGCCCTCCTTCAGGCTGTCGATTCCGACCCAGGCATGGGCGTAGGGTCGGATGACCTGACGCAGACGATCGACATCGAAGGTGCTGTTTCTGATGTCGTTCCACGACTGGATGAGCGTGGTGTTCGCCTTCATACCCATGGATCCGAAGAGTCTCAGATTCTTCGCGTCGGGATTGTAGGTCTCGAATTTCTGGTTGAGGTATCCCGTGGCCCGCCCCGAGACGTAGGGCACCACGTTGGTCGCTCCGTAATCCAACGGCAGGCTGAGTTCCTGTCGTGTGTCGAATCGCGTCACGAAATCGCTGTTGTANCCGGCCTGACCGTAGTAGAGATCNTGAATCGATTCATNCGGATCGGTCGTGGCGAACGCCGCACCGGGCACGCCCAGCTGATCNGGGGTGCCGTCCGTNACCTTGAGGCGCATGTAGGACGCCGAGTATTCACTGGTCCAGCTCACGGCATCGTCGAAGAGGCTGTCCGCATATCGTCGGTAGGCGAGTTCCGGCGCCTTGTCGACGTAGTAGGGTCGACTGGCCATCNTGTAGTTGTTGCTCACGAACGGCATCAACGAGTAGTTGGTGGCCAGCGTCAGTTCGGTGTTGTTGCTTCGATAGTCGAGCGAGATGCCGCTCATGTACTCGAGTCGGGTGTTGAAGTCCTCGATGCGCCAGGCGCTCGACCAGGTCGGATCGCTCATCCACGCGAGCTCGGCTCGCAAGGTGAGGGTGTTCGACAGCGCCATCCTGTAGGAACCCTCGACCTCGCCTCGGAACGATTCCTCGATGTCCACCGAGACACCGGCGCTGGTTCGATCGACGCCCCCGGTGTCGTAGAGCCCGTAGGCCTTGAACTCGCCCCGGTAGTCGGCGCCATCGGCCCGGAATTCCAGTCCGACTCCGGGCCCGCGTTTGGTGAACCCATCGAGAAGCAGGTCGGCTTCCATGCCCTCGACGGGTGGTTCCATNCCCAGCAGNGAGAAGAGATTCCAGGTCGTCTCGATCTCCNTCCCGTACTCGTCNTCGTAGCCCAGGCGAAGGCTCTTGAACGGGATCGAATCGGCCTCCCCCGAGAACTCGGGCCAGTAGAAGAAGGGGACGCCGCCCGCCTCGATGGTGAGATTCTCACCTCTGACGTGGGTGATGCGTTCGCCTTGTCCTCCGGGGCCACCCGATCGCAACGCCTCGATGTCCGCCGGACGGCGTGTGATCGTGACCCGATCGAGTCCGATCGCGAGCTGGGGAACCATGAAACTGCTGGTCGAGATGGTCGCCTTTTCGGCGATCCATTCGTCGGCGGAGAGCTGTCGCATCTCCTTGGCTCGGGCGAACACCGGCTTGTCGCCCGTGATTCTGTTGTATGTCCTGAGGAGCGCGTCGAGCATCAAGGCCCGATCGTTTCTGATGTCGTAGTAGATCGCCCGGGCATTGACGTCGTATCGACCGTCGGTGGCGATGACCTCACCCTCGAGATAGATCCCCTCGACGTCATTGATCGAGATCTGGCGATCACCCGCGCTCATGCCCGAGACGGTGTCCTTGCGAAGAAAGATCACTCCGCCGCCGGCGCTGAGTTGAAGAGGTGCGAAGTCGTCGTTCGAACCCATCGGGTCGTAATCGATGAGGAATCGACCGCTCGCGATGATGGTGTCCTCGGCCTGGTCGATCTCGATCTCGTTGGCGGTGAAGGAGACCATGCCGCTCGGTTGGAAGATCGCGATCGAAGCGACCTGTTCGGGCGGGAGCTGCACCTGCTTCGGAAGTCGTGCCAGCGCTTCCGCTTCGATGTCGGGAAGAATGGGCGAGGCCCCGGGGACCGGTGTCGGNAGNACCGGTGGGGGCGCCTCAAGGGCCTGAGGCATCGTGCTCAGCGCCGGAAGCGGCGCCACGAGCAGGCCTCTGAGATATCTGGCGAGTCGTTTCTCTCCGCGTCGNAGNAGNGTGTTGATCTCGGGCGCGCNTCGATTGATGATCGCGGTCGACAGCTTGATCGAGCCTCGAGCCGATCCCACGATCAGAACGTCCTCGCCGGTGACCCCGAGTCCCGCTCGGCGGGTCGGTTCCTCCACCCGGGGGAAGAACACCGCGAGTTGATTGACCAGTCCCTCGGCGGAGGGAAGACGATTGATCCAGACGATCGCCTCGGCGGCGGTGAAGGCGTAGCCCCCCACGTCGATCTGGACGTCTCCTTCCAGTTGAATCCGGGTGGTGTCGTCGACCTGCCAGCTCCAGCACTGCTGCGCGACCAGACTGATGTCGGAGGTGATCGGCTGGATGGGAAGGACGAAGCCTCCGAGCCGGTCGCCCGTGACCGTGACCATCTTGCCGGCCTGAGGTTCCGAGGACTGTGCTTCGGCGNTGTGNACGACGACGNNCTGGCNCAGACCGATCAGGCACCCACCCAGAAGGGTGAGCGCTCGCCGNGTGACAGATGTTCTCNTCGGCCGTCCTTGCACGNNGGGATCGTACCAGAACGGCCAAAAACNNGATGTCTTTCAGACCTTGTAACGGGGTGGGTGGGACGNGAGNCCGCNCAGCTCCTTCATCGTCGTCATCGCCAGAAAACCGGTCACGGCAAGCCCCAGCAACAACATCGCGGCGCCGTACATCCCCGCGGCGAGCAGCCAGCTCGCGGCATACACGCTCTGCCACATCGCACCGTATCGCGTCAGCTTTTCAGTGGCCTGNCGGGGTTCTCCCCGTGCGATCTTCATTCGTGAGATCCAGATGAACGAGCCCACCGCCAGAATCGGCCAGATGATCCCGCTCCAGCTNGAGAGCGGCCACCANCCNATCTCATGCCCCTGGTACCAGCCCGTCATCAGAATGATCACCGACCAGGTGAGGTAGGCCACCGCGATGATCGTGAAGGAGCGTCGGCTCAAGGTCGGCCTCTTTCGTCCGATCAGATGGACCGAGAGGCTGATCACCATGGCATGAGTCATCGTGAGCCACACCGGGAAGGTGAAGGTCAGTTCGTAATTCGGGATCAGCATGTGCATCGCGCTGACCAGGCCGATCGCGACCACGCCGACGGCGGGTACGTGCTTGCCGGCCACGTTGTAGAAGAGAATGCCGAGNGCCACCATCAGGGCGAACGCCAGGGCCCAGGTTCCGAATGGCAGGGCGGCCATCAACGCGATCAGCAGGGCGGAGGTGATGACGANNCCAACCGTCGCNGGACGGATCCGGCCNGATGGAATCGGTTTNTCGGGGGCGAAGGTGCTGTCGTGCCTGGCATCGAGGAGNTCGTTCAGGGACGCTCCGAACGTGAAAAGNCCGGTGGCGATGACCGCACTCAGCCCCAGAGCGACCCAGAGGGGCATCTTGGTCACGTTCAGGNAGGGATAGATGCCGCTTTCACGGGTGAACAGCACCGTGAACCAGACATCTCCCACCGCACCGACGGCCATGGCCATCCGGGTGAGTTGGACCGTGCCGAAGAGTCTGGCAGTGAGCGATCGTCTCATGATGGGTAGAGTAACGACTGAAAGACCTTTCACGCGCCCCCAAGTGCCGCGCATCCCATACGATGCCGCGCCACCGAGGAGATTTCACCATGAGAGACATTCCACGAATGAACATCGATGCCACCGGACTCAGAATCGGGATGGTCACCAGCGCCTACCACGAGGAGATCACCACGCGGATGCGTGATGCGGCGATCAACACGTTCCTGGACGNCGGTGGGGACGAGGATGATCTCTACGAGGTCGTCGCCCCCGGNGCGTTCGAGCTGGTGGTGCTCGCCGATGCGCTCGCACGCAAGGATCTCGACGGCGTGATCGTCCTGGGATGCGTGATCAAGGGCGACACCATGCACGATCAGTACATCTGCAACTCGACCTCGCAGATGCTCGCCCACATCTCCTTCGAACATGAGATCCCGGTCGGGTTCGGTCTGCTCACGCTCTTCTCGAAGGAGCAGGGGATGGACCGAGCGGGCGGTGAGAAGGGCAACAAGGGCGAGGAGACCATGAACGCGGTGATCGCGACCGCCCTCGGACTGCAGGCGATCGAGGAGGATCTTCCCGACGCGGCACGTCGTCATCTCGAAGAGGACGATCTCGAGGACGACGAGTCGGGCGAGGAGTACGAATACGAAGTCGTCGAGGAGTACGAGGATGGCGACGAGGTTCCCGANGAGGAACTGGAGTACGAGGAGGAAGAGGCTTGACCGACGTCACGCGCAGTGCCAGGCGATGCGCGCTTCAGGCGCTCTACCAGATGGATGCGATCGATCTCTCGGAACAGCTTCCCTTCGAGGAGGAGCAGCGCATCCGAGCGACGCTCGTCGAAGGAGGAAGCTCCGACGAGGCTCGTGATCTCGGTGTCGANCTCGCCAAGGGCGCCTGGGCCGACCGGCTCCGCTGCGATGCNCTCGTCGAACCNTGCACNCCCGAGTGGCCCACCCATCGTCAGCCCATGATCGATCGGAACATCCTCAGGCTCGCNCTTCACGAGATCGCCGTCGCCGAGGTGCCNCCCAAGGTGGCGATCAACGACGCGGTGGAACTCGCCAAGGAATACGGGGGCGAGAAATCTCCGGCATTCGTGAACGCGGTCCTCGACCGCATCTGGAAGTCAGGCGGCTCCGAAAGTGTCTCGAACCCCGATGGCGAGGGCGNCTCATGATCGCANCCGTGTGCCCGNTCGCACCGTCATCCAGAGTGGNGGNCTGAATCGATGGGTCTCTTCAAATCGACCTTCTCCCGAATCCGTTCCGGATTGACCAGAACCGCCAGTTCGCTCGGCGGCGGCCTTCGCACGTTGCTCACCGGACGAAGAATCGACGACGATCTTCTCGATCAGATCGAGAGCAGTCTGCTCGGCGCCGACGTCGGGTTCCAGGCGACCACTGAAATCGTCGACGCGCTTCGCGAGGANTGGCGTGCGGGTCGNATCAGCACCGGCGACGAGGTNCTCGTCCACTTGAAGAAGACCTTGAAGTCCCGCTGGGGTGACGTCGATCGCTCGCTCGCCGTCNCGGAGCACGCGCCCACGGTGATCCTCGTGGTCGGGGTCAACGGCGTGGGCAAGACCACCAGTGTCGCCAAGATCGCNCNCAGNCTTCGCCAGGAGGGCCGCTCGGTNCTGCTCGCGGCCGCCGACACCTTCCGCGCCGGCGCGGTCGCGCAGCTGTCGATCTGGTCCGAACGACTCGGGGTCGAGATCGTCAAGGGTGATCAGGGCGCCGACCCCGCCTCGGTCGCCTTCGACGCCGCGGAAGCCGCCGTCGCACGTGACGTCGACGTGCTGCTCGTCGACACCGCGGGCCGGCTTCACAATCAGTCCGATCTCATGCGTCAGTTGGTGAAGATCCGTGATGTGATCAGGCGGAAGATCCCCGGCGCGCCGCACGAGGTCCTGCTCGTTCTCGACGCCACCAGTGGCCAGAACGGTCTGGTCCAGGCCCGTTCATTCGGTGAGGCGGTCGATGTGACCGGGGTCTTCCTCAGCAAGCTCGACGGCACGGCACGGGGAGGCATCGTCGTCGCGATTCGCGACGAACTCGAGGTCCCGGTCAAGCTGGTCGGACTTGGAGAGCGTCCGGAGGACGTCGAGCCCTTCGATCCGGAGGCATTCATCGACGCGATCTTCGCCGAGAGCTGAAAAACCACGATCTCAGGCCATAAAACGGGTGCTATAGTTGAGACGTCCCGTTCAGAGGAGCCTTTTCAGATGTCTCGCACGCCATCACGCCGCATCTTGATCGACCGCCGGCCGGGGTTCACCCTCGTCGAGATGATCGTCACCATCGGCATCATCGGGCTGTTGCTGGGCCTGACGTTTCCTGCCCTCAGGACCTTCCAGCGCGAAGCCCAGAACGTGCAATGCCTGAGCAATCTCAAGCAGTTGGGGGGCATCCTCCAGACCTACATGAACCAGACCGGCGGGCTTCCCCCCATGGTCGATTTCATTCCCGCCGCCACCAACAACGGGCCGGTCGGCGGTCTCCCGCAGGCGCTGCGCGGGTTCATCGACAAGGACGACAAGTGCTGGTGCTGCCCCTCGGACACCGATGCCCAGGGATCGCTCTCGACCGGCACGAGTTACTTCTACATGCCCGGTCTT
Organism: Phycisphaerae bacterium; assembly: GCA_002709755.1. Taxonomy (GTDB): domain Bacteria; phylum Planctomycetota; class Phycisphaerae; order Phycisphaerales; family SM1A02; genus UBA8087. Next base: position 41,500 of record PAQN01000037.1, read on the forward strand.
CTGCGCTACTCCCCGAACGTGCAGATCCAGGTCCAGCAGGCGCTCATTCCCTACTACCTCGATCCGACCGCGACCGACGAACAGATCGAGCGCCGACAGACCGAAATGGAATGTCGCATCGTCACTGCGTTCTATCGACAGGACGGACGACGCATGCCGATGCTGCTTGACAGCGTCGATCGCCATCCCGGCACGCGCATTCCCCGCAATGCACTCTTCTTCGATGGCTCCGTCGGCATGAGCACCGACACCGCCGAGATTCTCGAGGGCGCCGAGGATGCCCAGGACGATTTCGAGGAGGATCCCGACATGACCGATTCACTCGACTCGCTCGGTCTTCTCGAACCCAATACCATGTCCACATCATCATGAGTCAGCTCAACGACTTCATTCAGGACCTCCAGTGGAAACTCGGCGAACGCCGCCGGGAAGTCACGATCGGTGCGTCCGGTCTGCTGGTCGCGCTGCTCGCCGGACTGCTCGTCTGGTGGGCGTTCTTCGTCCGCTGGCAACCGCCACCGAGCATCTTCGATTCGCCCGTGCAGGACGTCCTGGGCTATCTGGCCATGGATGACTTCAGCCAGCTGCCGATGGAGGAACGAATCCGGTTTCTGATCGAGTTCTCCGATCGTTTCCGCGGGATGGAGCAGTCGGACTCGGCCACCATGGCGGCGTTCATCGCCGGCGCCACAGGTCCGGTTCGGGAGAACGCGGTTCAGAACATCCGCGTGCTCGCCAAGGACATCATGGTCGATGGCGCCGCGGAATACGTGAACCTGCCGTTCGCCGATCGAGCCGCCTTCCTCGACGAGTGGGTTCTGAAGTGGACCGCGCTCGGTGAACGCGCCGTGACGGGCGAGGATCCCTCCGGAACCGATGAAGAACGACTCGCGGACATGCGCGCCGACGCGGAGCGTGACACCACCCGTGAGATCGACGAGTCACGCATTCCCGATCTGACCACCGTCGGTGCGGTCCGGTTCATGGACTTCTGGTCCAGCGAGGTCGAGGCCAGCGCAAGCCCCAGGGAGCAGGGTCAGATCGTGGTCTTCATGCGCGATCTGCGCAAGCACTTCACCGGGAACTGATGACGGGGACGCCACCCGTCTCGTCCTCCGTCGTGTCTTCCGTGACGCTCGCGCCCTGATCGAACAACCACGCACCGATCGATGCCGGAGTCTCATCCGCCTGATCGACCCGGCCCACCAGGATCGCGCCCCGGTCGATCGAGACGTTGAAGCCGAAACGCATCGGTTGTGGCGCCTGGTTCGATTCGACTTGATGGCGCTCGATCAACGACCATCCCCAGCCGCTTCGTCGGTGGATGGTGAGCATGCCGTGTGGCACACCATCTTGGCGTGATTCCGGCGCGCCGACCACCAGCAGGTCGTCCGCCGCCGCGAGCGATCCCCCGAACCGATCGCCCGGCCGGCTTTCGGGATCGGTGATCCGGTCGATCAGTTCCCACCGACCCGTTCGACCGGTGAAGACGTGGACCGCGCCTCGGTCCTCCCGGGTTCCGGGCGTCGACACCAGGAGTTCATGTTCGTGGAAGACCAGGGCGCTCCCGAAGAGGTCTCGTGACTGGAGACGATCAGGCACCAGCTTCTGTCGCATGCTCCACCGCGCACCGCGTTTCTCGTAGCACCAGACGGCCCCGGTCTTCTCTCCGTGGTCGTCGTCGCCCCACGCGCCGACCGCGAGACGAGTCCCATCGAGCGCGAGACTGCTTCCGAAATAGTCGGAGTCTTCCGCGTCGGGTGCGACCAGTCGAGCGTCGAGCGACCATCGATCGTCGCTTCGCTCGAAGATGAAGACGCAGCCCGCATCACGGCCCGCCTTGTCGCAGCGTGGCGCTCCGATCGCGATTGTGTCCTTCCCGATCGCGATCGCCTCTCCGAAGGCGGCGTTGCGCTCGGCGGATGGATCGCTGAAGGATTCCTCGACGATCCAGCCGTCTTCGGTCTCGAGATACAGCCAGACACGTCCCGCGCCCCAGTTGATCTCCGAGTCATCCGGTGCACCGATCAAGAGCCTGTTCTCGAAGCCTGCGAGCGAGAACCCGAACCCATCCGGCCAGGACCTGTCCGGCGCGGCCAGAACCGAGACAGGGGGGTGTTCAGGATGTCGTCGGTCGTACAGGCGGACTCGTCCCGGCCTGAGCGTGCCATCGGGGCCTCGGTCGGTTGCGATCGCGACGATGTCACCGCGCACCAGCACGCCGGATGATCCGAAACGTCTTTCGTCATCACCGTTCATCTCACCCGGCATGCGCCATGCATGGCGGAGGACGAATGCCTCCGCATCAGGCGACGCCTTTGCGTGTGTGGTCATCTCGAAGGCCAGAAGAAAAGACGAAACGATGCCGAGTCGTTTGAGTGTGGACATGATCCCTCCGGTCGCCACGGTACTCAGGTCCGATGACGATCCGGCGCCTGCAGCAGAAGGGCATCAGTTGAGTTCGGTCCATGAAAAAGCCCCTCGCCTGTCGGCGAGGGGCTGGTGTGACTTGTCCGGAGATGTCACGGTCGAAGTCTACTCCTCTTCCGAGCAATTCCAGGCGCCAAGAAGAATCGTCAGGTCCTGCGGACCGACCACGCCGTCCTCGTCCAGATCGCCCGGACCCGATTCGCCCCAGGCCGCGAGCAGAATGGTGAGGTCCTGCGGCCCGACCGTTCCGTCACCATCGAGGTCCTGCGGACAGAGAGCCGTCGGCTCACATCCGACGGGCCTGCCGGTGACATCGTCCATGACGCACATGTCGGAGATGCAGGTCTCCTCGGTGGTGGGGTCATCCACGATCAGATACTCCCCGGCGATCTGATCCGGTGCATTGGCGCAGATGATGGTGCCTTCGATGAGGAGTTCGCCATTCGACGCGACATGGGCCCCGCCGCCGCCTTCCAGGGCGATGTTGTCGTAGAGCACGCAGTTCACCAGACCCAGACGGGCTCCGGAATGGACCCGGACGGCGCCACCGATTGCAGCGACGCAGTCATGGATCGTCACTCCGAGGGCGATCGCCGATCCATTCAGCACCTCGAGACCGGAATAGTTTCCGCCGGAGCCGCTATCCCCGGGACCTTGGATGGTCAATTCCATGAACGTCACCGGGTTCTCGGAGCCGTTCTGGACATTCACCCTGAAGGCCGGTCCGCCATTTGGTCGGATGGTCACGCCAGGCTCTCCAATGACGATGAGTGGAGCGGTATCGATTTCGAACGAACCCCCGTATTGAGTGGCTCCGGCCAGACCATCTGAGGCAAAGAGGATCGCATGACCCGGCAGTGCATTGTCGATGATCTGCTGGATCTGAGACGCGTCCATCTGCGGATTCAGAGTCCATACATAGGAGTCCTGCTCGCAGTCCGGGACACCATCTTCGTCGTCGTCCGTTTCGGGGAAGCCGCATCCGCAGGAACCTGAATCGACCTTGTCGGGGTCGTTCGGGCACGCATCCACGCAGTCCGGTGTCCCGTCCAAGTCTGAGTCGGTCTCGGCGACATCACATCCGCACTCACCAGGCTCGGTCTTCTCGGGATCGTCGGGGCACGCATCCACGCAGTCCTGTGTGCCGTCCAAGTCGGAGTCGGTCTCGGCGACACCGCACCCGCATACGCCGGGTTCCGTCTTCGCGGGATCATCCGGGCAGTTGTCGTCGCAGTCGAGGGTTCCATCAAGATCGGAATCGCATACATCTGTGATGCAATTGCCACCCTGATCGATGAAATTCGACTCAGTATCAATCACCAAGATTTGATCGAGACCGCCGTTTTCGAATCCGTTCCCGCAGGCGATGCTGTCGATGAATTTCACCGAAGTGGAGCCATAGACGACTATGGCATGTGTCGGGCAGGATGTGATCACGCTGTCAGTGATGGTGGCGAAGCTCGACAAGGAGATATTCGCGCCGATGCTCCATTTTCTGATCTCGACATTCTGAAGGGTTATGTTTGAGCCAACACTCACCAGCCCCGTGTCATCTTCCGCGGTGCCTTCCAAGATGATGTTTTCGAGTGCACATTCGCTATAGGTAACGGCGAACCCTATGTTCGAGCTGAATCGAAGTGTCGCAGGTTCGGCAGGATCTTCAGATCTGATCGTGACGTGTGCGGAATTAATCTGTGCCCAGTCGCTCATTTCGTAGAGACCAGGTGCGAGAGCTAGAGTCGTGCCATCGCTCATCAGACTGATGTATTCATTCAGCGGGAGATATGCATTGTGCATTTCAGGGCTGTATGTCAATACATAGTCCGGGTCACAGAGATTCGGAATGCCGTCGTTGTCGTCATCATTCGAGGTGTGTCCGAGAGGACAGGGATCTACGCAATCAGGTAAGTCGTCGCCATCGGTGTCAGTCTCGGCGACGCCACACCCGCACAAACCGGGCTGGATCTTCTCGGGATCGTCGGGGCAGATATCCACGCAGTTCTGATATCCGTCACCATCTGTATCAGGGTAGTCGCCAGGGCACTGATCTTCATACCACAGTAGACCATCGTTGTCGTAGTCACAGATGTAACCGAAGCGATTGCCGGTAAACGACTCAAAGGGGTCCCACGCGACGGTTGACCCAAGATCGAAGAAGTCTTCAAAATCATCCGTTCCACAGAAGTCGGATTTGAGGATCTCGGTGCCGACTTCACATGTCGAGCAATCTGCGGCGTTGAACGGCGTTTCGCGACGGTAGATCGCGTCTCCGTATCCCTCGACGGAAGTGTTGTCGAGAAACGTGCACTTGCGGACAAGCATCTTGTTTTCGTACCATGCATACAGCGCACCGCCTCTGCTCCTGGCTTTGTTATCAACGAAGTACGAATCGTAGATCTCCATCGGCCGCTTGTAACAATGAACCGCTCCGCCTCTGTAGGCTTCGTTGCCTTCAAAGTAACATTTAAAGACAATGAGTGCGTTGTCGATCAGGGAGACCACCTGATCGCTTTGGAGCACCGACACAGCACCACCGATTCCCAGCGGGTCTGCGCCAAAGTCATTCCAATCGGGCAATGCCTGGTTATCAACAAATGAGCATTGGATGAGATTCAGCTGTTGCCCAAAGCTGCAAATTGCACCTCCATGAGCATAGGTGTCCTGGAAGGGTTGTCCTGCGATCTGGACCACATTATTTTCGAAAAAGCATTGCTTGAAGGTCGCTTTTGAGGTGCCAAAGCCTTGGTCCTCCACAGCAGACTCATTGTAATGATCAATGAACACGGAACCACCGTAGGTCTTGAACCCACTATCGGATATTCGACCATTCACGAAGACGATTCTTTCCACTTCAAGTGTCTCACCCACGAAATACAGATGCCGGGACTCAAACTCGGCATCCAGGACGATTGTTCCATTGGGATCCTGTGGTCGTATCACAATCTGACGGTTGGGGTGATTAAGATAGATCGTGCCGCCCATCTGCGACCACGTAATCGGCGATTCCAAGGACGCGCCGTTGCCATTGATCAGTGGAATCTCGAAAATGTGCTTTCGCTCGTCAAGATTGTCCCCGTCAAGCATGACTGAATTGATCCATTCAACCAGTGTTGGTTGCGTGGTCTGAGGGTATGTATGTACCACCTCTTCGCAGCCATCAGGAATGCCGTTGGAGTTGTTGTCGACAAGGTCATTCAGTCCCCAGCATTGGTCTGAGCAGTTGGGGATGCCGTCTCCGTCATCATCCAGATTTCGGTCTGTCAAAGATGTCGTGCCTCCCCAGTGTTCCGCCAGGTGACAGCCACATTCACCTGGGTACATGGTGTCACTCCCCACGGGACACTCCCCGCCAAGGGCCCTGTGCAGCAGTTCGAGAGGGCTCAATGCATTCGGGTTGTGCGGGAAAGCCAAGGGCAAATTCACCTCGGGGATCAGGTCGGCGATGATTGGCATATCAGGCCGTTCTTCGAGCATCGCGTCGATCGAGTCCATCATGACTGCGAGGTAGTCGAACTCGGATTCATCCTGTGGAAGGAGCACACCACTCATGCTGCTGAAGAGTCCGTCCCCGTCATTGTCCACGAACATCACTTGAATGATGGTGACATCGACATCAACACCGGCTTCGACTCCGAAGATCTCGTTGTCGACGGTCGTCGCTTCCACGAAATAGGCGTTCAACTTGTAGTTGTAGTTTCCCTCAACGTCGAAATACGATGCCGATGACACCAATCCCTTGCTGTCCAACGACGTGAATCCGGTTTGGCCCGAATTTCGGCTGTACGGAGTCGTCTTGGGTTTGAAGATGCCGATCGGAGCCGTCTGCGTGGGGCCGTTGGCGTAGGGAGATCCGCCGGTGAGTTCTCCGCTCGCATCCTGCTCCGCCAGTCCGAACAGCTTCGCCGCGTTCTTCGGGAGCACGTAGGTCGACTGGTCGGATGAGTTGGTAAATGCCGGTTTTCCCATCGAGACGTGGTCCGAGGCTTCGAAGATCACCAGCTGAGGATTGTCGCTCTCATACACGGGCAACGGCGATGTGGTCGTGATGCTTTGAGCAAGTGATTGAAGCTGGTGCGTCAGTCCTTCGGGGACTCCGTTTCCGTCCGTATCCTTCTCGGAGAGCGCCTTCATCATGTGCACGACGCCGAGGTCGTCGACCCACACGCCGTCGACGACGGAGAATTTCCTGCTTTGGGCCAGCGTTTGCGGGGTGTCCGAAGTCGACGGTTCGCCCATCATGATCTGGCCGTTCTGGCCGACCGGAGCCATCATTCCGATATCCATCTGGTCGACGGGCATGATGTCCTGGATCCAGCTTCTTGTTCCGTGATCGCAGGGTTCGCCTTCGTCGCCAAACACCGCGAGCGGGTTGGCGATGCATACTGTTCCGGCCATGTCATAGAGCAGGTCTCTCAGGACGTAATCGGAGGCGAATGGACCGATCGCACTCGAGGAGGCTGCGGCGAAATCCAGGACACTCAGGTTCCGATAGTCGGCGTTCTTCTGGAGAGGGGCGCTCGTGGCGACGTTCTGGGTGGCATCCCATTTCGTCGAGTAGGTGAACTGTCGATCGGTGTGAAACATCGTCGGATAGCTCGACAGGGGCAACGGAGATGTGTCACCGGGGTTGGCGATGCTGCCGAAGGTGACCGGCTGGATCGGCATCGAGACATCGTTGGAATTGGTCCATCCGTAAGGATTTGCTGCCCACTGCGCGTCGGAGGGCATGGGCTCGGTGTTCGTCCAGTTCAACCAGAGGTTCTGTCCAGCGCTCATTCGTGTCGCAGGATTGATCTTGTTCTGTTCATTGCCGAGTATCATGTTCAAGCTGTTGCGCATTCCTCCGCAATGACTCACGATCCCTGAAGCCCAGTACAAGTCGATCTCTCTGGCCCAGCTGTTTCTTGCCGCGGCGATCCCTTTCGGTTCTTGGAACATGTTCCATGGTTCGAAGACCCAGAAATCATTCATGTTCTTCCAGCTGTTGCCGTATGCATTGAATCGTTCCAGATCCCGCAACAGGAAGTCATACAGCAGACTGATCGGCCAACCAATTCCATTCGAGCTGGGGGTGACTCGATTGAGCTGACTGAGGTATCCCAGTTCAAATTCTTGACCGAGGAACTCGTTCTGGGCAAGACCATTCCATTCGTGTGCGTTGCCGTGGAGGAGAAGGGCGTTTTGGAACTTCGGATAGAACGCCAGCTGGGTCATCAGCCATGTCCCCCCGGAGTTCGCCGTGATCGCCTTGACGTTGCCAAACAAAGCCGCGAGATCGGCCGAGTCCGCCGCTGGTGCTGTCCCTGCATAACGTGCGTTTATCGCGTTCCCCCATTGATACCCCGTGCTTCGGAGATCGCCGCGTGGGTAGGAGTTGTCCAGCATGCCCTTGATGATGCCGCTGTGCGTCGTGTGTGCGAACATGCCTCCGCCCGAGAGCGAGAGCAGTGTCTTTCTCGAACTCGACTGCGTCGTCTCCGCCGTTTCCGGCTCCGACGGTTCAGCGGCACCCAGGTACCCCTTGGTCGAAGCGATCAGGGTGAGGACACAGGTGATAAGCAACGTGAATGCTGTTCGCGACATCTTCTTTCTCCATGTCGTGCGGGTTGTGCACAGGTTCAACCCAAACATAGCTGATGATGACGCACCTTTTCAAGTGCATGAATGTGACTGTTTTTCAAGACTTTTGTCCACACCCATCACGTGAACGTTGTGAACGTTATCGTTGTCCGAATTTGAAACAGAGCCCTGAGTTTCAGTTGTGATCTGTCATCCGGCCATTGTTCAGATGAACCATTCGTACCAGGGGATGTACTTTCCGAAGAGCGCTCCGATCACGAGTCCGAGTGGTCCGCCGAGGATCGCCATCGGCCAGGCGATGAAGGCGCCGAGCAGGATCGCTCCGATGATTCCACCGATGAGCGCGCAGAGAATGATGTAGATCAGCTTGAGTCCGTCAGACATTCGGGGTTCACTCCTCGAGTCGCGGCGACCGGGCTCAGAGTCCTCGTCGACCGCGACGACCCATCTTGTAACCCTTGCGCTTGCCCTTCTTGGGTTTTCCGCCTCGATCCTTTCGCCCGTCGCCGGCGCTGCGCCAGCCGTCCTTCTGCTCCTTCGGTTCGGGCGGGGCGATCGATTCGTAGGAGACCACGTCGAGATCCATCTCCCGNGAGGGCAGGTCGATCAGTCCGATCTGAACCACGACGCGGTCACCGACGCCGATCGAGGAGCCGCCTCTCGGCGCGAAGAGGCGACCGGTCATCCGATCACGTCTCCATTCGCCGCCGAAGGAACCACCGCCCGGCATGCTCTGGGGTTTGACCATGCCGTCGACGAGGTACTTGTCGAGGGTGACGAAGATGCCGCCCTTGCTGGTCGTGCCGGTGACGGTGCCTTCGAACGTCTCGCCCGGATTCTGCTCTTCGAGGAACTGGAGAATGAGGAACTCGCGCAGGCTCCGTTCGGCGGCGTCCGCGTTCTTCTCGGTGGCGGAGCAGTGGTCGCCCACCTCGGAGAGATGNTTCTCGCTGAGGCAGCGTTCGTCGTANTCCATGCCGCTCGCGATCTTCTTCCGCCCCTTGCCTCCCTTGGTCTGCGTGCCGTTCTCGGTGGTGTCCAGATAGGCGTCGAGCGCACGGTGGACGGTGAGGTCCGGGTAGCGCCTGATCGGACTGGTGAAGTGGGCGTAGTGCTTCGAGGCCAGTGCGAAGTGGCCGATCAACGCGGGGCTGTAGTTCGCGCGGGTGAGCGTCTTCAGGAGTGCGAAGTGNATCGCACGCTCGAACGGCGTCCCCATCGCCACCTTGGCGAGTTCCTGGAGATCCTTTCGATCNGGGTTCTCCTTGATCTTGAAGCGGACCAGACGCGCGAAGTTTCTCAGATCCTCTAGGTCGTTGTAGTCGGGCTCGGGATGGATGCGGCGCAGGAGGGGGATGTGCAGGGTGGCGAAGAGGTCGGCCNCCGCCTCGTTCGCCGCGACCATGAACATCTCGATCACGGTGTGGGTGAANGCNTCGTCCTCCGGCACGGCATCGACGACCTTGCCNTNCTCGTCGAAGACGATCTCGGACTCAGGCAGTGANAGCGTGAGCATGCCGTCGTGTCGTCTCTGTTCACGGATGNGTTTCGCGAGCTTGTCGCAGTGGCGCAGGGCGTCCTGCAGTTCCTCGGAGTAGATCGGTGTGGCTCTGGTGTTCTTGGTGGCCTTGTCGAGATCGCCGTCGATCAGGCCCTGGGCCTCCAGATAGGTGAGTCGCTTGTTGGATCGGATCAACGAGCGGTGGTAGCGATGCCCCATCACCCGACCCTTCGAGTCGTAGGTGATGAAGACGCTCTTGACGAATCGNGGCACGTCCTCCTGAAGGGAGCAGACGCCGTTCGAGAGGAGTTCCGGAAGCATNGGAATNACGAGCCTCGGGAGGTAGGCGGAGTTNCCACGTTTGTAGGCTTCCTTGTCGAGTGCGCCGTCGGTCTTCACGAAGTGGGCGACGTCCGCGATGTGCACGCCCAGTTCGTATTCNTCTCTGACGGCATCGTGNGTGAGGGAGATGGCGTCATCGAAGTCACGGGCGTCGGGCGGGTCGATGGTGAAGGTGAGGAGATCCCTGAGGTCGAGTCGGTCCTTCGGGCACTCCTCGGACGATTCGCGATCGAAGATGCCGGCGACGTNGCGGGCCTCGTCGACCACTTCGTCCTTGAATTCGGGTTCGAGTCCGTAGTTCGCGAGCACCGCCGCGGTCTCGACGTCCGGTTCGCCGGCGGTCCCGAGNACCTGGACGATGACACCCTCGGCCACGTCGTCGTCGGAGGGGAAACGCACCAGATCGATCACGACCTTGTCGTTCTCCTTGACGTTCTTCGCCGAGGCATCACGCGCGAGAATCGGTTCTCTCAGCACGGTGCCGTCAGGAATCACGAACCAGAACCCGCGCTGCCTCGCGATGGTGCCGGCGAAGCGTGTCTTGTTCCGCTCGAGCACCTCTTCGACCTGTCCGCGTGTCCGTCCGCCTCGTCCTCCCCGCCCGCTCTCCTTCATCCGACTCATGCGGACGCGGACGCGGTCGCCGCTGATCGCGTCACGCATGCCCGACTCCGGAATGAAGAGATCACCGCCACGGTAGGGGGTGTCCGGCATCACGAATCCGAATCCGCGGGAGGTGATCTTCAGAANGCCTTCGAATTCATCCGGCATCGGTGGCAGCTGCACCACGTCATGTCTGCCGAGGACGACCTGGTCCTTCTCGAGGAGCGCCCCGAGCGAGGATCGAAACGTGTCTTCGCTGTCGTCGGGGATGCGCAGCTGGCGCATGAGCTCGCCCACCGCGCAGGGTGCGTACTTCTCGTTNGCGAGGTGGTCGAGAATNCTCTTGGTGTATCGGAGTGGCATCCGAGCATCCTACCCCGNGGGGCGGGTCTTCGAACGCCCGTNCGNCCCGGNCACTCAGTCTTTCGNCTTGGTGGAGGCGCTCTTCGTCTTGGAGGCGTCGTTCTTGGTCGTNGNCGANTCCTTCTTCGACTCCGTCTTCGANGCNGTNGCGGNGTCCGAGCTCTTCTTTTCAGCGCCGCTCTCCGAGGCCTTGCTCGATTTTCCGTCCGCGGCGGCATCCTTCTTGTANGAGTCGCTTCGGTAGTCGGTCTCGTAGAAACCGCCTCCCTTNAAGATGATGCCGGCNCCGGTTCCGATCAATCGCTTGAGCTTGAGCTTTCCGCATTCNGGACATTTCTTCTTGATCGAGTCGCTCATCTGCTGGAAGAGTTCGAATTCATGNCCGCATNNCGTGCATTGATAGTCGTAGGTCGGCATGTGGTCAGTCTCCGCTCTCGCCGGGCGCGATNCCCACCTGAGCGGGTCTNAGCACCAGCGGGCCCATCATCCATCCCGATTTCACGATCAGGCTGACGTGTCCGGCCTCCACGCCTTCNGCNGGGTGTTGCANCATCGCTTCATGTCGATTGGGATCGAATTCCTCGCCCATCTCGGGNGTGATCGCCTCGACACCATTCTTGCCGAGCGCACGGAGAAGCTCCTCTCGAACGAGCGAGACGCCTTCGAGGATCGAATCGGTGGAGGCGCCCTCCTGATCAAGCGCCATCTCGAACTGGTCGAGGACCGGCACCAGAGTGCGAACCACGTCCGCGATGCCGCGTTCTCGGGATCTGGTCTCGTTCTCCGAGGCCCGTCGCTGGAAGTTCGCGAAGTCGGCGAGGGCACGCTGCCGTGCCCCGACGGCCTCTTCAAGCTCGGCGCGCAGCTGGTCGACCTCCGAAAGGGGGGCGTCCTCTTCGACGGCGTCCTGTTCGGTGACTTCGATCTCTTCTTCGTTGGTGTCTTCGAGTGTCATCTACGTGTTCCATTCAAAGGGGGATCAGCCCCCGGTCACCTTGTCCTTCAGTTTGCTCCAGAATCCGCGGCCCGTCTCGGTCACGGGTATCTCCTCGAGCTCCGCATACTCCTCCAGCAGGCGTCTCTGCTGTTCATCCAGCTTGGTGGGAACCACCAACTGGATGATGATCACGAGTTCTCCGCGTCTTCCGGTTCTCAGATTGGGAAGGCCCGCGTCACCCACTCTGAGCACCGCGCCATGCTGGGTTCCGGCGGGAATGACCAGCGGCACCTCGTCCTCGAGAGTCCGAATCTGAATGGTGCAGCCGAGCGCCGCCTGCGCGAATGCGACCGGTTGGACCCAGATGATCTCATCCCCGTCACGTTCGAAGCGTTCATGTTCGTGGACTCGGACCACGACGTGCAGATCACCCCTGATGCCGGTGCCGTCCGGGCTCTTTTCCGGAGCGGGTGGTTCGCCCTCGCCCTGGACTCGGATGACCTGGCCGTCCCTGATGCCCTTTGGAATCTGGACCTCGAGCGTTCTCGAAAGGGACACCCGACCGGCCCCGCGGCAGTCGGCGCACTTCTCGATCACGATCTTTCCTCGGCCGTGACAGTTCGGGCAGACGGTGACCATGCGGAACATGCCACCGAATCCTGCCTGCTGAACCTGTCCGTTGCCATCACAGGTGGGGCAGCGGCTTGGTTCGACGCCCGGCTTTCCGCCCGTTCCGGAGCAGGTCTCGCAGACGTCCAGTCGCTTGAAGTCGACCTCCCGGGTCGCTCCTTCGAGGACCTCCTCGAGGGTCACCGCGACCTCGGTCTCGAGGTCGTATCCACGACTGACGCCGCCACGTGAGCGGCCACGCCCGCCCTGGGTCGCTCCGCCCATGCCGCCGAAGATGTCGTTGAACATCGAGAAGATGTCCTCGACGTTCATCCGGTTGAAATCATGTCCCGGGGTGCCACGCAGGCCGGCATGGCCGTACTGGTCGTACTGAGATCGCTTCTCCGGATCGGACAGCACTTCGTACGCGGACGTGGCTTCCTTGAAACGGGTCTCTGCTTCGGGGTCGTCCGGGTTTCGGTCCGGGTGGTACTTCATCGCCAGTCGGCGATAGGACCGCTTGATCTCGTCTCCCGAGGCGTTCTTCTCGATGGAGAGCGTTTCGTAATAGCAGCGGGTCGTCGACATGAGATCTCTCGATTCGTCTCAAGAAGCATCCCGCTCCCCGGCAACGGCCGGGGAGCGGGAATGCGTCGAATCACTGGGTCAGTTGACCGCGTCGTTCACGGGCTCGTCGTCGTCCTCGAGCTCGGTGATGATCACGTTGGTGGTCAACATCAGTCCCGCGACACTCGCGGCGTTGCGAAGTGACGTGGTCGAGACCAGAGCGGGATCGATGATCCCGGCCTTGGTGAGATCCTCGTACTTACCGGTGGCCGCGTTGAACCCGAAGCCGCCCTTGCCTTCCGCCACCTTCTCGAACACCAGGTCGCCGTCGATGCCGGCGTTGTTGGCGATCTGACAGATGGGGTTGCGCATGGCCTCGCAGAGGATGTCGTAGCCGAGCTTCTCGTCACCCTTGCCCTTGCGCCGGGCTTCCTCGACCGCGCTGATCGCACGCACGAACGAGACGCCTCCGCCGGGTACGTAGCCTTCCTTCGCGGCGGCTCTGGTGGCATGAAGCGCGTCGTCGACCCTGTCCTTGCGTTCCTTCATCTCGAGTTCGGTCTGAGCGCCGACGGAGATGATGGCGACACCACCGGTGAGCTTGGCAAGTCGTTCCTGCAGCTTCTCACGGTCGTAGTCGGAGGTCGAGTTGTCGTAGAGGTTCCTGATCTGGGTCGCGCGGGCGGTGATGTCCTTCTTCTTGCCGGCGCCTTCGACCATGGTCGTGTCGTCCTTGGTGATGACGACCTTGCGGGCGCTGCCCAGTTCCTTCAGCTCGACGTCCTCGAGATTTCTGCCGAGGTCCTCGGAGAGGAAGTGACCTCCGGTGAGGACCGCGATGTCTTCGAGCATCGCCTTGCGTCGGTCACCGAATCCGGGGGCCTTGACGGCGCAGACTTCGAGCACGCCGCGAAGACGATTGACGACCAGCGCGGCGAGCGCTTCGTTCTCGACCTCTTCCGCGATGATGAGAAGGGGCTTGCCCGCGGTCGCGACCTTGTTCAGAAGCGGCAGGAGATCCGCGAGGTTCGAGATCTTCTTCTCGTGGATGAGGATCATCGGGTTCTCGAGAACGCACTCGGCCTTGGTCGGGTCGGTCATGAAGTAGGGGGAGAGGTATCCCTTGTCGAAGGCCATGCCTTCGACGTAATCGAGATGGTTCTCACCGGTCTTGCTTTCCTCGACCTCGACCACGCCTTCGGCGCCGACCTGATCGACGGCTTCCGCGATGATCGAACCGATGGCCTTGTCCTGGTTGGCGGAGACCGTCGCGATCTTCTCGAGATCGCTCTTGCCCTTGCACTTCACGGCCATGCCGTGAATGGCGTCGGAAGCGACCTTGGCCGCGGCATTGATGCCACGCTGGATCGCGACCGCGTTCGCACCCGAACCGGTGTGCTTGAGGCCGTTCTCCAGGATCGAACACGCCAGGACCGTGGCTGCGGTCGTGCCGTCACCGGCGACCTCCGCGGTCTTCTTGGCGACCTCCTGGACCATCTTGGCCCCCATGTTCTCGAACTTCTGCGGAAGATCGACTTCCTTGGCGACGCTCACACCGTCACGGGTGATGGCGGGGCCGCCGTAGGACTTGTCCATCACGACGTTGTGACCGCAGGGGCCCATCGTGACCGACACGGCGTCCGCGAGTTTTCGCACGCCGTTCATGAGTTCGGCGTGTGCCGCCGACTCGAACTTCATCTGCTTGGTGGTCATTGAAAAATGCTCCGTTTCCGTTGTGCCCGAAGGCTCAGCCTTCGATCACACCGAGGAGTTCGCTTTCGCGGACGATCAGGTGTGTGACGTTCTTGATCTCGACTTCCGAGCCGGCGTACTTTCCATAGACGACGGTGTCGCCCTTCTTGACGCCGAGCTTGACGCGTTCGCCGTTGTCCATCAGCTTGCCGGGGCCGAGCGCGACGACCTTGCCGTGCATGGGCTTTTCCTTGGCTGATTCGGGCAGATAGATGCCTGACGCCGTCTGGGTTTCAGCCGCGGTGGGCTTGATGAGAATTCGATCTTCGAGTGGTCGAATCGACATGGTGGTGTTCTCCTGGGAAATCCGGCCTCTTCGCCGGTGTGTTGTCTTGTTTCGTGAGTGAATCTCTGTGGTGTGTGGCTGTTGCGGCGGGGTCAGAAGCCCATGCCAGGCATGCCGCCCATGCCGCCCATGCCGCCCATGCCGCCCATGCCA
>PAQN01000038.1 GCA_002709755.1 Phycisphaerae bacterium
CTGCAAGAACCTGGCTCGCAAGGCCGGCACTCCGATCTTCCCCGGGACCGAAGATGCCATCGAGGAGATCGACGAGGCGCTCGAGATGGCTCAGCTCATCGGGTATCCCGTGATCGTCAAGGCGGCTGCCGGTGGCGGTGGTCGCGGCATGCGCATCGCCCGCAACGATGACGAACTTCGTGCGGGTGTCGAGTCCGCTCAGCAGGAGGCGGCCGCTGCATTCGGCGACGGTCGTGTCTACGTCGAGAAATTCCTCGAGCATGCACGCCACTTCGAGATCCAGTGCATCGGTGACGACCACGGCAACGCCATCCACCTTTACGAGCGGGACTGCACCACGCAACGTCGTCACCAGAAGTTGATCGAAGAGGCGCCTGCGCCGAACGTCGATCCCGAAAAGCGGGATGAAGTCGCCCGGACCGCCGCCGCCCTCATTCGCGAGGCGAACTACTGCGGAGCGGCCACCGTCGAATTCCTGATGGACAACGACCAGAACTTCTTCATGCTCGAGGTGAACACCCGTGTTCAGGTCGAGCACCCCGTCTCCGAGCTGATCAGCGGCGTCGACATCGTCGGCGAGCAGATCCGGGTCGCTTCCGGCGAGCCGCTCTCGATCAAGCAGGAGGACATCTCGGTCAACGGGCATGCGATCGAATGTCGCATCAATGCGGAGGATCCGGATCGTGGCTTCATGCCGCAGGCCGGGTTGATCGAGACCTGGAACCCACCTGGTGGCCTCGGCGTGCGCCTCGATTCACACGCCGTCGCCGGGTATCGCATCCCGCCCAACTACGATTCGATGATCGGCAAGTTGATCGTCCACGGACCCGATCGTGAGACCGCGATCGCTCGAATGCGGGTCGCGCTCGATGAATTCAAGGTGGGTCCGATCAAGACCACCATCCCGCTTCATCGCCGTTTGATGGATCATCCCAACTTCAATGCCGCCGACTTCGACATCCACTATGTGGAACGATGGTTGGACGCGGCTGAAGCTTCGAGCTGATTCAAGTCCTCGATCCTGCTTGATCGGGGCGAAAGCACACATCGGCACACATTTGCATACAAGGACGCCCGGCTCACGCGAGCCGGGCGTCCTTGTCGTGTTCTGATGTCTCGTCGTCGGTGATCAGTCGCCGAAATCGACCTTGGTGGCGCAGGATCCGATCGGGATGTCTCCGCAACGCACTTCACTGATCGTGACGCCGATGGGAACCCGGTACAGGATGAAGAGCTGCGAATTGCCCGAAGAGGGGAGCGTGGGCAGTCCGCCGACGGTGTCGATCGGTGACAGCGGGTTGTAGAGGATCGAGGTCTTGTCACGACCCATTCGGATGTATCCGTATGGGAGGTAGGTGTTGCCGTTCTCATCGACCAGCAGCAGCGGCTGGTCCGTGTACCCTTCCTGGCGAAGCGCGTCGAGGTCGATCGGCTTGCGTCGTCCGACCGTCAGCTGGGCGATACGCGTGCCCTCGGGCTCGAAGAAGTTGGTGACGCGGTTGGCCTTCGAGACATTGTTTCCCGGCCCGCCGGTGTTGAATTCACCCGACCCGCCTTCGATCAGGTTCTTGTCGTTGAGCCTGAGGCCCTGTTTGGCGTTGTAGGAGATTCGAATCGGAATCTCGCTGTCGATCTTGAAGTCGTTGTCGGAGAGCTTCTTGCCTTCACCGGTCGGAAGCTGTCGAGCCTTGCCGCCACCCATGCTGGCGAGGATCTGCATGCCGTCCTCCTCGACCTGAACCGCGGGAAGATCGATTCTGAGTCCCTTGACCTGGAGGTGATAGTCTCCTTCGACCGGGGGGCCGACCTCGTCTCCTGGGAAGATCAGGATGAAGTCCAGAGCCTGCGTGCCAGCCTTGTTCGAGACGAAGTTGCTGCCGTCGTCGAAGGCGTACGGAGTCGGAGCCCCGGACTTGGATGGCTGGACGAAGATCTTGGGAAATGCGGTCGCGGCCGTGCCCGTGCTGGTGCGTGCCGGCGCGATCAGTCGCGCCTGGGCGTTCGACATGGTGAACTGACTGCCGTTGTCGAACGATGAGACGTCCACTTTGAGGGGAATCACGTAGGCCCCGGTGAATCTCGGGAAGTCTGGATTGATCGAGCCGGATGCGAAATTCGGGAGGTACGTGAACTGGTCGTTGGTGACTTCGATCGACTTGGGTTGCAGCCAGGCGCGTCCACTGCCCGAGTCGCCGACGAAGCCGTCGCGGAGCATCGACCAGCTCATCTTGTCGATCTCCGGATAGAGCTGCTTGAGGGAGCCACCGTTGATCATCGGTGAGAGACTGCCCACGCTGAGCATNTCATAGAANCGTGCGGTGTAGACCGCGGTGAACATCGGCGTGGAGGAGACCTCGCCGGGAAGGGCGGTCGCACGGTCGCGGGCCCATCCGGTGTATCCGAAGAAATCGGACTTGAACTGCAGCATTCCGGCGCCGATCGTGAGGATGCCCACTGAGATGAAGGCGCCCACGAATCCGAAGATCGAGGAGCCGATCCAGTTGGGGCCGGATTCGAAGTTCATGTTCTCGGGAACGAGCTTGTCCATGCTGAGTCGCAGGATCACGAGCGCCACCAGGAAGGTCAGCACGAGCGTGGAGCCCATGGTGTAGGCGCCGAAACTTCCCATTGAATCGAGCAGTCCGTAGCCGATGGGTTCCCACAGGGCGAAGGCGATGGCGCCTGCGGCGATGACGCAGATCATGTGAAGGAAGGCGCTCAACATGCCCTGGCGTGCGATCACGCCGCTGATGATGAGAACGAGTACGAGCAGGAGAATCGGGAGCATCTGATTCGTTTCCTCTGTCNGNCTCCGGNGCGGAGACGNGTGGGTCAGTTGGCNGCCTTGGCGGTGGCCGGTTTCTTCTGAGTGGTGGATGACTTCTTCGAGACGAGGACGCGCAGCACTTCATCGATCGAGGTGTCGCCGTTTCGAACCTTGGACAGGGCGACTTCCTGCATCGTGGGCAGTCGGTATTCGCGGCGGACATGATTGGCGGCGCCTTTCATGTCATTGGCGGCGAGCAGCTTGCGTGTGGTGCCGTCCACCGGGAANACCTCGTAGGCCGCGAGCGTNCCGGTGTANCCGACGCCNTTGCAGGTGTCGCATGTCTCGATCTTGTTCTTGACGTTGACCTTNCCTGTGGGTCGGTACAGCTGGATCTCCGAGTCNGCGGGNAGACCCATCTGCTTCAGCTGGTCCGGAGTGGGCTGGTAGGCCTGCTTGCAGACCGGGCAGAGTCNTCTGAAGATTCTCGAGGCCACGATCATCTTCAGATTCGCACATGCCTTCTCGAGATCACCCACGGCTCTGGACCATTCCTGCATGGCTTCGGTCACGGAACGTGCTCTGACCGTGGCGATGATGAGCGGGCCGTCCTTGCCTGAATTCGCGAGCAGTTCCGCGGTGCCCGGATCCTCGATGCTGTCGACGAGCACCACGTCNGGGTCNCGTCTGAGNATGGTGCGGACAGCGGTGGGGTAGTCGNCTTCGTCCGTGCTGGGGTGCCATCGTTTCTGGTCNACACCCATCACTTCGAGGTCGATCCGCTTCTCGCAGCTCTTCACGATCGAGGTGAACGCATCNTGCTGGCCGAGGATCGCGTANGAGGTCGTCGAGAGGCCCTGTCCGGGAGGNGCGACCACGAGNATCACNCCGTGTCGTTCCTCNTCGTTCTCGAGGGCCTTGAGCAGNTCGGCCTGCTTGGGCATGANTCCNAGATCGTCGAACTTGACGCTGAGTCGCTTGGCCCGGTCGAANCAGAGGCGCGCCCGCTGGCCGTTCGACGAACCGGAGACGGTCAGGTCGACGAGGATCGAGCCGCTGGGGGTCACCATTCGNATCGAGGNTTCCTGGATGCGCCGTCGGTCCTCGGTGTCGAGNGCGGCGAGCATCTTNANGTAGTCGATGATCGCGCCTGCGGTGTCGGGCGCCAGGATTTCCTGGCGTTCCGCGACGGTGTCGAGGATGCTNATGACCGCGGTGCCCTGTTTGCTCGGCACGAGATTGAGTTCGGCCGCGTTGGCGGCGATCGCCGGCCCGAGAATGGTCTCGAGTTCCTTGTGGACCAGATGCAGCGGGTCCTCCACCAGAGGCACCGACTTCTCCTGTCCGGTGGGGTCGATGAACTTGAGTTCGACCGCGTTCTGCGCGCGCTTGGCAAGCTTCGCATCACGGCGTTGCTCCAGCTTGTCACCAACCAGTTCGAACTTCTGGTCCTCCGAGACCTTGCCGTTGCGCCACTTCATGTAACCGAACAGCCAGCCTGCGAGGACCAGCATGGAGACCGGCCATCCGATCCAGAAGATGGGAATGAGCAGGGCGGCGATGATCGCCAGTGCCGCTCCGACCATCATGATCAGATTCACCTTGCTCACGCCGAAATTGTGATACCTGGCGTCCTTTTCGATGTGGCCGCTGGTGACCCGGAAGTACGCGACGAACGCGGGCAGCAGCAGCAGCGGCTTGATCAGGTCGACCAGCATGTAGTCGGCTGCGGCTGCGAGCGTCGTGGTGTGCATTGTTGCAAGTTCGAACATGTCTCTCCAACGGTGAGGCGGTTGCTACTTGATGCCCTTGAGGCGCATCTTCAGTTCTTCGGGTTTCGGGGTCGATTCGAGCGCGACTCGACTGTTGATGTATTCATCCTCGACCAGGTTCACGAGGGAGGTCGTGAAGTCGACCATGCCCTCGCTGTGACTGTCCTTGATGACTTCCAGGAGTTCGCCCTCTCGGCCCTCGATGATGTACTTCTGGACGATCGGGGTGTTGAGAAGGATCTCAAGGGCGGGAATTCGAGCGATGTTCTCGTGAAGCGTCGGCAGGAGCTTCTGATAGACGATCGCGCGAAGGTTGTAACCCAGGAGCTTGCGGATCTGATCCCGTTCCTCTTCGGGGAAGAGGTCGTAGATTCGGCCGAAGGTCTGCCAGGCTGAACTGGCGTGAATGGTGCCGAACACCAGGTGTCCGGTCTCGGCGGCGCGGATGGCGGCTTCGAAGGTCTCGTAGTCACGCATTTCGCCGACCAGCACGACATCCGGATTTTCGCGGACCAGAGCACGAAGCGCCTCGTTGAAGTCGACGCAGTCGATGCCGATCTCGCGCTGGTTGATCGTGGCCTTGTCGTCCTTGAAGATGTACTCGATCGGGTCCTCGATGGTGACGATGTGAACGCGCTTGCGCTCGTTGATGTACTGAAGCATCGTCGCGATCGACGTGGACTTTCCCGAACCGGTCACGCCGGAGAAGAGAATCAGTCCCTGCGAACTCATGGCGACGTCACCGAGGATGTCGGGCAGGTAGAGGTCCTCGAATCGCATGACCGNGGCGGTGATCAGACGNGCNGCGATGGCGGGNTTGCCTCGGGCCATGAAGAGATTNACTCGGAATCGNCGGNTNTCGTCGTAGTCGTAGGCGAAGTCCACCGAGCCGTGGTTCCGGAAGAAGTCCCANTGGCCCGCACTCAGGACGTCCTTGGCGATCTGGAACATCAGTTCCGCGCTGCAGTTGTCCATTTTCAGGTCCTTGAGCGTGCCGCGGACCCGGACTCGAGGGGGCAGGTCCGTCTTGACGATGAGGTCGGACGCCTCCACCGCGATCGTGGACTTCAAGAACAGTCTCCAGGCCTTCATGCCCTCGCCNGGCGTGGTTCCGCGATCATCGTCGACCGCTTTGATCAGAGTCTTGGTTGGTGCTGACAAGGGACTACCTCTCGNAGCNAATTTCGCATATTCGTGCTGAGCGACAATGNGACCTCAGCAGATTCGTGGAGCGGGGAAGAATGGTTCTGATCTTCCTTGAAGAACTGCATTCATTCCTTTCAGCTGCCCTGCGTCCATCTCCCTGAGGGGGGCGCGGTCGGATCTCGGACTCGGCATTCGGGAATGAACTTGAAAGGGTACCACAGTCCCCATGAGTGAGGGAAGTCCCNGGCTGGTGTTGACAGCATGCGCGTCGCGCCGCATCATCATCAAATGGAACAGTCAGATAACAAGGTACTCAAGGATGGAATCACCTTCGATGACGTCCTCATCGCCCCCGCATACAGCGATTTCACGCCTGAAAATGCCGATACCGGCACGCAACTGACGCGCAGCATCACGTTGAACATCCCGCTGATCTCGGCCCCGATGGACACTGTCACCGAGTCCGGACTTGCACGAGCCCTCGCGCAGGAGGGCGGAATCGGGGTCGTTCACAAGAATCTGCCCGCCGAACGACAGGCTCATGAGGTCGCCAGGGTGAAGCGCAGCGAGAACGGTGTCATCGCCGACCCCGTCATTCTCGGGCCCGACGCCTCCGTCGCCGAAGCGTCGGGGCTGATGGCCGAGCAAGGTGTCTCCGGCTTTCCAGTCACTGAAGACGGNACGAGTCAGGGCAAGTTGGTGGGCATNCTCACCCGTCGTGACATGACCTTNCTCTCCGGTGAGGATGGNNCGGCTCGAGTGGGNGAGGTGATGACTCANGAGAATCTCGTGACCGCCCCNTCAGGCATCAGNCCGATCGATGCCGAGTCCATCATGACTCGTGCTCGTGTCGAGAAGCTTCCGCTTCTTTCCGAGNGNGGGGCGCTGGCCGGCCTGATGACGATGCGNGACCTTGAAAACGTGCGNAATCATCCNCATGCCTGCCGTGACGATCGTGGCAGATTGCGGGTCGGGGCGGCCATCGGTCCCCATCAATTCGATCGGGCCCAGGCGCTGATCGATGCCGAAGTCGACCTTCTCGTGGTGGATACCGCGCACGGCCACAGCCGAAACGTCATCGACACCGTCCGTGAGTTGAAGTCCAAATACGACATCGACATCATCGCCGGCAATGTTGCGACCCGTGACGGGGCCCTGGCGCTGGCCGATGCCGGCGCGGATGCCGTCAAGGTCGGCATCGGACCTGGTTCCATCTGCACCACTCGGGTCGTCACCGGAATCGGTGTCCCTCAGGTCACGGCGATTCTCGATGCGGTCGAAGCCCTGCGCGGTCGGGACATTCCCGTGATCGCCGATGGTGGAATCAGAATGTCCGGGGACATCGCCAAGGCCCTTGCGGCAGGCGCCTCGGCGGTCATGCTGGGCAGTCTCTTCGCCGGTCTCGAGGAAAGTCCCGGTGAATTGATTCTCCACCAGGGGCGTCGATTCAAGAGTTACCGAGGGATGGGGTCGAGTGGTGCGATGGTCGCNGGCAGCGCGGATCGCTACGGNCAGGCCGGAATCGCGGAANCCAGAAAATTCGTCCCTGAGGGGGTCGAGGGCATGGTTCCNTACCGNGGTGTGCTGGCGGATGTCGTCTACCAGATGGTNGGGGGGCTTCGNGCGGCCATGGGGTACTGCGGNACNCCNGACGTNGATGCCTTCCGGCGGGACGCTCGATTCATCCGGATCAGCTCCGCGGCCATGGTGGAGAGTCACCCGCACGACATCACCATCACCAAGGAAGCGGCCAATTACAGCACGTCCTCAGGAAATGCTCAGCATTGACCCCGTCTGATCCGGTCCCCAGCACAGGGGGGCGAATCAACAAATGTGACGAAACTCGGACCTGCCAAAGGGGGTTCTGAGGTTTTCTGGACCACTTTTGAGATTCTTATTGCGATTGCGTCTCAATTGAAGCTCGATGGGGCTACTATTGTTCATCCTGGAATCGTTGAGATTCCATTCACCGTGCTCTCTGATCGATCGTTGTCAGCTTTTCACTGAAATGAAGATGATGCCCCAACTCACTGACGCCGCCACCAAGCCAACCACGTCCACCAAGGATCGGATTCTCGAGTCCGCCGTCCTGCTTTTCGAGGCACAAGGCTTCGATGGTGCTTCGGTACGCGCCATCTGCGCCCAGGCCGGGGCCAATATCGCTGCCATCAATTATTACTTCGGCAGCAAGGAAGCTCTGTACGGCGAAGTCGTCAAACATGTGTTTCTTTCCTCCGAGGGCACGGAATCGATGCCTCTCCTGAAGCACAATCCCTCGGAGCCCATCGCGCAGCTCTGCGAATGGATCGAATGGCACGTCACCCGGTATCTGCCCAGGCACAATTCGACGCTGGCGACCTTCATTCGTCGTGAGCTTGCGAATCCTTCGCCATTGCTCCAGGAAATCGTTGATGTGACCGTCCTGCAGTCCCTGGAAGCCCTGAAGGAGATCGTGTCCGCGATTCTTCCCGGAGGCATCTCCGAGGATGTGTTGAATCATCACTGCCTGCAGATCAACGGTCCCACGATGGTGGCGGCCATTCTTCAGCCGATCAACTCCAGGATGCCCGGTTTCGAACCGGGAAACCAGTCGGTGGACATGCTTGTCCGTCAGGCCCAGATCTGGAGTCTGGCAGGTTTGAAGGCGAACGGCGCCGACATCCCCGAACACTGGTTCGCCCGGAACTGAGTGCGCCCCAGCCATTTGTTCCATCTGATGATGTTCAAGAACCGCGATTTCGCGGTTTTTTTCTTTTCGTACTGAGAGATCGATCAGCCAGCTCCGGAAGGCTTCCGTCCACACCATCTCCCTTTGAGATTCGTGGGCATTCACCACCCCCTTACAGGAGCACCAGAAATGACCTATCTACACACGAAAAAAGCGATCATGGCCGGTTGCCTGTTCGTTCTTGGCACCGTCGGCACGACACAGGCACAGGTCGCAGGCGATCTTTGTGGCAATGCCATTCAGGCCTCCGGTGACGCCGCCATCTCACTCGACATGGCTCAGATGACCCAGACCGATGCCTTCGGATGGATCGACAGCGAATGCTTCCAGAGCAACCCGGGGCATGAGATCGATGCCTACATATGTTGGTCCCCGACGTTCGACGGGGTGGTTGAGATCTCCACCTGCGGTGCGACCGACATGGACACGCAAATCGCGCTCTTCGAGGGATGCATCTGTCCCGACGAAAACGTCTCTCCGCTGTGCTGTGGGGACAACGTCTGCGGAAAGCAGACTTCGATCATCTGTGATGTGAAGTGCGGGATGCGCTACACCATCCTGGTGAGCGTCACCGATGTCACCCAGCCGAGCATTTTCGACCTTTCGATCATCCAGAACGGAGATCCGTGTGACGCTCCGGTCCAGGACGAGAACATCACCTGCGAAGACTGCTGTGGCGGCCTTCCCGAGGTCACCGGATTCGATGGCCTTCAGGCGATCTCGACCCAGTGGCGGGACGTCCCCAACGATTACGTGGTCAACGTCTACGACCTCGATCCCGCCGGACTCTCCGCTCCCGGCACCAACAGCGTTCCCCCGACCTACCAGCACCCCGACTGGACCCGTGACAAGCTGGGAACCGTCTTCGGGTGCGCGATCGGTGGTGACGGAACGATGTACGTCGCCGCGACCTCGATCTTCTTCCTGGACACCATCGGTTCGCTCGGTGGTCCGGGTTCGATCTATCGACTTGACGGCGCCACCGGCGTTCCGAGCGAACTGATCGCACTTCCCAACCAGTTCGACCAGGGATACCCCTCGCTCGGCAACATCGCCTTCGAGTGCAANCGCAACATCCTGTTCGCCTCGAACTTCGACGACGGTCTGGTCTGGTCGATCGATCCNGTCTCNGGAACCCCCGTCGACACNTATCGACANGTCGATGGNNTGGTGATGGGNCCCGCGGGCGATCCNAACGACGCCCCNGGNTACGCACCNCTNGGNGCNCGNGTCTGGGCNGTCCAGCCNGTCGGTGANCGNCTNTACTACTCGGTCTGGGTCGAAGACATGGGACGTCCNGATCCCACTCGCAACAACGAGGTCTGGTCGATCGGCATCGATCCGCTCGGTCAGTTCGTTCCCGGCACCCGCCAGTTCGAGTTCTCGGCACCGGACCTTGACAGCATCAAGTCACAGGGCACCAACCCGATCGCGGACCTCGCGCAGGGCCCCGACTGCTGCCTGTACGCGGCGGAACGCACGATGGTCTCGGACACCAACAGTGGATCGCACGACAGCCGCCTCCTCGTCGCCTGCCAGGATGAGAACGGTGTGTGGGCCATCGATGAGGATGCCTACACCNTCGGNCAGATCCCCNATTCCGCCGCCGGCGGTGTCGCCGTCGACTTCATCGATGGNGGCAGTGTCTGGGCGACCGCCGATGCCGCGCTCTTCGGNGGAACCAGCGGCCAGTACGCCTANGGCATCCAGGGNACGCCCCGNCCNGGTGGNGACTACAGCAGNTCGGTCCAGATCGATCTCGACCTCGACGTCAANGGTCAGGACAAGGGNCAGATCGGTTCGCTNGAGATCACCTGCATCTATGAATCGACCGGTCCCTGCATGACCTCCAGTCTCGTCGGNGGCGTCGAATGCATCGTCGATGANAACGGTCTCACNGGTGACTATGCGGTTCAGATCGAAGTCATCAACTGGAGTGATCACGACGTNCACTANCTCATGATCCCCGATGCCACNATCAGNCCCAACATGATTCCCTTCTCACCGGTNCTGTCCAGCGGTCAGTCGATGGTCGTCGACCTCGTNGTCAGCGGTTCCGCCTTCGACGTNGTCTGCGTCCCGCTGGTCTTCTTCGATGTCGANGGTGANGAGTGCTGCACCTCCGAGGTNTGCTTCGAACTTCCGGAATGCGANTGCGCGATNCTGAACGAGGTNNCGGTCGAATGNTCGCAGGANACCGCNGGNGTGATCGACGTCAGCTTCACNCTGACGAATCTCACTGCGGACGTCATCGAGCACGTCTTCGTCCTTCCCGNNCCCGGNAGCGGAACCGTGATCACGCCGAGTCACATCGACGTGCCGTCGNTGCCTCCCTTCGCTTCGGTCTCGATCGGACCCNTCCAGGTTCAGACCTCNGCGNCTCGCNGGTGATCTGGAGACNCTCTTCATCGGTCTTCACAACGCCACCTTCAACGAGTGCTGNGCCGAACCCCTCGTCTTCGAGGTTCCNGATTGCGGCGCCGGCGTGGTGCTCGGNGATCTCAACGGNGACGGCGTNGTCNATGGCNTGGACATGNCGNTGCTCCTGNGTNCATGGGGCACATCAGGCCCCGGNGACCTCAACGGNGACGGCNTCGTGAACGGTCAGGATCTCGCGATTCTCCTGTCCGCCTGGGGCCCTTGACCCCGATCCTCTCGTCATGTCGTACAATCCGCGCGCCCGGTTCGTTCCGGGCGCGCGGCGACGTGGCGGAATTGGCATACGCGGCGGATTCAAAATCCGCTTCCGGAAACGGAGTGAGGGTTCGAGTCCCTCCGTCGCTATTGAGGTCCGAGGCTTGCCCTCGGCCGGATCGTTTTTGTTCGCATCTTCCTCCTGATCTGTTTCAATGGGTTGTGCACGAGATGGTTCGAACACGGGCATCAGAGGTTACGGAAGGGCGTATTGATGATCGAACTGCTTACGGACATCGAAGTCATGTCACGTATTCAGTTCGCAATGACTATCTCCTTTCACTACCTCTTCCCGCCTCTCACGATCGGACTGGGATTCATTCTCGTCGCCATGGAGTGGAAATGGCTTCGCACCCGTGATCCGGTCTGGGAACGCACCGCGCGGTTCTGGACTTCGATGTTCGCGATCAACTTCGCTCTGGGCGTGGCCACCGGAATCGTCATGGAGTTCGAGTTCGGGACGAACTGGTCGGAATACTCGAGGTTCGTTGGTGACGTGTTCGGATCCATGCTTGCCGCAGAGGGGTTGTGGGCGTTCTTTCTCGAATCGGGATTTCTTGCCGTTCTGGTGTTCGGATGGGACCGTGTCACTCCTCGATTCCATTTCTTCGCGACCCTCATGGTCTGTCTGGGGTCGACGTTCAGCTCGATCTGGATCGTGATGGCGAACAGCTGGATGCAGACTCCCACCGGGTTCGCGATCGAGCCCATGCTCAGAGACGGTGTTCCGTGGGTCGTGGACGGTTTGGTGGTGAATCGAGCCGTGCTCACCGATTTCTTCGGCGCACTGCTGAATCCGTCTTCCGCGAATCGAATCACCCATGTCTGGGTCGGCGCGGCCACGATGGGGTCATTCTTCGTTCTTTCGATCTCCTCGTACTGGATTCTCCGCGGCCGCCACATGGCTGTCGCGACCCGGTCGTTCGCATTCGCTCTGGTGCTCGGTGCGATCGGAACGGTGGGTGCGATGTTGACGGGAGATGCCAACGCACGAATGGTGGCGGTGCACCAGCCGGTGAAACTCGCCGCAATGGAGGGCGTCTACGAGACCAGGGATGCGCTGACTCCCATCACGATCGTCGGGGTCCCGGAGGACTCGGAATCCCGGCTCGCCTACGAGCTGCCGATTCCCGCCGGACTGACGGCGCTCGTCTATCGACGTCTTCATGATGACAAGGGGCGTCCGCTTGCAGTTCCGGGGCTTGATTTCGCACCACCCGACAGCCGGCCGAAGACCATGCTGGTGTATGCCTCGTTTCACATCATGGTGGGATGCGGAACTCTGCTCGTGGGTCTCGCCGGTCTCGGTGTGTACTTCTGGATTCGCGGAACCCTTTGGAATCAGCGCTGGCTTCTTCTGCTTTTCGTGATCGCCGTGGTGCCGGCCGCAATTGCAAACCAGGTCGGCTGGTACACCGCGGAGACTGGTCGACAGCCATGGATCGTGCATCCCTCGAGTCCTCGTGTCGATGCGTCGCAAGGGGTGATGAGTCCGCTCTGGCTGGTGAATCCTGAAGTGGAGTCCGAAGACAGGGTGCGGCAATGGACTCCGGGTGATCCGGTGGCCGGTCTCGAAGGCTGGTACTACCCCTACGGATACAGGATCTCCAGGACCTCGGATGGAGGACATCGTCTTCTGGGTCTGGCCGAGGATGTTCCAGACGGTGAAGCGCTCGTCTACGACGGTACACGCTCGATGAGAACCAGCGAGGGGGTCTCGCGCTCACTTCGGAGCAGTGCGATCCTCTGGGCCTGCCTGATGTTTCTCCTGATCTACTTGTTACTGGCCGTGCTGTGGGCCGTGGTGCTCAATCACAAGATCCACACCGGCCCCGATGACGACATTCCTGAAGATGATCAGGGTGGTGTCTTCGTTGCGATGCGCCGCGCGCTCGGAGAGATCACCTCCATGACCGGGCTCAGAAGACCGGGTGGCTCCTCATGAATGCGGATCTCCTGCTGCTCGTTGAAACCGGTCTTCAAGGCGTGGTACAGGCGCCTCGGGTCGCGGAAATCATGTCGCCAGACTGGTTGTGTCATCTGTGGTTCGTGATTCTCTGCTTCCTTCTGACCGGATACGCGATTCTGGACGGCTTCGATCTCGGTGTGGGGATCATCCACTTTCTGATCGCTCGTGACGATCGCGAGCGGGCGGCTCAGGCCGGTGCGATCGGTCCCTTCTGGGACGGCAACGAAGTCTGGCTCGTGACCTTCGGAGGTGCGCTCTTCGCGTCCTTTCCGCTCGCCTACGGTTCGATCTTCAGTGCATTCATGGTTCCGGTCATGATTGTGCTCTTCTGTCTCATCCTGCGAGCGACCAGTCTCGAATTTCGTTCGAAGGCCGGCAGCCGTTTCATGAGATTCGTGTGGGATCTCGCATTTTCAGGATCATCCCTGCTGGCCACATTCCTCTTCGGGGCCTCGGTCGGTGCGGTCATGGGGGGGATTCCGATCGACGATTCCGGTGCTCTGAAGCTTGAGGAATCGTCCGGAATGATGGCCGAGATCACTTTCGCGATCACGCCACTGTCGGTGGCGAGCGGGATGCTGGCGGTGACTCTTTTCGCTCTGCACGGCCTTCTCTTCCTGAATCTCAGGACCACCGGCGAGTATCAATCCCGGGTGCGCAAGGCCTTCCCTGCGCTCTACGCTGCGTTCGTTCTGGTCTTCGTGGCCACGACCGTTCTCGCCCTGCGCGACATGCCTCCGGTCGGTCGGTCGACCATCTGGATCGCCGTCGTCGCCACGCTCAACGTGCTTGCGGTCCTGAACCTGCCGCGTGCGATGTATTACGGCCGACCTTGGGGGGCGTTCATGTCGAGCTCGCTGGTGATCGCTGCTCTGGTCTTTCTCTTCGGCCGCACGGTCCATCCCAACCTGCTCACAAGCAGTCTCGATGCGGCATGGAACATCGACATCTTCGAGGCAGCAAGCACCAAGGCCACGATGTTGACCATGCTGGTGGTGGTCTGCTTCGGTGTTCCATTCGTGATGCTGTACACGGCGATCACCTACTGGACGTTCAGAGGGACACTCGATCTTTCCGGAGGTCATACCGAGGAGGGCTGCATTGACCAGGACACGAAATGAATCATCCGGAGCCGATGATCATCCCATCGAGCTCACTCCGAGAAGCAAGACGCGTGCGATGCTCGGTTCCGCGGGGCTGTTCGGAGGCATCGGAGTGATCTGGGTTCTCATCACGATGATCGCGCCCGACTTCTACGCCTCCAGTGGAAGTCCGATCGCGTATCTGGTCACCGTCGGAGCGGTGCTGCTTCTGTTTGGTGGTTTGGTGACGGGGCAGGTGAGTTCCATCAGGGCCTGGTTCGGTTCTCTGTCTGAAGTCGATGGCATCGACAAGCGGCGGCTTCGATGGTTCGCCGTGATCGTGTTTGTCTGTGTCGGTGTCGGGATGCTGGCCGCGATTTCGATCTTCCTGTTCAATCAGTTCGTGTGGTTGCCCGAGGTGCGCGAGATCATCGAGTGATGGCCTTGATCTGAATTCGATCGCCATGGCTCTTCCGACGTCGAATCATCCCACATGCACGTGTTTCCTCCTCGTGGGCAACGGCGAGTTCGGAGCGATTCTCGACGCTAGAAAGACGTCAGGATGCGAAGGCCGAATGCGAAGACCGCTCCTGAATCGGCGTCCGGATCGGTGGGTCTCAGAATCTGGAAGTCCGGCGAGAGCTGCACGCTGTGAGTCAATTGCAGTCGGTAGTAGGTCTCGAACTGAAGATTCTCCCGCCAGCCCCGGTAGTACCGATCGGACGGGGCGCTCCAGCCGATCGCTGCACCGAAACCGTCATTGGTTCTGGAGAAGCAGTTCTCGATCGAAACACCCAGCGTGAATTCCTGGCTGGCGGGACCGATGTTCTTCGAGCTCAGCAGATACTGGGACCAGACGGCGACATCCTCGGCGATCTCCTGCTGGGCGACCAGCGCGATGGCGCTCCCGTTGACCCTCGAGTCCCTTCCCGTGGTCTCGGGTCCCACGTTCGAGTTCATCAATGCGATCGAGTATCTGCCCTGGCGGTTGTCGGGTCCGCACTGGAGGATGACTCCGGCCTCCGCCGCCGCGAAATAGAGACCGTCGTCGAGCCCTGAGAAGAGCTCCTGTGGTTTGCTCACGCCGGTGTTGATGATTCCACTGAGATACACGCCATCGACCGGGATGATCTGCAGGCCGACCATGGGGAAGTAGCCGCCTTAGGCCTGGGGGTAGTTGCCCCCGTCGAAGGTGCCGGAGAGAAACTGATGGACTTCATCCCATGCAAACAGGTTCGAGGCGATGAGATCGTTCGGATTGAACTTGCCGATCGTCAGGTTGACGCGTTTCTCCAGGAGTTCCTGTTGGAATTGGAAGCGGTTGATGAGAAAGCTCGTGTTGTTCGCGATGATGTCGAGCGGACTGAAGCTCCCGCTGGCCTCTCCCGGAGTCGGGGTGTCGAGCAGGTTGTTGTTCGCGCGGATCTGCGCGGTGAATATCCCGTCGCCCTGTCCATCGAGGCTCCAGGTTCGCAGGCTCGTCGTCAGGTTGAATCGGTTGTAGATCGAGTTCGGGGACGCGTCACCAAACGTCCTCGAGACGTTCTGAAGGACCAGTACGTCGTAGATGTCGACTCGTATGTCCTCCTCATAGAGTCTTGTCATCAGATTGCGAACCGGTCTGAGCAGCGGTTCGGCCCAGTCGACCTCGAGCAGGGGGTCCTGACCGCTCGCGCCGACCGGCAACGGATGCGGATTCTCGAAGAGATCGAGCGTGCCTTCTTGTGATCTCCGGGCCATCTGTGGGTGGTTCCACGATGGAGTCGCGGCCCAATGGCGTGTTTGATCGAAATTACCCAGTTTCAAGAAGTCGCTTGAATACCTCGGTTCCTGCCATGGCCGAAAGTCATATCTCGTGCCGCTGGGGCTTTGAGCATGGCATTCAGGTGTGAAAAGGCCGCTTGAGACCGTCAGGAGAAGCATCATGAAGGAAATACGACGAAGCATTTCTCAATGATACAGTTAGAATGACCTCCTGCTTCGGGGCGATGTATTCCCCATATCGCACCGAATCGTGTTTTCTCACAGTCCAGCAATCCTCCATCCGGAGTCGTTCCTCATGGATCTCGCAACGCTTTTCTGCCTCGCCCTCGCTTCCGTTCAATCTCAGGAGGTCTCGACGGATGCACCCGAATCTCGTGCACTGATTCCACGCGAGGTTCTGTTCGGCAATCCGGATCGAGCTGGAGTCAAGATCTCTCCGGATGGCTTGCATCTCTCCTACGTCGCTCCTCTGGATGGCGTGATGAACGTCTGGGTCATGCAAGTCAATGGCGGAGAGGCGCGAGCCGTCACCAGTTCCGACGACAGGCCGATCAGTTCGTACACATGGGCCGAGAACAGCGAGCAGATCCTGTATTCACAGGACAAGGGGGGCAACGAGAACACCCATGTCTTCGTGGTCGGTCTGAACGGGGGTGAAGCCCGTGATCTCACGCCCGGCGATGACGTGAAGGCATCGATCTCCGCCTCGAGCAGGGAGCGTCCCGATGAGATTCTCATCTCTTCCAATGCTCGTCAGGCCGAGGTCTCGGATCTTCTTCGAGTCAACACCCGTACCGGTGAATCGGTGATGCATTTCGAGAATGACGGAGGCTATGTCTCGATGATCTCGGATCCCGATTGGACGGTGCGTGTGCGCGGGCGAATGACCGCAGACGGTGGGTCCAGCTACGACTACCGGGACAGCGAGGCCGCCGAGTGGGTGCCGTTCGAGACGATCGGCTCCGAGGATTCCCTGACCACCCAGCCTCTCGGGTTCAGTCGTGATGGATCCCGGTTCTGGATGATCGACTCCCGTGGTCGAGATACCGCGGCTCTGGTCTCGATGACCCCCGGAGCCGATGGAATGTCCGACGTGGAAGTCGTCTTCGAGTCCGACGTCTCCGATGTCGCCGACTCGATCACGGATCCTGAGACGTTCGAACCGCAGGCGCTGGCGACCAATCGTCTGCGACGTGAATGGCATGTGCTCGATGACTCGATTCAACCCGATCTCGATGCCCTTTCGGAGCTGAGTGAAGGGGAGCTCGAAATCGTCTCTCGCACTCGAGATGACAGGACATGGGTCGTGGCGTTTCTGCACGATGACGGGCCGGTCCGCTACTGGGTCTGGAGCCGTGACGCCCAGGCCGGTCGTTTCCTCTTCAGCCATCGGCCCGAACTCGAGGACGTCACCCTTTCGAACATGACGGGTGTCGAGATCCCGACTCGAGACGGTCTGTCCATGCCCAGCTATCTGACCGTTCCACATTTCTCCGACGGCAAGAATCTTCCTATGGTGCTTCTGGTGCACGGAGGCCCATGGGCTCGTGACAGCTGGGGCTACAACCCGTATCACCAGTGGCTCGCGGACCGAGGATATGCGGTTCTTTCCGTGAACTTCAGAGGATCCACCGGCTTCGGCAAGGCATTTCTGAATGCCGGCAATCGTGAATGGTACGGCAAGATGCAGGACGATCTCGTCGATGCCGTCGATTGGGCGGTCAAGGAGGGTGTCGCCGATCCCGACCGCGTCGCGATCATGGGCGGATCCTACGGGGGCTATGCAACGCTCGCGGCTCTGACTCGTGATCCCGAACTCTTCGCCTGCGGGGTCGACATCGTCGGCCCCTCCCATGTTCGAACCCTGCTTGACACGATTCCCGCCTACTGGGAGCCGATCAAGGTCATGTTCGAGACCCGGGTCTGTCCCTTCGATGACGCCGAGTATCAGGATGCGATCTCACCGCTCACTCATGTCGCGAACATCACCCGTCCGTTGCTGATCGGCCAGGGCGCCAATGATCCGCGCGTCAAGCTGTCGGAGAGTGACCAGATCGTCGAGGCGATGGATCAGAACGGCATTCCCGTGACGTATGTCGTCTTTCCCGATGAAGGGCACGGTTTCCGACGTCCTGAAAACAACAAGGCATTCAATGCGATCACCGAGGCCTTTCTGGCCGAACACATCGGTGGTCGCGCCGAACCGGTCGCGGACGACCTCGAGGTCTCCACCGCTCAGATGCGTCGCATGGGGGGGCTGATGATCTCAGGTGCGAGTGAATGGGTGGAGCCGGGAGAGGATTCAGATGCCCCGGCCGTCGAGGCCGTCGCGTACGAGGATCTCCGCCCCGAGGACCAGAAGAAGATCAACGACATGCTGGTGCAGATCGACGCGGTCATCTCTCAGATGAGAGCGCAGCAACCGGAAGGGGAGTTCGACGAAGCCGCGATCTACCAGATGATGCTCTCGAACATCGAGCGAGGGGCCGCTCAGGTCCCCGAAGAGGAGAAGCAGGCCTTCCTCTGTTTCGTCGAGATGATCAAGAAGAAGGCGAACGCGCTTCAGGCGCCTTGACGTCGGTCATTCTTCACCTGGTTCGCACTCTGCATGAGTGCGTGCGAAATCCGACGTGAACTCGGACATGGTCGTGAACCGGGCTCGCGGTGACAGTCCTCGTACCGTCTTCACGAGTCTGTCGGCGAGTCGTGCGCCGCCTCCGTGTCTGACCACACGCGGCATGTGCCTGCGCCATGCTCCTGTGTCCAGAAGTTCCCAGGGATGCAGGAACAGGTTGAGATGTCCGTCATGGTCCAGTGTCCGGTCAAGAGTCCGATTCAGGATCGGCCTCGGCAGGTGTCTGAACCCGAGCCAGAACAACGGAAGGCGCAGCCGGGGCGACGTCGAAATCGGAAGTCGAACGAGTCGGCCATCCATTCTCGGCGTGCGAGGCAGGTGTCGATTGTCGTATCGTCCCGGCAGTCGAATCGGGTTTTCCGATGAGTCGTAGTGGTATCCACTCGAGAGCAGGGCGGGCACGTCGACAGGTTGCAGTCTCGCCATCCGAAAGCCCGTCACCGGTGCGTCGGACAGTTCCTCGAGGCGTCTTTTGGATTCCGCGTAGTGAGACGTTTCGAAGTGATCATGTCTCACTCCGTGCGAGGCGATCTCGTGTCGTGCTGCGATCGAAGGCATTCGTTCACGAACGTAGTCGGCCATGCGCGCGGTGGTGAAGAGTGTCACCCTGATGTCGAGGGATTCGACCAGTTCCAGAGCCTTCTCGAGCCCGGTCGCCCCGATCGACAGTTGTCTGTCCAGCGGAATTCGTGCTCCGTATTCGTTCGGGAGGTCGAATTCCTCCACGTCGAAGCTGAGCATCACACGAAGCCTTCGCCCCTCGTTTCTGGTGTCGGCTGAGTCGGGCATCATTCATTCGGTTTCGGATGGATGGTTTCACTGGTGGCCGCCGTCCCGGAGTCGTCCGCATGGCTCGGTCTGTTTCCGGAATATCCCGGGATTCCGCGGTGGGGTCTTCTCTTCAGCTTTCGATGCAGGACCCTCATCCTCAACAGCGAGGCGAACATTCTCAAAGGATCCTTGAGGAGGCTGACCTTCGATTTCTTGTAGGAATGACGCGATGAGACGCGAGCGGGGATCTCATGGACCACGAGTCCCAGTTTCCGCGCCAGGAACAGCAATTCGGCATCGAAGGCGAAGTCGGTGACGACCTGCGCCCTGAAGATGGCTCTGGCCGCATTGCGTTGAAAGCCCTTGAGCCCTGCCTGGGTGTCCTTGTGTGGCAGGCCTGTGAGGAGTCGGACGACGAGATTGAAGATCGACCCCGTCATCCTCCTCAGGAATGTGATGTTCGTCTGTCGTTCTTCCGCGAGCTGCCTCGAGCCGATGACGATGTCCGCGTGTTCAAGTCCGGCGGCAAGCTGGTCGAGGTGCTCGAGCCTGTAGGCGAGGTCTCCGTCGGTGAAGAGCACGAATTCCTCCGTCGAATCGAGTATGGCCTGCTTGAGTGCGCGAGCCTTGCCTCGATTCGGGTTCAGCGCCTGCAGTTCCATGTTCCGAAGGGAGCCGCTTTCGATGTGGTCGCTGATCTTTCGAGGCGTGTCGTCGGTGGAGCCGTCGTCGACGAAGATGAATCGCCACTGGGGATGAGCGTGGGCGTACTCCGTCACCTGGCCGAGCACGGAGCCGATCAGCCAGGATTCGTTGTGAACGGGCAGGATGACGACGACCGAGAACATCGTCCTACGATACTCGATGAGCCTGATAGCGGGGTCGGTGCCGGGGTTTGCGGTGCGCGTTTCATTCCCGTGCGCATCACAGCTAGAATGGCCGCATGCAC
Source organism: Phycisphaerae bacterium (assembly GCA_002709755.1). Classification (GTDB taxonomy): domain Bacteria; phylum Planctomycetota; class Phycisphaerae; order Phycisphaerales; family SM1A02; genus UBA8087. Next base: position 20,278 of record PAQN01000038.1, read on the forward strand.
GAATGGAATCACCAACCGCCAACGCCCTCTGACCTCGGAGATCATGACGTCCCTCTCGAAGGTGACGAACTCGCCGGAAGCTCAGTGGCACTGCTCGTCACGGGAGGGATCGCGGCCTACACCACGCCGACACTCGTTCGCTGCCTTCGACGGCGTGGTGCGAGTGTTCGGGTCTTCTGCTCGTCGGAATCTCTTCGTTACGTCAGCGAGGAGGCGCTTGCTTGGGCCTCCGTCGATTCCGTGGTGACGTCGCTCGGTCCGAATGCGGAGCACCTCTCCGATTCAGCGCCGTTCAGGGCGTATCTCGTCGCTCCCGCCAGTTACAACACCATCGGCAAGGTCGCCAACGGCATCGCCGACACCGTGGTCACGGCCACTCTCGCTTCGGCGCTCGGCAGGATGGAGCGGGGAGCCGCTCGTGTGCTCATGGCTCCGACCATGCACGGTTCGATGCACAACGCGGTGCTCGTCGAGAACTGTCGCCGTCTGGCCTCACTCGGAGTCAGGATCATTCCTCCACGTGATGCCTACGGAAAGCACAATCTCCCACGGGAGTCCGAACTCGTCGACGAGGTGATTCGCGCTCTTCGCTGATCACGGACGGTCTCAGCGCGGATCCGGCGTGCCCTGTCCGCGATTGATTCGAACGAGGCTGGTGTTCCACCTCGAACGGCCCTGACGGCAGCCATCGGACACCCATGCCCAGACCGGTGTCTCCAACCAGTCATCCTTGAGGTTGACCACGCCGACACTCGTGTCCGCTGAACTCTTCAATCGAAGATTGTTGCCCGGTGGGGACAGTCGATAGGCGACCGGGATTCGCTCCACGAGTTCATCGACCGTGCCGAACCACGGCCATTGTGCCGTGAGAGCCCGATGCTGGAAACCGGAGCCTCTCATCTCGAAGGGATCGAACGGGACCCAGCCGGCGCCCGGAAGATACAGCTCGGCCCAGGGTGTCCAGCTCGTGCTCTTCTTGACCTTGGTGATTCCCATCACGGGGCGGGCGGGGATGCCTGCGGTGCGCAAAGTGGCCACGCAGGCGCAGGTGAGATCGAGCCTTGTGCCGCGTGTCGCCCGGAGGCTTTCAAGAGCGCCTGTGAATTTCGTGGTTTCCGTCGCCCCGCCGTTGACCGCGCGGAAGTTGAGAATCGTGCGCTTGACCAGTTCCTTGGCGGCGAGATACGGAGAGACATCGCGAATGCGACCGTTCGTGATCGAGTCCACGAACTGTCTGAATTCAGGTTCATTCGACTCGATGCCCAGACTGGGTTCGAGATAGGGACGCACGGCCTCGGGCCATTCCGTGGGCCATGTGATGTTCGCCGCGGCGGATTCGTTCAGCGAGGATTCCCAGGTCTGGGTCTTCCAGTTGGCTTCCATGGTCAGAGATGTGGTGTTGACGTCGAGGAATTCGACCACGATCTCCGCGCTTCCGTCCGGGTGCGGACCTCGAAGGGTCCATGGGACGCTGCCCGCTCGCTGCCACTGGTTTCCGATCGCGGCGCTGACGGTGATCGAATTCGGATCGGTCCTGCAATAGGTGCCTCGCATGATGAGCGGAATCACGATCTCGGAGCGGGGGCACTGGATGGCATTCTGAGATGTCATGATCCCATTCACACTCGAGCCGACCAGCTGGCTTCGAACTCTCGACTCCCACACTCTGGGCTTCTCTCGTGCTATCGGAAAGTTCGGGGGGCCGCCTCCTTCATGTTGTGCCAGCGCGCTGTTCGGCAGAATCATGAATGCGATCATCAGCGACAGAAGAATTCGCGTGGAGAGCTTCAACCAGTGTCTCTGTGGCATGTGGTGCTCCATTCAGTGAAGACTACGTCCCGGAGGCCGTCCTGTTTCGATGGATCAGAAGAAGAACGAGGCATTCTTCGGGTCCACGATCAATCTAAGGTCGTTCAGGAACTTGGCGAGAACGAGATTGATCACGATGATGGCAAGGAAGCTGGACACGAACGCCGCGGTCGCGGCCCGACCGACACCCGCCGCACCCGCTCTGCAGAAGAACCCCTTGTAGCATGCGGCAAGGCCGATGCATCCTCCGAAGAAGACACTCTTCCACAGGCCGCCGATCGGCTCCCACCAGGTCACGAAGGCCGCGCTGTGGTACCAGTAGTCGGCCCCGGGAACTTCGAAGATCTTGACGACCACGAACCAGGCGCCCCAGGAGCCGAGCATGTCGCTGTACACCGTGAGAATCGGCGTCATGACGATGCAGGCGACGAAGCGGGGGACGACCAGCACGCGGATGGGATCACTGCCCATCGCCTTGAGTGCATCGAGCTGCTCGGTGACCTTCATCGTGCCCAGTTCCGCCGCCAATGCGCCCCCGACTCGTCCGGCGACCATCACGGCGGCGAGAACGGGGCCGATCTGCTTGGTGACCGAGGCGTTGATCACGCCGCCGATCCGGTCCTCCTGGCCGATGGCCGCGAATTGTGCGAATCCCTCGAGAGCCAGGATCATTCCGATGAACATGCCCGTGAGCGCCACGACTGGAATGCTCAGAACGCCCACCGCAAAGAGCTGAGGTGAGAGGATCCTCCAGCTCAGCCATGATGAGGGTTGCTTGCCCATCCAGTAGAACGTGGCTCCCGCGAAAGCCGAAAAACGACCGAATCCTTCGATCGTGTCGAAGGTGAATTCACCAAGTCGTGAAATGGGACGTGAAAGCGGGAACATGTTCCGATCAGGATATCCGCGGCAGATGGTTCTGTCTTGTGACGATCTCAGAGGCCTCAGGTCGGCGAGCATCGAGTGTCGCCAATGAAAGCGCCCCCGGATCCGAGGATCCGGGGGCGCGTGTCGTGTTCTTCATCAACCTCGAGGCGGATGATCAGCTGCAGCCACCCCACGAGGCGAGGATGATCGTCAGGTCGGCGCCGTCGATGAATCCATCACCACTCAGGTCGAGCTCGGCGTTCGCCGAGTTCCAGGCGCCAAGCAGCTGGGAAAGATCCGCACCGCCGACGGTGCCGTCGCCGTCGTAGTCGCCGGGACAGTCCGGCTCGTCCGAGCTGCAGCCCGGGTTGAGGGCTCCGGGTGTGTCCGTGTCACCGACCGGATCGATCAGGCCGATGGCCCAGTCGTTGAGATCGCAATCGAAGTAGACGTGTGCCGGAGCGAACGTGCCATCGGGGCCGACGGTGGTATCGCAGTAGATCAGCTCGCCTTCCACCGCAGGGTCGGTTTCAACGAGGGCCACGCAGTCGACGATGTCGATCCACAGAGCCTCGTCGAGCACGCCGTCATCGCCCACATCGAGGTCGATCCCCGACTCGGGTGCGTTGTAGCCATAGACCAGGAGGACGGTGATGTTGTCACTGTTCTCGATGCTCCATGAAGTGGGCCAGACGATGTCCGGTGTGCCCTGCGTGAAGTCGTCGGGACGAGCCAGAAGGGCCAGGCCCTCCGAGTTCAGAGTGCCCGAAAGCGGGATGTACGTCTCGATGACACCTGATCCGTCAGCCGAGGCGCCGTCTCCGATCACGAGCAGAGCATGCCCGTCCAAGGACGTGCCGGCTGCGCCACTGAATTCGATGTATTCATCGGCATCGGCGCCGAACTGATCTCTTCGGATTTCCGAGATCTTGATGTCCGCCGGAGCGGTTGCACCGAAGTTGCAGTAGCTGTCATAGATGTCCTGGCAGTTTTCACTCCAGGTGTTGCAGCATGTGGGATCGAGCGTGTCGAAGATGTAGGTGCACGGATACACGATGCCGCGAGAGTCGAACTCAGGACAGCCGGTGCCGCCATCATCACAGTCCTCGGGACAGGAGGTGGCGTCCTCGTCGTCTGCACAGACGCCGTCACCACAGACCGATGGCTCGTCGCCGCAGCTGGTCGAGTTGGGTGCGCCAGGCGTGTCGGCACTGTCTTCATCCGTCGGATTGAAGGTGCCGACGCCCCAGCTCACCGGAGTGGTCGAGGCATCACAGACGTAGATGTGACCTGGGGAGAAGATTCCGTCCGGGCCACCCGTTGCCAGTGCGTAGGTGCAGTTCGTGGCATTGGGATCAAGAAGGCTCACGCCGTCCAGTTCGCTGTCCCAGGCAAGGCCGTCGATGGCACAGTTGTCATCCGCGTCAAGGTCGCCGAGGACGGTGCCGTCGAAGTTGTAGACGAGAAGGAAGGTCTTGCTGTTCGCGTCGGTGAACTCGAAGTCCAGTGTCGCATCAGCTGTTCCCAGTGCGAAGGTGGAATTGGCGACCACGAAGTAGCCGCTCTTGGGAACCGAGTAGCCACCGAGGTTGATGGCGGTTTCGATCTCACCGTTCTGGTCGAGGCCGTTTCCGCCGACGACCAGGATGCTCACGCCGTCGAGTGAGGTGCCGGGGGTGCCGGTGAGTTCCACGTATTCGTCGGTGTCCTCGCCACCCTGCTTGGTGCGGATCTCGCTCAAGGCAAGGCCGGTCGGAACGGGGTTCGTGCTGTTGCAGAGGCTTTCGGCCAGTGCGACGCAGCTTGCGTCCCAGTTGTTCTCGCAGCCACTGTCGGCCGCGACCACGAGTGCGCAGCAGGAAGCATCGGAACAACCGCCCATGGCGTTCTCGACGAAGCAGTTGACAGGCGTGGTGCCGCCGCATCCGCCTTCGGCGGGACATGCGAGGTTCTCGGCGCCGGGCGTGTCGGTGTTGCCGACCGAGAATTCACCGATGGACCACGTGCCTTCAGTGGAGCAACGGTAGCTGTGCGCCGGGACGAACGAGCCGTCAGGGCCGACGGTCGTGTCCGAGTAGGTCAGGAAGCCGCTCGAGAAGTTCTCGATGAGCGAGACCGAATCGATGATCTCGGAGAAGGCGACCACATCAAGGGTGCCGTCGTTGTTGGTGTCGAGGTCATCGTTGTCGGCTGCGGTGCAGTCGCGGACCAGCATGTGGGTCACGTTTTCACCGTTCTGGAAGTCGACTTCGCTGCCGGGGACGATCACATCGGGGGTACCCAGGGTGATCGAAGCTTCCGCGACCCAGAAGAGTCCGGAGGGGCCGATGATGTATCCGTCCAGAGGAATGACCGCCTCGACCTTGCCGCCGGGGTCCGAGCCCGTTCCTCCGATGACCAGGTAGGTCAGGCCGGTCAGATCCGTACCGGGTTCACCGGCCAGTTCGAAGTATTCGTCGGTGTCCGAGCCGGACTGATCGATTCGAATCTCGTTGATCACGACGTTCGTGTCGCCGGTGCCTCCACCGCAGGTCGGGTTGTCCGCGTTGGGCGTGTCGTCGATGCCCACGGTGAACTCGCCGATGGCCCATGCGCCGGTGTCGGAGCATCGGTAGGCGAGGCTGGGAGGGAAGGTGCCGTCGGGACCGACGATGTTGTCTGAATAGAAGTAATCCGAATTGGAGCCATCGGGTTCGGCGTCCACGATGAGCGCCACGGAGTCGATGATCGTGCCGGAGAGGTTGTCGATCGTGCCGTCGTCATCGAGGTCGATGTCTGTGCCGACATCTCCGGTGAATCCGGAGATGAGGAAGTGAGTGACGTTGTCGTTGCCTTCGAAGTTCAAGGCGGCGACGAGATCCGGAGTTCCAAGGGTGAATGTGGACTCCGCGATCACGAAGAAACCGTCCTGGTTGATGCTGTTTCCAGTCAGATCCACGTACGACTCGACGAATCCGTTCTGCAGTGGAGGAAAGACTCCGCTGTCATCCCCGACCGCGATCAGGTACAGACCATCGAGCGATTCGCCCGGAGTGCCGATGAGCTCGACGAACTCGTTGTTGTCGGCTCCGCTCTCTTCGGTTCGGATTTCATTGATGGAAACATCGGCAAGCGAGTGGCTCGCCAGCAAAGTCGTAACTCCAAGACAGATGGCTGTGCGCATCATGGTTGCGGTGTCCTCATGTTTATAGTTTTGGCGTCTATGTCTGCGTTCAGTGCAGTTGATGGGAATGAACAAACGGTACTACGTGAAAACCCTATTCCTGATGGAGTGGACTCCACCATTCGCTGACAAGTGCCCATTCGCAAGCCATTCGGCCTGTTTCAGGGCGTCCCCAACGTCCAAATCTCACGCTGGAATCTCTTCTCGGTTCCAAAGTACCCTGTCAGCGTTGACGTTGAATAAACTACTTTCAGATTTAACGGAAACAAGAGCTTTTATTGGGCAGTAAGGGGGTCCCAAAAGTGGTTCGCGAGTCCGATCTGCATCGGACTTCCTCACTTGGGCGGGAAATCAAGCTGATCCGTGTTGTTGCCGCCTCCGGCCTGCGTGGTGGGCGTTTCGGAGGGTTTCACCGCCATCGCCCCAGGCGCGCGTGGGATCAGGAAGATCTCGACCCGGCGGTTCGCAGGTTCTCCACCGCGAGCGGGGTTCACCACCACCGGGCGGTGTTCGCCCCAGCCTCCGACCTTGATTCGTTCCGCTGCGACGGTGTCCTTCACCAGTTGGGATCTCACCGCCATGGCCCGGCCGACGCTCAAGTGCATGTTGTCGGGGAAGAGCTTCTTCGTCGAAGGACGGTTGACCGGGACATTGTCCGTGTGTCCGATGATGTCGAGGTCGAATCCTGCGCCGTTCGTGCTGTTCAGGATGGAGGCAAGCGAGTTCATCGCCTTCTGGGCATCGCTCGAGAGTGTCGCGGAGCCAAGGCCGAAGCTCATGTCAGTGTTGAATTCGAGCATGCCGGTGGTTTCGTCGAAGTTGAGCACGCCGGGATACGCATCTCGAAGCTGGGTCAGCTTGGCATTCAGAGCGGGAGGCAGTGCGGCGATTTGCAGTGAGGTGATGCGCTGCGAGAGGCTTCTGAACTCGGATTCCATGTCCGCCAGTTCGCTGGACTGCTGGGTGGTCATCGTCTCGAGCTTGTCGAGGTATGCACGAGCATCCGTCAGCTGTTTTCTGAGCAGCGCTTCATTTGCGGTCGAGGCTGAAAGTTCCTCTTGAAGCTTCATCGAATTCTGTTCCTTGCCTCGGTAGGCAGTGAGCAGGTCGTCGTACTTCTGCTGGGGAACACAGCCCGCCACCATTGAAAGAACGAAAGAAGTGCCGATGAAGGTCAGGAGAGTTGTGCGCATCCGTGTGCTCCCGCATGAAATAGGGTCCTGTAAACCGGGCTCGCCTCAACGTCGGGGCGACTGCGCCGGAAGTGCCTAGAGTGTACGCTCCAGTGGTGATCCCTGCCCTTTAGAGTCACTTCATCCACAGTGGTCTGGCCAAGATTTGAATCAGAAGCGCCTCATTCAAGCCTCCATCGTCGCGGATGCGTTCTCCCTGCATGCGCCGGGGGCGATCCTCCTCGAGGGCGAGAAGGTCGTTGCCATGGGGGCTCCGGAGTCGATCGGCCATCCTTCGGACGCGGTGGCGACCCGTCATCAGGATCAGCTTGTCTGCCCGGCTCTGGTCAATGCCCACAGTCATCTCGATCTCAGTGATCTGGGTGAGATTTCGGAACGCTCCTTCATCCCGTGGCTTTCCCACGTGATTCGTCATCGGCGGTCTCAGGAAGCTCCTGGTGCCATTGAAAAGGCTGTTTTACACGGAATAGAGCGATCGATCCTCGGAGGGACCATCGCTGTCGGCGACATCTGCGGCTCACAGCGAGCCTTCGATGCGGTGCGACACTCGGGTCTGGCTGGTGTCGCCTTTCTGGAAATCCTGGGCCATGGAACCCGAGCGGACGAACTTGTCTCTCGCATCGAGCCATGGGTTGCTGGCCTCTCTTCGGGGAATGAGAACTCATCCTCAGGGCCGAGACCCGGGCTTTCGCCCCATGCACCGTATTCGACGGCCACTGAGATCTATGAGATGGCCCGTTCCAGCGGGCTTCCTGTTTCAACGCATCTCGCTGAATCGCTCGAGGAACTGGAATGGTGCCGAAGCAGGACGGGACTGTTCGCCGAACTCATAGCGCGGATGGGCGCAGAGCCTCGGTCCGGCCCAGCCGACGGTCTACATCCCCTGGAGGGCTATGTTCCCTTTCTCCCCGAAAAAAATGGGCTTGCCGTCCATCTGAACTATGTTCAACCGCACCATCTGTCCCTTCTGAAGTCATCTCAAGCGACCGTCGTCTACTGCCCGAGAGCCAGTGACTTTTTCGGGCACCCCCACGGTGGTGCGCCCGGTCACGCTTGGCGTGAGATGGTCGAGATGGGTATTCCGGTGGCGCTGGGGACGGACGGGCGACCTTGCCTGCCTGGCGACGGCGTGGCCGGGACGCGGCTGTCGGTGCTCGACGACATCGTTCATCTGCAGAATTCCTGTGGAATCACGATCGAGGAATGGCTGCCGATGGCCACGCTCAATGGCGCCGATGCTCTGGGTGTCTCTCGCGAGTGCGTCTGTTTCTCGCCGGGAGCCTCGCCGGGCATCCTCGCCCTGGNANTGNCCNCCGGTNCNTCACGACAGCTCGACGGNAATGCCGAGGTCGAGTGGCTGACNGANCCTCCTGACATCGGGGGCCGGGTCTGANCTCGATTCAAGCCTCGGAGTGATCCNCCGCGCCGTGTTCTGCCGATCTCAAAAAGGGAGGAAATTTCGTGCTTCCTCGGATATCATCAGGCANCTTCCAGATTCCGGGGTGTTTCGTAACTCATGTCCACCATCCACTCCAATTCAGAGTCAGAGCTGAAACGCTCCAATCTTCCCTATCCCGAGGGCGCCTATGACTTTGTGCGTGAAGGGCTTGGGTACACACAGATGCGACTGGTCGCTGATGCCGGGCTTGCGGCGAATGAGACCCGGCACATCAAGGGCCAGGAACTGTGTCTTGGATTGAGAGATTTCGCGATCGAGCGATGGGGACTGCTTGCACCTGTCGTGTTGAGGCACTTCAAAATCCAGAGAACCGAGGATTTCGGTCGAATCGTGTTTGCCCTGGTCAACGAAGGCGATCTCTCGAAGACAGCCGAGGATTCTCTGTCGGATTTCCGAGGTGTTTTCGACCTGGCCGAGGCGTTCAGCGAAGCGGCCTTGCTGGCGGGCATTTCCCAGCCTTGAGCGCTATGGTTTGAGGCATGAAGCCTCAAAAGCAAGTGTCGGACATTCCCAATGCAGCTGATCGTCATCTCTGGCAGATCCAGCCGCTTCGTGATCTCACCTGGATTCTGATCCTCTTCCTGCTTTTCTGGCTCGGCTACGCGATGAGGGATGTCACCGTCCCGCTTCTGGTTGCGATTCTGCTGACCTATCTCTTCGCGCCGTTCGTGACCTTCCTCGAAAGGCGTCTTCGTCTGCCGCGGCCTGTGGCTGCCGGAGCGATTCTTGGAGTGGGGGGCATCGCAGTGCTTCTGGCGCTTGCATTGACGGTTCCGCTGGTCGTGTCGCAGACGGCATCATTTGTCGATGCGGTCCGTCGCGGAAAATACGACAACGCCATCGATCGTCTCGTCGATCTCTCTCCGGATTCCTTGCAACCACAGATCGAGGCCTTCGTCGCCCGCGGCCAGAGCTGGCTCGGCATATCCACCGTGGACGATTCTGCCAGTGAGTCATCCATCGATGGGAGCGTCGGTGGCACCGATGACACTTCGACGGGTGGTGGATCCTCCGTCGGTGCCATCGCCGACCTAAAATCGGAATCGATCAAGCCGAATGTGATTCATGTGGCGGGCGAGCCGTCTGCCACCTCGGGCGAAGACTCGGACGGTGAAGTCGCTCTGTCCGAGGAGCGTATCCGGATGATCGTTCAGCAGGAATTGAACAGCCAACCCTCGAATGCCGGGGCGGAGAATGTGACATCCGGAGGCAATGAATGGTTCGGTTGGGTCGGCAGCGGCGCCCGTCGTGCCTGGGGACTCGTTCTCGGGTCCATTCATCTCGGGATCCTCATCTTCCTCATTCCCTTCTACTTCTTCTACTTCACGGTCACCTGGCCACGGATGGTTTCGTTCTTCCAGGGCATGATCGTCGAGTCCCATCGTGATCACGCCCTCTATCTGCTGGGTGAGATGGACAAGGCCGTCAGCGGATTCGTGAGAGGGCGAATCGTGATCGCGTTCATTCTTGCCATCATGTACGCCGTTGGCTGGACCATCGTGGGCGTGCCTTATGCGCTGCCGCTCGGTCTTCTGATCGGTTGCTTCACGCTGGTTCCCTATCTGGGAGGCATCGGGCTGCCACTTTCCGTCGGTCTCATGGCTGCGGATCAGTTCTCTCTGGTCGAAGCCGAACGAATGGCCTGGTGGGGCATCATTCTCTGGCCCACTCTGGTCTACATCATCTGTCAGTTCGCGGATGACTACGCATTGACGCCACTGATCGCCGGACGTGCGACGAACCTGGATCCGGTCTCAATCGTGGTCGCGATTCTCGCCGGCGGCGCGCTCGCAGGGCTTTATGGCATGTTGATCGCGATTCCTGTCGCAGCCTGCATCAAGATCCTTCTTCGGGAGGTCTTCATGCCCCGAATCAGAGAATGGGTCGATGGCAAGGTGGATGATCCTCTGCCGATCGAGGAATGATCCTCTTGCGCAGTGGTTTCCCGCCGAGATTCTGAGCAGGTCAGCGCTTCTTTCTGCGCTTGAATCCGGACTTGACACTCTTGGTCTTGGTGGACCCGCGACCACCGAAGCCCGGCAGTCCTGCAGGCATGCCGCCCACGCCCTGTTGCATCTGGTTCATGGCCTTCATCTTGCCCATCGCGCCCAGCCCGGCCATCTGCTTGGTCACCTTCTGCATCGCTCCGAACTGCTTGACGAGTTTGTTGACTTCCGTGGGAGTGACGCCTGCGCCATTCGCAATGCGCTTGGTCCGGCTCTTCGTCAGCAGGTCGGTGTCCGCCCGCTCCTTCTTGGTCATGGAGTTGACGATTCCCTCGAGCCGATCAAGTTGCTTGTCGTCGATGTCCATGTTCTTAAGTGCGCCGCCCACGCCCGGGAGCATGCCCAGGAGCTGTTTCATGGGGCCCATCTTGCGCATCATCTTCAGCTGCTTCGTGAAATCGTCGAGAGTCAGCTGGCCCTTCGCCATCTTTTCGCTGAGCTTCTCGGCCTCCTGCTCGTCGACCTCCTCCTGAGCTCGTTCCACGAGACTGACCATGTCGCCCATGCCGAGAATCCGGCCCGCGATTCTTTCAGGATGGAACTCCTCGAGCGCCGTGATCTTCTCGCCGATTCCGACGAACTTGATCGGCGCCCCGGTGATCTTCTTCACGCTCAGGGCCGCACCACCACGTGTGTCGGAGTCGAACTTGGTGAGCACGACTCCATCCACGGTGAGTCTCGAGTTGAACTCCTTCGCCGAAGTCACGGCATCCTGTCCGGTCATTGCATCCACGACCAGAAGGCGTTCATGTGGCGTTACCGCACGGTCGACGGCCTGAAGTTCATTCATCAGGTCGTCGTCGACGTGAAGGCGCCCCGCGGTATCGAGGATCAGGACGTCGCATCGTTCGCTTCGTGCACGTTGAAGCGCCCGCTGGCAGACTCCCACGGCGACTCCGGTCGCCTGTCCGTATTCCGCACACTTGTCCGGTTCGCCATGAAAGAGCACCGCGCCGTCACCGGGAGCATCCGAGACGGGGCCTTCGATCACCTGGCGCAGCTGTTCCACCGCAGCGGGTCTCTGGAGATCAGCGCCTGCGACCATGACCCGGCGTCCGCGCTTCTTCATCCATGCCGCGATCTTTCCGCATGTCGTGGTCTTGCCGGTTCCTTGCAGGCCGCACAACATGATGATGGTCGGGCCGGGGTCGACCATCATGAGCGAGCTTTCGGCAGGACCCATGAGTTCGATCAGCTTCGTGTGAACGATCCCGATCATCTGTTCCTGCGGCTGCAGGCTCTTGAGGACCTCGGTGCCAAGAGCTTCGGTCGTGACCTCCTTGCAGAAGCTGTCCACCACTTCAAGATTGACATCCGCTTCGATCAGGCTCCGGCGCACCTCGCGCATGGCGTCTCGGACATTGTCCTCGCTGATTCTGCCGCGGCCGGAGAGTTTCTTGAAGGTCGTGTTCAGTCGTTCTGAAAGTGTTTCGAACATCACTCGATCTCGTCTGGGGTCATTTCTTCGATTACGCTCCTGATGGTACCCGGATCGGAATGCAAGGTGTCCATCCGATCGGTCCTCCGTGCCCTGAAGCGCTGAAAACGATGAAATTCGAAATCGACACCATCAGACTGCGACTGGATTCTCCTTTGAAGGTATGTTCTCACCGGTGGCGTCACCGTGTCCTCGTGACGAGTTGCGGTCTTTTCATGAACGACCGATTAAATCCTCTCACGTATCGAAACTTAAATGTTGAAAGGATGTGTTCATGCATCTCATGCCGAAACAAGCCTTGCGGGCCTTGGCATCATGTCTTCTGCTGTCTCTGTGCGCTCAGACTGCCCTCGCTCAGAAGTCGACCATGGCCGTCAGGGGATTCCAGGCCACTCCCGCAGTCCGGGACGCAGCCTCGGCATCCGGAACACTCAACGCCCTCGATCAGATTCTCCAGGGTGCGCAGATCCAGCTCGAAAGCGCCGTTCAACGTGGAGGCAAGTTCGACATAGTCGCCCGACAGGATCTTGATTCGATTCTCAAGGAACAGGATCTCGCGGACAGCGGTCTCGTCGACAGGCTGTCTCCCGGTGCCGCGCGAAGCCTCGCGCTCGCCGGTGCCCGCTATCTCGCCGTGCTGACCGTCAACGGTTTTCAGGACGTCACCGACACGACGGTGCTTCAGAAGCAGCTCGGGCCCACTCGTGCGGAGCGACGAAGCGTTCAGATCTCCGGTGTCGTCAAGGTCTTCGATACGACCACCGGAAAAATGCTGACCGCGACGCCACTTCAGATCGACAAGAACCAGTTGGACGAGATCATCCCTGGTGTCGATCGAGACGGGCGCAAGACACAGGCCATACTGGCGACTGTCGCCTCGGCTCTTGCCGGGGAATCCTCCTTGTCGATCACTGATGCGGTCTTCCCGCCCAAGGTGATCGCGTACACGGCGGGCCAGATCACATTCAACCGGGTGAAGTCATCAGGCGTGTCACCGGGGCAGATCTGGGAGGTCCTGCTCGCCGGACAGGAACTGCTCGACCCCGACACCGGTGCGTCTCTCGGACGTGAGCAGCTCTCGGTGGGTTGGGCGCGGGTCATCGACGCCGGAGAGCGATTTTCTCGTGCTCAAGCGATCGTCGACAATGGAATCGCTCGTGGGTCGATCATGAAACTTCACCCCGGCGGGCTGCCCCCCGGCATCGATCCCTCCTCGACCGCGTCCGGTTCCGACACCTCGGTGATGGGACAGGGGCTGTCCACCGGATCCGGTGAGAAGGTCGTCCTTCCCGAATTGATCGATCAGGCGGCGACGTCGATGAATGGATTGACTGGCAAGACGCTTGCGATCTTCACTCGCACGCTCTCGCCGAAGATCCCTCCTCGGGGGACCGCGGTGCTCGAATCCTCAATCTCGGCTTGTCTGTCGGGTGCAGGAGCATCCGTCATCTCGCGTTCGGATGTGGTCAACGGAGTCGCTCGTTTCTCAGGGGATGATGCCAACAGCGGCGGTGGGGGGTCCGAATCACGTGCCGTCGAGGAGGCGCTGTCCAATCAATCCTCGGCCCTGCGGCTCGCGCAGCTTCTCGGCGCCGACGGAATCATCGTCGTCACGATGACCAGTTACAACGACAACCGACGCACCTTCGAGTCCGATGAGCTCGGTGTGGCGTCCACGACCGTCAGCACGTACACCCTCCGCACCGCCTATCAGATCCTTTCCGGTGACAACGGCGCATCAGTCTTCGGCGGCAACGCGGATGCTCAGGTGAGTCTCAAGGAGACAGCCGACCTGGTCGAGCGAACGGATCCGATCGATGGCCTTCTCGCCGATGCGTCGCAGAAGTTGTGTCGACAGATCTCGAGCAATGCGGCATCCATGGGTTCCGTCGTCGCGTCATCCCCGGCCGCGCGTTCGAGCGTCAAGGTCGAACTGTTCGCCTCCGGACTCGAGGTTCCAGACATCGTGGTCACCGAGGATGGCGAGAAGGTGGTGGGCTCCACGCGTCTTCCCATCGCCCCCGTGGGCGCGCGGATTTACATCGATGGAGTGCTCACCGGCGCGGCACCCAGCACGTTCTCCCTGTCCAAGGGAGTGCATCGCCTGCGAATCGACCATCCGTTGTTCTCCCCACTGGAGGAGATCGTGAACGTGCGTGGTGAGGATGGGACCCAGACCTTCACATTCGCGATGGCGCTCTCGCCCGAGGGGCGTCAGGAGTGGGAGCGAAACGTCGAAGTGCTCGAATCCCTCAGGACCGGCGAGGTTCTCAGGGACGCCACTCTGATTCGAGTCAGGGCGTTCGCTGAATTCCTTAGAAACAGTCGTATCGACATCGACACGTCCGAGGTGCGCAACCTGAATCTCGGCGGTCGCAGCTTCTGGGGTCAGGTGCTTGGCGAGTGAGCATGGCGAGACTGAAGACAATACTCTGCAGAACCGCCGGTTTCGGCGTCGTGTTTCTGGCGATGGGGTGTCAGTCCGGATACCGGAACTCCGCCGCGGGACTCGTCTCGCTTGAACGCCAGGGAGCCTACGTGGCAGCCGCCGATCTGGCCGCCGAGGAAGCCCGCAACCATCTGGATGATGAGACGGATCGTGTCATCTTCCTGCTCGAGGCCGGGCGCACGGCACAGATTGCAGGGCGCGTCGATGACAGTATCCGGTTCTACGAGCAGGCGTACGAGATCATCAGGCCCTTCCTGGACTCGGAGGCGGAGGCTCGGGTGACGGAGGCGATCACCACCACGGTGGTCAATCAAACTCTTGCCGAGTACCGCGGGACTCCCGTCGAGCGGATCATGTTGAGCACCCTCCAGGCGCTCAATCGTCTGATGATGGGTGAATTCGATCAGGCACGCATCGAACTCAATCGAGCGCGTGACTGGCAGCAGGACGCCGTTGACAAGGCCAGCAAGGAGATCGAGCGAGCTGAAAAACGCCTCGAGAAGAAGGCGGGTTCCGAAGGGATCAGCCGGAAGGCGCTCAAGGTCCCGTCGGAGCTGCGCTCGATCCAGGAATCGATGGGTGATCTGACGCCATATGCCGACTGGCGAAATCCATTCACCAGCTGGCTGCGCGGAATCTTTCTGATGGCCAACGCGGTCGATTCGGGTGATCTCGGCAATGCCCGTTTCGATCTTCGCGAAGTGATCTCCATGATGCCCTCCTTCGAGCCCGTGGCGGGACCGGACCTCGCCGCACTCGAAAGCGCATCCCTGACGCCGACGACGTGGGTCGTCTTCATGAGCGGACTGGCTCCCGAGTACGAGGAGTATCGGTTGGACATTCCGATTCCCATCGGCAACGTGAACTATGTCGCGGCGGCCTTTCCCGTCCTCAAGTCGATGAAGGGGTCGCTCGCCGGGCTGGTGATCTCCGATGGCGACGTCGAGTCCGAAGGCGCCTTGCTCGCGAACATCGACGCCATGGTCGCCGCCGACTTCGAGAAGAGACTTCCGGTCATCGTGATGCAGGAAGTGCTCTCGATGGCCTTGAAGACCACCGCCACATGGGCTGCCAGTCAGGCCGCAGGCGACGGCTCGGGACTTGTGAACCTCATCGGGATCGTCTACCAGGCTGCGACCACCGCGGCCGATCTTCGTTCCTGGCGGACGATTCCCAAGAACATCTACGCGGCGCGCATCCTGACCCCCGATGCCGGCTTCGTGACCGTCCGGACATCCGAAGGCCGCGAGCTTGGTGACATGGAGGTCGTGCCCGGCGCATTCAATCTCTTGGTGGTGACTCTGCCCGGTTCCGGGCCTCATGCGCCATCGACTCAATCGATCAGGCTGGATCCCGGTCCAAGGCTTGATGAGAACACGCTTCCCGAATCCGGGAACACATCGGAAGTCGGCTCCTCGGGGGGCCGCAACGAAAGGAGCATTCCAGGATGATCACTCCCCGCTTCATGACGGGACTTCTCTGCGCCGCCTTCATGGTCGGATGCGGCAGCGTCAACACCTATCGGGCCACCGTCGGAAAGACCGACACCGAGGCCACCTATACATCCAAGATCAACGACGTTCTCTCCAGCTTCTTCCTGAAGGCCGAAGCCATCCGTTTCGCCAGAACCGCCGGCGGGCCCTACCAGGTCCAGGTGACCGTCGCGAATGACGGTTTCGACTATCGCAACTTCTCCTATCGTTTCGAGTGGTTTGATGCCGATGGCATGCTCATGTCTTCAGGTTCCACCTGGCAGAGTGCGGCGATTGCGTCGGGGGCCACCGGAATCATCTCATCGGTCGCGCCCGATGAATCCGCCCGTACCTTCGAATTGCAAGTTCGCCGGA